>NZ_JAQKGN010000002.1:0-574000 GCF_027956555.1 Agrobacterium sp. ST15.16.055
CTGGTCCCGAAAGATCACCTGCTTCGCAAGATCGACGCGGTGATCGACTTCTCATTTATCCATGATCGTGTTGCCGGTCTTTACTGTGCCGACAACGGCCGTCCGCCGCTCGATCCCACACGCATGTTCAAGGCGCTGTTCATCGGCTACCTGTTCGGTGTTCGCTCGGAGCGGCAGTTGATGCGCGAGATCGAGGTGAACGTCGCCTATCGCTGGTTTCTGCGCCTGAAGCTGACCGATCCTGTCTTCGATGCCTCGACGCTGTCGCAGAACCGCCGCCGTCGCTTCAACGGGACGGAGGTTGCCCAGGATATCTTCGATGCCATCGTGGAGCAGGCGATCAAGCACGGTCTGGTGGATGGGACCGTGCTCTATACGGATTCGACCCATCTGAAGGCCAATGCCAACAAGGGCAAATACGATCTGGCCATGCTCCAGAAGTCGCGGGCCGATTATTGGGCCGATCTGGATCGAGCGATCGAGGCGGAGCGCATATCCCATGGGCAGAAGCCGTTGAGGGAGAAACAGCGCGAGCCGGAGGTGAAGGAAACGAAGGTCAGCCGTACCGATCCCGATAGCGGTTATATGGTGCGCGACGGCAAGCCCAAGGGCTTCTTCTATCTCGATCACCGTACTGTCGACGGCCGCCATGCGATCATCACCGATACGCATGTAACGCCGGCCAATGTGCATGACAGTATCGTCTACCTGGAGCGGCTCGACCGGCAGCGCCAACGCTTCGACTTGCATGTCGGGGCGGTCGGGCTGGACGCAGGCTATGCCACGGCAGGCATTGCCAAGGGTCTGGAGGACAGAGATATCCTCGGCGTGACCGGCTATCGCAACCCGACCCCGCCCAAAGACGGGATGATGCGCAAGTCGAAGTTCGTCTACGAACCAGAGACCGATGGCTACCGCTGCCCTGAAGGACAACTGTTGACCTATGCGACGACCGACCGCAGCGGTTACAGGCACTATCGCTCAGACCCCTCCATCTGCCGTGACTGCCCGCTTCTTGCCTCCTGCACGTCCAATGCCGGCTCGATACGAACCATCACCCGGCATGTCTGGCAAGATGCACGCGAACGCACGGATGTTCATCGAAAGACGGCGTGGGGCAAGGCGATCTACAAGCGGCGCAAGGAAACGGTGGAGCGCTCCTTCGCCGATGCCAAGCAGCTTCACGGGCACCGCTATGCCCGCTTCCGCGGCTTGATCAAGGTTAGATGGCAGTGCCTGCTCGCCGCGAGCGCCCAGAACATCAAGAAAATAGCGATGGCGCTCACGAAAGCACCCAAACCCGCCTGGGGATGAGGAAACGAGGCTCATCTTATCTCCCGTTCACCCGCAAAAGACGACAACAAAACGTCATCATCCCGAAAAAGAAAAAACCCGCCGAAAATATCGACGGGTTTGTCAGCGGTCTGAGGGCCGCGAAAGCGGCCCTTTTTATTGGAACTCGAAGATTTGCCGGAAGACGCCCGGTGCAATCAGCGACAGCGGATTGATCGTCAGCTTCGGCTGGTCCGTCTGGCCGGAAAGCTTGAAGGTGATGCCGAGCAGGCCGCGGTCGCGGCCGTTGCCGAGGAAGATGCCGATGAAGGGCAACTCGCCGAACAGCCGGTTCAGCCCATAGGCGGGCATGAAGGTGCCGGTCATCTCCATGCGGCCATTCTGATCCTTCAGCAACCCCTGGAAGGTTGCGCCGATCTGCTCGCCGCGCACGACGCCGTTTTCCACCGCCACCGAACCGTTGACATAAACGAGCCGGGCAAACCCGCGCTGGAACTTTTCCGAGCTCACGTCGATATTGCGGCGCACCGCATTGTTGAGGCTCCTGCCGTCCTCGCCCGTCGGCGTGGCGACGATGTCCTGAAGCTTGGCTTCGTTGACGACGGCAAAATTGCGCAGGTCGAGCGATCCGCTCCAGTCGCTGCCATTGGAGGTCGTCAGCGCAAGGTTGAGAAGGCCGCCGCGAATGCGGCTGTAGATATTGGCGAAACGGGCGAGCGACCCCGCGTCGCTGCTGGTCAGCGTCACGGTTCCCGTCGCCCCGCGATTGACGGTCTGCGCCACGACCGCCTGGCCGTTGCCCGTGACGCCACGGAAATCGATGGAGCGGACCTTGCCGTCCCGCACGCTGACATCGGAACTGACATTGGCAAGAATTTCGTCGTTGAACCCGTAGACCTTGTCGAATTGCGTCTTGATGGCAAGGGATGGCTGCGCACGTGACGTTCCGTCGCCGCCACCGGAAGAGCTGCGAAGCTTCGAGAGGAAAGGCCTGAGATCGGCGGATTTTCCCGAGGCATTGATGATATAGCCGTTCTTCGAAGCGGCGACCGAAACGGCGTAATTATCCGAGGGCGAGAGCTGCACGCGGCTGAGATCGGCCGAAATCAGCCCGTTCTTGCTAAAGGCGATATCGCCGGCGGCGCCGAAGCCGTCGCCATCGAGCGAGAAGTCGCTGATCGTTGTGCGCCCGTCTCCCGTTTCCATGGTGAAGGCGGCGCTGGCGGGAATGCCGATGCCCTTGCTCCAGCCGAGCCCGGGCAGAATGATCGACGCCTTGGTCAGATCGAGCCGGATATCCTGGCGTTTCGGGTCGGCGCCGTCGATTTCAATTGCCGTTGTGCCGCCAAGAACCGTGGAGAGTTCCGGAGCGAGCTTGGCAACCTGCGTTTCGTTCAGGCTAGCCTTCAACGACAGCGTCGGCGCGATATCGCTGTTCTTGCGCACCGGCTCCGTCATCACGATGTCCATCGGCACATCGTCCACCCGACCCTTGCCCTCCAGTTTGAGCTGGTGGTCGTTCAGCGACATGAAACCATCAAGCGCGGTCACCTTGTGGCCGGCGAAGGGCTTGGTCAGCGCCAGGTTCTTCAGGTCGAGATCGGCCGTCCACACCGGCGGGGGCGGGTTCTGGCTGGAGAGCATGCCAACGGTCAGCTTCGCACTGACCTTGACGTCGCCGGTGAAATCCTCTGGCTTGAACTGCGTATCCTTGAGCGCATTGATGGGCTTGAGCGTCGCAAGCTCCGCCACGGCATCGGCCGCACCGGACACGTTCAGTTCAAGATTTCCGAGCAGCGGCTTCTCATACACATCTGAAATGAGAAAGCGGCTGTTCTCCAGCGAAAGCGTCCGGTTGGAGGGGAAATAGGATGTACCCTCCTTGATATCGACGACCATCTTGCCGCCGACGAGGTCGAAATGCGCATCGACATCCCGCAGCGGTGGAATGTCGCCCGTCGTGTTGAGGCGCGTCTCGTCGATGTCGAAGCGGATTTGCATTTCGCTTTCGCCAAGCACCAGCGGGCAGCCGGGGCCGCACATCCGTCCCTGCGGGATGAAGATTGCGATTGACCCATTGGTGACGGTGCCGCCGTAAAGATTGGAGACCACCCAGTCGCGCGGCTTGTGCGCCATCCAGAACGGCCAAAGCTGCTTGACGGCCGTCGCCTCCATCTTCGGAATCTGGCCGCCAAAGCTGATTTCCGGCGACCCCTCGCCAAACCGGATTTTCAGCGACCCCGCCATATCTCCGAGCGGGCCGCTGACGTAAAGCGAGGGAACGTCGAGCTGCTTCGCGGCCGTTGTAAAATGACCGTCCGCTTTCAGGTTGAAAGAAACGGGTGCTTCACCCGAGGCTTCGGAGGAAGCGACGCCGTTGTCTACTCTCAGTGAAAGGCCGAAACCCTCTTCCGTATCGCTGATTTCACCGCTGACGGGAATAATCGTCCGCCCGAGTTCCAACCGCGAATTGTCGATGACCACGCTGTTTTTTGCAAAATCATAACGCGCATGCACGGTTCCAGTTGTGAAGGGCTGCGCCTCGCCGCCAATCATCAACGTTCCATTGCCGAGACCGACCGAAACCTCCAGCCGCGGCTCCTGCGCTGCCATCGCGCGCCGGGCAACAATATTCACGCCGGTCTTGACGTTCAGGCCCTCATGGAGATTTCCTTCCGGATCGAATTTTTCCAGGAACGGGCCGATGTCGAAACCATCGATGCGGGCGTCAAAACCGTCGATCACGCCGCCAGCGCCGGAGGTTCTGAGCGACACGCTGGCGATTTCCCCGTTAAACAGGGTTTCTCCATCAAGCGTATATCCGCCCTGCTGATCCGGTGTCAGCGACAGTTCCCGCACCTCGATGGTGCGCGGCTTGCCCTGTTCGCTGGGCGGCAGGTGAACCGAAACGCTGGAAATATCGATTTCCTCGGTGCCGCTGCTGAGAAACGCCTGGGCAAGCTTGTCGAGTTGCCCGAACGCCATCTGCAATTGTTGCGGCACGGCGTCGAGCTTGATGCTGGCGAGATCGAAACCGTTGCCTTTCGGCAAAAGCGCCGTATCGAGTTCCATCCCGTCGGCCTCGAGGCTCTGCACCGACACATGGCCGGCCAGAAGCGCAAGCGGGTCGAGCACCATGCCAATCGCCCGCGCCCGGCTCAGATGCTGGCCGGATTCCTTCTCGATGATATCCACGTCCTCGGCCACCAGCGCCAGCCTCAGCCCGGTGGAAAACCGGATCGCCGAGGAGCCTATCCGCGCGCTGTAATGGGGACCGAGTGCCTTTTCCAGCGCCTGCTGCGCCTGGCTCGAAAGCGTATTATCGATGGAACCGGTCTCGACCGACAGGATGATGCCGCCGATGGACAGGAAAGCCAGCACGAAAAGGGCCGCAAAAATCTTGCAGAAAGCGCGCGCCATGGAGCGCGGCGGCGGGCAATGCACGATGATCGGGTCTTCGGCCTGAGCCGAAGGAAGCTCGTGCAGCGCAACCATATCGCGCTTGCCGAACGTAACCTTTTCACCCCTTATTTCAGCCATACGCCCGTGTTTGCCTCTAAGTAGCTTTTGTTTCGCCGCAACACTGGACGACGCGCGGTTTCGCTATATATCGAATGTGGCGACTTTCCCTCAACATCCCGGCGAAAGAAAGGTAGAATATGACAGACTTGACGATTGGCAGCCCCGCCCCCGACTTCACCTTGCCCCGTAACGGTGAAGGGACGGTGACATTGTCGAAACTGCAAGGCAAGGCGGTCATTCTTTATTTCTACCCGAAGGACGATACTTCCGGCTGCACCGCAGAAGCCATCGACTTCAGCGCGCTGGGCGGCGAATTCGAGGCCGCCAACGCCGTCGTTATCGGCATTTCGCCCGACAGCGTCAAAAGCCATGACAAGTTCGCGGCAAAACATTCCCTTTCCGTCATGCTCGCTTCCGACGAGGAGAGGAAGGTTCTGGAGGCCTACGGCGTCTGGAAGGAAAAAAGCATGTATGGGAAAAAATACATGGGTGTCGAACGCACCACTTTCCTTGTGGCTCCGGATGGAAAAATCGCGGAAATCTGGAACAAGGTGAAGGTCGCGGGCCATGCACAGGCCGTTCTCGAGGCTGCAAAAAAGCTCTGAGGGATCACTTCATCGTGACGCCCCCCTTCAAAATCATCTCGCTGCGAGGCGGCGCGACGGATGCGATCGCGAGCGCCGATCTCGACCGAAAAACCGAACTCGCGCAGGAAACGGCAACGCGCTGGTTCGAGCGCCGGCTGTCATTGCGCTCCCCGCTCGATCCGCCCTTGCCCGAGCGACCGGGAAGGCCTGCGAAGCCGGAACTCGTTCCACCGACCGCGGTGGAGCGCCGTTCGCTGCACAGCGTCAAGGGTCGCATCGCCCTCTTGCACGCCATCGCCCATATCGAACTCAATGCCGTCGATCTCGCGCTCGATATCGTCGCCCGTTATGCCGGCGAGCCGGTGCCGCACTCCTTTTTCGACGGCTGGATGCAGGTCGCCTTCGAGGAAGCAAAGCACTTCCGGCTGGTTCGGGACCGGTTACGAAGCCTCGGGGCCGATTATGGTGACTTGCCCGCCCATGACGGGCTGTGGCAGGCTGCGCATTCCACCCGCAACGATCTGACCGCGCGGCTTGCGGTCGTGCCGCTCATCCTGGAGGCGCGTGGGCTTGATGTCACCCCTTCCCTGCAGGCCAAGATGCGCGAGACCGGCGATCTAGAAAGCGCTGCGGTTCTTGACGTGATCTACAATGACGAGAAGGGCCACGTCGCCATCGGCGCGAAATGGTTCCGTTTCTTGTGCGCGCGTGAAAAGAAGGACCCGGCGGCAACCTTCAGGCAACTGGTCCGCGCCAATTTCCGCGGCCCCCTGAAACCGCCTTTCAACGACCTCGCCCGCGCCGAGGCCGGCCTGACGCCATCCTTTTACCGCTCGCTGACATCCGTCAGCCGATAGCCGACACGGCTAAAACCTCTCCGGCAAAACTTCGTTAACCTTAACGAATTATGATTTCCGTTAAGAAATCGGCCAGTCCGGAGAGAGATTGTGACTGATACGGCGGAAAACCGGGTATTCGGCAAAAAGCGTGAGCCCCACGTGCTCATTCTCGCGCGCGGCGAAAGCGTGCGGCACATGACCATTCGGCCGTGGATGGCGGCGCTTGCCGGCTGCGCGATCGGGCTTTTTTCGCTCGGATATCTCGGCGCCACAGGCTATCTCATTTTGCGTGACGACCTGATCGGCGCGACCATGGCGCGCCAGACCCGCATGCAAAACGACTATGAAGACCGCATCGCGGCGCTCAGAGCCCAGGTGGACCGTGTCACCTCCCGGCAATTGCTCGATCAGCAGGTTGTTGAAAAGAAAGTGGAAAAGCTGCTGGAGCAGCAGGCGGCGCTGGCCTCGCGGCACGGTCGCATGAGCGAATTGCTTGAGCGCGCCGAAAATTCCGGCATTGCCGCCTCCCCTATCGCGCCCTCGTCTCTTTCGAACGCCATGGCGCCGGAAAAACGCGCCGACCTCTCCGGCGGCCTCTCGGCCATCGAAAAGCTGATGACCCCACGCAGGCCGCAGGCGGAAAAGCCGGCCACATCCGACAGACACGCCGCCTATGTGCCGGAAGCCGGCGAAACGCCATCCGACCGGGCCGACCGGGTGTTTTCCAAGGTGACGCTGTCGCTGAAGGATATCGAACACCAGCAGATATCGCGCATCGCCAGACTGACCAGCGACGCCGAGGACAAGGCGAATGCGATGCAGGACATCATCCGGCAGGCAGGCCTGAAAATCGAAGAAAACGGCAACGACGACATTGGCGGCCCCTATGCGGATCCCGAGCGCGGCGAAACCGATCCTTTCAACCTGTCGCTTACCAATCTCGACAATGCGCTGAACCGGCTCGACATCGTCAAGGAAACCGCGACCAACCTGCCCTTCGGCAACCCGGCCCCCGGCCGGGCGATCACCAGCCGATTCGGCAACAGGATGGATCCGTTTCTCGGCCGCCCGGCCCTTCATACCGGCATCGATTTTCGTGCAGAAACCGGCGCTGACGTCAAATCCACCGGCGCGGGCAAGGTGACGGTGGCGGAAAATTCCGGCGGCTATGGTAATATGGTCGAGATCGATCACGGCCAGGGCGTCTCGACGCGATTCGGCCATCTTTCCGCAATTCTGGTGAAAGTCGGCGACAGGGTCGAAACCGGCGATATCATCGGCCGCGCCGGCAGCACCGGCCGCTCCACCGGTCCGCATGTACATTATGAGGTACGCCGCAACGATGTGCCCGTTGATCCCATGCGGTTCCTGATCGCGGGAACGGAACTCAAAACCTACCTGAAATAGCAGCCCGATTTTAACGCTTCTTTTGCTATTTTAACGATAAACCGCACAAATATGCGCCCAAGGCTTAAAAGCCCCGCCCGAGGCATCACGTTTCGCGTGCTTTTCCCGTTGTTTCCTTGACTTTCCGGCAATTTGGGCCTATCCCCGCGCCAAGTCTTTGCAAGTGCCAGAGCGCACGCAGGTATATCGTACCGAACCAGAACGGAAAAAGTTCTTCCTTTGACAACATTCTCTGATCTTGGCCTGAGCCAAAAAGTTCTTTCCGCTATTGCAGATGCCGGCTACACGACGCCGACACCCATTCAGGCTGGCGCCATTCCGCCGGCGCTGGAAAAGCGTGATATCTGCGGTATCGCACAGACCGGCACGGGCAAAACCGCGTCCTTCGTTCTGCCGATGCTTACCCTGCTCGAGAAGGGCCGCGCCCGCGCAAGAATGCCGCGCACGCTGATCCTCGAGCCGACCCGTGAGCTTGCAGCACAGGTGGCGGAGAATTTCGAGAAATACGGCAAGAATCACAAGCTGAACGTCGCCCTTCTCATCGGCGGTGTGTCTTTCGAAGATCAGGACCGCAAGCTTGAGCGCGGCGCCGATGTTCTCATCTGCACCCCCGGCCGTCTTCTCGACCATTGCGAACGCGGCAAGCTTTTGATGACCGGCGTGGAAATCCTCGTCATCGATGAAGCCGACCGCATGCTGGACATGGGCTTCATTCCCGATATCGAGCGCATCGCCAAGATGATCCCGTTTACCCGGCAGACGCTGTTCTTTTCGGCCACCATGCCGCCGGAAATCCAGAAGCTGGCTGATCGCTTCCTGCAGAACCCCGTCCGTGTCGAGGTTGCCAAGCCCTCCTCAACGGCAAAGACCGTTGCCCAGCGCATCGTCGCCGCGCATAACAAGGACTATGAAAAGCGCGCCGTGCTGCGCGATCTCGTCCGCGCCGAAGAAGCCGAACTGAAGAACGCCATCATCTTCTGCAACCGCAAGAAGGATGTGGCCGACCTGTTCCGCTCGCTCGACCGTCACGGCTTTTCCGTCGGCGCGCTGCATGGCGACATGGACCAGCGTTCGCGCACCACGATGCTGCAGAGCTTCAAGGACGGCAACCTGAAGCTGCTCGTCGCCTCTGACGTCGCCGCACGCGGCCTCGACATCCCCGATGTCAGCCACGTCTTCAACTTCGATATTCCCATTCATTCGGAAGACTATGTCCACCGCATCGGCCGCACCGGTCGCGCCGGCCGCTCGGGCAAGGCCTTCACCATCGTCACCAGAAACGACACCAAATATCTCGACGCGATCGAAAAGCTGATCGGCGAAAAGATCGAGTGGCAGAACGGTGACCTCTCCACCCTTCCCGCGCCGATGGAAAGCTTTGAAAGCAACTCCGGCCGCCGGGGCAAGGAACGGGGCGGCAGGGGCCGCGACCGCAACCGTCGCGACGCAGCGCCGGTCGACAACATCAATCAGGGTGCACAATCCGCTGCGGACGCTGATGTCGCGGCTCATGGAGACGACAAGGTGAGAGCAGAACGTAAATCGGAAAAGACCCCGCGCAATTCCGACCGCAACAGCCGCAACCCGTTGCACGCCAATGACGACAACCGCGACCGCCGCCGCCATTATCGCGACCACGACGATGGCCCGACACCGGTTGGTTTCGGCGACGACATCCCCGCTTTCATGCTGATTGTCGCCAACGCCAAGGGCTGACCGCGGGAATGGGCAGCATGACATCGACCACCAGGCCCGGCCTTGATTTTCCGGGCGTCGGCGTCGGCCTTGTCATATTGCGTGACGAACGCATACTTTTATGCCGGCGCTTGAAGGCGCCGGAAGCCGGATACTGGAACATTCCGGGCGGCAAGGTCGATCACCTTGAAACATCCCTCGCCGCGGCACGTCGGGAAGCCGAAGAAGAAACCGGGCTCAAGATCGGTGACGTCGAATTCCTCTGCCATAGCGAATTCATCGATACGGAAGACCGTCACCATTGGGTTTCGCTGATCTTCGTCACCCGCGATGCACAGGGTGAGCCGGCACTGACCGAACCCGACAAGCTTTCCGCCATCGGCTGGTTCGATCCGGATAAGCTTCCCGAACCCATCTCCGCCTTCGCCAGGGACGCCCTGGCCGCCCTGAAAAAAGGCCAGCCAGAAAACTGAACCCGCCGCCTGTTGGGCGAGGCCAGTCAAAGCGCATCGTCAAACAGCCGCGCGAATGACGCGCGAGAGCCGGTATCGCCGTCTCCGCGCTATATTTTTTCAACAAACGGCAGACGGAAGCACGCCTTGGCGTAAGGCTTTCCGAATTCAATTTAAAATTGCTGAATTTAGCCCCACATAAAAAACCGCCCCAGTTTCCTGAAGCGGTTTATACGTAATGAAAAAAATACAATATATGAAGCAATATAGTCTGGCAGTGCTTACAATCGGAACACTTTCCGAGGCCGGTTAAGGCCAATTTCAGTCGTCCCCTGAAACAATTACATTTAAGCTAATCATTTACTTTGCGTCAAGCAAATCTTCTCGCAATTGCGAAAAAACCGGAAAAACAAACCTGCCAATGAGGTGAAGCTTTATATATTTCTAATATATATCAGATATTTACGGAAATGAGAACAAAATGTGCATTTTTGTGGGCTGCACTATAAAAGGCACAACCAAGATGCACAGGTTCTAAATTTCATATCTACTCCACAAATATGATAGTTTTATAAAGTAAAACGGTCGCTCCTCCGCACAGAGTTTATTCCTGTAGCAATCAGAGTAAATCGAGGATGATCCAGGGAAAATTAACGACTATGGCTGCTTCGGTTTGCAAGACGCAGAACAACTAAAACTTGATATTTCTATAGGTGACTAAAACATGAAGGTTCACGCTGAAATCCACGACCAGACTTCAGGCGATTTTCTGCTGTTGAGTGGGCATTTCAGGATGCAATAATCATACTAAGCGCAGGCCTTGCTGCACCTAATACGGCGACATGATGAATCGGGCAAAAAAAATGATAATCCCCCACATGACGATAGAGACGACTAAAACCAGCAAATGACGCCTGCGCGTAAAGTAAAGTACGAATGCTTTTGCAATTTTCTCCATATTTTCCGATGACGACACATTCATATTAGTGCGCGGCCACCCCTCCTTCGCGACAGAAAACCTGATCAGTCACGCCTTTCTTCTCGCGGCTTTATCTCAGGAGAGATCGCCACCATTGCCATCATGATTATCGCGAACAACAATATGAATGGGCACAAAACGAGCACCGCAAGGCCCTTGACGATCATACCGGGCACCTTGAGAATTTGCTTCGGTCTCTCAACGCACATCGTGACCGCCTTTTTGGAAATCTATATATTCAAATATTGTCATCGCCCCCCTCAAAATCGCATCGCCTTCAAGACCGCTGAGGAGTCATGAAGCATCTATGGCGCGATATGTGGGTCAGTGCAGGGAGCACGAAGCATGCGCCTATCTTGCTGATACCTTTAACACAGTGCTAAATAACCTTCTAAAACAGGTGCGTCCCGGCAGACGCCCTTCAAACTGGTGATATACGAACACAGAGAGGATTAAATCACATTTGGATTTTTGTAAACTCCATTTGTGATTTAATTTGAGAGAATTTGGCTAGGAAAGAAGTCGAGTCCAAGACAGACCTTGGAAGACGCCTCAGAGCTGTGAGGGCAGCTTTCGATATCGATGACCGGAATGTCTTTGCGAGCCGGCTTTCGATCAGTAAAAGCGGACTGGCTCATTATGAGCGGGGCGAACGCGTGCCCGACGCCGAACTGCTTTGCGCCTATCACCGTGAATTCGGCGTCAACATATCCTGGCTTGTCACGGGGCAAGGCGATATGTTCGAGACCGGGCAATCAACAAACACGGAGCATGGCTCACATCAGCTTCTGGTCGATCTGATCAATCCGCTCGGGAGGCTGATAAACAAAGTTTATCGTGACCAGCAAGTCAGGATAACCGACGATCAGCGCTTCGCGGAGCTGACGAGATGGCATAACAATCTGACGAGCCGCGCCGGCCCCTCTTTCGAATGGAACGATCTGATGTCGCAGTTGCCCTGGGTGGAGCAAAGCCTTGCGGAGGAACTGCGTTCGAAACGAGCGGACGCCGAAGGCAATAAAAGATCGACAGGTTGATTATTGGTGGCAGGGCGCGACGCGCGTACAATGTGATAGTTTTCCGGGAATGACCGTGAAGCGCATATTTTTCCTTTGGAAAACCGGTTGTTGCCGATAAACATCAAGCCGAGACAACAGGATTTCCATCGCGTCATGCTTTCACTTCGCCTGCTAACGATCATCGCCGGTTTTGCCCTTGCGGGCTCAGCAAGCGCGGCATCGATTGGCATCGTTGCTCCCCAAAGCGGTCCTTACGAACTTCTGGGACAGCAGATACGGCAGGGGGCGAAAGCGGCGGCCGCCAAGCTCGGCCTTGATGTCGTCGAAATCCATGAAAGCTGCGAAGACGGCAGCGGCGGCGCTATTGCCGACGGCCTTGTAGCCGCCAAGGTCAGCACCGCGATTGGGTTTTTATGCACGGAAACGCTTCAGGGCGTTCTGCCGCCCTTGAAGGCGGCCGCCATACCCGCCATCACGCTTTCCAGCCGCGCACCGATCCTGATGGAAGACGCCCTGAAATACGGCTGGCCGCTATTTCGTCTCGCCCCGTCCGACAGGGCCGAATCGGACAGGATCGCGGAGATCATGCTGCGCAACTGGAAGGGACATTCCATCGGGCTTGTGGATGACGGCACGATCTACAGCCGCGAGCTGGTCGACCGCATCCGCTCTTCGCTCGAGGAAAACGGTCTCAAACCCACCTTTGCCGACACGATGCGACCCAATCAGGAACAGCAGGTGGCGCTGGTGCGCCGACTGGCGCGCACTGGCGTCTCCCATGTCTTCGTCGGTGCTGAGCGCAACGACGTGGCCATCATCGCCAGAGATGCCGGGTCGGAAAACCTTCCTTTGACCATCATGGGCGGCGACGCCATGAACGCCGCCAACAACCCGGTTCCCCTCGCCGCGAATGTGTTGGCGGTCACCCGCCCGGCCTATGATACCCTGCCATCGGCCCAGGCCGTCGCCGGCGAACTGCGCGGCGCCGGCATCGAGCCGGAAGGTTATGTCCTGCCGGCCTATGCGGCTGCGGAACTGACTGCCGCCCTTGCGGAAGCCACGCAGGCGCAGTCGAAACCCGCGCCGGAGATACTGGCGGGCGGCGCCGTGTTCAGGACAGTCATCGGCGAGCTCGGCTTCAACCCCTCGCATGACCTTTCGGACAATCCTTACCGCCTGCAGCGATGGAACGGCCAGCGCTTCGAACCGGCGGACAAGGCGGAAAGACCATAGGCGAAACCCGCGCGGCCGAAATTTCGAGGAAACGTAGCTTAAAACCCCCGGCAACCGCGATGCCAGCCGTTCCAAACCCGGATACTTGGTGTTAAAGGCAGCTTACGCAACGCGTCGAGAGGAGTTTGCCCCATGTCCCTGCCCATCCGCATAGCCCCGTCCATTCTGGCTGCAAATTTCGCCAAGCTCGGACAGGAAGTCGCCGATGTCACGGAAGCGGGCGCGGACTGGATTCATCTCGATGTCATGGACGGCCACTTCGTCCCCAACATCTCCTTTGGCCCTGACGTCATCAAGGCGCTTCGCCCGCACAGCAATGCCTTCTTCGATTGCCACCTGATGATTGCGCCCGTCGATCCTTATCTCGAAGCCTTCGCCAAGGCGGGCTGCGATAGCATCACCGTGCATGCGGAAGCCGGACCGCACCTTCACCGTTCTCTCCAGACCATTCGCGGACTTGGCCTGAAGGCCGGCGTCACGCTCAATCCGGCAACGCCGCTTTCCGTCATCGAAAACGTGCTGGATGATGTCGACCTCGTGCTGATCATGAGCGTCAATCCCGGCTTCGGCGGTCAGAAATTCATTCCCGCCATGCTCGACAAGATTCGTGTAGCAAAGGCGATGATCGGTGAACGGCCGATCGAACTGGAGGTGGATGGCGGCGTGACAGCGCAGACAGCAGGTGACATCATCGCCGCCGGCGCCAATGCGCTCGTCGCCGGCTCGGCGGTCTTCAAAGGCGATGGCGTCGATGACTATCGCAAAACGGTCGCCCTGCTACGCTCGGCAGCCGAAGCCGGACGGACGTAAACCACCACGGCTGAATGCGGCACAACGAGGCATCGGGGGATTGTCATGGAAAGCGGCATGAAGAGCTTCCGTGGCAAGGCTCTTCCAACTCTGTTGATTCTGCTCGGCGCGCTTGGCTGGGGCGTCTGCTCGACCGCTTCCGCCGGCATTGGCCTCTATGTCCGAAACAGGCTGGAAACGGACCACGCCGCCGATATCATCACGCTTTTTTTCGTGGGTGGCTTTTTCGGCTGGCTATTGGCGCTTGCCGCATTGCGCTTTCTACCCGCCTCGACATCCCGGCCATTACGTTTTGCGGCCGCTTGTCTCGCCATCGTTTTTTTCACGCTGGCCGTTGCGGCAGCATTGTTCGCATTCGAATACCGCATCTTTTATGCGCAATGGCACGCACCGGCTTTTTCACGCATCTGGTTTTTCCAACAACTCTTCACGTCGCTCGGCGCGGTCTATCAATTCGCAATTCTCGGTCTTGGGCTTTATTTTCCTTTTTCCATTGTTCCGCTCTTGGCCGCTGGCGCAATCCTCTGCCGGCCTGCGCGACGAGCGGCATAGCCATGCAGCTTGATAGATTGAGATTAGCGGAACACTTTGCTAAACGGGCAGCAAATTTCCTCCACTAAGAAAGTCATTGCCATGATCCCTCGTTACTCCCGGCCGGAAATGGTCGCCATCTGGTCGCCGGAAACAAAGTTCCGCATCTGGTTCGAGATCGAGGCACATGCCTGTGACGCGCTGGCCGAACTCGGCGTTATCCCGAAATCGGCGGCCCAGACCATTTGGGAAAAGGGCGGCAGCGCGACCTTCGATGTCGCGCGCATCGACGAGATCGAGGCCGTGACCAAACACGACGTCATCGCCTTCCTCACCCATCTTGCCGAATTTGTCGGCCCCGACAGCCGTTTCGTGCATCAGGGCATGACCTCGTCGGACGTGCTTGACACCACGCTCAACATCCAGCTCGTGCGCGCCGCCGATCTGCTGCTCGCTGACATGGACCGGGTGCTCACAGCGCTGAAGACCCGCGCCTTCGAACACAAGAACACAGTGCGCATCGGCCGCAGCCACGGCATCCATGCCGAACCGACCACCATGGGCCTGACCTTCGCGCGTTTCTACGCCGAGATGCACCGCAATCGCGAGCGCCTCGTCAACGCCCGTGCGGAAATCGCCACCGGCGCAATCTCCGGTGCCGTCGGCACCTTTGCCAATATCGACCCGCGCGTCGAAGAACATGTCTGCGAAAAGCTCGGCCTCATCCCCGAGCCGGTCTCCACGCAGGTCATCCCGCGCGATCGCCACGCCATGTTCTTCGCCACCCTCGGCGTCATCGCCTCGTCGATCGAAAACGTCGCCATCGAAATCCGCCACATGCAGCGCACCGAAGTTCTGGAAGCGGAAGAGTTTTTCTCGCCCGGCCAGAAGGGTTCCTCGGCCATGCCGCACAAGCGCAACCCGGTTCTGACCGAAAACCTCACCGGCCTTGCCCGTCTGGTGCGCATGTCGGTCGTCCCGGCCATGGAAAACGTGGCGCTGTGGCACGAACGCGACATCAGCCACTCCTCTGTGGAGCGCGCCATCGGCCCAGACACGACCGTCACGCTGGATTTCGCGCTGAACCGTCTCGCCGGCGTCATCGAAAAGCTGGTGATCTACCCGGACAACATGTTGAAGAACATGAACAAGTTCCGGGGTCTCGTGCATTCGCAGCGCGTTCTGCTGGCGCTGACGCAGGCTGGCGTCTCCCGTGAAGACGCTTACCGTCTGGTGCAGCGCAACGCCATGAAGGTGTGGGAACAGGGTGCCGACTTCCTTGAGGAACTGCTGGGCGACGAGGAGGTGCGCGCCGCACTGTCCGAAGAGGTGATCCGCGAAAAGTTCGACCTCGGCTACCACACCAAACACGTCGACACGATCTTCACCCGTGTCTTCGGCGAGGCCTGAGAGAACTCCCTGAAGTTAATGCCGCCGCGGCCTTGATCGCGGCGGCATCACAACACAGATATGGGCGCATGAAAGTTTCAGAAGCAGATATCCTGATCGTACCCGGTTATACCAATTCCGGCCCCGACCACTGGCAGAGCCGCTGGGAGCGCAAGCTTTCCACCGCCCGCCGCGTCGAGCAGGCCGAATGGTCCAAACCCGTGAAGGAAGACTGGGTCGCCCGGCTGGTGGAAGAGGTCAACGCTTCCACCAAGCCCGTTGTGCTCGTCGCCCATTCGCTCGGCGTACCGACCGTGATCCACGCCTTGCCGGAAATCGGCAAGAAGGTGTCCGGCGCGCTGTTTGTCGCGCCGCCCGATGTCGCCAATCCCGATATCCGGCCAAAACACCTGATGACCTTCGGGCCTTACCCGCGCGACCCGCTGCCTTTCCCGGCGATCACCATCGCCAGCCGCAACGACCCTTTCGGCTCCTATGAACATGCCGATGACATCGCCGCCGCCTGGGGCTCGCTTTTGATCGACGCCGGCATGTCCGGCCACATCAACGCGGAGTCCGGCCATGGTCCGTGGCCGGAAGGCGGCATGGTCTTCGCGCAGTTCCTGAGCCGGCTGAAGGCAGTCGAGCCCTGATTGGTGGCAGCCATGCAGGCCCCCGCCTTCTCTATCGGCTCCGCAAGCCGATTTTTCAGGCAAAGCCGTTTCCCGGCCTGTCACAAGAATTGAAGGGAAATATGCGAGCCGCATTGTAGAATGCACGCTTTTCCTTTATGGGACCGCTTCAAAGACCAAACGCAACGCCACCAGAATCGGCGTCAACCAAGAGACCTGCAATTATGAACCGTCGCCGCCGTATTTACGAAGGCAAGGCCAAGATCCTCTACGAGGGTCCGGAGCCAGGCACGCTTATCCAGTTCTTCAAGGACGATGCGACCGCCTTCAACAAGAAGAAGCATGAAGTCATCGACGGCAAGGGCGTGCTGAATAACCGTATCTGCGAATATGTCTTCACGCATCTGAACAAGATCGGCATTCCCACGCACTTCATCCGCCGCCTCAACATGCGCGAGCAGCTGATCAAGGAAGTGGAGATGATCCCGCTCGAAGTCGTCGTGCGCAATGTCGCCGCCGGCTCGCTGTCGAAGCGCCTCGGCATTGAGGAAGGCGTGGTTCTGCCGCGCTCCATCATCGAATTCTATTACAAGTCGGATGAGCTTGAAGACCCGATGGTCTCCGAAGAGCACATCACGGCGTTCGGATGGGCCAACCCTGCCGAGCTCGACGATATCATGGCGCTCGCCATCCGCGTCAACGACTTCCTCTCCGGTCTCTTTCTCGGCGTCGGCATCCAGCTCGTCGATTTCAAGATCGAATGCGGTCGGCTGTTTGAAGGCGACATGATGCGCATCATCCTCGCCGACGAGATTTCGCCGGACAGCTGCCGCCTGTGGGACATCGAGACCCAGAAAAAGATGGACAAGGACCTGTTCCGCCGCGATATGGGCGGGCTTGTGGAAGCCTATTCCGAGGTCGCGCGCCGTCTCGGCATCATCAATGAAAACGAACCGATCCGCGGCACCGGCCCCGTTCTGGTAAAGTAGTATCGGCCTCGTAAAGTTATATTGGCCTCGTAGGGTAAATCAGGAGAAGATCAGGTGATCAAGGCACGGGTGACTGTTACGCTGAAGAACGGCGTTCTCGATCCGCAGGGCAAGGCAATCGAAGGCGCGCTCGGCAGCCTCGGTTTCGGTGGCGTCGGCCATGTCCGTCAGGGCAAGGTCTTCGATCTGGAGCTGGAAGGCGCCGATAAGGCCAAGGCCGAAACCGACCTGAAGGCAATGTGCGAAAAGCTTCTGGCCAATACGGTCATCGAAAACTACGCCATCGCCATTCTCTAAGCTCCAGGAGCCGCCGTCCATGAAATCCGCTGTCGTCCAACTTCCCGGCCTCAATCGCGACCGCGACATGATCGCGGCTCTGACGAAAATCTCCGGTCAGGCGCCCGTCACCATCTGGCAGACGGAAACGGATATTCCCGATGTCGACCTGATCGTCATTCCGGGCGGCTTCTCCTACGGCGACTATCTGCGCTGCGGCGCGATTGCCGCCCGCATGCCGGTCATGCAGGCCATTCGCGAAAAAGCGGAAAAGGGCGTGAAGGTTCTAGGCGTCTGCAACGGCTTCCAGATTCTGGTCGAGGCGGGCATGCTGCCGGGTGCTTTGATGCGCAACGCCTCGCTGAAATTCGTCTGCCGTGAAGTGAAGCTCGAAGTCGCCAATAACGACACGGACTTCACCCGCGCCTACGACAAGGGCCAGATCCTGCGCTGCCCAGTCGCCCATCACGATGGCAACTACTTCCTTGATGCGGATGAGCTGAAGTCCGTAGAAGGCAATGATCAGGTCGTGTTCCGTTATGCCGAGGGCACCAACCCCAACGGTTCGCTGAACGACATTGCCGGCGTCATCAATACCAAGGGCAATGTCCTCGGCATGATGCCGCATCCAGAAAACCTGATCGAAGCCGCCCATGGCGGCAATGACGGCCGCGGCCTCTTCGCTTCGGCGCTGGGCGTCATCGCAGCCTGATAGACCAAGGCGGGTTTCAAGCCCGCCTTTTTTGATGCCGGTTTCCGGCTATGTTTCGGCTTCTCTTCTGGATGACCTGATGCCCCGTCTTTTTCGACACGATGCCTGCAAAGCCGCCGGATTGATCCTTGCGGCAGTGGCGCTTGCCGCCTGCCAGCCGAAACCGCAACCTTCCTCCTCAATCTCCCGCGCGGCCCTGCCGACCATGGAACGCATTGCGCTTGGCGCGAATGTCTGCTGGTTCAAATCGGGCGACGCGGCCTTCAAGGCCTATCGTCTGGCGCCGGAACTCAACTCCTTCTCCGGCCGTCCGCGCATCCTGCTCGTGCCGCGCAACAGCCCGGAATCGCGCCCCATGCTGGTGGTTCAGGCCGAAGGTAACCCGGCAAAGCTCGATGCATTCGGCCCTGTCATGAACGAACCCATGTCCGGCCGCATCGCAACCGACGTCAAACGCTGGGCGAACGGCGGCAAGGGCTGCTGATCGACAAGCGCGGAAACGGGCCCTCGGCAATCCACTAAAAAAACCCGCCAACGCCGGTTGGGATTGGCGTGGCGGGCTGCCGAATGGCTGCTTGGCGCCGGGGAAAGAAGGCGCCGCTCTCCGACAAAATCAAAGCGGCCGCGGCGGCCAGGAAAGGAGTCGGGATTTCGCTGCTTCCGTCAAGGCTTCATCACGCGTAACGCCAATATCCTCCAGCAGATCGTCCGACAGTTCGCGCAAGGCGAGCCGTCCCCGTCGTTTCTGCTGCCAACGGGCCATGCCCGCAATCAGACGACCAATAAGCGTGCGGGCGATCTTGGCCGGAAAGGGCGCCGGTGCGACCATGTCGCCGGCATCGCGGAACACGCGTTCCCGTTCGTAGCCATCAGGATAGAGTGTATCCGCTGTCGAAAGGTATTGATTCATCTTGCGCATATTGCACCTATTGTCTCCGTGCGTTTAAGGTCATTCAATGCAGACAATAAATACAATTGACTTGGCGACAGATACAATGCATAAATTGTCACCATGACAAATTGGCTTCCCGACATTACCGAGGGCGACGGCCCGATTTACCTGCGCCTCGCCGACAGTATCGAAGGCGCGATTTCCGATGGCACCCTGCAGGCCGGCTCGAAATTGCCACCGCAGCGCAATCTTGCTTACGATCTCGGCGTGACAATCGGCACAATCAGCCGCGCCTATGCGCTCATCCACGAGCGAGGCCTCGTCAGCGGCGAAGTCGGCCGCGGCACTTATGTCAATGAGCGGAAGACGCCGGCACCCTCCTCGCCAATGGAACAGGCTGCCCCAGCCTTCGGCGGCACCCGGCATGCCATTGAGGCCACCGGCGAATATCGCCTGAACACCACAGCTGCCCCGGATGTCGGCCAGAGCGTGGTGATCGCTCGTCATATAGAGGCGCTGACGCGCGAGCATGGCTATGACATCACCAATTATGCCCGGACCTTCCCGGATAACTGGTGTAAAGCGGGGGCTCGCTGGCTTTCACAGAATGGCTGGTCGCCGCAGCCGGAAAACATCGTCTCGACGCTCGGCGCCCATGCGGCGGTGATGAGTGTGGTAACGGCGATGACCGCGCCGGGCGACCGTATCGTCTTCGAACAGGTCACCTATTCCCATATCAGCCGTAGCGCCGCCCTTGCAGGACGACGGGTAACGTTGGTCGATGCGGATGAAAACGGCATCATTCCCGAGGATTTTGAGCGGGTCTGCGCCCAGCAGCATCCCAAGATGATCTTTCTGATGTCGGCCGGCCAGAACCCGACCTGCGCCACCCTTCCGGAAGACCGCCGCCGCGCGATTGCGGACATCGCCCGCCGATATGGTGTCTGGATCGTCGAGGACAATCTTTATGGCGCGATGACGCGCGAGGCGATCCCGCTGATCGCCGAGTTCGCACCCGATATCACCTTTGTGGTTGGCGGCCTGTCGAAATCCGTCGCCGCCGGCGTGCGCGGCGGCTGGGTCGCCTGTCCCGCACAATATTCCTCACGCATCCGCATTTCCCACTCGATGCTGACCGGCGGCCTGCCCTTCATGCTGGCCGAACTGAATGCACGCCTCGTCAATAGCGGCGACGCAGACGATATCCGCAAAGATTGTATAACCGAGATCAATCAACGCGAGGCAATCGCCAGACAGGTATTTACCGGGCTGGATTTCAACTCTCTGCCCGATATCGCCTTCCTGTGGCTGAGGCTGCCCGAACCCTGGCTTTCCGGCACCTTCCGCAATGCGGCGATGAAGGAAGGGGTCCTGATCGATGACGAAGACGAATTCAAGGCCGGGCGGACGGACAAGGTTTTCCACCGCGTTCGCATCAGTTTTTCCGGGCCTTCCACCCGCGAGGAGCTGACCCATGCCTTCGGCATCCTCCGCCATCTGCTGGATAACGGCTCCGCCGGCTATGAAAGCGTGGCGTAAACACCGGCGCACAGAGTCTTTCCTGCAACACCCTGCCTAATTCAGTAACTGATCATTTACCGCACCGCCAAACCTGCCATCCTTTGCAGAATTCACAGCGAGGAATGATTCGATGGCAGCAGTCGGATTGAAAAATGCCAGGGTGTTCTTCTTGCTGGCGACGATGTTTGCAGCATACCTCCTCCTCAGCGTAGTGCCGGCCACCGCCGCGGACGGCGCTGTCTTTGATGAATTGCGGTTTGGGATTACCACTTCACTCTCAAATCGTGATGGCGGCGGCGAAGATGGCGTATTCCCGGCCTTCACCGCCTATTTTGATCCCTTCGCCGGCGCCTCGGCCGTCACACTTGGTGAAAAGCTTGCCCGGCCCCGCCTGCATCTGGGCGCGGAAATCAGCACAGAGGGTGAAGCGAACACCGTTTATGGCGGCGTCAACTGGACCTTCGACCTCAATCCGAAAATTTTCGTCGACCTCGGCTTTGGCGGCCTGTGGCACGATGGCAAACTGAGAAACGTCCCGGGCGAAACGGGAGCGGAATTCGGTTGCCACCTGCTTTTCCATGAATATGCCGCCATCGGATATCGCTTCGACAACAGCTGGAATATTTCGACCCAGATCGAACACGCCTCCCACGCCAATCTATGCGACGGCCCCAATGACGGGCTCACCCGCGTCGGCCTGATGGTCGGATACAAGTTCTGAAGAAGCCAACAAAGCGGCGTTTTGCGGGTAAAACGGCGCATTTTCCTGTCGCACCTTTGAGCCTCTTGCGCTAAAGAACCGGAAACTTTCCTCGGCTCGAACCGCGTGAGACCTATGTCGATTTCAAACTCCATCAAGATCACCCCGGAACTCGTTGCATCCCACGGGCTGAAGCCCGACGAATACCAGCGTATCCTCGACCTGATCGGACGGGAGCCTAGCTTTACCGAGCTTGGCATCTTCTCGGCCATGTGGAACGAGCACTGCTCCTACAAGTCCTCCAAGAAGTGGCTGAAGACCCTGCCGACCAAGGGACCGCGCGTCATTCAGGGTCCGGGTGAAAATGCCGGCGTGGTGGATATCGACGATGGCGACTGCGTCGTCTTCAAGATGGAAAGCCACAACCATCCGTCCTATATCGAGCCCTATCAGGGTGCGGCGACCGGCGTCGGCGGTATCCTGCGTGACGTCTTCACCATGGGAGCGCGCCCGATTGCCGCCATGAACGCCCTGCGTTTCGGCGCGCCGGATCATCCGAAGACCCGCCACCTCGTGGCCGGCGTCGTCGCCGGTGTCGGCGGTTACGGCAATTCCTTCGGCGTGCCGACGGTTGGCGGCGAAGTGGAATTCGATCCGCGTTATAACGGCAACATCCTCGTTAACGCCTTTGCCGCCGGCCTTGCCAAGTCCAACGCGATCTTCCTTTCGGAAGCCAAGGGCGTTGGCCTGCCGGTCGTTTATCTCGGTGCAAAGACCGGCCGCGACGGCGTCGGCGGTGCGACCATGGCGTCCGCCGAATTCGACGAATCCATCGAGGAAAAGCGCCCGACCGTTCAGGTCGGCGATCCCTTCACCGAAAAGTGCCTGCTGGAAGCCTGCCTTGAGCTGATGAAAACAGGTGCGGTCATCGCCATTCAGGACATGGGCGCCGCCGGCCTCACCTGCTCGGCCGTCGAGATGGGCGCCAAGGGCGATCTCGGCATCGAGCTTGACTTGAACGCCGTACCGGTGCGCGAAGAGCGCATGACGGCTTACGAAATGATGCTCTCGGAAAGCCAGGAGCGCATGCTCATGGTTCTCGAACCTTCCAAGGAAGAAGTCGCCAAGGCGATCTTCGTCAAGTGGGGTCTGGACTTCGCCATCGTCGGCAAGACTACCGACGACCTGCGCTTCCGCGTGCTGCACAATGGCGAGGAGGTCGCCAACCTGCCGATCAAGGAACTGGGCGATCAGGCTCCGGAATATGACCGCCCGTGGACGCCTGCCAAGGTGCCTGCGCCGCTTTCGGAAAACGACGTTCCCGCCGCCGATATCGCCGATGCGCTGGTATCGCTGGTCGGTTCGGCCAACAACTCCTCGCGCCGCTGGGTCTACGAACAGTATGACACGCTGATCCAGGGCAATTCCCTGCAGCTTCCCGGCGGCGACGCCGGCGTGGTTCGCGTCGAAGGCCATGATAAGAAGGCGCTCGCCTTCTCCTCCGACGTCACACCGCGTTATGTCGAGGCCGATCCCTTCGAAGGCGGCAAGCAGGCCGTTGCCGAATGCTGGCGCAACATCACCGCAACCGGCGCTCTGCCGCTCGCGGCCACCGACAACCTGAACTTCGGCAACCCGGAAAAGCCCGAGATCATGAGCCAGCTGGTTCATGCCATCAAGGGCATCGGCGAAGCCTGCCGGGTACTGGAATTCCCGATCGTTTCCGGCAACGTCTCGCTCTATAACGAAACCAACGGTCAGGCGATCCTGCCCACCCCCACCATCGGCGGCGTTGGCCTCCTGAAGGATTGGGGCCGCATGGCGCGCATCCGTTTCGCCGCCGCTGACGAAGTGGTGCTGCTTGTCGGCGCTCCTGCCGGCCTCGGCACCCACATCGCCCAGTCGGTTTACATGCGTGACGTCCACGGCCGCATCGATGGCCCTGCGCCGCATGTCGATCTGGCCGCCGAAAAGAGGAACGGCGATTTCGTTCGCAGCCTGATCACCGATGGTCTTGCCACCGCCGTTCACGATTGCTCCTCGGGCGGTCTCGCGCTTGCGGTTGCCGAAATGGCGATCTCGTCGGGCATCGGCGCGACCATCGACGCGGTCGAAGGTCACAATCCGGTTCTCACCTTCTATGGTGAAGATCAGGGCCGCTACGTCATGACGGTCAAAAAGGCCGATCTCGACGAGGTGCAGACAGCGGCGAAGGCAGCGGGCGTTTCCTGCCCGGTCATAGGTGTTACCGGCGGTGCGAGCGTAAAGCTGGGCACGGCGCGGGCAGTCGAGATTAAAGAATTGCACTTGGCCTATGAATCGTGGTTCCCTCAATTCATGGATGGCGAAACTTTGCTCGCCGCAGAATGAATTAAGGAGAAACACCATGCCCATGAAACCCGGCGACATTGAAGACATGATTAAGGCGGGAATTCCCGGGGCAAAGGTCACGATCCGCGATCTGGCCGGTGACGGCGACCATTACGCGGCAGAAGTCGTTGCGGATGCGTTCAAGGGCAAGACCCGCGTGCAGCAGCACCAGATGGTTTATGACGCACTGAAGGGCAATATGGGCGGCGTTCTGCATGCCCTTGCCCTGCAGACCTCCGCTCCCGAATGATTGCGCCCGTGAAAGCGGCTCCGGTAACAATCCGTCTCTGTCCCATCTGCGGCAGGGCGTGAAATCTGCTGAATAAATCAAAGGCCCGCGTGAGACTCTCACGCGGGCCTTTTTCATGTCCGATATAAGGATCGGATGCCGCTTACAGAACAGGCGGCGTCTGCGAATCCAGATCGGCGAAGGAGGCGGCCGGCAAAGGGCCTGCCGTCAGCAGGGTAAAATCGTAACCGGATCTGCGATCCGGCCCCAGAACATATTGCCGGTGCATGCGCAGGAAGTTGCGCTTGTTCTTCTTATAGCGCTCCGGCGAAAGCGAATGCTTGAAGCGGATCGGCACGATCTTCGGCTGCGGCGCATCGCCATGACCGGTCAGGGTAACCGTATTGCAGCGATAAAGATGGATCGGATCGGTGAGACACTGGATGTCGAACCATGTCACCTCGGCGTGACGCGCTATTATGCCTACGCTTTGACGAAGCCGTTCAGCGCTCGCCAGGAACGCGCATTGCAAAGCCGCGCCGCCCAACGTCGCGAAAGACAGTGTCCGGCCATCCAGCGCATCCGGTTTCTGCTCCAGCACGCGGCCGATCGTGGCAAGCGCAAGGCTGGCGCCCATGCTATGGGAAACCACCAGAACCTCATCCGAAGGCTGCTCCAGCGCCGTCAGAACAAGTGCTGCCCTCTCCTCGATCCAGTCGCGGGCAATCGGCTCATCACGGCCGACCGCAAGCGCGAATCGCCAGTCTGCATAAAGATGCAGCGTGTGAAACCGCTCCGCAAACGGCAGGAAAGCCTTTAGGAAAAACAGGGCGGCGGCGGGAAGGCTGATCGCAAAGAGCCAGAGCGGTAAAGCGAAAAGCCAGGGCGAAAGGGCGATAGTCGCCGCAAGCGCGCCACCGACAAGCATCAGCAGGAACGGGAAGATGAAGAACAGGCCAAAACGCCAGGCATGGCGGAAATAACGCGCCGCACCGCCCTCACTGACAATGCCCGCCCCGGCCTTGAAGCCCAGCCAGATCTGCCGCCAGACCGGCGCATCGCGCAATTGCGATATCACCGCATTATGGTCGTAAACGAAAATGTCGGAGCGCGTCCGCCAGTCGCCCGCCGCGGCCTCCACCGTGAAAGTCTCGCCCCCGGGCGCATTTTCCAGCGGCCCCACCGTGTAATCCACATCCCAGGTTTTGCCGGCGAGCGCCGCCGCCCGCTGGTAACGCAGATGATGGGCGGCCGCATCGAGCGGATCGAAACCGGGAAAATAAAGAACAAGTCGTGACTTGACGGCTGGCATGCATAGACCTTCAGGCTGGAGACGCCCGAAAGGATCGCTTGATACAGTGGGCGATGCACGTATAGTAAAAAACGCGACAGAAATATGATTTATTTATCGGTGAGGGAAATTTGTCTGGCATCGTCGATCAATTGCTCAACGGCGTCGTCAAAGGCGCTCTCGCCGAAGTGCTGACCAAATCCGGCATCCGCAAGACACGCCGCACGCGCCGGACGAAAAGTACCCGCTCTGCGGCCGGCGGTATCCTCGGTTCCGTGCTGGAAGCCGCAATCAAGGCCGCCGTCAAACCGAAACCCGCCCGGAAACAGGTCAGCAAAAAGCGCACCGCGGCTGCCCGCAGCCGGCAGCGATATAAATAAAAAGCCGCAGGCCGGATTTCCCCCGTCACGCCATGCCATCGAGACGCATTTTTTACGCTCCCCCGGGTGGAAATCACGGCGCGACATGTTATTTAGAGGCTAACAGAAAGCAGCGGCCTTGAACCGCATGTGAAAGGAATAGGCCTATGAGCGGCATTCACGACATGATCGACAGCGAAGTGAAGAGCAACGACATCGTTCTTTTCATGAAGGGCACCCCGCAATTTCCGCAATGCGGTTTTTCCGGCCAGGTGGTACAGATCCTCGATTATCTCGGCGTCGACTACAAGGGCGTCAACGTGCTTGCCGATGCGGACATCCGTCAGGGCATCAAGGACTATTCCAACTGGCCGACCATCCCGCAGCTCTACGTCAAGGGCGAATTCGTCGGCGGCTGTGACATCGTAAGAGAGATGTTCCAGTCGGGCGAGTTGCAGAGCCACTTCCAAGAACAGGGTATCAGCGTCCGCGGCGCGGCCTGATTTCGGCCGGTTCATCCGGCCCACCCTGATTGTCAGAAATTTATGCCAGGCGTTGCTTCATGCAACGCCTTTGCCGTTCTTTTTGGGGCAATCCTGTGACAGAACTTTCACAATCCACCGCTTCGCGCGCAGGCTCGATGGGGCGTACGGAATTCATTGCGCTGGCAGCCATGCTGATGGCAATGAATGCGCTCGCCATCGACATCATGCTACCCGGTCTTCAGGAAATCGGCGCCTCGCTGGGCGTGGAAAATGAGAACCATCGCCAGTACGTCATCTCCACCTATCTTCTCGGCTTGGGCATAGCCCAGCTCGTCTACGGACCGATCTCGGACCGTTTCGGACGTCGCAAGCCAATGCTTTTCGGCCTTGCGATCTACATCGTTTCAGCCGTTGCCGTCGTCTTCGTGCCGTCCTTTGCGGGCCTGCTGTTCCTGCGCTTCATTCAGGGCATCGGTTCGGCAGCAACGCGCGTCATCACCATCTCGATCGTGCGCGATATCTATGGCGGCCGCCAGATGGCGGAAGTCATGTCGCTGATCATGATGGTCTTCATGGTTGTTCCGGTCATCGCGCCCGGCACCGGTCAGATCGTGCTTTTTTTCGGCAACTGGCACCTGATCTTCGCCTTCATGGCCGGAATTGCTGCCATCGTGACGGCCTGGATGTATTTCCGCCTGCCGGAAACCCTGCATCCTGATGACGTCAGGCCTTTCACGGCTCGTTCGATCCTTGGCGGCTTCAAGATCGTGCTCACCAACCGTATCGCGCTCTGTTATACGCTTTCCAGCACCTTCATCTTCGGCGCGCTGTTCGGCTTCATCAACTCGGCTGAGCAGGTCTACAAGGGCATATACGGCCTTGGCGCATGGTTTGCGGCGGCCTTTGCGGGCGTTGCCCTGTTCATGGCCTTCTCATCCTTCATCAACGCCAGGCTGGTCGGCCGGTTCGGCATGCGCAAGCTGTCGCACGGATCGCTGCTGGGCTTCATCGCCATCACCTTCGTCTGGCTGGTGGTGCAGGTGCTGGGGCCGGAGCCGATGCCGTTCGCCATCTTCATCGTGTTCTTTGCGCTTGCCATGTTCCAGTTCGGCTGGATCGGCTCGAACTTCAACTCGCTCGCCATGGAGCCGCTCGGCCACGTCGCCGGCACCGCCTCTTCCGTTATCGGTTTCATGGGAACCGTCGGCGGCTCGCTGATCGGTGCGGCCATCGGCCAGGCGTTTAACGGCACTGCGCTGCCCATGGTGGCAGGCTTTTTCGTGGTCTCCATCATCGGCCTGATCTTCGTGCTGATCGGCGAAAAGGGCATGCTGTTTCAGGCGCATAACAAGCCGACACGGTAACACCGGTTGAAAAAGAAAAGGGCGCGGAATTCTGTTCCGCGCCCTTTTTATTTGATTGACGGCTGGCGTAACACTCAGCGTCGGCCAGTTTCAGCACCCATTCCCCACTCTTGGCGTCATCCTCGGGCTTGACCCGAAGATCCATCGCTTCGACCGCCTGTGGATCCTCGCCTCAAGGGCGAGGATGACAGAGGTGAGGTAGATGATGTCCACCATCAAGCCGCAACCTTGTCACGCCACCTCAAACCGTAAAAATCTTCTCCCGCAGCAGCTCCCATGTCTGCTGGTCAGGCGCAAGCAGCAGCCCGCCATCCACATGGCTTGGCAGATAGGGCGAGCCGTCGAGGCGCGCCGCATAGGCGCCCGCTTCCTGCGACAGCAGCGTGCCGGCCAGATGGTCCCAGGGCATCAGCTTGTTGTACATCAGGAAATGCATGTGGCCGCCGCAGAACAGGCGATATTCGTGCGCAGCACAACGGTAGCTGGTGAAGAGCCGCACATCCGCCAGATTCATCAGGATCTTGCGCCGTGTTTCCACCTCGAAATAGCCGGTATTGGCGATGCCGACCATCTGCGACAGTTCCGGCGCCGGCACGACCGACATCTGCGTCTGCGAACCATCGGCGCTGCACAGCCATGCGCCGGAGCCCTTTTCGGCAATCGCCCAGTCGTTGCCCATGGGGTCGAAGATCAGCCCCGCAACGGTCTCGCCCTTGGAAATGACGCTCATCATCACGCCGAAGAGCGGCAGGCCGGAAGCGAAATTATAGGTGCCGTCGATGGGATCGACCACCACAGCCAGATCGGCATCGGCAAGCTTGCCGAGCAGCGAGGCATCCGCCGCCACCGCCTCTTCACCGATGAACAGGGCGTCAGGCATGATCTCCTGAACGCGGGCGCGGATCAACCGCTCGGCGGCCTCGTCGCCCTCGGTGACGAGGTCTATCGCCTCGGTCTTCATCCGTACATCGCCTTCGCCCAGATTGCGGAACCTTGGTAAGATTTCCACTGCCGCCGCCTCCTGAAGCGCATTGGCAAGAGAGGCGATGTCGAGTTCGAGAGCCATGGGCGATATCCTTCTATTTGGGCGTGATGTTATAAGGCGACGATTTCCCGTCGCAGCATCTTCCAGCTTTCCTTGTCGGGGGCGGATAGGATGCCGCCCTCCGTTTGTCCCGGCCGATAGGGCGTATTGTCGAAACGGGCCGTGTAGCCACCCGCCTCCTGATGAATGAGCACGCCGGCGAGATGATCCCACGGCATCAGCTTTTCATGGCCGATGAAATGCAGCTTGCCGGCCGAGGCGAGCCAATATTCATGTGCCGAGCAGTTGAGCGACAGTGCCATCTTGATCTTGGCCATATTGGCGGCAATCACCGGCCGGCGATCCTGATGGCTGTGGCCCCAGGAAAAGATGCCGACCATGTCGGACAATGGCGCGGGATCGGCAACACTGAGCTTCGCCTGCGAACCGTTCCTGCGGTTGAGAAACGCGCCCTCGCCTTTCAGGGCAACGATGGTATCGCCCATGACAGGATCGTGGATGATGCCCGCCACCGTCTCGCCCTTGACGGTGACCGCAAGCAGCGTGCCGAAAGCGGGAAAACCGGAAGCGTAATTGAAAGTGCCGTCGATGGGATCGATCACGAAGGCAAGCGGCGCATCGGCAAGGGCTGGAATGACGGATTGGTCCGTCTCATAGGCCTCTTCGCCGACGATATGGGCCTTCGGAAATCGCTGAAGGAGAGCAGCGGTGATCGCCTTTTCCGCTAGAACATCGGCCTCGGTGACCAGATCGACGGCCGAGGTCTTTTCGGAGATCGCACCGGCGCTCAGGTTTCGGAAGCGGGGAAGAATTTCATTTGCGCCGGCAGCGGCAACGGTGGAAATAAGAAAATCGATATCTTTGTCGGAAAGGGTCATCGGGCGGGGCACTTCTTCATAAGGGGGAGTTGGCCTCCCTACGCTCTTCAGGTGACGCCCCGGTGACAGAAAGCGCCGAAAAATCAAAAAGCTTGGGATCGAGCAGATGCGACGGATTGACATGGGCAAGCGCCCTCAGCATCACGTCCTTGCGGCCCGGCATACGCCGCTCGATGTCGGCCAGCATCTCCTTCATGGCATTGCGCTGAAGCCCGTCCTGCGAGCCGCAGAGGTCGCAGGGAATGATCGGGAATTCCATCGCCGCCGCGAATTTCGCCATATCTTCCTCGGCGCAATAGGCGAGCGGGCGCATGACCATCACGTCGCCCTCATCATTCAAAAGCTTCGCCGGCATGCCGGCCAGACGGCCGCCATGGAAGAAGTTCATGAAGAAGGTTTCGAGAATATCCTCGCGGTGATGGCCGAGCAGCAGCGCGTCGCAGCCCTCCTCCCGCGCGATGCGGTAGAGATTGCCGCGCCTGAGCCGCGAACAGAGCGAACAGTAGGTGCCGCCGGACGGCACCTTTTCCTTCACCACCGAATAGGTGTCACGATATTCGATGCGATGGGGCACACCGATCTTCGCCAGATATTCCGGCAGGACATGCTTTGGAAAATTCGGCTGGCCCTGATCGAGATTGCAGGCGACCAGTTCCACCGGCAAAAGGCCGCGCCATTTGAGATCGAGCAGCAGCGCCAGAAGACCGTAACTGTCCTTGCCGCCGGAAAGGCCGACCAGCCAGCGCGTCTGGCCCTTCAGCATGTCAAAATCTTCAAAGGCCTGGCGCACATTACGCAGCAGCCGTTTGCGCAGCTTGTTGAACGAGACCGAGCGCGGCGCGTTGTCGAACAGCGGGTGCGAGTTACCGCTCTCTTCCGGCGGTTCCTGATCTGCCCCGACCTTCTCCGCGATGTCATCGATCCTGGTGAGAATGTTCATCATCCGCTCGCTCCGGCACGACTGCCGTTCTTCATGCTGGCAATGCCCCCATCCGCCGGCAAGATCAAGCCCCGAATACCGACCAGCCGGTTTTCGTTGCCAGCAATTCCAGCGCCTGTGACCCGAGCGCCGAGTTTCCGACCTTGTTGAGACCCGGCGACCAGACCGCAATCGACGCCTTGCCCGGCGCCACCGCCATGATGCCGCCGCCGACACCGCTCTTGCCCGGCAGGCCGACATGATAGGCGAAATCGCCCGATCCGTCATAATGGCCGCAGGTCAGCATCAGCGCATTGATACGCCGCGCCCGCCGGTCCGAGACAACCGTGTGGCCGGAGAGCGGATTGCGGCCGCGATTGGCAAGGAAGAGGCCGGCCCGCGACAGCTGCGCGCAGGTCATCGACAGCGCACACTGATGGAAATAAACGCCCAGCGTATGTTCCACGGGATGGTGCAGATTGCCGAAGGAGCGCATGAAATTGGCGAGCGCAAAATTGCGGAACCCCGTCGCCTGCTCGGATTTCGCCACCGTGTCGTCAATGCTGATCGTATCGTCATCTGCGAGGTAACGAACGAAACGCAGAAGCTCGCCGATAGCCTCGCGCGGCTGGTGGCCGGCAAGCACGATATCGGTCACCACAATGGCGCCGGCATTGACGAAGGGATTGCGTGGGATTCCGTGCTCGTGCTCCAGCTGGACGATGGAGTTGAAGGAAGAGCCTGAAGGCTCGCGCCCTACCCGGTTCCACACCGTCTCACCGGCCTTGCCGAGCGCCAGCGTCAGCATGAAGACCTTGGAAATGCTCTGGATCGAAAACGGCGTTAGCGCATTGCCGGCCGTATAGGTGGTTCCATCGACAGTGGTGATGGCAATGCCGAACTGGTTGGGATCGACCTTGGCGAGCTCGGGAATGTAATCGGCTACCTTCCCCTCGCCGAGTCTCGGCAGCATATTGTCATAGATGGAATCGACGATAGCCTGAATGTCCTGCATGCAAAGCCTTCCCCAGCCAACAAAAAAGCCGCCCCGAAGGGCGGCTTTCTCAATACTGAAACGCGTCGATTAACGCGAGTAGAATTCGACGACCAGATGCGGTTCCATGACGACCGGGTACGGAACGTCGGAGAGCGAAGGAACGCGAGCATAGGTCGCAACCATCTTGTTGTGATCAACTTCGATGTAGTCCGGAACGTCGCGCTCTGCGAGCTGAACGGCTTCGAGAACCGTAACCAGCTGCTTGGACTTCTGGCGAACTTCGATGACGTCGCCCGGCTTGCAGCGGTAGGAACCGATGTTGACGCGAACGCCGTTAACCGTGACGTGGCCATGGTTGATGAACTGGCGCGATGCGAAAACGGTCGGAACGAACTTGGCGCGGTAGACGATGGCGTCCAGACGCGACTCGAGCAGGCCGATCAGGTTTTCGGAAGTGTCACCCTTGCGACGGTTTGCTTCGTCGAACGTGGCGCGGAACTGCTTTTCGCGCAGTTCGCCGTAGTAGCCCTTGAGCTTCTGCTTGGCGCGCAGCTGCGTGCCGAAGTCGCTCATCTTGCCCTTGCGGCGCTGGCCGTGCTGGCCCGGGCCGTATTCGCGGCGGTTAACCGGGGACTTCGGACGGCCCCAGATGTTTTCGCCCATGCGGCGGTCAATTTTATACTTAGCCGATTCGCGCTTGCTCATCGTATTTCCTTCTCAAAAGGTTATACCGATCTTTTGCCAGACCGGTTTAAGGAAACACGCCCTCCTCTGAGGCCCGTTTCAGGGCCTCTGACAGGCTTCTCACATGCAAATGGAGAAACCACGGGACATGTCGGTGATATTGACCGCCGAACGTCAGTTCTTAAACTGCAGGGCAGTCAACAAAACACACCGGACATCACTGCCCGGCGTTGGGGCGGCTTCTACAGAGCTTTCACGGTTTTGTCAAACAAGCCCTTTCGCTTTTTTATGAAGTCTCCTCTTGAAAAGCAACAGTGCCCACCCATCTCTTCGTCGTGATCAGAACTCGGGCCCCTCTGGCGTGTTACCGGACAACACGTGATGTCGAGTTTGTTAAGGTTGGGGCCACGTATATTTTTGACGCACGTTCCCCATCCGTAAAGCCAACCTCGTCCGGCTAAAGGTTGACTGATGGACTTTCTTCTATCGGATTTTCTCGGCACCCCCACATGGATGTGGGCTGTCTTTATTTCCCTCGTGCTTGGCCTGCTCGCGCTCGATCTCGGCGTGCTGCACAAGAACTCCAAGGAAATCGGCGTTCGTGAAAGCCTGCTGATGTCCGGCTTTTACATCGCCATCGGCTTGGCCTTTGGCGGCTGGATCTGGTACCAATCCGGCCAGCAGTCGGCGATGGAATATGTCACCGGCTTCGTCGTCGAAAAAAGCCTGGCGATGGACAATATCTTCATCATCGCCATGATCTTCTCATATTTCGCCATTCCCCGGCAATATCAGCACCGTGTGCTGCTCTGGGGTATCCTCGGCGTCATCATCCTGCGCGGCATCATGATTGCCGGCGGTGCTGCCATCGTCGAAAACTTCCACTGGGTGCTTTATCTCTTTGCGGCCTTCCTCGTCTTCACGGGCCTCAAGATGCTGTTCTCGTCCGACCATGACGAAAACGACATCGGCAATAACCGCATCCTGAAGTTCCTGCGCAGCCACCTTCCGGTGACAAACAGGCTGCATGGAGAGAAATTCTTCGTCAAGGAAACCGATGAGGCCACCGGCAAGCTCAAGACCTTCGTAACGCCGCTCTTCCTAGCGCTCATCATGGTCGAAATCGCCGACCTCATCTTCGCGGTCGATTCGATCCCGGCAATCTTCGCGATCACCACCGATCCGTTTATCGTCTATACCTCGAACATCTTCGCGATCCTCGGCCTGCGCGCGCTCTATTTCGCACTCGCCGCCCTGATCCACCGCTTCGCTTATCTGAAATATGCGCTGGCTGCGGTTCTGGTCTTTGTCGGTTCGAAGATTTTCGTGGCGGACATGCTTGGCATCGCCAAGATCCCGCCCGCCGTCTCGCTCGGCGTCACGGTCACCATCCTCGCAACCGGCATTATCGGTTCGCTGATCGCGACGCGGAAGGAAGAAAAGGCCATCGAGTAAGGCTTCCAACGGCAAGCGGCAGGGAAACCTGCCGCAACCTCACTCAGCCGCAAGCCTCGTATCATCCTCAGCCGCATCCGCATCGCCGGGTGCGGTTTTTGCGTCGAGATCGGGAAACGCCACGATGCGCTTGCCGGAGAAATCGGCATGCACCACCACAAGCTCCTTCTCCTCGAAATAACCGAGAAGCCGCCGGGCGCGGCGGGCGGAATGGGTGCCGTAGGCGCGAGCGATGCGGGCGTCCGATGGGCAAGGCTCTTCACCCAGTGCCGCCTTGACCAGCAGCAGGAAGACCCCCTGCAGATCGTCGGAGACCGACATCGACAATTCCAGCGCTTTCTCCCAGCCTTCGCTTGCCGCCATCGCCGCATCCACGCCGGAACGGGCAATCGCCACCTGGCGGCGGAATTCGGGAAGCGTCATCGGCGTGCCGGGAATGCGGCGCATGCGGGCGCGAACCAGAAAATCCTGATAAAGCACGGCATCCGTGCGATAGGCCGATTGCGGATCATCGAGAATTTCGACGAGAACCGCCCCGATCTTTTCCTCGCGCTCCTCCGGTGTCATCTCCGGCTGGCCTGCACGCGGCGACTGCTCCGATGAAGGGCCAACGGCAGCGGGCGTGGAGCGGGAAAGCTCTGCCAGAATATCGGTGGTCGGGCGCGGTGCGGGGGGTGTACGGCGCACGGCTGCGCGCGTGAACTCTTCCGGATCAGGCGTGAAGATAAGGTCTTCGACATCCTGCGGGGCATCCGGTAGCGGCATCAGCTTCGGTGAAGATGACCGCGCCGAGGTTTCCACCGCCCCGATGACGATTGGAAGCGGACGGCGCGACAGCGCCGGCCCGAGCGCCACGAAATTGCCACGCTGGAGATCACGGAACATTTCCGCCTGGCGACGGTCCATGCCGAGCAGATCGGCGGCACGCGCCATGTCGATATCGAGGAAGGTTCGGCCCATCAGGAAGTTCGAGGCTTCCGCCGCGACGTTCTTGGCAAGCTTGGCCAGACGCTGCGTGGCGATGACGCCGGCAAGACCGCGTTTACGGCCGCGGCACATCAGATTGGTCATGGCGCCCAGCGACGCCTTGCGCGCATCCTCAGTCACCTCGCCGGCGACGGAGGGCGCAAACATCTGCGCCTCGTCTACCACGACAAGTACGGGATACCAGAATTCACGGTCCGCATCGAACAGGCCGTTGAGGAAGGCGGCGGCGGCCCGCATCTGTTGCTCGATATCCAACCCTTCCAGCGTCAGCACGCAGGAGACACGGTGCTGGCGGATGCGGTTGGCAATACCGGCCAGCTCGGCTTCCGTGCGCTCGCCATCGACCACCACATGGCCGAACCTGTCGGAAAGCGTGACGAAATCGCCCTCGGGATCGATAATGACCTGCTGCACCCATGGCGCCGATTGCTCCAGCAGCCGCCGCAGCAGATGCGACTTGCCGGAACCGGAATTGCCCTGCACCAGCAAACGCGTCGCAAGCAATTCCTCGATATCGAGCTTGGCCTGCTGCCCGCCCGATAGGGTCCCCATGTCGATACCGACCTGCAATGTTCCATTCCTCGTGCTGCATCTCACCCGACCGATTCCCTAGAGGACGGCCGAACGTACTCTTTACCAAAAAATCGGCTCTTGCGTCTCATCCGTGCCGATAATGCACAGGCAATTCACGCTCAGCCCTGCGGAGACCTGACCCAGAAGCTTGCAATGCCGATGCGCCGACCGAAGACGTTAAGTGCCAGCCCGAGAATGACCAGCGCCGCACCGATGATTTCGAAAACGGTGATGTGTTCTGCAAAAGCCAGATAGGCGCTGATGAACCCGACAACAGGCACCAGCAGCGAAAACGGCGCCACCGTTCCGGCGGGATACCGCAGAAGCAGATAACTCCAGATGCCCGCGCCGACGATGGTTGCACCATAGGCCATATAGATCACCACGAGAGCCATGGTCGGCGTCGCATTGATCACTCCTTCGGCAATCGCTTCCGGCCCTTCCACGACCAGTGAAAGCAGGATCAGCGGCAGAACGGGCACAAGGCTGGTCCAGGCAATGAAGGACACCGCATTGACTTGCCCGATGCGGCGATTGACGATGTTACCGCAGGCCCACGCAATCGCGGAACCGACGCCCATCAGAAGCGGCACCAACCCTGCCGCCGTCATGCGCTCCACACCGATGACCGCCAGCCCGCCAAAAGCGATGAGTGCGCCAAGAATCTGCGACGGCAACGGCCGTTCGCCCAGAAACACCACGGCAAGCGCCAGCGTGAAGAAAGCCTGCGACTGCATGACCAGCGACGCAAGACCGGCCGGCAGGCCGAGCTTGATGGCGGGATAAAGCAGGCCGAATTGCACGAAACCCATCGCCATGCCGTAAACGACCATATGTCGCCACGGCACATTGGGTTTCGGCAGGAAGAACACCAGGGGCACCGCCGCAACAAGATAACGCACCCCCGTCAGAAACAGGGGCGGCATGTCCGTAACCCCGATCTTGATGGCAACGAAGTTGAAGCCCCACAAAAACACGGTGATCAGGGCGAGAAATATATGCGGCAATGCCATTTTGTTATGTCCGAATGTCAGGCGATCAGCAGGCGTCAGGCCGAAACCGCCCTCTTCCAGCCGAAGGTAATAAGGCCGGCGCCGATCAGGAGCCCGCCGCCCGTACGGTTGACGATACGCTGAACCTTCGGCTTGCGGATCGTATTACGAGCGGCGCTTGCCAGAAGTCCATAAAGCGCTGCATTGACAGTAGCAAGCACCAGGAATGTGACTTCAAAAATCAGCACCTGCGGCCAGAAGGGTAATGTCGGCACCAGAAACTGCGGCAGGAAGGCCACGAAAAACACGATGCTCTTCGGGTTCAAGGCCGTGACGATATAGGCGTGCAGGAAGATTTTAAGCGGCCTTTCGCGTCCCGTCACGCCCGTATTTTCCGCCGCGTCACCAACCGGCGAACGCCACAGCTTGATGCCGAGATAGATGAGGTAAGCCGCACCGATCCATTTCAGACCGGTGAAAAGTGCAGCCGACGTGGCAAGCAGCGCGCCAAGTCCCAGCATCGAGGCCGTCATGGCGGTGAAATCGCCGAGCGCCACACCCGTCACCGTCGCCGTGCTGGCCTTGCGGCCGTGGCCCAGCGCATAAGAAATCACCAAAAGGATCGTCGGTCCCGGAATGGCGAGCATGATGGCAGATGCGGCCACGAAGGCCAGCCAGTTTTCTATCGGCATGATGAGTCTCCTGTCTCATATTGGGGGAGCAAGCCACGGAAAAAACTCCGCATCAAGCAGGATTTTTCGCAGATCGCGCCGCGGCCGCCTGCATTTCGTGGTTTGCCAGCGGGCGTAATTCGACGACGAAGCCTCCCCGACATTTCTTTGCCGGAGAGGCCTTTGCCAATCAAAACCGGGGCGCCCAGTAAGGAACCTCCCAATCCCGCCGCCGCTTCACCCGCGATGGGTCAAGGCCGATATCGACCAGAAGGCGCTCTGGCAGATCGGCAGGATCGGTCGGCGGCGCGCGTGGCACGACAGCCGCGAAGACGACCGTCTTCAGGGTCTTCCAGACGCCGAATGTGACGAACAGACGGTCCACCGCATCCGGCAGCGCATATGCTACCAATGGTTGATCATTTTGCATGGGAAATCCATCCCGGCGCGGCAAAGCGGCCAGGTCCTTTATCGATGGAAAACGACAGGACGAAACGACGCGCGCAGCACGCATGCCACGCGGACGCGCAAGTCACATGTCAGACGAAGTGAAAATGCCAAACGGCTGGGGAATCAGGCCATAAGCCTTATCGGAGGGAGATGCCTCGCATCACATAACCGCCGACAATCACGCCAAAGGGGCCCGACATGCCATTAAGGCGCATATTAATGTCATTGCTCATTCCACGCCTCCAGTTCTTGCGGTTACAGACGAGATGCATCTTACACAGGAAAACAGACGCGACAAGAGGTCGCAATCTCGAATTGCAAAAGACGAATAGTGGCGATGCAAAAATGCAACAGGCGATCAGGTAGCGGAAACGCTGAGACCGAAACCCTGCATTAGCCGCCGCGTGGCGAAATCCGGCTTGCCTGACGTGAAGACGGCAAAGTCGAAACCGTCGGGATGCTCCGCATCCTGTGGCAGCGGCACCAGATGGCGGGCCCGCCTCGCAATCGCCTCGGCGGGATCGAGCCAGTCCACCGGCCATGGCGCCAGCCGGCGGAACACATTGGCCATGAAGGGGTAATGGGTGCAGGCGAGAACGACGATATCGGTACGCTTGCCATCGCTGTCGATGAAGCAAGGTTCGATTTCGGCCAGCACCGCCTCGTCGGGCACGGGTTCACCTCTGATCCAGCTTTCCGCCATGCGCGCCAAATTTTCCGACCCCACAAGACGAACATGGCATTGCGTGGCGAAGGACTGGATGAGATCGCGCGTATAGGCCCGCTTGACGGTGCCGGGCGTCGCCAGCACGGAAACGAGGCCGGAGCGGGTCCGCTCGGCCGCCGGCTTGATGGCGGGAACGGTGCCGACGAAGGTCATGTCCGGAAACCGGGCGCGAAGATCGGCGCCCGCAAGCGTGAAGGCGGTGTTGCAGGCGATGATGCAGACTTCGGGGCTGTAATCCTGCAGCAGCGTCTCGAAGAGCGAGAGAATACGGGCTTTCAGCGCCTCCTCTTCCCAGCCGCCATAGGGAAAACCCGCATCGTCGGCCACGTAGATGAAACCGCGCTCGGGCATCAGCACGCGCGCCTCGCGCAGCACGGTAAGCCCGCCAATGCCGGAATCGAACACCAGCACCGGTTTCATCACATCGGCCGCCGCCTCACTCGTCTTCAGCATTCTCCCCTGCTCCCTCAGCCGACGGCCCTGCAGCCCGGCCCGTCTTCTTCGGCCATTGCCGCGGGAAACGGTCGAGCGAATTGATCACGCCGCGGAAAACGCTGATCTCCTGCTCGGAAAAACCGCGTCGCGACAGCACGGCGCGCAGATTGTCGACCATTTTCGGCTTTTTTTCAGCCGGATGGAAATAACCCCGCGCATCCAGCGCTTCCTCGATATGTTCGAACAGGCCAAAGACCTGTTCCTTGGTCGAAGGCCGCTGCTCGACGGACTGGAACAGTGTCTCTCCCAGATCGTCCATGCCTGACTTCATCCACTCATAGGACATCAGAAGCACGGCCTGCGCGATGTTGAGCGAGGCGAAGGCGGGATTGACCGGGAAGGTCACGATCTCGTCGGCCAGCGCCACTTCCTCGTTCGTCAGCCCCCAGCGCTCGCGCCCGAACAGGATGCCGGTCTTTTCGCCAGCCTTGAATTTTGCCCTGAGCGTGTCGGCGGCAGTAACGGGCGCACGCACCGGCTTGAACCCGTAACGCTCGCGCGCCGTTGTGGCATAGACGAAATTCAGATCCTTGATCGCCTCTTCCAGCGTCTCGAACACCTTTGTTCCGTCAATGACGTGATCGGCCTTGGAGGCCGCGGCGCGTGCCTTCTCGCTCGGCCAGCCGTCACGCGGATTGACCAGCCGCAATTCGGCCAGGCCGAAATTGGCCATAGCCCGCGCCACCATGCCGATATTTTCGCCAAGCTGCGGTTCGACGAGAATGATCGCCGGGCCTTCCGCCACAAGTTCGAGATCGCTGTTTGTGCCTGCCATCGTCTTTTGTCCGTTTGTTGAAGCGTCGCATAGATTTTCAGCCCGACGCGCTAAAGCGCGCTTCACTGGCACAGATCGACGCCAAAATCAAAGCCGGCGCGGAGAAAGCCCGGACCCGCCCCGCTGGCAAAGACGCCCCTTATTGCTCTCCCTTGATGATCGTTGCCATCTCTTCGCGCAGCGAATCCCTGCCCTCATCGCCAACCCGGTGAATATCGCTGATGACAGGGCGGCCGTCTTCCTCGACGACATCGAAATGAACTTCGTCAACCGTCGCCTTCATCTCCGCCTCATCCATGCAGGCCCAGAGCTTGAATTTCGCCGTCACGTCCGTCACGCCGTCCTTGACCGCGCCCGGCGTCACGGAAACATCGGCCAGCGGGCAGCCATCCTGCGAGTTCGTCACGACATCGTAACCGAAGGGATCGCCGGTCTCACCGCTTTCGGCCTCGTAAGCCGGCTTTTTGGACGCTTCGCGATATTGCGCGACGAAATCCTTGCTGAACAGGCTGGTCAGCATGTCCTCGTCGAAAATGTATTTCCAGTTTTCCGCATCGCCGGACCAGTTCTTCACGGTGATATCCATCACCTTCTGAACGGGATCGGCCGGCCCGGCGGCGAGCGCGCTGTGGGAAAAGAGGACGGCGGCAGTCAGAAGCAGAATTTTCCGCATGGTGTTATCCCGGTAGAGGCCCAGAGACGGGCGAAGCGATTCGCCTGACTGTATTCCGGCGTTATGGTTTGGCAATGCGTAAAGCGTTATTGCGCTGCGCCAAAAAAGCGCCCCCCATGGCTTTGCCTCAGGCGCGCGCGATGCTATAGCCGCACCGGATATTTTTCCGGATACCGGCGCCATCCGGCGCCACAGCTTCGAAGGTGAGGAATTCATGGCAAAGATCAAGGTAGCCAATCCGGTCGTCGATCTCGACGGCGACGAAATGACCCGTATCATCTGGCAGCTGATCAAGGACAAGCTGATCCTGCCTTACCTCGATCTCGACATCGAATATTACGATCTCTCGGTTGAAAACCGCGACGCCACCAACGACCAGATCACCGTTGATGCGGCACACGCCATCAAGAAGCATGGCGTCGGCATCAAATGCGCCACCATCACCCCCGATGAGCAGCGCGTCGAGGAATTCGGCCTGAAGCAGATGTGGAAGAGCCCGAACGGCACCATCCGCAACATTCTGGGCGGCGTCATCTTCCGCGAGCCGATCATCTGCAAGAACGTTCCGCGCCTCGTTCCCGGCTGGACGAAGCCGATCGTCGTCGGCCGTCACGCTTTCGGCGACCAGTACAAGGCAACCGACTTCAAGTTCCCCGGCAAGGGCAAGCTGACGATCAAGTTCGTCGGTGAAGACGGCCAGGTCATCGAAAAAGACGTCTTCGACGCCCCGAGCGCCGGCGTGGCGCTTGCCATGTACAACCTCGACGAATCCATCCGCGAATTCGCCCGCGCCTCCATGAACTATGGCCTGATGCGCAAGTGGCCGGTTTACCTCTCCACGAAGAACACCATCCTCAAGGCCTATGACGGCCGCTTCAAGGATATCTTCGAGGAAGTGTACCAGACCGAGTTCAAGGCGCAGTTCGACGAAGCCGGCATCACCTATGAGCACCGCCTCATCGACGACATGGTCGCTTCCGCGCTGAAGTGGTCCGGCGGCTACATCTGGGCCTGCAAGAACTATGACGGCGACGTTCAGTCCGACACGGTCGCGCAGGGCTTCGGCTCGCTCGGCCTGATGACCTCGGTTCTGCTGTCGCCCGATGGCCGCACGGTCGAAGCCGAAGCTGCGCACGGCACGGTCACGCGCCACTACCGCCAGCACCAGAAGGGTCAGGAAACCTCCACCAACTCGATCGCTTCGATCTTCGCCTGGACCCGTGGCCTCGCCCACCGCGCCAAGCTGGACGACAATGCGGAACTGGCAAAGTTCGCGGCAACGCTCGAAACCGTCTGCGTCGATACCGTCGAAAGCGGCTTCATGACCAAGGATCTGGCGCTGCTCATCGGACCGGACCAGCCCTGGCTCTCCACCACCGCTTTCCTCGACAAGATCGACGAAAACCTCAAGAAGGCGATGGCGGTTTAAGCCTGCTTTCCCCGAGACTTCAAAACCCGGCCTCAGCGCCGGGTTTTTTATTTGCACGGTATAGAAGAAACGTCAGTCCAGTAGAAACGAAATGGACAACTAGATAGCGAACAAACATCATCGAGTGCCAGAGGCGCCGAAATAGGAGAAAGAAGTCCGGCGCAATACCAGGTTTCTTTTTTGTTCACGGCACCTTGATTAGCCGTTGCACTAGGCGCAAAATTTGATTCCGCGTGCTTAGGGCCAGCACAACAATAAAACTAAGATAAACAGCATCTACTTGCACATAACTTGCCCGGCACAGTCAACCATTCACCGTAACATCCATGCGACCCCAGGGAACATGCGAGGGATGTTGCGGACATAAAATGCGAAGCGCAGGCATGAAATTCTGTTGGGTTTTACACGATGCTTCGACGATTTTGCTTGGGGAGGCAAAAGCATGAGTGAACTGATCTTCTACACCAATCCCATGTCGCGCGGGCGCATTGCGCGATGGATGCTCGAGGAAGTGGGCGTTCCCTATAAGACCGAAATACTTGGTTTCGAAACCTCGATGAAATCGCCCGCCTACCGGCTGATAAACCCGATGGCGAAGGTGCCGGCGATCAAGCACGGCGATACCATCGTCACCGAGGCGGCGGCGATCTGCGCTTATCTGGCTGACGCCTTTCCGGGCGCAAACCTTGCCCCGACGCCGAAGGCGCGCGGCCTTTATTACCGCTGGATGTTTTTCGCCGCCGGCCCCCTCGAAATGGCGGCAAGCATGAAGGCCATGGGTTTTGAAGTGTCCAAGGAGAAGTTGCGCATGGCCGGCTGCGGCAGCTATGCGGATGTGATGAATACGCTCGAACGCGCGGTCAGTGAAAACCGCTTCATCGCCGGCGATCTCTTTACCGCCGCGGATGTCTATGTCGGCGCGCATATCGGTTGGGGGCTGCATTTCGGCACGATCGAAAAACGCCCGGCCTTTCTGGAATACATGGCGCATCTCACTGACCGACCGGCCTTCAAGCGCGCCGCCCAGCTTGACGAAGAGGCAGCGAAGGACTTGCAGGCGACGGGATAAGACGGGAAAGCCCGCATAGGCCACTATTGTGCGCCGGACGGCTTGAAACCGTAATTAAAAAGGCGGGGTAAAAGCCCCGCCCTCTTCAATTTTCTCGCATCAGGCAGCCAGTGCCGCCGCCACCGCTTCGATGGCATCTTGCGCCTTGGCGCCGTCAGGGCCGCCGGCTTGCGCCATATCCGGGCGTCCGCCGCCACCCTTGCCGCCAAGCGCTGCCGAAGCGGTGCGGACGATATCGACGGCGCTGAAACGGCCCGTCAGATCTTCGGTCACGGCCGCAACAGCACTTGCCTTGCCGTCTTCGGAAACGGCAATCAGCAGCACGACGCCGGAGCCGAGATTAGCCTTGGCCTCATCGGCGAGACCCTTCAAATCCTTGGCATCGATGCCGGACATGGATTTTGCCAGGAAGTTGACGCCCGCGACCTGCTTGACGTCGCTTGCGCCGGCATCCGCCGAGCCGCCGCCCATGGCGAGTTTGCGGCGGGCATCGGCAAGCTCACGCTCAAGCTTCTTGCGCTCGTCCAGCAGGCCTTCAACGCGCGACAGAACATCGCCCGGCTGAACTTTCAGCGATGAGGCCAGCGCCTTCACTCGCTCATCCTGTTCAGAAAGATAGGCAAGCGCGCCCTGCCCCGTGACAGCCTCGAGACGACGAACGCCAGCACCGACGGCGCTTTCACCGAGGATGCGGATGAGACCGATCTGGCCGGTCGCGCCCACATGCGTACCGCCGCAGAGTTCGACCGAATAAGGACGGTTGGCTTTTGCGCCATGCAGGCCAGTGCCCATCGAAACGACACGAACTTCATCACCGTATTTCTCGCCGAACAACGCCATAGCGCCCTCGGCAATGGCGTCATCGACGCTCATCAGACGGGTGACGACTGGCGAGTTCTGCAACACGATTTCGTTGGCCATTTCTTCGACGACCTTCAACTCCTCGGCCGACATCGGCTTCGGATGCGAGACGTCAAAGCGCAGGCGCTCGGGCGCGACCAGCGACCCCTTCTGCGCGACATGGGTGCCGAGCACTTCGCGCAGCGCCTCATGCAGCAGGTGCGTGGCGGAATGGTTGGCACGCAAGCGCGAGCGGCGATCATGATCGACCGTCAGCTGAACGGCGTCGCCCACTTTCAGACCACCGTTGGAAACGGTGCCCATGTGGACGAAGAGGCCTTCGCCCCGCTTCTGGGTATCGGAAACGGCAAAGGCACCATTATCGCCGGTGATAACGCCGGTATCGCCCATCTGGCCGCCGGACTCGCCATAAAACGGCGTCTGGTTGACGACGACCTGAACGGCCTCACCATCCGCAGCGCTTTCGACAGCCTTGCCGTCCTTGACGATCGCCTGCACAACGCCCTCTGCCGTTTCCGTGTCGTAACCGAGAAACTCGGTGGCGCCGAGCTTTTCCTTGAGCTCGAACCAGATCGTTTCGGTGGCCTTGTCGCCGGAACCGGCCCAATGCGAGCGGGCTTCCGCCTTCTGACGCTCCATCGCATCCGTGAAGCCGGAAATATCGACGCCGATTTCGCGGGCGCGCAACGCGTCCTGCGTCAGATCGAGCGGGAAGCCGTAGGTGTCATAGAGCTTGAAGGCGGTCTCGCCATCCAGCATGTCGCCCTTGTGCAACGTCGAAGTGGCATCGGACAGCAGCGACAGGCCGCGCTCCAGCGTCTTGCGGAAACGGGTTTCCTCAAGCTTCAGCGTTTCGGAGATCAGCGCCTCGGCGCGAACCAGTTCCGGGTAGGCGCGGCCCATCTGCTGCACCAGCGACGGCAGCAGCCTGTAGATCAGCGGCTCGCGCGCGCCGAGAAGTTCGGCATGGCGCATGGCGCGGCGCATGATACGGCGCAGAACATAACCGCGCCCTTCATTGGACGGCAGGACGCCATCGGCAATGAGGAAGGCGGACGAGCGCAGATGGTCGGCGATGACCCGGTGGCTAGCGCGCTTTTCGCCTTCAGCCGGAACACCTGTCGCTTCGACGGAAGCGGCGATCAGCGCGCGGAACAGGTCCGTATCGTAATTGTCATGCTTGCCCTGCAGCAGCGCAGAAATGCGTTCCAGACCCATGCCGGTATCGATCGACGGACGCGGCAGGTCGATGCGCTCTTCCTTCGTCACCTGCTCATATTGCATGAAGACGAGGTTCCAGATTTCGATGAACCGGTCGCCATCCTCTTCCGGAGAGCCGGGCGGGCCGCCCCAGATATGATCGCCGTGGTCGTAGAAGATTTCGGAACAGGGACCGCAGGGGCCGGTATCGCCCATCGCCCAAAAATTGTCGCTGGTCGGGATACGGATGATGCGGTCGTCGGAGAAACCGGCGATCTTCTTCCAGAGGTTAAAGGCCTCGTCGTCGGTGTGATAGACCGTGACCAGCAGACGGTTGCGGTCGATGCCGAATTCCCTGGTGATCAGGTTCCAGGCGTGCGTGATCGCCTCTTCCTTGAAATAATCGCCAAAGGAGAAATTGCCGAGCATTTCGAAAAACGTGTGGTGACGGGCGGTATAACCGACATTGTCGAGGTCATTATGCTTGCCGCCAGCGCGCACGCATTTCTGCGCGGATGCGGCCGTGGAATAGGGACGGCTTTCGAGACCGGTGAAGACGTTCTTGAACTGCACCATGCCGGCATTGGTGAACATCAGCGTCGGATCGTTGCGCGGCACCAGCGGGCTGGAGGGCACAATCTCGTGTCCGTTCTTCTTGAAGTAGTCGAGGAAGGTCGACCGAATTTCATTTACACCGCTCATGCCCACACACCGCTCACAGCTGGAGTCCATCACCGCCACCGGTAACGATGGCCATATTGCAAAATCACTGGCTTTTATCGTCCGTATCCAGCCCTGTCCAGCCATGGAGACCGGTGAAGGCGCACCGACAAAGAAAAAGGACCATGCGACGGGAAATCACACGGCCCAATTCATTTCAATCAGCTCATTTCAGCAAAGCGGCCAGACGGTCGATGTCCTGGCCTTCTTGCATATCAGCCTTCGTCACCGTCACCATCGCTGTCGCCGGCATCCGGACCACCATTCTGCAGGAACCGGTCAGCGATCAGACCGGCATTCTGGCGCAGCGCCAGTTCGATCTCATTGGCCGTATCCGGATTGTCGCGCAGGAAGGTCTTGGCATTTTCACGCCCCTGCCCGAGACGCTGGCTGTTATAGGAGAACCAGGCACCAGACTTTTCGACGATGCCGGCCTTCACGCCGAGATCGACAAGTTCACCGGTCTTGGAAACGCCTTCGCCATACATGATGTCGAATTCCACCTGCTTGAAGGGCGGCGCCATCTTGTTCTTGACGACCTTGACGCGGGTCTGGTTGCCGACAACCTCTTCGCGCTCCTTGACGGCGCCGATACGGCGGATGTCGAGGCGAACCGAGGCGTAGAACTTGAGCGCGTTACCGCCGGTCGTCGTTTCCGGCGAACCGAACATGACGCCAATCTTCATACGGATCTGGTTGATGAAGATGACCATGCACTTCGACTTGGAGATCGAAGCGGTCAGCTTGCGCAGCGCCTGGCTCATCAGACGAGCCTGAAGACCCGGCAGGCTGTCGCCCATCTCGCCTTCAATTTCCGCCCGCGGCGTCAGTGCCGCAACGGAGTCGACCACGAGCACGTCAACCGCGCCGGAACGCACCAGCGTATCGGTGATCTCAAGAGCCTGCTCGCCCGTATCTGGCTGCGAGATCAGAAGACCCTGCAGATCAACGCCAAGCTTGCGGGCATAGACCGGATCGAGCGCATGTTCGGCGTCAACGAAGGCGCAGATGCCGCCCTTCTTCTGCGCTTCCGCAATTGTCTGCAGCGCCAGCGTCGTTTTACCCGAGCTTTCCGGACCATAAATTTCAATGATACGCCCCTTCGGCAGACCGCCGATGCCGAGCGCGATATCCAGGCTGAGCGAACCCGTCGAAACGGTTTCCACTTCAACCACATTTTCATTGGAACCGAGCTTCATGATCGATCCCTTGCCGAACGACCGTTCGATCTGGGAGAGCGCCGCTTCCAGTGCCTTGCTTTTATCCACCGATTTATCCTCTACGAGACGCAAAGAATTTTGTGCCATCCGAACCACCTTTAGGTTATTGAAGCCGCACAGGCAATGAAGCAGTATGGAAACGGTATGTACTCTATTTGTTCTCATTTCACAAGGCTGAGCCAGCATATTGAAAACAAATAGTGATAAGTCGTTTGTTCTGCTTTCGTTTTTCTGTGCGCGGCCCATTGCCGCAAACCGGAGGCGAGGTCAGGAAGACGTCAGTTTAGGCCGAATCGTCCGGTCTTTCCATCCGCCAGAGAGGGAAACGCAAGCGTGAAGAAAATACTCGTTCTGGGCGGCGCGCATATCGACAGACGCGGCATGATCGAGACTGAAACGGCGCCGGGCGCCAGCAACCCCGGCTCGTGGATGGAAGAGGCGGGCGGCGGCGGTTTCAACGCCGCGCGCAATCTTTCCCGGCTCGGCTTTCAGGTCCGCATTATCGCGCCGCGCGGCGGCGACGTGACGGGCGAAGCGGTGGCGGAGGCCGCACGTCAGGCGGGCGTGGAAGACACGCCGTTCACCTTCCTCGACCGGCGCACGCCAAGCTACACGGCCATTCTGGAGCGCGATGGCAACCTCGTCATCGCGCTTGCCGATATGGATCTCTACAAACTCTTCACCCCGCGCCGCCTCAAGATACGCGCCGTGCGCGAGGCAATAAGGACGAGCGATATCCTGCTTTGCGACGCCAACCTGCCCGAGGATACGCTGACGGCGCTTGGCCTCATCGCCCGCACCTGTGAGAAGCCGCTGGCGGCCATAGCCATTTCGCCGGCCAAGGCTGTGAAGCTGAAGGCGGCGCTCGGCGATATCGACATCCTCTTCATGAACGAAGCGGAAGCCCGCGCGCTCACCGGCGAGACGGCGGAAAATGTTCGTGACTGGCCGGATATCCTGCGCAAGGCCGGGCTTTCCGGCGGCGTCGTCACCCGCGGCGCAAGCGAAGTCGTGGCGTTCAACGGGACGGAAAAAGCCATCCTCCACCCGCCCCTCATCCGCGAAGTGAAGGACGTCACCGGCGCCGGCGATGCCATGGCCTCCGGTTATCTCGCCGCCATTGCCGAGGGAAAAACAATCAGGGAGGCCTTGAGACAGGGGGCGGCGGCAGCGGCCATTACCGTGCAGTCACCCTTCGCCACCTCCCACGACCTATCAAAAGACAGTGTCGAGGCCATGTTGGGGCTTGTTCCCCAGGCCGAAATGCTGGCATGAACCGCTTTTAAAAACTGGAACAGATGAAATGACCCGCCCCATCTCCCCGCTCCTGCCCATCGTCTATTCTCAGGAAGTCGCCGCCGCCAAGCAGCGCGGCGCGCCGATCGTCGCGCTCGAATCGACCATCATCACCCACGGCATGCCCTATCCCGGCAATATCGAGATGGCGGAAAGCGTCGAACAGATCATCCGCGATCAGGGTGCGGTTCCGGCCACCATCGCCGTCATTCACGGCACGCTGCATATCGGCCTTGAGAAGGACCAGCTCGAGGCGCTCGCGCAGACCACCGACGCCATGAAGGTGTCGCGCGCCGATATCGCCTTCGCGATCGCCGAGCGCCGCACGGGTGCCACCACGGTCGCCGCCACCATGATCGCCGCCGCCCGCGCCGGAATCCGCGTTTTCGCCACCGGTGGCATCGGCGGCGTGCACAAGGGCGCGGAAGAAACCTTCGATATCTCCGCCGACTTGACCGAGCTTGCCAAGACAGGCGTTATCGTCGTCTGCGCCGGCGCCAAGGCGATCCTCGATATTCCGAAGACACTCGAGGTTCTCGAAACCAACGGCGTGCCTGTCGTTACCTTCGGCTCCGAAGAATTCCCGGCTTTCTGGTCGCGCTCCTCTGGCCTGGCCAGCCCACTCTCGCTCAACAGCCCCGCGGCAATCGCCAATTTCCAGGCGACCCGCGAACAGCTCGGCATCGATGGTGGCATGCTGGTGGCCAATCCCGTGCCGGAAGAAGACGAAATTCCGCGCGAGGAGATGGAGATCTACATCAACCGCGCCATCTCCCATGCCGAACGCGACGAAGTTACCGGCAAGGCGGTCACGCCTTACCTGCTGGGCGATATCTTCCGCCTGACGGATGGAAGGAGCCTTGAGACCAATATCGCGCTGGTGCGCAACAATGCGCAGCTGGCTGCGGAGATTGCGGTGGCGCTGAGCTGAGGTCATACCTGCCCTCTTCGTTCCGTTCGACAGCAGAGAGGGTTCGTCAAAATAAAGAAGAGCCGCGCGCTTTTGACTTCCCGGGAGTGGGAGGTCGCAAGCTTCCCCTCCGTCATGCTCGGGCCTGTCCCGAGCATCTGCGACGCCTCTCCCAGTGAGACGTGATTGGATCCTCGGGACGAGCCCGAGGATGACGTCGAGTTGCCGGAAAGACCCGTCACCGACAACAAAAGGCCCGGAGAGCTTGCGCTTCCGGGCCTTCGTTTTTCTTCCAGAACCCAATCAGTTCTGCGCGATCGGCTTCACCAGCGGCGTCACACGACGGATGGTCACGCGGCGGTTCTGCTGTTCCGGGCCGAGCGTCTGAACCTTCAGGTAACGCTCACCATAGCCCTGCGTCGCGAGGTTTTCCGGCGGGATGCCGTAAACATCGCTCAGCACGTTGGCGACGGAGGCGGCGCGTTCATCGGAAAGCACGAGGTTGCTTTCATCCGAACCGACCGCGTCGGTGTGGCCTTCGATCAGGAAGGTTTCCGCCGGGTTCTTTTGCAGCGCCTTGTTGATCGCGTCGGCCACCTTGCGCAGCGAACGGGCCTGCGCCATCGGAATGTCGGCGCTGCCAGTGGCGAAAGTGATCGTATCGAGGTCGATACGGCGCACCTTGTCGCGGATACGGGCCGAATAACGCACTTCATCCAGCGAGTAGACACGCTCCACAGGCTCGACCGGCGGCTGCTCCAGGAAGCGATAATAATCGCGATCCGGATCGCTTGACGTGTCGATGATGTAGTCCGTCACGGGGATGCGCAGGCGCATCGGCGGCAGGTCGAGACCGGGATCGCGATAGACGTAATCACGATCGGGATCATCCATCAGTTCCGGTGCGTAGAACAATACGTATTCACGACCGCGATCGTCGATGCGCGAGCGCTGCATCACATCACCGTAACGGTTGCGGATCGTCACCACCTGCGTGCCGTCACGGCGTTCCACGGTTTCGCGGACGCGACCGCCCGGCAAGCGCTCGTAATAGGGCTCGCCACCATCGCGGATGAAGCGCTGATTGTCATCGCCACGCACCACGACACGGTCGCCGAACTGCAGGATGATCGGCGCATCCATATCCCGGTCGCGCGGGCGGCCTTCGCGCGGCTGCCATTCGCGCACGCCGTCCGGCCGCTCATATTGCGGACGACGGTCGATGCGCTCGCCCTGCTGGGAGGTGATCGCCTCCAGCTTGACAGGCGGCGGCGGAGCCTTGCCTTCGGCGGCACCGGCACGCTGCGCCTCGGCATCGGAGGTCGGGACCTTGACGTCACCGGCCTGCTCGCGCTCGCGACGACGTTCCTCGCGGGTCTGGCGGTTGCCGGAGCGTTCCACTTCCTTGTCGCTGTCGAGAACGGCAGCACCCTTGTCGACCGGCAGGATGACGGTGTCGGTGGTCTTGGACGGGTCCTTGGCGATTGCCTTGGCCTTATCAAGTTCTTCCTTCGTCGTCGGCGGTGCTTCCGTCTGCGGAACGGCGACCTGACTGGGCACGGCTTCGCCAGCCGGGGCCTGTCCGGTCGTTGCACCGCTCGGCGGCGGCGTCGGGGCACCGGGAAGCGGCGCTGCGGGTTCGGACTTCACCGGCGGTTGTTCGGAAGGCTGCCGGCCGGGTGCAGGGTTGGGCTGTGCTTCGGGAGCCGGCGGACGCGCGGGCGTCGGTGCTTCTGTCGGAACCGGTGCTTCCTTCACGGAGGGCTCGGGGGCTGTGGGCTTTTTCTCCGGAACGGGTTTTTCAGCCGGTTCAGCTTTCTGTTCCGGGGCCTTTTCCTCTACTTGCGGCTTCTTCGAGGGTGCCGGTTCGCGCGACTTGGCGGGCTGCTCGGCATTTTCCGGACGCGCGGCGGGCTGCTGTTCGGCAGCGGGTTCCTTCGCGGGCTCCTTCTCCTTGCGGGGACGTTCCGGGCGCTGCTCGCCTTCGCCGGCCGGCTGTTCCGCTTTTTGAGGCTTGCGGGGACGTTCCTGCGGCTGCTGTTCGGCAGGCGCTGCTTCCGGTGTTGCCTCCCGCTGGCGTGCCGGGCGCTGTTCGCCCTCGCCCTGCGGCTCCTGCGCACGTTCGGGTTTGCGCGGACGCTCCTGCGGCTGTTCGGCGGGTGCCGGCGCGGGTTCCGGGCGGGCCTCGCGCTGCTGGGGCTCGGGCGCAGCTTCGCGCTTGGGTTCGGGTGGAGCTTCGTGTTTGGGTTCAGGGCGAGGTTCGGCGGGAGCCGCCTCACGCTTGGGCTCCGGTTCGCGCTGCGGTTCAGGCGCGCGTTCTTCGCGTTTTGGCTCGGCCTGCGGCTGCGCCTCTTCTGCCTGCTGGCGCTTCTTGCGTAGCTCTTCTTCGGGGTTTTCCGCTGCCGGTTCCGCCTGCGCCAGGATCACCTGGCCGGGAAGTGTCTGGGAGATCGGCGCCTGTGCGCGGGCTGCGCCGGCAAAGCCCGCGGCTGCTGGCTCAACCGCAATCGCGAGAGACATGAGCGGAAAAACCACCCCGGTCAGCAATGTGTTTTTCTTCTTCAGCATCAGTGCTTCCTCATCTGCCGTCATTTATGGGTCGCAAATTATGCGACATCGTGGGCCCGGCTTGGCCGCAGGCGCTGTTCAACGCCTTACACACGCTCCGGTTCCCATGATGACCAAAGCCTTCTGTACCGGAAATGAACAGATCAAGGCCTTTTCGTGGAAGCTCTGCGGCGCAAACGCGATCACTAATATTGCAGTTGCATTTTTTGACCAACCGGATGAATAATCTGATCCGCGCTGAAGGCCACAGGCGGTATGCTCCGTTCTGCCGCGCCCAGCGCCCATGGCATCCGCACTGAAAATAACAACAGACTGCGGATGAACGACCAACAGAGAGGATCGAAATGCCTATTTCCACCCGTCTGCTCGCAGCCGTATCGATTGCCGCCATCTCGCTGTTGTCAGGCGCAGCCCTCGCGCAGGACAAGATCGTCATCGGCACCGAAGGCGCCTACCCGCCCTTCAACAATCTCGAAGCCGACGGCACGCTGACCGGCTTCGACATCGACATCGCCAAGGCGCTGTGCGAACAAATGAAGGCCGAATGCACCTTCGTAACCAATGACTGGGACGGCATCATCCCTGCCCTTCAGGCCAAGAAGTTCGACGCCATCATCGCGTCCATGTCGATCACGCCGGAACGCCTCCAGAAGGTCGATTTCTCCAAGAAATATTACAACACCCCGCCGGCAATCGCCGTGCCGAAGGATTCGCCGATCAAGTCCATCGACGATCTCAAGGGCAAGTCGCTCGGCGCGCAGGGTTCCACCACACACTCCAACTATGCCGAAAAGCATTTCCCGGATGCCGACGTGAAGATGTATCCGACCGCCGACGAATATAAGCTCGACATCGCCAATGGCCGCATCGACGCCGTCATCGACGATATCGTCGTGCTGTCGGAGTGGCTGAAGACCGACGCCGGCAAGTGCTGCAAGATCCTGACGCCGCTCAAGGTCGATCCCGAGATCAACGGCAATGGCGCAGGCATTGCCGTGCGCAAGGGCGACACGGCGCTGGCCGACAAGTTCACGGCCGCAATCGCCGGTATCCGCGCCAGCGGCAAGTATCAGGAGATCAACAAAAAATACTTCGATTTCGACGTTTACGGCGATTAAGCCGGTTCGATCTGTTGAAATCTCGTGGCGGAAGGCTTGCCCTTCCGCCATTTTTGTTTGAAAACGTCACTATAACAATCACGGCGGCTTAAGACCGCAGGGGAAAACTGGCATGAGCGGAGCATTTTCCGCCATAGGTGCGTTCTGGACCTATGTCTCGACACTTCTCGATCCCTTCTGCGGACCGGTCGGTCTCTTCTCGCTTTTCGGAAACGGCACTCTGGTCGCCTGCGGCGATGCGGGCTGGGGCGATGAAATCGCCTTCGGCGTCAAGGTCACGATCTCGCTGGCGCTCGCCACCCTGCCCGTCGGGCTGCTGATCGGCTTCCTCATCGCGCTTGCCGCGCAATCGGAGGAAAAGTCGCTGCGGCTGGCTGCCGGCATCTACACCACCATCTTCCGCGGCCTGCCGGAACTGCTGACGCTCTTCATCGTCTATTACGGCGTCCAGATGCTGCTGCAATCGGTGGCCGGTTATGTCGGTTTCAGCGGTCCGATCGAGATCAACGCCTTCGTGGCCGGTATGGTGGCGCTCTCGGTGGTGTTTTCGTCCTATGCGTCTGAAGTGCTGCTCTCCGCCTTCAAGGCCATACCGAAGGGACAATATGAGGCGGGTGCGGCGCTGGGGCTTTCGCGGGGCCGCACAATGGTGCTCATCATCATTCCGCAACTTGTCCGCATCGCCCTGCCCGGCATGACCAATCTCTGGGTCATCCTGCTCAAAGACACGTCCTATGTGTCGATCATCGGCCTTGCCGATATCGTTCGCCAGACGGGCATCGCCGCCCGCGTCAGCAAGGAAGCCTTCTTCTTCTACAGCATCGCCTGCCTGCTCTACCTCATCCTCGCGCTGCTATCCTCCATTGGCATAGGCTTCATCGATCGCTGGTCGCGCAAGTCGGAGGCGAGCAGATGAGCCATATTCAGGAACTCATCCCGCCCCGCCCCGCACCGGCCGTCGCGGACAAGCCGCTCAATATTTCGCGCATCGTCGGCGTCGCCGTCATCACGCTCTGGCTGTTGCTCGCCGCCGCGCTGATCTTCGCCATGATCGAGGGCTGGGACTGGGACAAATTCCAGCGCTACGGACCGCGCTATATCGACGGTCTCATCACCACCATCACCCTCGTCGGCAGCTCGATCATTCTCGGCGCCATTCTTTCCGTGCCGATCGCCTTCGGCCGCATGTCGGAAAACCGCATCGTCGGCGCGCTGGCCTATGCCTATGTCTATGTCTTCCGCAGCACGCCGCTACTGGCGCAGCTTTTCCTGATCTATTACGGCCTCGGCAGTTTCCGCCAGGGGCTGGAAACCGTCGGCCTGTGGTGGTTCTTCCGGGAGGCCTGGTATTGCGGCCTGTTGTCGCTCACACTCAACACCGCCGCCTATCAGGCCGAAATCCTGCGCGGCGCGATCCGCAGCGTACCGCGCGGCCAGCATGAGGGCGCCGCCTCGCTCGGCCTGTCGAAATTCGTCACTTTCCGCAAGATCATCCTGCCGCAGGCGCTCATCGTGGCGCTGCGTCCCTATGGCAACGAGATCATCCTGATGATCAAGGGTTCGGCCGTGGTCTCGATCGTCACGGTCTTCGACCTGATGGGCCAGACCCGTTACGCCTTCTCCCGCACCTTCGACTATCAGGCCTACCTCTGGGCCGCGATCTTCTACCTGGCGATCGTCGAAACGCTGCGGCATGTCTGGGCATGGCTGGAAGCACGCCTGACCCGTCACCTCAAGCGCTAGCCGCAAAGTTGGCAGCACTCATCAGGAGAGGCTGCCAACACTCTGAAAAATATAACAAATTTGTGACGTATCCATGTCTTTGGCAAGCTTGGGTTAACCATGACGTGTTCCCATATTCGATACAGCGGCAACGCTGTGATCGGCAATCATGGAAACGGGAACCGCCGTCATGAACAAGGACATGGAAATGATGCTGAGGGGCTACGGCCTCACCACCGCCCAGATATTTTATCGCCTGCCGGATCATCCGCTGGTTCTCCAGACCTATGTCTGGCAGGACTATGATCTTGCCCCAGACTTCCCCGAAATGCATGGCTTCCTCCAATTCTGGAAGGAAAAGCTCGACGGACCGCTGCACTCCGTCCGCTACGTGCACCGGCAGGTAATCTCGGCGCAGGAATGGCGCGCGCTCAAAGGGGAGTTCATCATCCACTGAGCCGTCGCACCACATAAACATTGCGCCCGTCCCCGATGCGGCTTACAGCAAACCTCAACTGAAGATGCTGACGGATAAGGCACGATGACGAAGAACCAGAAAATCGACGAAGAGGCGCTTGCCGAGGCCTATAACCGTGCGCTCGCGCTTGAAAAAGCCGGCGATGTGGACGCGGCGGTCAAGGCCTATGAAGAGGTTCTGGCCATCGATCCGGACGATCATGGCGGCGCGGCCGTGCGCATCGCCGCCATGGGCCGGGGCGAAACCCCGCCGAAAGCGCCTGACGCCTATGTCGAAACCCTGTTCGACCAGCACGCCGAAGCTTTCGAGGACATTCTTGTCGAGCAGCTCGGTTACGCCGTGCCGATGATGGTGCGCCAGCGGCTGCAGACGCTGAACCTCGGTCCCTTCAAGCGCCTGCTCGATCTCGGCTGCGGCACCGGCCTCACCGGCGAAGCGTTGCGCGATATGGCAGACGACATCACCGGCATCGACATTTCCGAAAACATGGTCGAAATCGCCCACGAGAAAGACCTCTACGAGACGCTCTACGTCGCCGAAGCCGAGGATTTTCTTGAAGACAATGACGACGAACCTTTCGACATCATCACTGCCACCGATGTGCTGCCCTATCTCGGCGCGCTGGAGCCACTGTTTTTCGGCGCCGCCGAAAACCTCAACGCCGGTGGCCTGCTGATCTTCTCGTCGGAAACCCTGCCCGAAGATACCCTGGCCGGACGTCCCTATATGGTCGGCCCGCACCAGCGTTTCGCCCATGCGGAAACCTATGTTCGGGAAAGACTGGCCGCGACCGGTTTCGAGGTCGTTGAAGTGACCGACATCAACGTGCGCATGCAGGACGGCAATCCGACGCCCGGCCATCTGATTATCGCCAAGCTCAAAGGCTGAGGCAGCGTCGCGGCATGTTTCTTCTCTCCGCCGGGGAGAAGAAACAAGCGGCGGACGCTCGTTTCAACGCCACGTCTGCTTCTTTGCTGAATCAATATCTCATCAAGACCACCCAGCGGCTTGAAGAGATTCGATTTTCCGTCACCGAAACCCGCAAAACGAAAAATGCCCTCCCCGACTACCGGAAAGGGCATTGCTCCAAAACCGGATTGGCGGCGGATCACTCCTCGCCGGATTTTGGATTGTCCAGCAGCATGTAATCGAGCGGCAGCTCGGTCGTATATTTGATCTGCTCCATCGCGAAGGCGGAGGAGACATCGCGAATTTCGATCTTGGCGATCATGCGCTTATAGAAGGCGTCATAGGCCGCAATATCGGGCACTACCACGCGCAGCAGATAATCGACATCGCCGCTCATGCGGTAAAATTCGACGACTTCCGGAAACTCGGAAACCACCTCGGAGAAACGCTTCAGCCACTCAATGGAATGGGAGGCTGTGCGGATGGAAACAAATACCGTGACCTTGGTGTTGACCTTGACCGGATCGAGCAAGGCCACGCGCCGACGGATGACGCCGTCTTCCTCCATCTTCTGGATACGCCGCCAACAGGGCGTCGTGGAAAGACCGACCTTTTTCGCCAGATCGGCAACGGCCAGCGTGGAATCCTCTTGCAGAATGCGCAAAATCTTACGGTCAAGGCGATCCAATGCGTCTATCCTCCTGAATTAATTTCCTTTCAATACACTAATTTTCGCAAAAAAACAGAAAATTGTTTCACTAAAGCCGCATTTCCACATATTGCCGCAGAACTGGCAGCAGTTCCGACGTGAACCACGGGTTCTTCTTCAGCCAGCCGGTATTGCGCCAGCTTGGATGCGGCAAGGGAAGAATTCCGGGACCGGAATTCGCGTGGAGATAGCTGCGCCAGTCCTGCACCGTTTCCGTCATGGTCTTGCGCCGCCTTTCCCCCAGGTGAAACGCCTGCGCATATTGGCCGACAGCGAGGATCAGCTCAACCTGCGGCATCGCCGCCATTACCCGCTCACGCCATTGCGGCGCACATTCGCGCCGGGGCGGCAGGTCGCTGCCCTTCTCGTCATAACCGGGAAAACAAAAGCCCATGGGCACGATGGCGAAACGATCCGGATCGTAGAACGTCTGCCGATCGACGTTCAGCCACAGGCGCAGCCTGTCGCCCGAGGCGTCGTTGAACGGCAGCCCTGTTTCATGTACGCGAAGCCCCGGCGCCTGCCCTGCAATCAGGATGCGCGCCTTGGTCGACATGACGACCACCGGCCTGGGTTCGTGCGGCAGGCGATCGGTCATTCCCTTGAGCGGCTTGTCGCGACAGAGCCGACAGCGCGCGATTTCGCCGCGTAATCCGTCCAGCCCGTCATCACGCACCGGCACCAGCTCAACCATGATCCCACCCCAGAAGATGACGGACAATTGTGAGAAAACCCCACGGCGGCGTTTCCAGATCCGCGCCGCGATGCTCCCGCCGCCATTGCGACGGTTTTTCGAATTCTCCCGCCCAGATTCCGCGTTCCCGCCTGCGCGCCGCCGCCTGCTCGCTGGAGAACTGGAAATAACCGGATGCGACGGCAAAACCCGCCGACACCATTTCCGACGAGACATCCCTGCCGCCGGCGGAACAATAAACCAGCCGCCGCCCGTAACTGTCCCTGGAACTGCCGGAACAGTAAAAGTCGGCCACCCCGGCCAGCCTTTGCAGGACACGACGCGCCTCCTCGCCGCACGGCCAGCTTTCGCTGCCACGCAGGCATGTCTGCGCAAGCTCGGGCGCATCGATGCCAAGCAGCCGGAAACGTTCCTCACCCATCGAGAGCGTATCGCCGTCGATCACGAAGAAGCGGCCGTTATAGGTCTCGCTGTTGATCTGGTCGAGCTTGGCGGCAATCAGAATGCCGAGAAAAACCGTGGCGACAAAAAGTCCGCCATCGCGAAATGCAGAAAAACGCCTGCTCTTGCCTCCATTTCGTCTCATGTAACAACAAACCCTTGTCAGAAATGGCAAACAAATCCTTTCCCAGCAGCATCTTCTTAAGATTTTGCGCGTAGTCTGCAAGGGTTCATGTCACCCTGCGTTGTAACAATGAGTAAAAGCGTCAGCACGTCCACCGACAAGATCATCGTCGACCGGTCGAAAAAACACCGCAACAAGGCGGTTTTCGACACGGTGAAGACGACGCGTGAACGCCTGCAACAAGGGGCCGGCGCAAGCGACGCCTATGAACGCGAAATGCTGACCATGCACATCGCCGAAACCCTGCAGGGCGCGATGATCATGCCGCTTTTCATCGTGCTCGCCTCCATCATCGGCCTTTACATCACCCGCGACATCAGTCTGATCATCTGGTCGTTGATGGCGCTGAGCTTCCACGCTTTCTCTCTACTCTTGGCCAAGCGTGCGGCAAAACAGGAAATCACGGCCGACAATCTTAAGCGCTGGAAAAGCCTCTTCCTCGGCATGCAGATCCTCATCGGCTGCGCCTGGGCGATGTTTGCGCTGACCGAACCGGTTCGCAACGACCCGACGCTCGTCCTTTTCTTCAAGGGCTCGACGCTGCTGATCGCGCTTTCGCTCACCGCCATGGCCAATTTCATGCTGCGGCGGGCGACCTTCATGACCTTTTTGCCGGTGCTTGCGGCTCTCTGCATGACTTCGGCAATCTCGCGCAATCCTTTCGATGTCGGTCTCGCGCTGATGTTCGGCATGGCCATCCTCTTCTGTCATCGCATCACCAGCCGGCTTTACCAGACCAGCATCAAGCTCCTGTCATCTCAGACGGAGAAAGACGACCTGATCGCCGAACTCGAAGTCGCCAATTCGATGTCCGACGAGGCGCGACGACGTGCGGAAGAAGCCAATCTGGCGAAATCGCGCTTTCTCGCCTCCATGTCGCATGAGCTCAGAACCCCGCTCAACGCCATTCTCGGCTTCTCCGAGGTCATGTCTTCAGAGGTGCTCGGTCCGCTCAACAATCCGCTCTACAAGGAATATTCCGGCGATATCCACCGCTCCGGCCAGCATCTGCTAGACCTCATCAACGAAATCCTCGACCTGTCGCGCATAGAGGCCGGCCGTTACGATCTCAACGAAGAGTCCATCTCCATGCTGGAAATCGCCGAGGACTGCATCGGCATGATCCAGCTGCGCGCCCGCGCCAAGAATATCCGGATTTCCCAGCAGTTCGAAAGCAGCCTGCCGCAGGTCTGGGCCGACGAGAAATCCATCCGTCAGGTCATTCTCAACCTGCTCTCCAATGCGGTGAAATTCACCCCGCAGGGCGGCGAGATTCTGGTGAAGGCCGGCTGGACGGCGGGCGGCGGGCAATATGTTTCGATCAGGGATAACGGCCCCGGCATTCCCGAAGATGAAATTCCGGTGGTGCTGTCCGCCTTCGGTCAAGGATCGATTGCGATCAAGAGCGCGGAACAGGGAACCGGCCTTGGCCTGCCCATCGTCCAGGCCATCCTCGCCAAGCATGATGGCCAGTTCATCCTGAAATCGAAGTTGCGCGAAGGCACCGAAGGGATCGCCATCCTGCCGGCAAAACGTGTGTTGCAGAGCCTGCCGGCCGTGGAAGAAACCCACGCCATCCAGCCGCGCCGCCGGTCCTTCGCATAAGGCTGAAGAGACATTAGAAGAACAGCGTCGTCACCAGCGAATACAGCACGAAAAATCCGTTCGCCATCAACAGGCAGAAGACGGCAAAGGAGCCAAGGTCCTTGGCATGCCGTCCAACGGAGGAGATTTCCGGCGAAATGCGGTCCACCAGCTCCTCGATCGCCGTATTCAACGCCTCCACCGAAAACAGCAGCAGCATCAGCACCGTGAAAACAAGAAGATGCGCAAAGGGTGAGCCGACCGCAAGAAGCAGGGCAAGCCCGACGCCGAAGGCGAGAACCTCATGGCGAAACGCTGCCTCCTGCCACAGACGGCCAAGCCCCTGCACGGAATAACGCGCGGCGGCAAAAAGATGCCGCCAGCCTTTTTCCTTGCGAAAGACGGGTTCCGGTTTCGGGCTTTGCGGCGTCGCGTCCATCTTCGGCCTCAGTGGTCGGTGCGGGAGCTGATACGGGTGTCCACACCCGCCGCTTCGAACGTCGCCATGCCGGAATGGCAGGCGGCGGCGGCCTTGACGATACCGGCGGCAAGCGCTGCCCCCGTGCCTTCACCGAGACGCATACCAAGCGCCAGCAGCGGCGTCTTGCCGAGCTTTTCGACGGCGGCCAGATGGCCGGGCTCGCCCGAGACATGGCCGATCAGGCAATGGTCGAGCGCCGAAGGATTGGCAGCCTTGAGGAGAGCGGCAGCAGCCGTCGCCACATAGCCGTCGATCAGGACGGGGATGCGCTGCACGCGCGCCGCAAGGATCGCACCGGCAATCGCCGCAATCTCACGCCCGCCGAGACGGCGCATGATTTCCAGCGGATCGGACAGGTGGTCCTTGTGGAACTCCACCGCGGCCTTCACGGCGGCGATCTTGCGGGCCATGACCTCGCCTTCCGAGCCGGTGCCGGGACCGGTCCATTCTTCCGCTGTGCCGCCATAAAGCGCAAGATTGATCGCAGCCGCAATCGTGGTGTTGCCAATGCCCATTTCACCGACGCAGAGAAGATCGGTGCCGCCGGCAATCGCTTCCATGCCGAAGGCCATGGTGGCGGCACAGTCGCGCTCCGAAAGCGCCGGTTCGCAGGTAATGTCGCCGGTCGGATAATCCAGCGCCAGATCGAAAATCTTCAGGCCAAGATCGTTTGCAACGCAGATCTGGTTGATTGCCGCACCGCCTGCCGCAAAATTCTCCACCATCTGCTGGGTGACGGATGTCGGATAGGGCGTAACGCCGTGCCGGGTCACGCCATGATTGCCGGCGAAAATCGCCACCAGCGGACGGGTGACGGCGGGCGAACGGCCCGACCACGCGGCCAGCCACATGGCGATTTCTTCGAGACGCCCGAGCGAACCGGCAGGCTTGGTCAGCTGCGCATTGCGCTCCTTGGCCGCCACAAGCGCATGGGTATCCGGGCCGGGAAGCTCGCGCAGCAGCGCGCGAAAATCGTCGAAGGGCAATCCGCTCATGCTCATGATATCTGTCTCTCTCATCGCCGGGTTGGCTTTCGCATCGGCTCATGCGTCCGGAACTTGTGTTTTCCGGCAAATCGGTCTTTGTTGCGCCTCTCATAATCGCGGATGCGCCGCGGAACAACCGGAAATGCAGCGACTGCAACGGAGAGAGCATGAAGGCCGGGGATTTTATAACAGATGTCATGCATTCCGTTGCCTTTCTCAGCCGCCTGCCGGTTCCCTCACGGTTTTTCGACAATACCGACGGCGTGTCGATGCGTCGCACTGCCCGCGCCTTTCCAGCCGCCGGCCTGCTGATCGCCCTGCCCGCCGCTTTCCTGGTGGTGGTTTTCGCCGGTTTCGACGCGTCACCGCAGCTCACGGGCTGGCTTGCCATCGGCCTGACAGCGCTCATCACAGGCGCATTGCATGAGGACGGGCTGGCCGACACGGCTGACGGTTTCGGCAGCGGCAAGGACAAGGCCCGCACCCTTGAGATCATGAAAGACAGCCGCATTGGCAGCTATGGCACCATCGCCATGGTCCTGTCCTTCGCGCTGCGCGCCACGGCACTCGCATCGCTGGTCGAGACCCTGCCGGGAAAAACCGCCGCCGCCTGCCTGATTGCCGCACTCGTCCTCAGCCGCGCCCCGATGGTGTGGCACTGGCAGTCCCTGCCCGCTGCCAAAACCTCCGGCATCGCTGCCGGCGCCGGCCAGCCGGGAACAAACGAGCGCAACATTGCGCTGGTGATCGGGCTGCTGCTTTTCACACTCTTCACGCTGCACGCCCTGCCTCTTCTGTCGATTGCCCTTGTGCTGGCGGCAGCCTTTCTGGCGGCGGCGTTTTTCGGCAGGCTCTGCGACAGCAAGATCGGCGGCCATACCGGCGACACCATCGGCGCCTGCCAGCAGATCACGGAGATCGTGATTCTCGTCGCCCTTGCCCTTGCAGCGTGACGGCCTGATATAAATCATCATGGAAACACCCTGCATTCATATCTGCCGCCTCGATGAAACCGTGAGCCTCTGCATCGGCTGCGGCCGTACGCTGGATGAAATCGGCGGCTGGGCGGGATATAGCGACGAGAAGAGGCGCGATATCATGATGTTGCTGCCGCAAAGACTGGCAAACCTGCCCAAGACCGCCAAGGAGACACATACCGCATGAACAGGCTGACCATCGTTCTCCTTCTGCTGGCCGTCGGCCTTGGCCTGCTTCTCATCAATCACGACGGCGGCCGAACGCTCGGTATCGACAATGATCAATTCGCCCACGTGCTTTATCTTCTGCCGATTGCCGGCCTGTTATCCGCCGGCATTCTGGCGGGAAGACGCGGCAGCCTCAGTACCGTCATCCGCCAGCTCGCTGTCTGGCTCGTCATCATTCTCGGCCTCGTCTCGCTCTATCTCTATCGCTACGATCTGCAATCCTTCGGCGACCGGCTGCTCGGCGGCCTGATGCCCGGTCGTGCCGTGGTGGTGACGACATCAGGCGGTGAACAGGAGATCGTGTTGCATAAATCGATGAGCGGCCATTTCGAGGCGAATGTCACCGTCGAGGGCAAGACGATCCATATGCTGGTCGATACCGGCGCGAGCTCGGTGGTCCTCGCCAATGCGGATGCGGCAGCAATCGGCATCGACACCACAAACCTCCGCTATACCGTACCTGTCATGACCGCGAATGGCCGCACGGCGGCTGCCCCCGTTACGCTCTCCGAAATCGGCATCGGCCCCATAGCCAGACGCAACATCCCCGCCCTCGTCGCGCAGGATGGCCAATTGGGCCAGAGCCTGCTCGGCATGAGCTTCTTGTCGACGCTCGGCTCACTGCAGATGCAGACCGATGAATTGCGTTTGCGGGATCGGTAAGCTTCTCTCGGAGAAGGCTCTTATCTTGCGATCAAACGCTTTCATCACAATATATGTGAAGTAACGAGGAAAAGGTTGGCCGACACTGACCCGCTGAAACCGGCGGCTTACTCGCAAATTTTGTCACTTCGGCAAATTATTGACATGCCACACTGATCATGAGACAAGATTACATATTCAACGCGGGAGTTCTCAACATGATCGGTCCAGATCCTATCCTACTTTGATCTAAGCGTGCTTCCACTGTAAGAAGCGAAGCGTCGAACTATGGTTTCGGCGCTTTTTGTTTTTTTGAGATTCCCGGCGAACGGATTTTTCGCTTTAATTTGTATCCCCTGTATTTTCGTTCCATCGTCTGCAAAAGATTCTCGCCGGTTTTCTTTGCCTCTTCCGCGTGTTCGTAGAGGCTGCGAATGGCGCTTTCTCGACCCTCGAGTGAAATATTGGTGAAACTCTTCCGGTATATTCCATCTATCTTGGCGCGAATTTTATCCAGAACACCATAGAAATAGACGACATCGCCAATATACTCTCTTCCAGTGGCCGATATTGAATCGATATTCTTCAGATAGAAATGGGTGTGTCGTGCATCTGTAATGTGCGGAACGAAATCTTTGTTTTCCATGATACGCTCCCTGAAAGTCACATAGGAAATAGGCGCGGCAAGGAAGATCGCCATATCGGCTGTATTAAAGTCGATCTCAGCATAGAGAGACCGAATAAATTTCTCTTTTTCTCGGGACTTTTTCCAGAATCCTACCCCCACCGCTACAAACTGTCCGAGTATCCACAGTGTAAAAGCAGTGGACGCCGCGACCACCGCGGCGAGCAATTGCGGACTTTCGGATATTTGCTGCGTTGCTGACATGCAACAATCCTTTTAAATATAAATTATATTTACTTTTAATAAATGAAATATAAAAATCACAAACATCAAAATCAACAATATAAATATAACAATTCAAATGGCGGGCAACGATTTTTTACACCAATATCGGGCCTGTTTCGACGGAAATATTGGGCAGGAACTCGACCTGAACCACGCTGAAATAAAATGCTCGCAGGAACCATTTTCCGAGAGATTTCTTTCTGCGCGATTCTTGTTCGACGAACCATCGCCCCTTGATTCCTACCCATTGGATAAATTATATTGGTTCCGTTCTCAGGGCGGGGTGCAATTCCCCACCGGCGGTATCGGGATTTTTCCCGGAGCCCGCGAGCGCTTCCGGTCTCCAAAGCCGGAAGGTCAGCAGATCCGGTGAGAGGCCGGAGCCGACGGTATAGTCCGGATGGAAGAGGACAAGGCATAGGACGCACGCGCGTGAGCGGGCTTCGCATTGCATTGTTCGCCCAAGGGATATTTGGCGCTTCTCTAAGCGCGAAAATGCCGCAAAACGGCATAACCCTTGAAAGGCTTGAAAGAAAATGACCATTGCTAGAATTGAAGACGCCATCGAAGCCATTTCCCGTGGCGAGATGGTGATTGTCGTTGACGACGAAGACCGCGAAAATGAAGGCGATATCATCGCCGCCTCCGACAGCATCACCCCACAACAGATCGCCTTCATGATGAACCATGCGCGCGGGTTGATCTGCGTCGCCATGCCGGGCGAGCGTCTCGATGCGCTCGACATTCCGCTGATGGTGTCGCGCAATACCGAATCCCTCAAGACGGCCTTCACCGTCTCGGTGGACTATATTCCAGGCACCACGACCGGCATTTCCGCCGCCGACCGGGCAAAGACTGTTCGCGCGCTGGTCTCCGAGGAATCGCGCCCGGAAGATTTCGCCCGTCCCGGCCACATCTTCCCGCTGCGTGCCAACCCTCAGGGCGTCCTTGGCCGCACCGGTCATACCGAAGCCGCCGTGGACCTCTGCCGCCTCGCCGGAAAATACCCCTCCGGCACCATCTGCGAAGTCGCCAATGACGACGGAACGATGGCCCGCCTGCCCCAGCTCAAGGTTTTCGCCGAACGCCACGGCCTGCTCGTCGTGACCATCAAGGACCTTGTCGCTTACCTCAAGGGCGAGGTTGTCGAGGAAGTGGCGCAGAAGCAGGTTGCGTGAGCTGCTGCTCGTGTTGTGGGTACGAAAACGCCCGGCGCAAGCCGGGCGTGAAATGGGTAACTGAAGTGCTGAAACCTCCCAGCTCCGTCATCCTCGGGCTTGACCCGAGGATGACGTGGAGTGTGGTGAACCGTCGGTTGGCACTGACGTCCATGTTTATCAGACCAGGAAGCTCAATACTTCCGCGTCGAAAACCCTACCAGCAGCAGAAACCGCCATCCACCAGCAGATCCACGCCCGTCACGAAACTAGCCGCATCTGACAGCAGGAAGATCGCCGGACCGACCATCTCATCCACGCCCGCCATGCGCTGCATTGGCGTTTGCTCTTCGAACAGCTTGGTCTGGTGCACCATTTCCGGCCGCGTGTTCATCGGCGTCGCCGTGTAGCCCGGCGAGATGGTGTTGACGCGGATGCCGCGCCCCACCCACTCCATCGCCATGGATTTCGACATGTGGATGACGCCTGCCTTCGAGGCATTGTAATGGCACTGCATCAGCCCGCGATTGACGATGACGCCCGACATGGAGGCAATGTTGACAATTGCGCCGCGGCCGTTTTTCAGCATGGCATTGGCTTCCGCCTGGCAGGAGAGGAAAACGCCCTTCAGGTTGATATCCATCATCGTCTGGAACTGGCTTTCTTCCATCTCCTCGGCCGGATTGGCATTGGCGATGCCGGCCGCATTGACGGCGAGCGAAAGTGCGCCGAGTTCTGCCTCCGTGCGGGCAACCGCTTCAGTCAGCGCCTGCTTGCTGGTGACATCGGCAGCAATCTGGATCGACTTGCGCCCGGCCTTGGCGATAAAATCAGCCGTCTGCGCCAGACCGTCATCGGTACGGCGATCGAGCAGCGCGACATTGGCGCCCGACTGGGCAAGCCCCATGGCAATACGCTGGCCGATGCCCGAGCCGGCGCCGGTGACAAGCGCCACCTGACCGGAAAGATCGAACAATTTCGGCGCGTTGAGGGTGATGGTGGACATTTTTATTTCCTTCTTCAGATCGTCGCCAGTTCCATGACCGAGACATCGTTTGCTTCGTCGCGGTTGAGGATGCCGGCCTGTTTTCCCTGCGCGAGCACGAGAATGCGGTTCGAAACGCCCAGCACCTCTTCCAGATCGGAGCTGACGACGATGACGGCCACGCCGTCTTTCGCCAGACCGACAATGATATCGTAGATTCCCGCGCGCGCGCCGACATCGATGCCGCGCGTCGGCTCGTCCAGCACCACCACGCGCGGATTTCGGGCAAGCCATTTGGCGATGACCACCTTCTGCTGGTTGCCACCGGAAAGATCGGAGGCAGGCTGTTCGCTACGGCCCTTGACCCCAAATCTGGCGATGGCCTCTTTTGTAAAGGCGCGCTTGATGCGCGGCGTGATCCAGCCGGTGCCGACACGGTCGAGATTGGCATAGATCAGGTTTTCACCGATCTCGTGCTCCACCACCAGCCCCTGCAACTTGCGGTCTTCCGGCACCATGACGATGCCCTTGGCGATAGCGTCTGCCGGGCTTTTCAGCGTCAGCACCTTTCCGTCAAGCAGGACCTCACCTGCAAAAGTCGGATCGGCACCGGAAATGGCCCGCACCAACTCGGTGCGTCCCGCGCCGATCAAACCGGCAATACCAAGGATTTCACCGGCGCGGACGCTGAAGCTGATGTCGCGGAAAGCATTGTCCGCGCCAGTCAACCGTTTCACTTCCAGCACCGTCTTGTCCTGCGGCTCCGGCAGCGCCGGGAACAGGCGTTCCAGCGAGCGGCCGACCATGCTTTCAACAATGGTGCGCACCGGCGTCGCGCTGTCGGCAAATTCATGCACCCGCTCGCCGTCGCGCAACACGACGATACGGTCGGTAATCTGTTTGATCTCTTCCATGCGGTGGGAAATATAGATGATGCCCACGCCCTCGGCGCGCAGCTTGCGCACCTGCTCGAACAGCGCCTGCGTTTCCGCACCGCCAAGTGCGGCCGTCGGCTCGTCGAGGATCAGGAGTTTAGCATCCAGCGCCAGCGCCTTGGCGATTTCGATCAGTTGCTGGTTCGCGGTCGAGAGACCCGCCACCTTGCGGGTTGCGGGAATGTGGAGGTTGAGGCGCGCCAGCTGCTGCTGGGCTCTGCGCACCATCTCGGCGCGGTCGACAACCCCGTTTTTCATCGGCCAGCGGCCAATGAAGACGTTTTCGGCGATGGAAAGCTCCGGCAGAAGCTTCAATTCCTGATGAATGAGGACGACACCCTTGTCGATCGCCTCGCGTGGCGACGACGGCGCAAAGGGCTCACCGAGCCACGTCATCTTGCCCTCGGACGGCTCACGCGAACCGGCGATGATGCCGGACAGCGTGGACTTGCCCGCACCGTTTTCACCCAGCAACGCGACCACCTCGCCCGGATAGACGTCGAGATCGACCGCTTTCAGAACCTCGAGCGGACCGTAACGTTTGCTGATGCCACGGAGCGAAAGAACCGGCTCGCGCATGACGGGACCTCCCAGGACATAATCGCAGTGGCGATACACCACGGCTCCGTGTCCGAAATTGCGTAAAGACAAACCAATGAATGCCCCGCGCATCCAGTCGGACGCGCGGGGCATAGGGATCAGGGATGGTTGGCGATGAAGCCTTCGACATTTTCCTTGGTGGTCAGCGTCGCATCGGAGAGCTGCACCGCCGGAACCTTCTCGCCGCCGACGATCTTGACCGCCATGTCGACAGCCATGCGGCCCATCTTCTGGGTCTGCTGTGTCGCGGTCACGTCGAACACGCCGTTCTTCAGCGCCTCAAGCGCGGCCGTGTCACCATCGAAGCCACCGACGACGATCTTCTGCGAAGGGTTGGCGACCTTGATCGCCTGTGCCGCGCCGAGCGCCAGACCGTCCGCCTGCGCAAAGACGATCGAGACATCAGGATTGGCCTGCAGCATGTTCTGCATGATCTGGAAGCCTTCGTCCTGGCTCCACATGTTGGACCACTGTTCGGCAACGATTTTCACGCCGGAATTGGCATTTACCGATTCCATGCAGCCCTTGGTGCGGTCGACTTCCGGTGTCGTGCCCTTCTGGCCGTGAATGATGACCATCTTGCCCGAACCGCCAGCCTGCTTGATGATGTAATCGCAAACCGCCTTGGCGGAAGCGACGGAATCGGTGGCGAGGAAGGTATCGCCCGGCGCGCCATCGGCATTGCGGTCGATATTGATGACCGGAACGCCGGCGGCTTTGGCAAGCTTCACCGGAACGGTCGCGGCGGCGGCACCGGCCGGGATATAGATCAGCGCATCGATATTCTGGGTCAGCAGATCCTGGATCTGGTTGACCTGCGTCGGGCCGTCGCCCTTGGCGTCGACGGTAACGACGGCAATGCCGCGCGTCTTGGCTTCGGCTTCGACGGCCTGCTTGATCTGGTTGAAGAAGTTCGCCTGCAGATTGGCGACGGCAAGGCCGATCTTCTTGACTTCTGCGGCATTGGCAGAGCCGAGCGATAGGGCGAGAAGTGCGGCGGATGTCAGCAGAATGCGTGAAAATTTCATGATTATTCCTCCATTTGTTGATTTTTGACCTTCGGGCAGATCGAACCTCCTCCCCTCCGGCCGTTTTTTCACGCCTCCCATGCCGGGAGGGTCGTTTATTGCGCGGACGGCTCAGCACCGTCCGCAGGCAAATTCAGCTTCTGCGGCGACGCAATGTTTCAGCACCCACGGCCAGCACGATGACCACACCGATGATGACCTGCTGGAGAAAGGGAGAGACGTTGAGCAGGTTGAGGCCGTTGCGCAGCACGCCGATGATCAGCACGCCGATCAGCGTTCCGCCGATGCCGCCCGCACCGCCCGAAAGCGAGGTTCCACCGATGACAACGGCCGCAATCGTATCCAGCTCGTAACCGAAGCCGCTGGAGGGCTGAACCGAGTCGAGACGTGCGGCAAGAACGATGCCGGCAAGACCGGCAAGAACCGCGCAGGCGACATAAACGCAGATCGTCACTAGCGGCACGTTGATGCCGGCAAGACGCGCCACTTCCGGATTACCGCCCACCGCATAGACGGTACGGCCCTCGGAGCGGAAACGCAGGAAAGCCCAGGAAACCAGCACCACGACCAGCATCAGCAGCACGGTCGCGGTCAGCACGCCGAAATGGCGCTCAATCGCCAGCATCATGAACCAGTCGGGAAACCCGACGATCTGCTGTCCGTCCGTGATCATGTTGGCGAGACCGCGCGCCACAGACATCATGGCCAGCGTGGCAATGAACGCAGGCACCCGAAAGGCCGTAACCAGAATACCGACAACAAGGCCGCAGGCGGCAGAGGCGATCAGCGCCAGCACGATGGCCATGCCCATGGGCATGCCCGCGACATTGGCCGTCCAGCCCATGATCATCATCGACAGCGCCAGCACCGAGCCGACGGACAGATCGATGCCGCCGAGCAGGATCACGAAGGTCATGCCAACGGCCATGATGCCGAGAACGGTGATCTGGTCGAGAATGTTGAGACCATTTCTGAGCGAGAGGAAATTCTCGCTGGCGAAGGTCAGAAACACGCAGAGCAGCAGCAGGCCCAAAAGAGGTCCGGTCGCGCCGCTCAGCCAGGCAAGCGGGCTCCTGGTATGCGTGACCCCCTCGTTGCGTTCAATCGCGGACATGGCTCCTCCCGGTGACTGCCTTGCACTTTTTAAACCGATTAGAATAATTATTCATGACCGGTGAAACATGCATAAGCCAGTTCCGCGAAGCTTGTCAATAGGGCGTTAATGGCAGAAGGGACCCTGCGGAGGATGGCAAGGCGGTCGACTTACGTTCCTATCCTCATTCCTGTGCCTGTCACAGGAAACCAGCCGACGCGCGTCTACGCGGCGGAAGGAGTCCTTTCGACCCCAGGACTTCGGCTGGCGGAATCCCTGTTACAAATACGGGGATGAGGACGCCGCGAATATCCTTCCGTAAGAAAAATTCTGCGACACCGGAACAGAACGGCTCGACCGAAACAAGACAATCCACAATTCCGGCTTGACAGAAACGCCATCTCTGCAATTATATAAACATCTGTATAAATATTCACACGCATGTTTTGAAGAGGATTCCATGCAGCCCCAGGAGCTAGAGCGCATTGCGCGCCAGATTCGCCTTCGCGACGTACAGGCTGTTTTTGAAGCGGGTGCGGGCCATGTCGGCGGCGAAATGTCGGCTATCGACATCATGACAGCCCTTTATTTCCGCGTCCTGCGCATCTGGCCGGATGATCCGAAGAACCCTACCCGCGACCGTTTCGTGCTTTCCAAGGGCCATACGGCCTGTGCGCTTTATGTGACACTGGCCAAGCGCGGCTTCATTCCGGAAGAGGAAATCTCGACCTTCCTGCAGCCGAATTCGCGCCTCAACGGCCATCCGAACTGCAACAAGGTGCCGGGTGTGGAAACCAATACCGGCCCGCTCGGCCATGGATTGCCTGTTGCCGTCGGCATGGCCAAGGCGGCCAAGCTTTCCGGTGCGGACTATCACACCTATGTCATGACCGGCGACGGCGAGATGCAGGAAGGCTCCAACTGGGAAGCCATCATGTCCGCAGCGCAGTTCGGCCTGAACAATCTGACGCTGATCGTCGACCACAACCGCTTCCAGCAGGGTGCGGCGCTCTCGGAAACCAATGATGTCGCGCCGCTCCGCCCGAAGCTCGAGGCTTTCGGCTGGGAAGTGAGCGAAATCAACGGCAACGCCATGGCGGACGTCGTGCCGGCGCTGGAGCATCGCGGCGACCGCCCGCATTGCATCGTCGCCCACACCAACAAGGGTCACGGCATTTCCTTCATGCAGGACCGCGTCGACTGGCACCATAAGGTTCCGAGCAGGGAACAATATGAAATCGCCGTCAAAGAACTTTCGGAGACATTGTGATGAACGCGCCCGTAACCGCCGCCAAGCTTTATGACTGCCGCGACGCTTTCGCCGAGACACTGGAAGCGCTGGCTACCAACAATGACAAGGTCGTCGCCGTTTGCAACGATTCGGTCGGCTCTTCGAAGCTCGGCGGCTTCAAGTCGAAATTCCCCGAGCGCCTCGTCAATGTCGGCATTGCTGAACAGAACATGGTCGGCGTTGGCGCCGGCCTCGCCAATGGCGGCCAGCTGCCCTTCGTCTGCGGCGCATCCTGCTTCCTCACCGGCCGCGCGCTGGAGCAAATCAAGGCGGACCTTGCCTATTCGAACGCCAATGTGAAGCTGGTCGGCATCTCCTCCGGCATGGCCTATGGCGAACTCGGCCCGACGCATCATTCCATCGAGGACTTCGCCTGGACCCGCGTTCTGCCGAACCTGCCGGTAATCGCCCCCTGCGACCGTATCGAAACGGCAGCCGCCGTCAAATGGGCGGCGGACTATGCCGGCCCCTGCTTCCTGCGCCTGTCGCGTGTCGGCGTGCCGGACCTGCTGCCGGAAGGTCACGTCTTCGAACTCGGCCGCGCCAACCTGTTGCGCGAGGGTTCCGACCTGACGCTGATTGCCAACGGCACGCTGACGCACCGTATCGTCAAGGCCGCCGACATTTTGGCCAGCCGCGGTGTCAAGGTGCGCGTACTGAACATGGCAACGGTGCGTCCCATCGATGAGGCGGCCATCGTAGCAGCAGCAAAGGAAACCGGCGCGATCCTGACGGCCGAGGAACATTCGATCTTCGGCGGCCTCGGTTCAGCCGTCGCCGAAGTCGTGGTCGATCATGCACCGGTGCCGATGAAGCGTCTCGGCGTTCCCGGCGTCTTCGCCCATACCGGTTCAGCCGAATGGCTGCTCGATGAATTCGGCATGGCACCGTGCGCCATTGCCGATGCCGCTGAAGCGCTGATCAAGAGAAAATAAGGTCTCCTCCCAGAGTCGTCGCGTGTCTTCGGATGCGCGGCGACGCCCTTTCTGCAATATCGTCGTTGAATCGCCGCAAGGCAGAAACGAAAAACTGCCGACGAAAGACCCATCATGCGCGCTATTTTGTCCATCGATCAGGGCACCACCAATTCCAAGGCCATTCTTGTTTCAGAAACCGGCGAATTGCTGGCGCGCGGCTCATCGCCCGTCGGCATCACCTATCCGCAGCCCGGCTGGGTGGAACAGGAACCGCAGCGCATCTGGGCGTCGGTCTGTGAAGCGATCTCCGCCTGCCTTGCCGCCGCACACTCTGGCGTCGATGTCGTAGCCATCGCCATTTCCAACCAGCGCGAATCCGTGACCATCTGGGACGGCGAAACCGGTGAGCCGCTCGGACCAGTGCTCAGCTGGCAATGCCGCCGCACGGCGCAGGACTGCGCCGAACTGATCGAAAAGGGCCATTCCAAGCGTGTGATGGCGCTGACCGGCCTGCCGATTGACCCGATGTTTCCGGGCGCAAAAATGCGCTGGCTGCTGGAGCGCGCGCCGCAAGGCCGCCAGCTCCGCCTCGGCACCATCGATAGCTGGCTCATCCATCGCTTCACAGGCGGCAAGGTCCATGCCTGCGATGCCTCCAACGCCGCCCGCAGCCAGGTGCTCGATCTCAACCGCCAGGTCTGGAGCGAGGAGCTTTGCGAGCTCTTTGGCATCGACATCAACACACTGCCAGACCTGCGCGACAGCAGCGGCGACTTTGGCGTCACATCAGGCGTTCCCGGCATCAAGGACGGTACGCCGATCCTCGCCGCCATCGGTGACAGCCACGCCGCCCTCTTCGGCCATGGCGCGTTTAACCCCGGCGACGGCAAGGTGACCTTCGGCACCGGTTCCTCCGTCATGACGACGCTTCCGCATTTCATCGCGCCCGAACGCGGCATCACGACGACCGTCGCATGGCGGCTGGGCGGCAAACCAACCTTCGCCTTCGAAGGCAATATTCTCGTCTCGGCCGCCTCCCTGCCCTGGATGACGGATATCCTCGGCCTGCCCGATGTCGCGGCCCTTGTCGAGCTTGCCGCCACTGCCGAGCCAAACGGCCCCGGTTTCGTGCCGGCCTTCGTGGGTCTCGGTGCGCCCTATTGGGATACGAATGCACGTGGGCTTTTCTCTCAGATCAATTTCAGCACTACCCGCGCCCAGATGGCCCGCGCCGTCACCGATTCCATCGCCTTTCAGGTCCACGACGTATTCGCCGCCATGCGCGCGCAATCGCCTTCGGGCTTTGGACGGCTGTTCGTGGATGGCGGGCCGAGCCAGAACCGTTTCCTGATGCAGTGCGTCGCCAATATGCTGGAACACCCGGTCATCCAGCGCGATGCGCCGGAAGCCTCCGCGCTGGGTGCGGCCTATCTCGCCGGCCTCGCCCTCGGTTTCTGGAGCGATCTTACGGCCATCGCCGCCCTTGCCAGCCAAGGCAACACGATCACGCCGGCAAACGGCGAAAACCGGCAGCGGCTTGGCATCTGGCGCGATGCGATTGCCCGCTCGACCTTGCCTGTAACCTCGGGTAATGGTGAATAAAAATTCACCCTGGAGGGCTTATGGGCAGGCTAAACGAACTTCGAATGATTTCCCGCGTGGCGCAGATGTATTTCAGCGAGCATAAACGTCAGGCGGAAATCGCCCAGCATCTCAACCTTTCCCAAGCCACCGTCTCGCGCATGCTGAAGCGTGCGGAGGCGGAAGGCATCGTCCGCACCAGCATCATTCCCCCACCCGGCACCTATAGCGATCTGGAGGCGCAGCTGCGCGAACGTTTCGACCTGCCGGAGGCCATCGTTGTCGATTGCAGCGAGGACCGTGATGGCGCCATCATGGCCCGCATCGGTGAAGCGGCCGCGCACTTTCTCGAGGTGACGCTGTCGCAGAACGAGATCATCGGCGTTTCCAGCTGGAGCCAGACGATCTTCAAGATGGTGGAAAACATCCACCCGCTTAAAGGCGCCAAGGCGCGTTATATCGTCCAGACGCTGGGCGGCATGGGCGATCCCTCGGTCCAGACGCACGCGACCCAGATCACCACCCGGCTGGCGCGGCTGACGGAGGCCGAACCAAAGCTGCTGCCAGTACCCGGCGTCGCCACTTCGCGGGAAGCCAAGCTTCTGATGCTCGCAGACCCCTTCGTGCGCGAAACCATCGATCTCTTCGGGTCCATCACTCTCGCCATCGTCGGCGTCGGCGCGGTGGAGCCATCGGAACTTCTCGCCCGCTCCGGCAACATCTTTTCCGCCAAGGAACTGGCCGATCTCGCCCAGGCAGGCGCCGTGGGCGACATATCTCTACGATTCTTCGACAGGCAAGGCAAACCGGTAAAGACGCCGCTCGATGACCGGGTCATCGGCCTGCCGCTGGAAAACCTCTCGAATGTCGACCGTGTCATTGCGCTCGCCGGCGGCTCGAAGAAGACAGAGGCCATTGCCGGGGCGCTCAGAACCGGTGTGATCGATGTGCTCGTCACCGACAAATTCACTGCCGAACGACTGGTCGGTCAGGAAACATAGCCAAGTTCCCATAAAGGAGGAGACATGAGGCGCTTTGAAGGTCAATCCGTATTCGTGACCGGAGGCAACAAGGGCATCGGTTACGGCATAGCCCGCCGTTTTGCCGATGAAGGCGCAAAAGTCGCCATCGCCTCAGTCGACAAGGACACGCATGACGCCGCCAGAAAACTGGCGGACGAAACCGGCACCGTTACCCATGGCGTCATCCTCGATGTGCGCGACGCGGCAGCGGTGCGCGAGGCCTATGGCGCCGCCGAAGAGGCGATCGGCCCGCTTTCCATTTCCGTCCAGAATGCCGGCGTCATCACCATTTCGAAAATCGAAGAGCTGACGCAGGAACAGTGGGACTTCAATCTTGACGTCAACACCAAGGGCGCGTTCCTCTGCTGCCAGGAAGCGATCCGCCGCTTCCGCGCAAGCGGCACCAAAGGCCGCCTCGTCAACACCGCCTCGGGTCAGGCGCGTCAGGGATTCATCTATACACCGCATTATGCCGCCTCAAAATTCGGCGTTGTGGGCCTGACGCAAAGTCTTGCCAAGGAGCTCGCGCCTGAGGGCATTACCGTCAACGCCATCTGCCCCGGCATCATCCACACCGAAATGTGGGACTATAACGACCGCGTCTGGGGCCGGATGCTGGGCGACTACAAGCCCGGCGAGCTGATGGCCGAATGGGTGCGCAACATCCCCATGCGCCGCGCCGGAACCCCCGCCGAAGTGGCCGCACTGGTGGCATTTCTGGCGTCGGACGATGCGGCCTATATCACCGGCCAGACGATCAATGTCGACGGTGGGTTGATTATGTCGTAAAGGGGCTTGCTAAAGCCTCTCCTCCGTCATCCTCGGGCTTGTCCCGAGGATCTAATCACGTCCAATAAAATCAATCGGTTGCAGATCCTCGGGACAAGCCCGAGGATGACGTAGCGTGTGAGGGGAAGCTTTCCGCTATCTCTAACGATTGAGCCGTCAGTTGCGCAGCCTATACCCCGTCTTGAAGATCCAGCTAACAACACCGAGGCACAGCGCCAGAAACAGCGTGATCATCGCAAGGCTGATGGCGGGATTGACGTCGGCGATCTCATAAAAACTCCAGCGGAAACCGCTGATGAGATAAAGCACCGGATTGAAATGGCTGACCGTCTGCCAGAAGGGCGGCAGCATGTCGATGGAATAGAAGCTGCCGCCAAGGAAAGTCAAAGGCGGCACCACCAGCATGGGAATAAGGTTCAGCTGCTCGAAATTCGTCGCCCAGATGCCGATGATGAAGCCGAACAGGCTGAAACTGACAGCCGTCAGCACGAAGAACAGCACCATCATGAACGGATGAGCAATCGTGATATCCACGAAGAAGGTGGCTGTTATCAGAATGATCGTCCCGATCATCAAGCCCTTGGTCGCCGCCGCCCCGACATAGCCGGCGACAATTTCCGTCATCGATACGGGCGCGGACAATATCTCATAGACCGTGCCGGTGAATTTCGGGAAATAAATGCCGAAGGACCCGTTGCCGATACATTGCGTCAGCAACGTCAGCATGATGAGACCGGGCGTTATGAAGGCGCCATAGGAAACTCCGCCAACTTCCTGAATCCGCGAACCGATCGCGGTTCCGAAGACGATGAAATAAAGGGAGGTGGAAATGACGGGCGAGACCACGCTTTGCAGCAGGGTGCGACGCGTGCGCGCCATTTCGAACAGATAGATGGCCTTGATGGCTTCGAAATTCATTTCTGGCCTCCCACCAGCGAAACGAAAATATCCTCAAGCGAACTCTGCCGCGTGGAAATATCCCTGAAATGGATGTTGGCGGCGAAAAGGGCATTCAGAACATCCGCGATGCGGACCTGCTCGCCATTATCCTCGATTTCATAGGTGATGGTGGAGCGGTCATCGGAAAGCGTCAGACCGAAGGGCGCAAGACTGTCAGGCAATTGCTCCACGGGCTGGGCAAGCTCCAGGAAAAGCTGCTTGCGGCCGAGCTTTTTCATCAGCGCCGTCTTTTCTTCCACCAGCAGCAATTCGCCGCCATTGATGACGCCCACCCGGTCGGCGATTTCTTCCGCCTCTTCGATGTAATGTGTGGTGAGGATGATGGTGACGCCTTTGGCGCGCAGCTCGGAAACCACATTCCACATGTCGCGGCGCAGCGCCACATCCACACCGGCCGTCGGCTCGTCAAGGAACAGAACCTTCGGCTCATGCGCCAGCGCCTTGGCGATCAGCACGCGCCGTTTCATACCGCCGGAAAGCTCCCGCAACATATTGTCCTTCTTGTTCCAGAGCGACAAGGATTTCAGGATACGCTCGATCAGCTCCGGGTTCTTCTTCTGCCCGTGCAGGCCGCGCGAGAAGCTGACGGTGTTCCACACCGTCTCGAACTGGTCTGTGGTCAGCTCCTGCGGCACGAGGCCGATCAGGGCGCGGGTCTGGCGAAAATCCTTCACCACATCGTGCCCGCCGACAAGCACCGAACCTTCACCCGGATTGACGAGACCGCAGACAATCGAGATCAATGTCGTCTTGCCAGCACCGTTCGGACCGAGAAGAGCGAGGATTTCCCCCTGTTTGATATCGAGGCTGACACCTTTGAGCGCCTGAAAGCCGTTTGCGTAGGATTTTGTCAGATTCCGTATCGAAACAATGGCATTCATGGCGAATTCTTTCGAAAAACCGAGTAAGATGATCGCCATATAGACCGCAGAGGTTGCAAATGCCACCCCAGCGGACCGAACACTGCGTTCGGCAGAGACGGAAAATCAGCTGTAGATGCTGTAGAAAAACTGCGCTGCGACGAAGACCAGAAATACCCCGAAGGCCCGCTCCAGCTGCTTTTTGCTGAGCGCATGGGCGAGCCTAGCGCCATAGGGCGCAACGACAAGCGTGATGGGGATCAGCAACACCACGGCGATCCAGTTGATGAAACCGGTGGAAAACGGCGGCAGGCCCGCATCACCCCAGCCAGCCCAGATGTAACCCAGAAGCCCCGGCAGCGAAATCAGCACGCCGACACCGGAAGAGGTTGCGACCGCCTGATGGATCGTGCGTCCGTAAAGCGTCATGAAGGTATTGTTCATCACCCCGCCGCCCACGCCCATCAGGCCGGAAAAGAGCCCGATGCCGGTGCCAACAAGAAAACGGCCCGGATTTTTCGGCAGGTCGGAGCCGAGATGCCAGCTCGCCCGGTTGAAGATCATCCGGAAGGCGAGCACCAGCGCGATGAAGGCGAAGATCAGCCGCAGGGCGACGCTCGAGGCATGGGCAGCAACCACGGATGCGAGGATGGCGCCGAGCGGCACGGCGACAATCCAGCCCTTCAGCAGATCGACATCGACCGCGCCCTTTTGACGATGCGCCAGGAACGAACGAATGGAAGTGGGCACGATGATGGCAAGCGACGTGCCAAGCGACAGATGCATGCGCACCGCCTCCGGCACATCCAGCAGCCCAAAGACCTGGTAGAAGACGGGCACCAGCACCGCGCCGCCACCAATGCCGAATAGCCCCGCCAGAAGACCGGCGACCACACCCGCTGCCGCAAGCGCCGCAGCAAAGACCATCAGCTCTGAAACAGGGGGCATAAAGGCAGGCTCCCGAAGGCCGTTGTCACAAACATGTGACCCTCATAGCGTATCTGAAAGGTGCGGCAAGCCATGTTGGCCGCAGGTCAGTACGGTGCGATGTCTTTTGCCGCTATCCGCGCCGGATGGACCACTCTATGGGATCGTTTTCCCATTGCATGCCCTTGCAAAGACGCCGATATCCCCCCGATAAGGCTGTCTTTTTCAACCGGCCTTCGGGCCGGTCTTTTTTTGGGGTGTGACGGGCGATTATCGAGTTAGCGCGCAGAGAAGCATCCTCAACCGTCGTCATTACGGCCTTATCCAAAAATCCGCCGCCTATGTCATCGGCGGCAGCCCGATAACAAGCCGCACTCCGTATTCGACGTCATCCTCGGCCTTGTGCCAAGGATCTGCCAACATATCGCCAATAACGACGTTGCAGTTACTCGGTACAGGCCCGAGAATGACGGCGGAGACGCTTTCAAACTCAGCCGTTAACGTCCACCAGCGCGGCCTAATCGCAATGCCTGTAACCTGACTTGCGCGTGCGCAAGTCGAAATGAAAATGGTTCCAGTGGTTGGGATCGCTGCCCGGTCCGAGAACGGTCGAGAAATATTTGCAGCTGTCAGACCTCACCGCCTTCAGCAGCGCTTTTTCGCGGAAGGCGAAGAAGCTTTTCTTGCGAACATCGATTTCCTTGCCGTTCTTCAGCGTGATGGTGCCGATATCGATGGCATTACCGCGTGCATGTTCTGACCACGGGTTGCTGGAGCGCGAATTCATCTTGCGGCAGGAATAACCGCCCATCGGCGTGATGCGGCCGACACCGGAGAGGTAACGGAAGCGCGAGGACGGCACGAGCTCGAACTTCACCCATTTCGCAAAGGCAAGCGTGACCTGGCAATTGAGCTTTACTGCCGGCCGGACGGCGACACCACTGGCGAGGCCACTGAGTTCGATCGGATAGTCGATACCGCAGGTCGGACCGTCAGCAATACGCGCGACATCACGGAAAGCGACGCCGAGACGGCGAAGTTCGGAGCGGCAGGCAACTTCGGAAGGCGGCATGACGCCGGGCGGCATGGACCGGTTGCTTTGCAGCCCGTCGCCCGCCATCGGATTATCAGGCATCAGCATGGCCACTTCTTCCACCGGCTGGCGACGGGAAGAGGAGCCGAGCGGCGGCGGTGGGACGAGCCGCGATTGGCTGGCCCGTTGCGTCTGGCGGGCCGGAGAGACGGCCACGGGATTATCCGTACCGATACCATCCACCACCGGCTGCGCTGAAGCGCCTTCGGCGATATCCGCATCCTGTTCTTCGGCAAGTCCGCGAACCGGCTCCACGCCCAGCATGGAATCCATATTCACGCCGCCTTCACCTTCGGCGATCTGGTTGCTGGCCATCTGCTGCGCCGGCATCGCCTGGCCCTGCATGGTCTGCGCCGGCGCAGTTGTATGGCCGCTGGCCGCCATGCGCGCCTGATGCTGGGAATCGAGTGTCGAATAACCCTGCCCGCCCTGCGGCGATTGCAGCAGGGGGTCCTGCGAAGCGTAAGGCTCCGGCATCGGCTGTGAGACGGCGGCAGGATAATCGGTACCCTGCCCGGCCCGCTCGGCCTGATACACCGCACCAGCCGGCGCGCTGTAACCTTGCTGCCGCGAGGAACGGATGGCGCTGACGCGCGTGGTGCCGTCCACCTCCGCCGGCGGCACGAGGCCCTCCGCCGAACACGACACCATGACCGTGGAAATCATCAGCAACGTCACAAGACGACGCGGAAGGGAAACATACGCCATACGAGAACCTGTACCTTCAGCGGCCGCAATTCGCGGCAATACAGGATAAATTTTAAAGAAATGAGGTAAACGAAACCTTATTGGTTGCCGGAAATAACGAATGGCTGGTTCTGAAGGCTCAAAACAAAAAGGCGCGGCCAGGACCGCGCCTTTCAATCAGATCTAGATGCCTGACATTACGCGGCCCGCGAAACCTCCCGCCCCGCAACATGTCCAAGTTCGAAACGCGAAAGCAGCGAGCGCAGCTGGCGGCTTTCCTCGGCGAGCGTCTGGCTGGCCGCCGTCGTTTCTTCCACCATGGCGGCATTCTGCTGTGTCATCTGGTCCATGTGGTTGACGGAGGTGTTGATCTCCTGCAGGCCCGTTGCCTGCTCGCGCGCGGCCGTGGCTATGGAGTTCACATGGCCGTCGACACGGTTGACCAGCGCCACGATCTCCTCCAGCGCATCGCCCGTCGAGCGCACGAGTGCGACACCGCCGCCGACTTCTTCGGCCGAACGGTTGATAAGGGTCTTGATTTCCTTCGCCGCATTGGCGGAGCGTTGCGCCAGTTCGCGAACCTCCTGCGCCACCACGGCAAAACCACGCCCGGCCTCGCCTGCACGCGCCGCCTCCACACCGGCATTCAGCGCCAGAAGATTGGTCTGAAAGGCTATTTCATCGATGACCGAGATGATCTGGCCGATGCGTTTCGAAGATTCCTCGATACGGCCCATGGCGTCGACGGCATTGCGCACGATCTCGCCCGAGCGGCCGGCGCTGGTTTTCGTGTCCTGCACCATCTGCCGGGCCTCGTTGGCACGCTCGGAAGCGGTGCGCACCGTGGCCGTGATCTCGTCCAGAGCCGCCGCTGTCTCCTCCAGCGCCGCCGCCTGCTGTTCGGTCCGGCGGGAAAGATTGCCGGTCGCACCGCTGATGTCGGAGGCGCTGTCATTGACCACATGCCCGGTTCTGGCGATCGCCTCGATCGCACCGTGCAACGCACCGACGGCACGGTTGAAGTCCATGCGCAGCTTTTCGTAATCCTCACCAATATCTCTGAGTGAAACGGTCAGATCGCCATTGGCAAGCGCTTCGAGCGCATTGCCCAATTGCTCCATGGCATGCGCCTGCCGTTCGGATGCGGAGCGCAGAACCATCTCGTTACCATGCCGCTCCTCCTCCAGCGCCCGCTGCTGATCCGCCTCCCGCGCCTGCAGCGCGCTGCGCTCATTGACGCTGTCGCGCAGTACCAGCAGCGTCTTGGCAATCGCGCCGATTTCATTGCGACGGTCGGCGAACTGGATATCCGCCGCGCCGTCACCGTCGGCAATCCGCCGCATGCTTTGGCGGATGAGGTCGATCGGCCGCATTACGCTCCGCACGACGGCTGCGGCCACGCCGACAACCAGAAGGCCGGCCACGACACAAAGACCGCCATTAAAATAGAGGTCGCGCCAGAACACCGCTTCAAGATCATCAACATAAACACCGGTGCCGACAATCCAGCCCCAGGGAGCAAAACCGGCGACATGGGAAAATTTCTCGACCGGCTCCGGCGCACCGGGCTTCGGCCAGTAATAATCGACAAAGCCCTTGCCGCCCGCCTTGACCGTGTTCACGAACTCGACAAACAGCGCCTTGCCGTTCGGGTCCTTGTTGGCGGTAAGGTCCGTGCCGTTCATCTCGGGTTTGATCGGATGCATCACCATTTTGGGATGCATGTCGTTGATCCAGAAATAGCCGCTGCCATTGCCATAGCGCATCGCTGCAATGGTCGTCTTGGCCTGCTGTTGCGCCGCCTCCCGCGTCAGGCTTCCGGCCTGCTCCAGCCGATAATATTGATCGAGAATGGCAACAGCGGTTTCGTTCATCGCCGCAAGCCCAGCTTTCCGTTCGCCCTCCATTTTGTGGTAGCTTTCAAACAGGCTGAATGTCAGGGCCGTAGCCAATATTGCCAGAAACAATGCGACGAGCGCATAAAGGCGCGCAGATATTGTTACGTTTTTCATGTTCCCCCTCAACGTCGCTGATGCACTTCGACCAGTCGATGTTAAAGGCGAAAAATTTATTATTATTAAACACACACATTATACGTCGGTATTATTCTTATAGTCACATAATCCTTGGCGCCATCATGCCGGACAGGCACAGCAAGCGTGAATTTTCAAACCAGCTGGCGGCATTTAAAGACACCGTTAACCGTGTAACTCCTATCCTCTTTGACCGAAATTACTTTACAGAGAGGCGCGCGATGGCCCGGCCGAATTTTCGCTATACGCATTATGACCTGAAGGAATTGCGGGCAGGCACCATCCTTGAAATATCCCTGTCCGCCGTCAACAATGTCCGGCTGATGACGGGCGCCAATTTTCAGCGTTTCACCGAATTGCTCGATTTCAAATATCTCGGCGGCGTCGCGAAAAAATCGCCGATCCGCATCGCCGTTCCCGAGACATTGCACTGGCATCTGGTGATCGATGCCGAAGGCCATAGCGGCCTGGCGGAATCCTCGGTCAAGATGCTGCCCGCGCAGCCCCAGGCGGCGCCACATCGCAAGGCGTCCTGATCGCATTTACAAACAATCAGTTACGCCCATTTTCCGACTCAATCTACCAGCGACTTGAATCTCTTTCTCAAGATCGCCCGCGGCGCACTTTCCGGCCGGGACGCCGCAAACCCTAGCGCGTCGCGCGCTCGCGACGCAGCTTCGCCCACCAGTCGAGGCGCTTGCGGATTTCCCTTTCGAAGCCTCGATCCGGCGGATCGTAAAAGGTCGTGCGCCCCATCTTCTCCGGGAAGTAATCCTGCCCCGAAAAAGCATCCGGCTCATCATGGTCGTAACGGTAACCATCGCCATAACCCTCGCCCTTCATGAGCTTGGTTGGCGCGTTCAGAATATGTTTCGGCGGCACCAGCGAGCCGTTTTCCTTGGCCGCCCGCATGGCCGACTTGAAGGCGGTATAAACGGCGTTCGATTTCGGCGCGGTCGCGAGATAGACGCAAGCCTGCGCCAGCGCCAACTCACCCTCGGGTGAGCCGAGATAGTCATAGGCGTCCTTGGCGGCGTTGCAGACGGTCAAAGCCTGCGGATCGGCAAGGCCGATATCCTCAACGGCCATACGGACCAGCCGCCGCCCAAGATAAAGCGGGTCCTCGCCGGCATCGAACATGCGCGCGAGATAATAAAGTGCCGCATCCGGGTCCGAACCGCGCACCGATTTATGCAGCGCGGAGATGAGATTGTAATGGCCGTCCTGGCTCTTGTCGTAAACGGGCGCACGACGCTGCACGATGCGCGTCAGCCCTTCGGTATCGAAGGTCTCGTCCTTGCGCGCCGCGCGCCAGACCTCCTCGGCAAGCGTCAGCACGGCGCGGCCATCGCCGTCGGCCATGCGGATCAGGCTGGCCCGTGCCTCTTCCGTCAACGGCAGGGACTTGCCCTCCGCCTCCTCGGCGCGCTTGAGAAGCTCGCTCAGGCTATCCTCGTCATGCGAGCGGAATGTCAACACACGCGCCCGCGACAACAGAGCGGCATTGAGTTCGAAAGACGGGTTTTCGGTGGTGGCGCCCACCAGAATAATGGTACCGTCCTCCATGACAGGCAGAAAACTGTCCTGCTGGGCGCGGTTGAAGCGATGAATCTCGTCTACGAAAAGCAGCGTCTGCCGGCCATTCATCCGCCGTGTGCGCGCCGCCTCGAAAACCTTCTTGAGATCGGCGACACCGGAAAAGATCGCCGAGATTTGCTCGAAAGCCAGCCCCGCTTCGCCGGAAAGCAACCGGGCAACCGTGGTCTTGCCGGTGCCGGGCGGCCCCCAGAAGATCATCGACCCCAGTGAGCCGCTATCGATCATGCGGCGCAGCACGCCCTCCTCGCCCGTCAGATGCGGCTGCCCGCTCACCTCCGCCAGCGTCTTGGGACGCAGACGATCGGCAAGAGGCCGCCGGTTGGCGACCTCGACGGGCACTTGCGGGGCGAAGAGATCGTCGCTCATCGCAGGAACTGCCGGATGCGCTGCCCGTCACGCAGGATTTCCACCCGCCAGAAGCCGGGATTGTCGTCCAGCGCCTTCTCGACAGCGGCGGTGGTGCCGATATCCGCGCCGTTCAGCGACAGGATCACGTCTTTCGGCTGGAAACCGACACGATAAGCCGGGGAACCGCGCTTCACATCGGTAATGACAACGCCGGTCACCTGCGACGGCATACGCAATTCATCGGCAAGCTTTGGCGAAAGATTGGCGACAGTCGCGCCGGCGAAGGGATTGCGCCCCTCAATCAGCCGTTCATCGCGCGGTGCGGTTTCCGGCGCGGTATCGAGCGCGATGGTCACCTTCTTCTCTTTCCCCTTGTCCATGACGGTCAGTTCGGCGGATTTGCCGATGCCGGCGGTCGTCAGGCGATAACCCAGCGCATCCGGATGCTCCACCTCGAAGCCGTTGACGGCTGTAACCACCTGCCCCGGCTCGATGCCCGCCTTCTCCGCCGGCCCACCCTTGATGACGCTGACGACCAGCGCGCCACGGGCGCGATGCAGACCAAGCGCCTCGGCGACATCCGATGTCACCGGATCGAAAGTTGCGCCGATATAGGGCCGCTGGAAGCTTGCATCGCCACGCTCGGCGGCAGCGACGAAAACCCGGACAAGATTGGCGGGAATGGCGAAACCGATGCCATTCGAGCCGCCGCCCTTGGAGAAGATGGCCGTGTTGATGCCAACCAGCTCACCCGCCATGTTCATCAACGCACCGCCGGAGTTGCCGGGGTTGATGGAGGCGTCGGTCTGAATGAAGAAACCGAAATCGCCCTGCGTCACCTGGTTGCGCGCAAGGCCGGAAACGATGCCGCTCGTCACCGTCTGGCCGACACCGAAGGGATTGCCGATGGCGAGCACCAGATCACCGACCTCGATCTTGTCAGAATTTCCGAGCGACAGTACCGGGAACTGCTCCTTCGCATCGATCTGCAGAACGGCGAGATCGACGCGATCATCCTTTAGCAGCACCTTTGACGAAAATTCACGTCCATCCGCCAGCGCCACCTTGATGTCATCGGCACCGTCGATGACGTGATTATTGGTCACCACGAGGCCGCCGGCGGTCACGATGACGCCGGAGCCGAGCGATGACTGCTTTTCCGTACGGTTCGGCATCTGCTGGCCGAAGAACTGTTCGAAGAAAGGATCACCAGCAAACGGCGACAGACGCCGTTGCACGACGCGTTCGGCATAAACATTCACCACCGCGCCTGCGGTGCGCTTGACCAGCGGCGCGAAAGAAAGCTGCATTTCCGTGTGGCTCGACGGCACGGTCCTGTTATCCTGCGCCGCAGCACCCACGGGCAGGAGAATGAGCGCGGCGAGAAAGCCGGTGGACAGATACTTCAACACGCTTCGCATGTGATTCCTCATCGTCATCAGTATGATGGAGTTATAACGTCAAAGCCTGTAAAGCAAAGAGCGGCAAGATGATGGCCGTCCTTTTCCAGGCATGGTATCGGCGGGCGACATTGGAACCAACAGCGCCCCTTTTCGGTTTCACCGGCACCTGACTGCCCTTTAAAAGAGACGACCCATGCATCTGAAACCGATCCTCCTTGCCTGCGGCATCCTTTTCACATCCTCCCTCGTCTCACCGGCCAGCGCGGCAAGCTTCGATTGCGCCAAGCCCGATCTGGCGGCGGATGAAAAAGCGATCTGTGACAACCGCGCGCTGAACGACCAGGATGTGAAGATGGCCACCACCTTCGACATTCTGACCCAGTTGATGGCGATGGGCGCGCGCGACACTTTGCGCGACGAACAGAGCCAATGGCTGAAGAAACGCCAGGAATGCGCGGCCGATGTGGCCTGCCTGACGCGTTCTTACGAGGAACGTATGAAGCGCCTCGGGGAAGCCTTCCAGAGCATCAATCGACCGCTCTAACCGTTAAGCCTGCCCTCAGACCGCACGAATGATGTTTTCCAGGAGGCCATGCAGCTGGTCGCGATAGCCGGTTCTGGCGGAAGGAGCATCTTCCCGCGAGGTCATGACCACGGAAAGTCGTCTGGCAGGCACGATATAGAGCATCTGCCCGCCATAACCCCAGGCGTAATAGACAATCTCCCCCGCCATCTCCTTGATGAACCAGCAATACCCATAACCATCGCCGTTGAAGACGGAATTGGTGCGCTGCTGCCAGGACTGGCTGATCCATTCCTGCGAGATGAGCCGCTCGCCATCAGGCGTTACGCCGCCAAGACGATAAAGCTCGCCAAAGGCCAGCAGGGAACGCGCCGTCATCGCCATCTGGTTGCCACCGAGATAGATGCCCTGCGGATCGCGCTCCCACCCGCCGATCGCGAACCCCTCAAGTGGCCGGAACCAGTCTCGGGCGAGAGAAAGCGTCGAGCGGCCGGAAGCCTTGGTCAATATCGCCGAGAGCAGATGTGTTGATGCCGTGGAATAGAGCATGCCGCCGCCGGGCTCCCCGGCAAAACCGGAACCCAGCGCCATCCTCACCCAGTTGCGGCTGGCGACCCAGCGGCCGTAATTCGGACCGGACATGCGCTCCAGACCGGATTGCATGGACAGGAGATGACCAATGGTGATCCGCTCCAGCCGTGGATCGGGGTTAGGAGGAAAATCTCCGCGCAGTATGGTCGCGACCGGCTGATCGGCGCCCGACAGAATCTTGCGGTCGATCGCCATGCCGACCAGCGCCGAGATCACCGATTTCGACGCTGACTTGATATTGGTGGAACCATTGAGACTGGCACCGTGATAGGCGCGGCTTGCCACCTCTGCGCCATCGATGCTGACGATGACGGTCTTCAGGCTCGAAAGCGCACCCGCATCCCGTAGCAATGGGTCGAATCGGCCGGCATTGCCAGAGGTTTGCGCGCGGGTAAGCCGGGCAAAAGGAAGAGAAGCAATAAGGGTGAGTGCGGTTCGTCTTTTCATAGGTCTGATTTAAGGTCTGCGGAAAGGTCGACCAGACCTGTCACCACATTGTGACCCGGACTGCCGCGCAGCGTTACCGCGCCATGGCGTCAACACGATAATTCTTTTGATTGTCATCGACTTGGCCATCTTTCCGGAATCGGTCTGGCAAAGACTTGAATCGATATGTGAGACAGAGACACTATCGGCGGATGCAACACCTATCCTTTTTGTTTCCCGGCGTTTTTCATGATGTGACATATCCGCCTCCATGGGTGCTAGGTTGACGCAAAATCAAACGCGAATTTGCTCCGCCATGAAAATTACGCAACACCACATCTCTTCCCTTTTCGATGAGCGATATATCGAACGCGGAAATCAGTATTTTGAAGCCGGGATGGTCGAATTCGTCTCGATCAAACATGATGAGATCATAGCCCGCTGCATGGGAACGCGGCGCTACAAGGTGGAATTGTGGTTCGACGGAACGCGTCTCTCCGGCAAGTGCTGGTGCCCGGCCTTTGCAGGATTCGGTCCCTGCAAGCACATGGCCGCTGTGGCATTGGCGGTTCAACGGGGGAGCAAAAGTTATGCACCAAGCCCGATCTATCAGGCGCAAACCGCTGAACTCGACGCTGTTGAGCGGCGGCTAAACCGAATGCGTAAAGCAGAATTGATCGAACTCATCTGGCATCTTGCGAACGACGAGAACGAGATCTTGTATTTTCTCGATGGTGATGAAACGAAGCGAATTTGAATTGCGGGTAGCGAACGTATTGGCACTTCGTGCAAAATAGAAAACCGCCCGGCATCACCGGACGGTTTTGTTTCCTTCACAATCAGTCTGTTACTCCGGCAGAATCCGCACTGCACCCTTGTCCGCGCTCGACGCAAAGGCCGCATAGGCCTTCAGTGCCGTCGTGACATTGCGCTTGCGTGGTGCTTCCGGCTTCCAGCCCTTTTCTTCCTGCTCGGCACGGCGCGATGCCAGTTCGGCATCCGGTACGCTGAGGTTGATCGTGCGGTTCGGAATGTCGATCTCGATCAGGTCGCCCTGACGCACGAGGCCGATGGCGCCGCCCTGTGCCGCTTCCGGCGAGGCGTGGCCGATGGACAGGCCTGACGTGCCACCGGAGAAACGACCGTCGGTGATGAGCGCGCAGGCTTTGCCGAGGCCTTTGGATTTCAGGTAGCTGGTCGGATAGAGCATTTCCTGCATGCCCGGCCCGCCCTTCGGCCCTTCGTAACGGATGACAACGACGTCGCCCGCCTTGACCTCGTTGCCGAGAATGCCCTTCACGGCCGCGTCCTGGCTCTCGTAAACGACCGCCGGGCCGGTGAATTTCAGAATGGATTCGTCCACACCCGCCGTCTTTACGATGCAGCCGTCGAGCGCGATGTTGCCATAAAGCACGGCGAGACCGCCATCCTTGGAGAAAGGCTTTTCGACCGAGCGGATGACGCCATTATCGCTGTCGGTATCCAGATCGTCCCAGCGCGAGGACTGGCTGAAGGCAACCTGCGTCGGTACGCCGCCGGGGGCAGCCTTGAAGAATTCACGCACCGTCTCGCTGTTGGTGCGGGTAATGTCCCAGCGGTCGATGGCGTCGCCGAGCGTCGCTTCGTGCACCGTATAGGTATCACGGTTGATGAGACCGCCGCGCTCCAGCTCACCGAGAATACGCATGATGCCGCCGGCGCGGTGTACGTCTTCCATGTGCACGTCCTGCTTGGCGGGCGCGACCTTGGAAAGGCAGGGAACCTTGCGGGAAAGACGGTCGATGTCTTCCATGCCGAAATCGACGCCGCCTTCATGGGCAGCCGCCAGAATATGCAGAACCGTATTGGTGGAGCCGCCCATGGCGATATCAAGCGACATGGCGTTCTCAAACGCCGCCTTGTTGGCGATGGTGCGCGGCAGAACGGTCTCGTCGTCCTGCTCGTAATAACGGCGGGCGAGATCGACGATCAGGTGACCGGCTTCGACGAACAGGCGCTTGCGATCCGAGTGGGTGGCAAGCGTCGAGCCGTTACCGGGCAATGACAGGCCGAGCGCCTCGGTCAGACAGTTCATCGAATTGGCGGTGAACATGCCGGAACAGGAACCGCAGGTCGGGCAGGCGGAACGTTCGATGACCTTGACGTCCTCATCGGAAATCTTGTCGTCGGCAGCCGCCACCATCGCATCGACCAGATCGAGCGCGACCGTCTTGCCGTGCAGAACGACCTTGCCCGCTTCCATCGGGCCGCCGGACACGAAAACGGCGGGAATGTTGAGGCGCATCGCGGCATTCAGCATGCCGGGGGTGATCTTGTCGCAGTTGGAAATACACACCATGGCATCGGCGCAATGGGCATTGACCATATATTCCACCGAGTCGGCGATGATTTCGCGCGAGGGCAGCGAATAGAGCATGCCGTCATGGCCCATGGCGATACCGTCATCGACCGCGATGGTGTTGAATTCCTTGGCAACACCGCCGGCCGCCTCGATTTCGCGGGCGACGAGCTGGCCGAGATCCTTCAGATGCACATGGCCCGGCACGAACTGCGTGAAGGAATTGACGACAGCAATGATCGGCTTGCCGAAATCGCTGTCCTTCATGCCGGTGGCGCGCCAAAGGCCGCGCGCGCCCGCCATGTTGCGGCCGTGGGTTGTCGTTCTGGAGCGATAGGCTGGCATGGTGTTTTCCTCGATCTCTTGGGCAAAGACGCGTCTTCCGCAGCGCGGTCAAAATGGCCTCTGCCCTAATTTGCGGTTTTTCTAGCGCAAACCGTGAGCCCTGTCACTGTCACCTTGAGGCAAAACAGTACGGTTCGGTACGGTACGCTTTCTCTTCAGCGTGCTATCGGGCCGCGCCTTTCATCACAAATGCGCGATTTTCGCCGCTCCACCGTTGTTTTTCCGCAGATCGCTGAAACATAACTGTGCAGCGGCCGTATTGGCTATCATAGTCGATTTATCGCCGATGCACCCGGCTTTTGTGGAGGTTCCAATGCCCGCCTATCGTCCGCCCATCATCTCGGCAAATGAAATCACGCCGAAGAATATCTACCTGTCCAGACGTGGCTTCCTCGGCACGGCGGCGGGGCTGGCGGCAATCGGGCTGGCCGGGCGTGAGGCTGTTGCCGCGCCGCTTTCCGCAAAACCCGGCGCCTACAAGCTCGATGAGAAGCTCACCCCGCTCGACGCCGTCACCAGCTATAATAATTTCTACGAGTTCGGCGTCGGAAAATCCGACCCGAAGGAAAATTCCGGCAAGTTCAAGCCGACCCCCTGGACTGTGAAGGTGGATGGCCTCGTTTCCAAACCGCAGGAATTCGGCATTGAAGACCTCATGAAATATCCTCTCGAAGAGCGCACCTATCGCATGCGCTGTGTCGAGGGCTGGTCGATGGTCATTCCGTGGATCGGCTTCCCGCTCGCCGCCCTTCTCGACAAGGTGGAGCCGCTTGGCAGCGCGAAATACGTGTCCTTCGAGACGGTTGTGCGGCCGGAGGAAATGCCCGGCCAGAGCGGCTTGTTCCAGCCTCTTTCATGGCCCTATGTCGAGGGCCTGCGTCTCGATGAAGCGCGCCATCCGCTCACCATCCTCGCCGTTGGGCTTTATGGCGAAACCCTGCCGAACCAGAACGGCGCGCCGATCCGCCTCGTGGTCCCGTGGAAATATGGTTTCAAGGGCATCAAATCCATCGTCCGTATTTCGCTTGTCGAGAAACAGCCGGAAACGACGTGGAAAAACTCCAATGCCCGCGAATATGGCTTCTATTCCAACGTCAATCCGCATGTGGACCATCCCCGCTGGAGCCAGGCGACGGAACAACGCATCGGCGAAGGCGGCTTTTTCGGCACGCAGAACCGCCCGACCCTGATGTTCAACGGTTACGACGAGGTGGCAAGCCTCTATGCCGGCATGGACCTGAAAGCGAATTACTGACCATGGCCTTAGCGCTGCCTCTTCCCTCGCTGCCGAAGCGTTACCAACCGGCAGCCATCTGGGCGCTGTATATCGCCGGCCTTTCTCCCGGTGTCTGGTATTTCTATCTCGCCGCAACCGGCGGCCTCGGCTTTAATCCGGTCAAGGAATTCGAGCACCTGCTCGGCATCTGGGCGCTGCGCTTCCTGTGTATCGGCCTACTGGTGACGCCGATGCGCGATCTCTTCAACATCAACCTCATCGCCTATCGTCGCGCTCTGGGGCTGATCGCCTTTTATTATGTGCTCGCCCATTTCACCGTCTATCTGGTGCTGGATCGCGGCTTGATCCTCAGCTCCATCGCAGGCGATATCCTGAAACGCCCCTATATCATGCTCGGCATGGCCGGCCTTCTCATGCTCATTCCTCTGGCGCTCACCTCCAACCGCTGGTCGATCCGCAAACTCGGCAGCCGCTGGAACACGCTGCACAAGCTGGTCTATCTCGTCCTCATCGTCGGCGTGCTGCATTTCGTGCTGGCGCGAAAATCGATCACGCTGGAGCCGGTGTTTTATATCACGACGATGGTGGTGCTGTTGGGGTATCGGCTGGTGCGGCCGACGATCATGGCTCGGAAACGCAGCAGGAAGGCCGCTGGCAGGCCCGTGCATCAATAGTCCAAAATTTAAGGGGGCTCATGGCGAATGGAGTTGCGTGGGGCCTGCCCCCCTCTGCCCTGCCGGGCATCTCCCCCTCAAGGGGGGAGATCCGCAAGACGCTCTACCGCCACTTCATCCGTGACGGTTGAGATACTAGAGACTTTGCGGTGTCTCGATCTCCCCCCTTGAGGGGGAGATGCCCGGCAGGGCAGAGGGGGGTCAGCCGCACGCACCGCCCTCAATGCAAAAAACCGCAAAACAAAAAAAAGCCGGGCAATCTCTCGCCCGGCATTTTAACTCGCGACGCCGGAAAGGCGTCAGATATTATGCAGCTTCGGCAGCAGCAGCTTCTGCAGCAACGCGAGCCTTGTCGGCTGCGCCCTTGGCGTCAACGTCGCGCTCGACGAATTCGATGACGGCGAGAGCGGCATTGTCGCCCTGGCGGAAGCCGGCTTTCATGATACGCAGGTAGCCGCCATTGCGGTTTGCGTAGCGAGCTGCGATCGCGTCGAACAGCTTGCGAACAGCGTCCTGATCCTTGATCTGCGAGATCGCCTGACGACGAGCGTGCAGGTCGCCGCGCTTGCCGAGAGTGACGAGCTTCTCAACGATCGGGCGAATTTCCTTCGCCTTCGGAAGCGTGGTGACGATCTGCTCATGGGTGATGAGCGAAGCAGCCATATTGGCAAACATTGCCTTGCGGTGGCTGGCGGTTCTATTGAGCTTGCGGCCTGAATTACCGTGGCGCATTGCTATTCTCCTTCTACGCAGGTTCCTTCTCTAAGGCCTGCCGTTTCCTGGCACATGCAGATGACTTATCTGCTGTTTGACGGGGAAAGGCAGTCTTTGAGGTCTGCCTTCTTGCTTGTTAGTACTGGTCTTCGTAACGCTTTGCGAGATCTTCGATGTTCTCAGGCGGCCATGCCGGCACTTCCATACCGAGGTGCAGACCCATGGAAGCGAGAACTTCCTTGATTTCGTTAAGCGACTTGCGACCGAAGTTCGGCGTGCGAAGCATTTCGGCCTCGGTCTTCTGGATCAGGTCGCCGATATAAACGATGTTGTCGTTCTTCAGGCAATTTGCCGAACGAACGGACAGTTCGAGCTCGTCGACCTTCTTGAGAAGCGCCGGGTTGAACGCAAGTTCGGTAACCGATTCTTCTTCTGCTTCCTTCTGCGGCTCGTCGAAGTTGACGAAGACGCCCAGCTGGTCCTGAAGAATGCGAGCGGCGAAGGCAACGGCGTCTTCGCCGGAAACCGAACCGTTGGTCTCGATCGTCATGATCAGCTTGTCGTAGTCGAGAACCTGGCCTTCACGGGTGTTTTCCACCTTGTAGGACACTTTCTTGACCGGAGAATAGAGGCTGTCCACCGGAATGAGGCCGATAGGGGCATCTTCCGCGCGGTTGCGCTCAGCCGGTACGTAACCCTTGCCGTTGTTGACGGTGAATTCCATGCGGATTTCAGCGCCATCGTCCAGCGTGCAGATCACGTGCTCGGGGTTCAGGATTTCGATGTCGCCAACCGTCTGGATGTCACCAGCGGTTACGGCACCCGGACCCTGCTTGCGCACGACCATGCGCTTGGAATCATCGCCGTCCATCTTGATGGCGATTTCCTTGATGTTGAGCACGATATCCGTCACATCTTCCCGAACACCGGGGATGGAGGAGAATTCGTGCAGGACACCGTCGATCTGCACGGCCGTTACAGCGGCGCCACGCAGAGAAGACAACAGAACGCGACGCAGCGCGTTGCCGAGGGTAAGACCGAAACCACGCTCCAGCGGCTCGGCAACCAGCGTTGCCTTGGTGCGGCTGGACGAGGTGAACTCGACCTTGTTCGGCTTGATAAGTTCCTGCCAGTTCTTCTGAATCATCTTTAAACCTTCCGTTCGCCGCCACCATCCAATCGTGACGGACCGAGCATGAAAACACCGAGAGGAACCAAATTCAGGGGTTCATCGGTGGGTTCTTGAGCGCAAGTCCGTCGATCGAAATCGACGCGCACACGCCAGATACACGAAAATTCCGCCAGACCTGAGGAAAGGCGGAATTTCCGAACCACGGTCGCGTCAGACGCGGCGCTTCTTGCGCGGACGGCAACCGTTGTGCGGGATCGGCGTCACGTCGCGAATGGAGGTGATCATGAAACCGGCAGCCTGCAGAGCGCGAAGTGCCGATTCACGGCCGGAACCCGGACCGCAAACTTCAACTTCAAGCGACTTCATGCCGTGTTCCTGAGCCTTCTTCGCGCAATCTTCAGCAGCGATCTGGGCAGCGAACGGGGTCGACTTGCGCGAACCCTTGAAGCCCTTGGCACCAGCGGACGACCAGGCAATAGCATTGCCCTGTGCGTCGGTGATGGTGATCATCGTGTTGTTGAAGGTCGAGTTGACGTGCGCGACGCCAGACGTGATATTTTTGCGTTCGCGACGACGGACGCGTGCGGCTTCCTTGGCCATTTTATACCTTTCATTGATCTCTTCACCGCCGTAACACCAGCGGCTACACCGGCGATCAGCCCTTCTGGAGCCTTACGCCAAACTCAGAAAGGCTGGCGCGGACTGCACCAGCCTCCCCTTTCCGGAGAACCGGAAAATTACTTCTTCTTACCAGCGATAGCCTTCGCCGGACCCTTGCGGGTGCGGGCGTTCGTGTGCGTGCGCTGACCGCGGACCGGAAGGCCACGACGGTGACGCAGGCCGCGGTAGCAACCGAGGTCCATCAGACGCTTGATGTTCATCGAGGTCTCACGACGCAGGTCGCCTTCGACCTGGTAGTCGCGGTCGATGGCTTCACGGATCTGAAGAACTTCAGCATCCGTCAGCTGATGAACGCGCTTCTCAGCCGGAAGACCGACCTTGTCCATGATTTCCTGCGCGAATTTCGGACCGATCCCGTGAATGTAGGTCAGCGCAATAACAACGCGCTTCGCAGTCGGGATGTTGACGCCAGCGATACGTGCCACGTCTCTTCTCCTTGGTTCCAGTTGCCATCCGGCAAGTGGTGATTCCATTTGAGCGGCCGAAAGACCGCCAGTTCAAATTGGTGTCCGTGACAAGTCAAAACGACTGAACCCGGATCTCCCTTCCCTAAGGGAAATCCGCGCCAGTCGCTTGGGATGTCGCGAGTTGGCGCGGTGTTTAACGGAATCAGCGCAAAAAAGCAACCGGCTCCGCCAAGATTCTTTTACGATCCAGAGGATCAGCCGCCTTTCGGAAATGGAAGATGGGCAAGAACGTAACGGCCCTCACCCATTCATTCTCTCGATCAGGCAGAGGCTTTCTCGAGAACGCGCTCGATGGCCTCAGTGACGGCATCGACATCAGCCATGCCATCCAGCGCCACAAGCTCGCCCTGTTCGCTGTAATAGGCAGACAGCGGCGCGGTCTTCTCGCGATATTCCGTAAGACGCTTGCGGAAAGCTTCCGGATTGTCATCCGAACGGACAGTGCCGCCAGCCGCGATGGTCTCAGCGACGCGGTTTTCGATTCGGCGAATCAACGCCTCTTCGTCCACCTTGAGTTCGATGACGGCGTCGAGAACCAGGTTCTTCTTGCGCATGTTGTCGGCAAGAGCCTTGGCCTGCGGAACGGTGCGCGGATAACCGTCGAGAATGAAACCCTTGGCACAGTCCGGTGCTTCGATGCGCTCGGAAACGATCTGATTGACGATATCGTCGGATACCAGCCCGCCGGCATCCATGACGGCCTTGGCGCGCTTGCCGATTTCGGTGCCCGCGCTGACCGCAGCGCGCAGCATGTCACCGGTGGAAAGCTGCGGGATCCCGTACTTGTCCGTCAGCCGCTTGGCCTGGGTTCCCTTGCCCGCACCCGGCGGACCCAAAAATATCAGTCTCATCGTCCCCTCTTTCCTCCACGCAACTTCGACTTCTTGATCAGGCCTTCATACTGCTGGGCGATCAGGTGACCCTGAATCTGCGCAACCGTATCCAGAGTCACACTGACAACGATCAAAAGCGAAGTACCACCAAGGGCTAATGGAATGCCCGTCCGTGCGATAAGTGTCTCAGGAAGGATACACACGAAGACCAGATAAATCGCGCCGACCACCGTGATGCGGGTCAGGACGTAATCAATGTACTCCGCGGTGCGCTCGCCCGGACGGATGCCCGGAATGAAGCCGCCATGCTTCTTGAGGTTATCTGCGGTGTCCTTCGGATTGAAGACGATCGCCGTATAGAAAAACGCGAAGAACGCGATCAGCAGGCCGTAGAGCGCCATGAACAACGGCTGTCCGTGCTGCAGCGACGCAATGATCGACGTCGCCCAGCCCGGCAGGTTGGTGTTTCCGGCAAAACCCGCAGCCGTTGCCGGCAAAAGCAGCAGCGACGATGCGAAGATCGCGGGAATGACGCCGGCGGTGTTGAGCTTCAGCGGCAAATGCGAGGTATCGCCCTGGAACATCCGGTTGCCGACCTGGCGCTTCGGATATTGGATCAACAGGCGGCGCTGCGCGCGCTCCACGAAGACGATAAGCGCGATGACGCCGATAGCGATGATGACGACCATCAGAATGAGAGGGGTCGACAGCGCGCCGGTGCGGCCAAGTTCCAGCGTGCCGGCCAGCGCCTTGGGCAGGCCCGCGGCAATGCCCGCGAAGATGATCAGCGAAATACCGTTACCGATACCGCGCGAGGTGATCTGTTCGCCGAGCCACATGAGGAACATCGTACCACCGAGCAGCGTGATGACGGTGGAGATGCGGAAGAACATGCCCGGATCCACCACGAGACCGTTGCCGCTTTCAAGCCCGACCGCAATACCATAGGCCTGCAGCGTGCCGAGCAGCACCGTACCGTAGCGTGTGTACTGGTTGATGATCTTGCGGCCGGCTTCGCCTTCCTTCTTCAACGCTTCGAGCGAGGGCACGACCGAGGTCATGAGCTGCACGATGATCGAAGCGGAGATGTAAGGCATGATGCCGAGGGCGAAAATCGCCATGCGCTCGACAGCGCCACCCGCAAACATGTTGAAAAGACCAAGAATACCGTTGGCCTGGCCACGGAAGGCCTGCGCATAGGCTTCGGGGTTCAGGCCCGGAAGCGGAATATGGGTGCCGAGACGGTAGACGAGAAGTGCGGCAAGAGTAAACCAGAGACGCTTTTTCAGATCCTCCGCCTTAGCGAAGGTCGAAAAATTCAGGTTCGAAGCCAGTTGTTCCGCTGCTGAAGCCATAAATTTCTCCGAATGACCCTTGCCAGCCAGCAACACCGGCCAATGCGGAAAGGTCTAAAAGATACTGGTCAAAACCGGGCTTCGGACGAATGCAGCTCTTGGCCGCCATCATGCCTCACCCTGTTTTTTATGTCCTATCCCCTCCCCTACGGAAGTTCAAGAACTGTGAGGCTCTCCCTGCGGCACTTTCTGCCGCAAGCGGGGCCAAGAAAGCACACCGCGAAGAGATTGCCCTGATGCTCTATAAATCGATTTAGATCGAAAGCAACAGTGGCCAGGGAGCGCAAACGCCCGGAGCGACATGCGCACCGGGCGTCTGAAGTTTATATATTACTCGGCGGCTTCCGCTGCAACAGCTAGAAGCTTGATCGAGCCGCCAGCCTTTTCGATCTTTTCGATCGCAGGCTTGGAAGCGCCGGCAACTTCGAAAGCGACCTTTGCCTTCAGCTCGCCGTCGGCGAGAATGCGTACGCCGTCCTTGGCGCGGCGGATAACGCCGGCAGCCTTGAGAGCAGCGGCATCGATCGTTGCGGAAGCGTCAAGCTTCTTGGCGTCGATGGCGGTCTGAATGCGGCCGAGCGACACAACAGCATATTCGGAACCGAAGATGTTGTTGAAACCGCGCTTCGGCAGACGACGGTAGATGGGCATCTGACCGCCTTCGAAGCCGTTGATCGCGACGCCCGAACGGGCCTTCTGACCCTTCACACCGCGACCACCGGTCTTGCCCTTGCCGGAACCGATACCGCGACCTACGCGGATACGATCCTTGGAGGCGCCTTCGTTGTCTCTGATTTCATTGAGTTTCATGATAGGTTACTCCGTCTCACTTCTCGTCAACGACGCGAACGAGATGCTGGACCGCACGGATCATGCCGCGAACCGCAGGAGTGTCTTCCAGGGTGCGCTGACGATGCATCTTGTTGAGACCCAGACCGACCAGCGTCTGACGCTGGATTGCCGGGCGGCGAATAGGGCTGCCGATCTGTTCGACCGTAACAGTCTTCTTGGCTTCAGTAGTCTTCTTGGCCATGATCCAGCTCCTTATTCTTCAGAAGCGTTGCCGGAAGCGGCACGGCGAGCCTGAAGGGTCGCATACTTCAGACCGCGCTGTGCAGCGATGTCCTTCGGATGAACCTGATGCTTCAGAGCGTCGAACGTAGCGCGAACCATGTTGTACGGGTTCGACGAACCGGTCGACTTTGCAACAACGTCATGAACGCCGAGCGTTTCGAAAACGGCGCGCATCGGACCACCGGCGATGATACCGGTACCGGCCTTGGCCGAACGCAGCAGAACCTTGCCTGCGCCGTGACGGCCATTGACGTCGTGATGCAGCGTGCGGCCATCCCGCAGCGGAACGAAGATCAGATCGCGCTTTGCGCTTTCAGTTGCCTTGCGGATCGCTTCCGGAACTTCACGAGCCTTGCCGTGACCGAAGCCAACGCGGCCCTTCTGGTCGCCAACGACGACGAGAGCGGCGAAGCCGAAGCGACGGCCACCCTTAACAACCTTTGCAACGCGGTTGATCGCGACCAGCTTGTCGACGAATTCGCTATCGCGCTCTTCACGGTTCTGGCGGTCGTCGCGAGAACCTCTTTTTTCCTGTGCCATTGTCCTTGTCCTTTTTCTTTTACGGGTGGAACGGCAAACGAAAAGACCAGCGGCCTCGAGAACGAGATCCGCATGGTCCGGTGAAATTCCGCCCGGATCGATGCCCGGGCGGAAAAAACTTAGAAGTTCAGACCGCCTTCGCGGGCAGCTTCAGCCACGGCCTTGATGCGGCCATGATAGATGAACGCGCCGCGGTCGAATACGACATCCTTGACGCCGGCCTTGACGCCACGCTCGGCAACCAGCTTGCCGACAACAGCCGCTGCTGCAACGTCGGCGCCGGTCTTGAGCGAACCGCGCAGATCGGCTTCGAGCGTGGAGGCAGACGCAAGCGTCTTGCCAGCAACGTCATCGATGATCTGGGCATAGATGTTCTTCGACGAGCGATGAACCGACAGGCGCGGACGGCCGTTGGCAACCGCCTTGATCTGGCGGCGCACACGGCTCGCGCGACGTGCAAGTGCTTCTTTCCTGCTAGCCATTTCGCGTGATCCTTACTTCTTCTTGCCTTCTTTGCGGACAATACGCTCTTCAGCGTACTTCACGCCCTTGCCCTTGTAGGGCTCGGGACCGCGGTATTCACGGATTTCCGCGGCTACCTGGCCAACCTGCTGCTTGTTGATGCCGGAAACGATGATTTCCGTCGGCTTCGGAACGGCAATGGTGATGCCGACCGGAGGCTCGTAAACAACGTCATGGGAAAAGCCGAGAGCCAGCTGCAGGTTCTTGCCCTGCATGGCGGCACGGTAACCAACGCCGTTGATTTCGAGCTTGCGCTCATAGCCGTCCTTAACACCCTTGAAGATGTTCTCGATCATCGTGCGGGACATGCCCCACTTCGAACGAGCTTCCTTGGTGCCGTTAGCCGGCGTTACGGAAACGCCGTTATCTTCGAGCTTCAGCTGAATGTCGTCGTTAGCGACGAAAAACAGTTCACCCTTCGGGCCCTTAGCAGTAACCTTCTGGCCGTCGACATTGGCCGTCACACCTGCTGGAACCGGAACGGGCTTTTTACCGATACGAGACATTATTCAATCCTGTCTGTTCGTTATGGAGATCCTGCTCGGGTCTTAGAAGACCGAGCAAAGAACCTCGCCACCAACGTTCTGTTCGCGAGCCTGGTGATCGGCCATCACGCCCTTCGGGGTCGAAAGGATGGTGATGCCGAGGCCGTTCGCGACCTGCGGAATGGACTTTACCGAGACATAAACCCGGCGGCCCGGCTTGGAAACGCGGCCGATCTCACGGATCACCGACGCACCTTCGTAGTACTTCAGTTCGATGGTGAACTCGGACTTGCCGTTTTCAAAATCGACCTTGGAATAACCGCGAATGTAGCCTTCAGACTGCAGCACGTCGAGAACGCGTGCGCGCAGGCTGGAAGCAGGCGTGCTTACCGAAGACTTACGGCGAGCAGCACCATTGCGGATGCGGGTGAGCATATCACCCAAAGGATCAGTCATGGTCATGTGCCCGTCTCCTTACCAGCTCGACTTGACAATGCCCGGCACCTTGCCGGAATTGCCCAGCTCACGAAGCGCGATACGCGACATCTTGAGCTTGCGATAGAACGCGCGCGGACGGCCCGTTACTTCGCAGCGGTTGCGGATACGCGTCTTCGAGCCGTCACGCGGCAGCGAAGCGAGCTTCAGAGTGGCCTTGAACCGGTCTTCGATCGGAAGGGACTGGTTCATCACGATCGCCTTGAGAGCAGCGCGCTTGGCAGCCTGCTGGGCGACCGACTTGCGGCGGCGCTTGTTCTTTTCAACTGCGCTTGTTTTCGCCATATCGGAGTTCCTTTTCTACGCTCGTCGTTACGGTTAGTGACGGAACGGGAAGTTGAACTCTGTCAGCAGAGCCCGAGCTTCGTCGTCCGACGTCGCCGTCGTGCAAACGATGATGTCCATGCCCCACATCTGATCAACCTTATCGTAGTTGATCTCAGGGAACACAATGTGTTCCTTGATGCCCATGGCGAAGTTGCCACGGCCGTCAAAGCTCTTCGGGTTCAGACCCCGGAAGTCGCGAACGCGCGGCAGCGCGATGTTGACCAGACGATCAAGGAATTCGTACATGCGGGCGCCACGAAGGGTAACCTTCGCACCGATCGGCATGCCTTCGCGAACCTTGAAACCTGCGATCGAGTTGCGAGCGCGGGTAACGACCGGCTTCTGGCCGGCAATCGCAGCCAGATCACCGGCAGCGATCGTGGGCTTCTTGGAATCGGCAGTCGCTTCGCCAACGCCCATGTTGATCACGATCTTTTCAAGCTTCGGGATCATCATGACGTTTGCGTAGGAGAACTTCTCCTGCATGGCGCCACGGATACGGGAAACGTATTCCGTCTTGAGACGCGGCTCGTACTTATCAGCCATCGATCACTTCTCCCGAACGCTTGGCCACGCGGACCTTCTTGCCATCCACAACAGAGAAGCCAACGCGGGTCGGCTTGCCATCCTTGTCGACGATGGCGATGTTGGAGATGTGCAAGGATGCTTCCTTGTTGATGATGCCGGCTTCCTGAGCCTGGGTCTGGCGCTGGTGACGCTTCACCATGTTCACGCCACGCACAACGGCACGGTCTTCTTTCGGCATTACCTGGATTACTTCGCCGGTACGGCCCTTGTCCTTACCGGTCAATACGACAACCTTGTCGCCTTTACGAATTTTCTGCATCGCATACGCTCCTTACAGTACTTCCGGAGCCAGCGAGATGATCTTCATGTGGTTCTTGGCGCGAAGTTCGCGCGGAACCGGTCCGAAGATACGGGTGCCGATGGGCTCTTTCTTGTTGTCGATAAGAACGGCTGCGTTGTTATCGAAACGGATGACGCTGCCGTCAGCGCGGCGGATGTCCTTGGCGGTGCGCACGACAACCGCCTTCATCACGTCGCCCTTCTTGACGCGGCCGCGCGGAATAGCTTCCTTGATGGAAACGACAATAATGTCGCCAACAGAAGCATATTTGCGCTTCGAGCCGCCCAGCACCTTGATGCACATGACACGACGTGCGCCGGAATTATCCGCCACGTCGAGGTTTGTTTGCATCTGAATCATGTCAGGTCGCCTTCTTGTTGTTACCGGAACGGTTGGGCAAACTCTCCCGAGCGAGCCCCCTGCCCCAGCTTATGAATGTCTCTTTTTTTGCGCGGAAAAATCGTGACAGGGTGGTTTCCCGAAGGACCTTCCGTGCGCATCAAAGCAAAAGACGCCCGGGTCACGAGCGTCCTTGCGCTGCTTCATACAGGAATTCGCGCCAAGTGCAAGACACAAGGCGCGATTCTGATGAAATTAAGCCTGGGCGGAAACGACCGTCCAGCGCTTGTCCTTGGAGATCGGTGCGCATTCCTCGATGGAAACGACATCGCCGACCTTATACTGATTGTTTTCGTCGTGTGCCTTGTACTTCTTCGAACGACGAACGGTCTTTTGCATGAGCGGGTGAGCGAATCGACGCTCAACCCGGACCACGACAGTCTTCTCGTTCTTGTCGGACACAACGACGCCCTGCAGAATGCGTTTCGGCATATTATTCTTCCTTAGGCCTTGGCTTCTGCCGCCTTCTGGCGGGCAATGGTTTTGACGCGGGCGATGTCCTTGCGGACTTCGTTGATGCGCGAGGACTTCTCCAGCTGGCCAGTCGCCTTCTGGAAGCGCAGGTTGAACTGCTCCTTCTTCAGATCGGCGAGCTTGTCCTTGAGCTGGTCGGCGCTGAGGCCGCGAACTTCATCGGCTTTCATGTGCCTTGCTCCTTACTCTGCGATGCGCTGTACGAAGCGCGTCTTGACCGAGAGCTTGGCAGCGCCGAGACGAAGCGCCTCACGGGCGATCTCCTCGGTAACACCGTCGATCTCGAACATCATACGACCGGGCTTGACCTTGCATGCCCAGTAATCGACCGAACCCTTGCCCTTACCCATACGAACTTCGGTCGGCTTTGCCGTAACCGGAACGTCGGGGAATACGCGGATCCACACGCGACCTGCGCGCTTCATGTAACGCGTGATCGCGCGGCGGGCCGCTTCGATCTCGCGTGCATTCACGCGGTTCGGTTCCTGCGACTTCAAGCCGAATTCACCGAATGCCAGGTCAAAGCCGCCCTTGGCGACGCCCTTGATGCGTCCCTTGAACTGCTTACGGTACTTAGTACGCTTTGGCTGCAACATTTTCTTACTTCTCCGAGCTTATCTTTCGCCAGCGTCAATCAAGCGTTTTCGCGACGACGATCGCCACGATCGCCACGCTCACGGCTTGCAGGGCCCTGTGCGTCGCCTTCGAGACCGCGACGCTCAGAAGCCATCGGATCGTGCTCAAGGATTTCGCCCTTGAAGATCCAGACCTTGATGCCGCAAATGCCGAATGCGGTTTCAGCTTCGGCTGTGCCGTAGTCGATGTCCGCACGCAGCGTGTGCAGCGGAACGCGACCTTCGCGGTACCATTCGGTACGAGCGATTTCAGCACCGCCGAGACGGCCGCCGCAGGTGATCTTGATGCCTTCGGCGCCAAGACGCATTGCGGACTGAACAGCTCGCTTCATCGCACGGCGGAAAGCCACGCGGCGCTCGAGCTGCTGAGCGATCGACTGGGCAACCAGCGTCGCGTCGATTTCCGGCTTGCGCACTTCAACGATGTTGAGGTGCGTTTCGGAGTTGGTCATCTCGGAAAGCTTCTTGCGAAGCTTCTCGATGTCTGCACCCTTCTTGCCGATGATCAGACCCGGACGAGCCGAGTGGATCGTGACGCGGCACTTCTTGTGCGGACGCTCGATGACGACCTTTGCGATACCGGCCTGCTTGAGTTCCTTGATCAGGTAAGCCCGGATCTTGAGGTCTTCATGCAGCAGCTTGCCGTATTCTGCGGTGTCAGCGTACCAGCGGCTGTCCCAGGTACGGTTGATGCCGAGGCGGAAGCCGATCGGATTGATTTTCTGACCCATTATGCGGCCTCCCCTTTTTCCTCGACTTCACGAACAACGATCGTGAGGTGAGAGAACGGCTTTTCGATGCGGGAAGCACGACCACGGCCACGAGCGTGGAAACGCTTCATGGTGATGGACTTGCCAACATAGGCCTCGGCGACGACGAGAGCGTCGACGTCGAGGTCGTGGTTGTTTTCCGCATTGGCAATTGCAGATTCCAGCGTCTTCTTGACGGTGCCTGCAATGCGCTTGCGGGAGAATTCGAGCTCGGCGAGAGCGCGATCAACCTTCTTGCCACGGATAAGAGCGGCAACCAGGTTCAGTTTCTGGGGGCTGACGCGGAGCGTACGGGCAACGGCCTGAGCCTCGTTGTCCTTCAGCCGGCGTTCGGTCTTAGCCTTCGCCATGATTACTTCCTCTTTGCCTTCTTGTCCGCGCCGTGACCGTAATAGGTACGGGTCGGAGAGAATTCACCGAACTTGTGTCCGACCATGTCTTCGTTGACCGAGACGGGCACATGCTTGCTGCCGTTGTAGACGCCAAACGTCAGACCGACGAACTGCGGCAGGATCGTGGAGCGACGGCTCCAGATCTTGATTACTTCATTACGTCCGCTCTCGCGCACCTTCTCAGCCTTGGTGAGAAGATAGCCGTCAACAAACGGACCTTTCCATACTGAACGAGCCATGAGTGACTACCTCTCTTACTTCTTACGCTGATGGCGCGAGCGCATGATGAACTTGTCGGTCGACTTGTTCGAACGGGTGCGCTTGCCCTTCGTGGGCTTGCCCCACGGAGTAACCGGGTGGCGACCACCCGACGTGCGACCTTCACCACCACCGTGCGGGTGGTCGACCGGGTTCATGACGACGCCGCGAACGTGCGGACGCTTGCCGCGCCAACGCGAACGACCGGCCTTGCCGTCGTTGATGTTGCCGTGGTCCGCGTTCGAAACAGCACCGATCGATGCGAGGCAGGAGCCGTGCACCAGGCGCTGTTCGCCCGAGTTGAGACGCAGGATGGCCATACCGGCATCGCGGCCGACGAGCTGGACATACGTACCGGCGGAGCGAGCGATCTGACCGCCCTTGCCCGGCTTCATCTCGACGTTGTGGATGATCGAACCGACCGGAATGTACTGAAGCGGCATGGTGTTGCCGGGCTTCACGTCCACTGCCTTGTCGGAGGCGATCACCTTGTCACCAGCAGCAAGACGCTGTGGCGCGAGAATGTAAGCCTGTTCGCCGTCGGTATACGTAACCAGCGCGATGAACGCGGTGCGGTTGGGGTCGTATTCCAAACGTTCAACGGTGCCTTCAACGTCAAACTTGCGACGCTTGAAGTCAACCAGACGGTAGGTCCGCTTGTGACCGCCACCCTGGAAACGGACGGTGATCCGGCCCTGGTTGTTACGGCCACCCTTGGAGCTGAGGCCCTGGGTGAGAGCCTTTACCGGCTTGCCCTTGTAGAGCGAAGCGCGGTCCACGATAACCAGCTGACGCTGGCTCGGCGTGGTCGGATTGAAACTTTTCAATGCCATATTCTTGTTCCCTTTTGGGTCTTTGCCCGCTTGGGCCTAACCTTTAGAGTCCGGTGGACACGTCGATGGATTGACCTTCGGCGAGCGTAACGACGGCTTTCTTGACGTCCTTCAGCTTACCGGCGAACCCACGGAAACGACGGGTCTTACCCTTGCGGATAAGCGTGTTCACAGCCGTGACTTTGACGCCGAAGAGAGCTTCCACGGCAGCCTTGATTTCAGGCTTGGAAGCATCCTTGGCGACGTTGAATACGACCTGGTTCTGTTCGGATACCAGCGTCGACTTTTCCGTGATCGAAGGAGATACGATCACATCGTAGTGGCGAAGATCCGTCATTTGAACCGCTCCTCCAGAGCCTCTACAGCAGCCTTGGAAAGCACCAGCTTGCCACGGCGCAGGATGTCGTAAACATTGATGCCCTGTACCGGCAGAACGTCCACATTCGGGATGTTCTGAGCAGCGAGCTTGAAGTTGCCATCAAGTTCGGCGCCGCCGATTACGAGAGCGTTGGTCAGGCCAAGCGAAGAGAAGCTGCCCAGCAGAGCCTTGGTCTTTGCTTCGGACGCGACGAGCTGATCGACGATGATCAGTTCTTCAGCCTTCAGCTTTGCAGACAGGGCGTGACGCAGGGCGAGCGCACGAACCTTCTTGGGAAGGTCATGGGCGTGGCTGCGAACGACCGGGCCATGGGCCTTGCCGCCGCCGCGGAACTGCGGTGCGCGAGCCGAATGGTGACGAGCGCGGCCCGTACCCTTCTGCTTGTACATCTTCGCGCCGGTGCGGGAAACTTCCGACCGGTTCTTGGATTTGTGGGTTCCCTGCTGCTTCTTTGCAAGCTGCCAGCGAACCATGCGGGCCAGGATGTCCTGGCGGGGGTCGAGGCCGAAGATCTCATCCGACAGAGAAACCTTGCCGGCGTCTTTTCCCTCGAGGGTCTTGACGTTCAATTCCATGATAAGGCTCCCTTATTTCGCAGCCGACTTGACGGCATCGCGGACGATGATCCAGGCGCCCTTGGAACCGGGAACTGCACCCTTTACCAGGATGAGGCCACGGTCTTCATCAGTCGAAACGACTTCAAGGTTCTGGGTCGTGACGCGTGTCTGGCCCATGTGACCAGCCATGCGCTTGCCCTTCCAGACGCGGCCCGGATCCTGGTTGTTACCGGTCGAACCGTGTGCACGGTGCGATACGGAGTTACCGTGCGAAGCGCGGCCACCACCGAAGTTGTGACGCTTCATAGCACCGGCAAAACCTTTACCGATTGTGGTTCCAGTGACGTCGACCAGCTGGCCGGACTGAAAATGATTTGCGGTCAGTGTTGCACCGATGTCGATCAGGTTCTCGGGGGAAACCCGGAACTCGACGAGCTTGGCTTTCGGTTCGACATTGGCAGCGGCAAAGTGACCGCGAAGAGCCTTCGTCGTGTTCTTGACCTTGGACTGGCCGGCACCGAGCTGAACTGCGGTGTAGCCATTCTTGTCTTCCGTGCGCTGGGCAACGACTTGTACGTTATCCAGTCGCAATACTGTTACAGGGATATGTTCACCTGCGTCGTTATAGACGCGTGTCATACCCACTTTCTGTGCAATCACACCTGAACGCATTGGTTCATCCTCTTGCGAGCCTTGAAGGGAAAACCCTCTCTGGCCTTTGTTAAGGAGTGCCCTTCGACATCTCACGATGTTTCCGGTCTCCGGTTTGGAAGTCGTTGGATTGCTCCACGTACCTTCCTTGTTATTGGCCCTCACCCAAGAGTGAGGTCCGGCCTTGTTATTTCAGCCCTCACCTTGGACGGTTCGGGCCGGGTCTTAGAGCTTGATTTCCACATCAACGCCAGCAGCGAGGTCGAGCTTCATCAGAGCATCGACAGTCTGCGGGGTGGGATCAACAATATCGAGAAGACGCTTGTGCGTCCGCATTTCGAACTGTTCACGGCTCTTCTTGTCAACGTGAGGAGAGCGGTTGACGGTAAACTTTTCGATGCGGGTGGGGAGCGGAACCGGGCCGCGAACGCTGGCGCCGGTGCGCTTTGCGGTCGACACGATTTCACGGGTAGAGGCATCGAGGATCCGGTGATCGAACGCCTTGAGGCGGATACGGATATTCTGGCCGTTCATTCGTCTTGTCCTTGTTCTTTGTTATTCGTTTCCGCACGCGGAAACACATGAACTTCTATTGATCGTGGCGCCGCAGATTTTCAAAAATCGAGAGGGATGCGCGTCACACCCCAATCATTTCGGTAGTCTGTATTGCTAAAAAAACCGCGTTTCGCAATCGCTTACGAATCCAGCGGTGATTGTGAGTGCGCGTTTACGCGCTTTCACCGAATTTTTCAAGCACTAAAAATGCAACGCCGCCAGGCTTTTTACCAAAAGTCCGGCGGCGGTGTTGTTCACACCGCCGCCAGTCAGAATTTCAAAGGTCGAAATTACTCGACGATCGAGGCCACGATGCCGGCGCCGACGGTACGACCGCCTTCGCGGATAGCGAAGCGCAGCTTTTCTTCCATCGCGATCGGAACGATCAGCTCGACGTCAACGGTGACGTTGTCGCCAGGCATAACCATTTCCGTGCCTTCAGGAAGCGTAACGATGCCCGTCACGTCCGTCGTGCGGAAGTAGAACTGCGGACGGTAGTTCGTGAAGAACGGCGTATGACGGCCGCCTTCTTCCTTCGTCAGGATGTAGGCTTCGGCCTTGAACTTCTTGTGCGGCTTGACCGAACCCGGCTTGCACAGGATCTGGCCACGCTCGACGCCGTCACGGTTAACACCGCGAACCAGTGCGCCGATGTTGTCGCCGGCCTGACCCTGGTCGAGCAGCTTGCGGAACATTTCAACGCCGGTAACCGTCGTCTTCGACGTCGGACGGATGCCGACGATTTCCACTTCTTCACCAACCTTGACGATACCGCGCTCAACGCGACCCGTCACAACCGTACCACGACCCGAGATCGAGAACACGTCTTCGATCGGCATCAGGAACGGCTGGTCGATCGGACGCTCAGGCGTCGGGATGTAGGCGTCAACCGCTGCCATCAGCTCGCGGATCGCGTCTTCACCGATCTTCTTGTCGCTGTCTTCAAGAGCAGCAAGCGCCGAACCCTTGATGATCGGGATATCGTCGCCCGGGAAGTCGTAGGACGACAGAAGTTCACGAACTTCAAGCTCGACGAGCTCCAGAAGCTCGGCGTCGTCAACCTGGTCGACCTTGTTCAGGAACACGACGATCGCAGGAACGCCAACCTGACGGGCAAGCAGGATGTGCTCGCGGGTCTGCGGCATCGGGCCGTCGGCAGCCGAGCAAACCAGGATCGCGCCGTCCATCTGCGCTGCACCCGTGATCATGTTCTTCACGTAGTCGGCGTGGCCGGGGCAGTCAACGTGAGCGTAGTGACGGTTCGGCGTCTCATACTCAACGTGCGCCGTCGAAATCGTGATACCACGCGCCTTTTCTTCCGGAGCGGCGTCGATCTGGTCATACGCCTTGAACTCGCCGAAGAACTTCGTGATTGCCGCCGTCAGCGACGTCTTGCCATGGTCAACGTGACCGATCGTGCCAATGTTGACGTGCGGCTTCGTCCGCTCAAACTTGCTCTTTGCCATGTGAATTGCTTCCTGTGAACGTGAAGTAGTTTCCCCGGCGCACCGGTTTGGTGTCGCCGTTTAAGGCTTTGTAAGCGAATGCGCAAGACTTAATTGTGAAAGCGTCTTCGCGCGCGCCCAAAGCGTGCCTTGAGGCCCGTATATGGTATCTGATCTGCGACATTCAAACCGTCGCGAGGACGAAGTCCAGTGCCGGCCCGGCGGCTCCCTTCTACGGAATAGTCGATCACTAAATAAGATATTTCCATCACAACTTCTTTACCTGCACCGGCATGATGGCTTAAGGACATGTCATCGCCGGGGAGAGACGGGCGACTGGAATCCGTCGCGGGCGCGCCATCCACGCCATAACTCGATCCGTCGCCTCCTTCGCGACCTCTGCACCGCCTCAGGACCATCCCATGGAAATCTTCACAGCCGCCGGCTTCACGGCATTCCTACAGGTTATCGCAATCGACCTCGTGCTGGCGGGCGACAACGCCATCGTCATCGGCCTTGCCGCAGCCGGTCTGCCCGCTCACCTTCGCCGCAAGGCGATCCTGGTCGGCATCATCGCCGCCACGGTTCTTCGCATCGGTTTTGCCGCCGTCACCGTGCAGCTTCTCGCCATTGTCGGCCTGCAATTGTTCGGCGGCCTGCTGCTTGCCTGGGTGTGCTGGAAGATGTGGGTCGAACTGCGTGAGGCCGCAGGTTCCATCGAAGACGAGGTGACAGACGAAGAGGCCGACCTGACCAAGGGTCATAAGACTTTTTTCCAGGCCGCGACCCAGATCGTCATCGCCGATGTTTCCATGTCGCTGGACAACGTCCTTGCCGTCGCCGGCGCTGCGCAGGAACATGTGACGGTGCTTATCATCGGCCTCGTCGTTTCAATTGCGCTCATGGGCCTTGCCGCCAACTTCGTCGCCAAGCTGCTGCACCGCTATCGCTGGATTTCCTATCTCGGCCTAATGGTCATCATCTATGTGGCCCTTAACATGCTGTATCACGGTACGCTCGAGGTTCTGCCCCATCTCCAGACCTATCTGAGTTGAAACAGCCACCAGAAACGCTTCTACAGAAGGCCCGGAAACACCCGTTTCCGGGCCTTTTCCATGACTTGCGCCCATGAAGCCGCCTCACTGTCGCGGGACAGGAAGAATCAATCGAAGCACTTGCTGCAACATCGGGAGAGAACAGGAAAATCGTGAATTTTCGCCGATGGATTCTGGCAATTGAGGTCAGGCACGGGCAAGCCTAGGGAGCTAATCAATAAGTCATAATAATAAAAAGAAAGGTAAAGCTGCCAATGGCTTATGACTGGAGCGGCGGACGTACCCGCCGCCTTCGCAGGGTGAGGCTCGGCGTTGTCGCCAGTTCTCTCATCCTGCTGGCGCTTCTTGCGTCGCTCGTTCTTGGCTGAACGCGCCGCGCGCGCACTTCCACGCTGACCGGCGGCAGGCAAGGTTGTCACAAACCGCCCTGCCGCCGCTCCTTTGCGGAAACAAGCAAACGTTTAGGTTTTTTTGGTCTCGATGCAATGAACCGGCTGCTTCATCTGCGGATCGGCCATCAGATCGTAAAGATCCGCCTCATCACCCTTCGACCACCAGACATACATGCCGCCCTGATATTTCGCTCCCGAGCCGGAAATGACATTTGCGGCAACGGTGACGCCATCCTTCAGCCCCAGCCGAACGAGGCTGATCTCACCGGCATTGAAATAGACGGCCTCCACCTTGTCGGCAGCGCATTGGTAGACGGTCTCAACCTTTTCGACCGTCGTGTCTTTCGGAAGCGGAATCACCAGGTCTTCAGCCATGGCGCCGGTCGCAATCGACGTGGAGAAAGCTGCAAGGCATGTCGCGGCAACGGATTTTTTCATGATGACCCTTTCCTGATTTCACCGAACCATAGCGGCACGCCAGCAAAGCCGAAATGGGGCGGCCGTCTCTCAACACCTCAAATTTTTTGGGAATATCGGCCTCATAGGCGAACCTGGGGCTTTCTCGCCAAACAAGCCTTGCGGCGGTTTCATTCAGGCCGGTAGGCCTGGTAAAAACTATCGAAACAGCCAATAAACCACGCCAAGGATCACCGTCCACATCAACAGCGATATGGCCAGCACGGTGAGATAGTTTCGAAATCGTCTGGTCATCAGCCCACATTGCCAGCGAACCGTCATCGGACAGCCGCAGCCGTTGAATTGCTGGCTGCGGATCGACCCGCAGCATCAGATCTTTCTATCAAGAGACTGAATCGCAAGCCATTCGCAGATTTTACCCGCCCGAAAACGGGGTTGCTCCCAGCCACGGATTTCCCACCGTCAAGAAACGGACTGATCCGCGACAAGTCTTGATCGCGGACAAGATGCGTTATCCGCATCTGCCGGCCAATGGCGGCAGGGAAAAAGGCCCAAGGGAAACGATCGCGACCCAACGACTAACGCGTTATCCGAAGCCGTGTCGGATAACGCGCCAATGCCGGCGGTACTTGGCCAGCCGCCCGCCTGTCTCAGCTCTTCAGGGCCGTGTTGCACAGGCTCCAGTAGCCGCCGCCCTTCTGGATCCATTTCAGATCGCCGAGCGTGCCGTCATTCTTGTTCTTGTGGTAAGAGTCGGCACAGGTTTTCAGGCGTGCCTTTGCGGGCGTCTCGCTTGAATATTTCTTATCGACCGCACGCGGAAAAGCGACGCCCCTGGGAGCTTTTATCGTCGCTTTTTCGGGCTCTTTTTCTGTCGTGGCCGCGACCTGCTTGTCGTCGGCCGCATCCTCGGCTGCCGCCTCGCTGCCGCAGAACTTGGCGCGATAGTCGTTCCACTTGACGTCCTTGGCAGACCCGTCGGCTTTCGCCGCCTGATATTTCGCGCTGCACTCCTTCATGGTGAGTGCGGCTGCGGGGGAGACAAACGCCGCCGATGTCAGCAGCGCAAAGGATGAGAGAATGACAACCCTGTTAAACATTGAAGGCTCCCGTTTGCATGATTGCCGGGCGACTATCCGACCGGATTTTGCGCTTGTCAACGAGCCGTGCGGCACGGATACAAAGTCCGGTTGAACGGGCATAAAACGCGCTCATCGCGGACAGCGTTTTCCCGATGAAGCCGACGTCGCAGAATCACGTCTTCGTGTGACGTCAAGCCTCCAGCGGAACGAATTTCCTAAGTTTTCGTTAGCATACCGAACGAATAACGAGGATTTATCGATGTTGAGGATGCCGAAGACCATCTCCGCGCTCGCTCTTGGCGTCGCGATATCTGCCGCTGCGGTCGTTCCCGCCAACGCGCTGAGCCTCATACCGCCGGCCTACAAATTTCAGGCACAGGCTTCAGATGAGCGAGGCTATCCCGCCTCTGCCTTTGCAGCGGGCAAAGGTGAAGAGGCCGTGTCCAACGGCTACGCCTTGTCGCCAGCTGAGATCAACCATATAAAATGGTGTGCGGCGCGTTACACGTCCTACCACCCCACGGATAACAGCTATATGGCGCCTGCCGGGACACGAACGCAATGCCGCTCGCCCTATTGAAAAGACCGAGGCCTGGGCTGGATCTCCAGCCGGGCCGATGCGGGGAAGATAAAATTTACCTTAAATTCTATTGATCTGAACCCTTATCCCCGCAAGCCGTTCATGCAGCTGCCAACGGGGAAAACGCGATGTTATGGAATCTGGAAAAGCTGGAGCAGGAGCGACTTGACCTGATCGAGGTGATTTCCGCCCTGCGCCATGTTGAGCGCTTGTCGCAAACGGACCGGACCTCGGTCTTTGAGGAAATTACGGCCCATATGGGACGGTTGAGCGAGCTGGACGCGGAAAAACTGCGAATCCAGTCTGCCCTTGAGGCATACTGAAGACGATTGAGCATGGCCAAAACCCACAGAGTCAGACCCCATCGCAACGCGCAGGCGGAACGCCATCCCACAGCTGAAAAGTGTCAACAGTCGAAAAGTGCCCAAAGACGGGCGCATGTTTCCGCCGAAAAAAACAGGGCGACGAAATAAGCGTAAAAGAAGATCGAGTGATGATGGGAAGAGTCGCTGGAGCGGGTAGCGGGAATCCAACTCCCATACCGCGCATTGAATTGACTTCACTTTTTGCCATTCAACTTCCCATTATGTGGTGCGATTTGTGGTGCGTTTTGTGCATCAAAACGCGGTCGGCCAGGCTCTGATGCGGCGGCAACCTATCACGACTTCGGACAGGTTGTCCGCAAAATCTTGACTCCTCGCAAAACGAGAACATAATCAGAACATCGTACTGCGTTTTCGGGAGATGAAGCATGGCTGGAAAAGCAAGGTTGATTGTCCTCGCGGCCTTTAATCAGGATGAGGATGGCTACCTCTTGCCGGCGTTCGAGCCTCGGCAGGTGGAAACAGAGGAGCGGGCGAAGCGAGATGCTCGCCTGATGGCCGACCAGTATTCCGGCGTTATCGCATGGTCGCGAGAAGCCGACCCGAACATCGGGGAATACGGAGAGCCGACGGTGCTATTTAAGCGGGGCAGCGTCCCCGAGATGGAATAGCACGACGACGGGTCGTGCCGTCGAACTTCGAATAATGGAAATGAATATGCCTGACAAAGGAGTTTACCTGCTGTCGGATTACGGCGGTGAGCCGGTAGGCGTCTTATGTGAGGAATGCGAGCTCTTAAAATTCGTGAGCTCGGCAGAGCTGATGATTGAGTTCGGCGACCTGTCCATGCCTACGATGCTTCGCCACATTTCTCAGAAGGTGATCAAATGCGCAAAGCCGATGGAGGGTTACTCCGGCCGCTGCATGCTCAGGTATCACACCCGCTCTGGCAGCATCATCGACGTTCTGAAGCAGGCGAAGCCACCAGCCGTGAAGGTGAAGGAAATTCGAAACTGGGAGATTGTCGTTGCCAAGTGCAACTACTGCGGCCACGTTTCCAATATCCCGCAATGGCAACTGAACCGTGCAGCCAAGACCGACACGACGGTGGACCAGATAGCCAAGCGACTGAAATGCAAAAGATGCAACGTCAAGGGTGATGTGAAGATCACCATAGCCAAGATGCCGAGGTGAGCATGTGTAATCTATACCGCGTGAAGACCAATCAGGAATCAATCCGCGATATCGTCGGCACGATGCAGGAGCGGCTCAATCTGGAGCCGGATGTCGAGGTCTATCCTGATCGACCGGCGCCAGTGGTGCGCAACAGCGATACCGGCCGGGAGCTTGCAGGGCTGACGTGGGGCATGCCGTCGCCTCAGTTCGTTACGCAGGGAAAGCCAGATACAGGCGTGACCAATATCCGCAACGTGACATCGCCGCACTGGCGCCGATGGCTTCGTCCAGAGAACCGCTGCGTGGTACCGTGGACGACCTTCTGCGAGTGGGAGGATACCAAGCCGCGGAAAACAAAGCGTTGGTTTGCGCTGAATGAGGAGACGCCCCTCGCCTTCTTTGCTGGCATTTGGACCGACTGGCACGGCGTGCGCGGCTCGATGAAGAACCCGCGCGAGGGAGACCATCAGCTGTTTGCATTCCTCACAACCGATCCCAACAGCATTGTGAAGCCGATCCACCCGAAGGCGATGCCGGTCATTCTCACGAGTAAGGATGAGATAGAAACGTGGCTGACCGCGCCATGGGAGGAAGCCAAGGCACTACAACGCCCATTGCCTGACGAAGGGCTTGTGCTGCTGCCTGTCGAGGAGCAGAAAGAGCAAGGTTCCCTGCTATGAGCGACCAGACCAACAAGGCCGGCGACGGCATCCACGAGAACCACTGGTGTGAGCATCCGGGGTGTCGTAAATGGGGTGGCTTCGGCTTTAGCCGAAACAAAGTTGAAAAGTCATCCTGGCATTGCTGGGAACACTATCCGCACAAGGAGCCACCCAGATGATAACCCGCATCACTCGCCAGAAGAACGCTGAGCAGCGCCTGGCTACAGCGCTGCGCCAATTGAATGATGCCATCAAAGAAATCCACAAGACCGGCCTCGACGTAGAAGTCTCTACCTTGGCGATGATGACGTCACGCGGGCCGTTGACGCAGGTGGACCTCAAAACATTCAGAGCCGAAGGCGCTCCACCGGTCTTGAATGTCGTACGCGACTGACTCTTCAGAGCCCAGCCGCGCTACTTGTCCCCACGGCATGAGATCTCCAGAGGATGCGCGAAATCGCAAGAGTTCATCGAACCGACATAATAAAAATTTTAGTTGAGTAGACTCGACTCCAATCTCTTTGCGTGTTTTTCTCACGCTATCTGGGACTCGGGATTCTTCGTTGAAAATACTTAGATTGGTTTTGGCCGTGGCCTTGCTTGCTTCGCCCGCGTGGCATGCATATGCGCATGGTGGGGGCCTGGACAAGAACGGCTGCCATAATGATCGGAAACGCGGCGGCTATCATTGCCATTAATACTCAGCGATTTTGGGATATTGGTCCGGCAGTTAGCTCTGGTCTCGCTGGCAAATGCACAGACATCGAAAGGGACACTGAGTGGAGTTTTGGGCAGTAGTTGGAGCAGGGAACTGGCGAAAATCCTCGACAATTAGGTCGCTTACTGGCGCCTACGGCATGAAGCCGTCATGGGAAGTCGATGTTCTGGGGCGTAAGCAGAGTATGTGTGTTGTGACAAGCGCTCCTCAGGAAGGCACAGCACACAGCCCTGCACAGATCATAGCGCAAATTTCTGCATCCAATCCCAATGCAACGCATCTGATGATAGCTCTAAGGCACCTAGGAACCTCTAGAGCGATGTTCGATGCGGACGCATATATCTCAGCGTTTCTTGCACATGGCTGGACGCTGAATGGCATTCTGATTGTATCTCCGGAACCTTCTCATACCCCACTTTTCAGCAAATACGCCGCGAGCGTTGACTATGCGCCGACGCTGGCTTGGCCTCCTGCATCTTCAAATGCAATAGCGAATGTCGTTCGAACTAAGTGGGGCCTCTAAGATGAGCTTAATTGAATGAAACGGAAAGAAGTTAAGAATCAGCCTTAATCTGGCGGGAGGGGCAATGGCACACAAATACGGCGGACCTTGGTCCGAAGTGAAGCTCGACGCGGTTGAATACTACCTACAATGTTACACCAATGCATTAACACCAAAAAATATGGATATCTGGTATATTGATGCATATGCCGGATCGGGGGATCGAGAGGCGGAGCGTCAAATAGGCGGCCTTCTCGAAGGTGCCCCGCTTGAGACGATTATAGAAACCCTCGATGGGTCTGCGCGCCGGGCACTTAAGATCAAGCCGCCCTTCCGCCATTTCATTTTCATCGAAAAAGACCCAAACCGGGTAAAATCACTAGAGGCGGTAAAGGACGAATATCCCGGTGTGGATATTCAAGTTCTGCATGGCGACGCAAATTCACAGTTGCTGCAAATGGTCAGCAACATGCCCTGGACGCGTAAGGCTAGAAGCATGTCACGCGGTGTCGTGTTTTTAGACCCCTTCTCAATGCAGGTAGACTGGTCGACGCTTCAGGCCCTCGCTGCATCCGAATGTCTTGATATCTGGTACTTCTTCAACGTTCAGGCGATTATCCGCCAACTGTCTCACGATTTCCAAGGCGTTGGAAATAAAGACGCTGCACTCGACAGGGTTTTAAGCCCGCGCTGGCGAGAGCTTTATGCAATTCAGCCTGAGGAAGAGCATGGCCAGACCGATATGTTTGGAGGGTTTGACGTTGCCCTCAAGTCGCCGTCAGCAAAACGCACAATAACAAAGGATCAGATAGACAAGTGGTTTAAGCGGCTCTTGGAGGACGAATTTGCCTTTGTATCAGATCCTCTTCCGATCCTGACACCACACAGCGGCCATACCTTCTCGCTATTCTTGGCGGTGGCCAATAAACATCCGAAGGCCACCGAACTGGCGGAAAAATTTGTCCGTTACGTCAATAGGAAATTTGCGCCGAAGCCGGCATCTCGTCGTAGGTCCGGCCGTTGAGTTCGCGGCCGGCCGCTTTTTTGTTTCGACCGCCCCACTGCTTGAAGAAAAACGCTGTCCCATAGTCTCGACACATGCGCTCGATTTCGTGTACCCAAACGGGATCCATGTGGCGAGACTGCGGGCCAGACTCCCCGCCAACGATCGCCCAGTGAATGCCATCTAAACTTGCGCCAGAAACCGATCCAATCAGTGGCTCAAAAGACGCGAATCTCACAGCTGCTGGAACTGCTCGAAGCTCATCCAAACGATGAAGAACGCGCCCGTCTTCTACGCTCGTTCCCAGCCAGACATTTGGAAGGACTTTGAACTCCCTTCCTGGCAAGATTTCAGCCATTCGGTCTGGCCGCTTCGTTAATATCTGGTACGTGTGTCTAGGCGTGGCCTCCATCGTCTTCCACACGGCGGCGATGAAATCTACAGGAACGTCACTGTGAAACAGATCCGACATAGAGTTAACGAAGACAAGCCGTGGCTTTGACCATTTCGCAGGGATATCAAGTGCTTTCCAGTCGAGCGTAATCTTACCGGTCCACTTCGCGCGGCCCCCACTCTTCCTAGTCAAGCCAGTGTATTTTTCCTGCCCCATAGCTTCGAGCCGTGCGGCCATACGCATCGCGTAGCAGTTTGTGCATCCTGCAGTGAGGATCGTGCAACCCGCCACAGGGTTCCATGTCGCGTCAGTCCATTCGATTGAAGTTTCAGCCATCGGCAAACCCTCTTAAGATGGTCGCCATTGTACCAAACATCGTTAATATTTCGATAAAAATCCCCATAAAAAAGAGAAATACTTTTCTGATTCAATCTCTTAGCTATACGAATCAGGCGCTAATCTGGCCTGTCTGCGCTATCCATTCCGACGGATTTCTTTTTGTTTTGAATCCCCTAGAGGTATATGTTCAGAGCGCTCTCTGCCCTCAGGTACCCATGTCGCCGAATTCGGGTCCATCGTCATCTGGGGAGACCGATAGACCCGCCTCATGTGCGGCGTCAACGAAGGCCTCGCGCGCGTCCTCGGGCCTATCATCCAGGCCATTCTCCAAAACCGCAGCGCACACCATAAGCGCAGTAATGTAAGCTTCTGCTTCCACACTGCCGGGCCAGTGGTCGAGGAGAAATCGCGCTAAGTCGGTGACAGTCTCGAGGGTTTCAAAATCCCCCCAGAGCACAGAAACCGGTTCGATCTTAAATTCGCTCATGCCCCCAGATTACACAAATTAGGAAGCAGCTTGATCAAACCGATACACGTCGGCGTTATCCTGCCTCTCCCGAAGACCTTTGTAGGCCGCGTGGCGAAGCTTTCGATCCGGGGTTATCTGCCGAAACTCGATCTCCGCAATTAGAGTGGGCTGAAGCCACACGACCTCACGCCGGCCACCGTAGCCCACAGGCGGTTTCTTTTTCTTCCACGGCAGCTTGTCGAACATACGGCGCAACTCAATCGCCGCACGTTCCTTAAAGCCCGTGCCAACACTCCCCACATATCGCAGCTCGTCGCCGTCATAGGCGGCCAGCAACAGCGATGCAAAGCCGCCGCTGGCGGACATGGATGGCTCGTAGCCGACAATCATGAACGGCTCGGACTGGACGCATTTCACCTTGATCCAGTCGCCGGTTCTCCCGCTCCGGTAGGGACTGTTTCGGTCCTTGCCGATAATTCCCTCAAGACCGAGACGGCACGCGTGTTCCAACATCAGAACGGGATTGTCCGTCTCCACCTCTTCTGAAATCCGGATGGAGCCATCGAAGCCCGTTAGCATTTGCTCAAGGAGGTGCCGGCGGCTTCTATACGGCAGTTCACGCAGATCGTGGCCGTCGTGATAAAGGAGGTCGAATGCATAGAGGATGGCATCCCCCGCTACCTTCTTGCCGCTCCGTGCGCCAACAGCACCCAAGCTATTCTGGAGCGCGTTGAAATCCGAGCGCCCCTGCTCATCCAGGACAACCGCTTCGCCGTCGATGATGAATGACGCGGGCCCGAGATCGCGCGCCGCTTGCTCTATAGCCGGGAACCGTGCGACCCAGTCATAACCGCCGCGTGTCAATATCCTGACGCCAGAACCGTCCGCGTGGATCGCGATCCGATAGCCGTCCCATTTTATTTCCCAGCCCCACTTGTCGCCAGCTGGAGGCTTTTGCTTCAGAAGCGCAAGAGCGGGCTCAACGCGCGCAGGCATCGGATCGAGCGAGAGGTTTGGCTGGGCCGGATCTCTACGCCGTCGTGGCCGCGAGCGGAGCGGGTCGTCGTGCCTCAGAAGAGGCTTGCTGGTTCTTGGCTTCTTCATGGGCCAAGCGTACCGACGAAGCCTTTACAAAATGTTCGCAGGGTTCCGGGAATTTCGGGCACAAAAAATGCCCCGACGCGAGCGCGCCGGGGCCAAAGCAAAGCTTCCTGATTTATCTACGCTGGCGGCGACACCACGAAACGCCCCGGCAGCACGGTGAACCGGACCGGCGGTGAAGTTACGACAATTGGCCCGAGAAACTTCTGCAGAGGGTTGCAGACGTACTCCAGGGTCACACGATACTCGGCTGGCCCCGCGGCTGCAGCCTGCGGAACAGTGATCGACCTTCGATAAGTCTCTCGCCCCGCCAGCAACCGAAGCCCCGTCGTGAACTGTGGAATGTTATGCCGTTCCTTGGCCGAGTCCGTGAGCCAGCGCTTGGCAATAAGTGGGCAGATGCGCGTCCGAAAGACAGAGAACTCAATCTCAATTGTGCCCCCCTGCTCCACCGAGGGCGACAGCGCTTTGGCGTCCTCGTAGATTATTGGCGGGTCCCGATCTGCGACCCAGATCCCGAGGTTCACCGACCCGACGCCAGCTAGCGCAAAAACGCCGATGCCTATCACTTTCCATAGGATACGCTTCATGGTGTCGGCCCTCCCTTAAGGTAGCCAATGGCTTTCTGGATATTCTCGTAGAGCATGATGGAGCCCACGAAGAGGGCTATCATCGATACCAATAGCCACCGCATGAACTTGCCTACGGTCCGGATATCTCGGACCATCCGGAAGCCCTCTCGAACATCCTCGGCGGGCATCTCAATGATCGCTTCAAGGGTTTTCAACTCGTCTGGACGGAGGCCGGCGAGAAACGCTCTAGTCTTCTCTGGCAGCTCCACCATCTTCTCTGGTGCGTCATCGCTCATTTGGTAGATCCCTGCCATTCCGCGGCCTGTTCGTAATGAAACCAGATACATGCGGGCGGCTATTTAGCCACCCGCACAAGGTCCGGGATTTTCGATAGAATGATTTCTTCAAGGGCTTTTTGATCGACACCCAACTTGCTTAAAGCCTCAGGGTTTTTCTCGCGGACGTAATCCGCAGCCATGGTGACCAACTGACCCGACGCTCCCGTCAAAGTAACGGGAACGCCCATTCTGGCGGCGGCGAATTTCAGCGCGTTCAGCGCCGATTGATGCAACGCCGTGCGTAGCTGCACCTCAATCTCCACGCGCTGCTTTTCGTCCGTGATCTTCAAGAGGGCGATCAAGCGGGCACCGATCCATGTAACCATCACGGGCCCGACGGTCGCCACGAACATAACCGCAATCGGTTGAACGATCAGCCAGAGCTCGTACCAGAAAGAAGATGGCGCGATCACCGGAGCGGCGTCCTGGGCAAACGCCGGAGACAGGATGAAAGCCCCGATGCAGGTGACCGCCAACGCGATCGCGATGTAATAGTAGATTCGCTGCATGATTGTTTTTCCTCGTTTCGAGAGAGAGGTTGAGGGTCTGCTCAGGCGGCCCAGGCCAGGCCAAGTGCGCGGCCCGTGTTGCGTCCGACCTTCCCGTCGACGGAGAGCTTGTGCTTCTTCTGGTACTGGCGGACGGCTTGATCCGTGAGCCTGCCGAAGGCACCGTCGGTCCCGCCCGTGCTGAAGCCTCGGGCAGTCAGGACGTTCTGGAGCTCGACTACCACCGCCCCGACATCACCGATCGACAGGATGCCATCAGCAAGAGGATCGGCGGCGGCTGGCTTGCCGGTAGCAAAGCTGCGATATGCCTTCTCGAGCTTGAGATCATACTGGTTCTTGGCGTACCCAGAGCCGTTATAACCGTGGGCGATCGCTTTCCAGTCCTTGCGGACCATCGCACTCGCCAGGCCGTTACCGATGATGAAGCCGACGATCCCGTCCAGCTGCGCGCCCTCGCCACGAAGGAAAGAGGTCACCATGTCCCTGGCGCTGCTGTAGCCGCAGACCTCGGCGTTGGCGCCCATGATCTGCCCGAGCCCCCATGAGCAGCTATCGAGCGCGGTCTCAAGGTCAATCGTCACCATGCGGGCCAGCCGCTGGTAACGCAAATCTTGCGACTTGTCGTAGGGCTGCTCACCCCATTTCGGATAGGCCAGGCCAAGCTTGACGGCTTCGGCTCGCTGCGTGCCCGTGAGGAGCTTGTAGAAGTAATGCGGTTCGGGGAGGATCTTCAGTCGGTTCTTTGCGTCGAAGCCGGAGCCGGCCGCCTCGACAGAAACGACAGCTTGAACCACAGCAGTCTCGCAGCCGATCGTCTTCGCTGCGCGCGAAAAGTCGGTGGCCGCCAGCTTTGTGCCTGTGCCAGTGAAATTCATCGGAGTTACCTTCAAAGAAAAAGCCCCGGCCGTGGGGCGCGGGGCTTGGAACGCAAGGCGCTCGGTGATCAATCCCAAAGCTTACGGAAGGGCTTCGGTGTTTCCTGTTTCGGCAAAGCGGGAAGCTTTACAACGACCCCGGCCGGGAGCACGTTGTTCAGGTCGGCGAGTTCCGGGTTAGCCCCGTAGAGCTCCTCCGTGTGGCGCTCGTGCTTGCCGTAATATTCGTGGGCGATCTGGTCGACCATGTCTCCGTCGATGGTGACGTAGAGCACGCCGCCGTCGGCGCCCGTGATCAGCTGGCCTCTCATGGGGCTCCTCATTCATCTACGCAACGGCACTGCCGCCCGTGGTTTGCTGGGGCACTCCGGCTTCTTGCCATGTGCCTCCGCTGCCGCTGACCGACTTCGATCCGTTGCTACCCGCTTCTGTCTCCGCGTTTTCCGGCGCTGCCCCGCATTGAATTGAGTTCCTATAAGGGCCGTCGGCCGAGAACTGGTGTGTGACAGTCTTTGCCCACCAGACCCCGTCCACCCGCGTGCGGCACCCAGAGACGATCGCCCAGGCTTCCGCCATCGCGAATGGATCTCCGTCGATTTCAAACGTGGCGTCCCCGCGCATACGGAGCAGCTCCTTGGCGTGCGACTCTGCCGCAGCCTTGGCCTCGTCTTCATCTTGAAAGGGGGTGCGCATGAGGAACTTCGGACCATCCATCCCGGTCTGCACCGTGACGATTTCCCGCTTATTCTTCTTGCGATCGAAGTAAGTGGCCTCGACCTCCTTGTGCCTCGGCTCGTCTTTCTCGGTGACCGAATAGGACAGCAGGTTGAAGCCATTCGAGATGGTGATGATCCCGAGCGGCCCACCGCTGACGCTTAGGCCAGCCCCCTTCTTCACCACGACCATGTTGCCGGCCTTGATCGAAACGGACGCATTCAGTTTTTCGCCGATGCGCATCGTGAACTCGAGCGAGTTTTCGTCGGACTGCGCCTCGTAGATGTTCTTCTTCGACTTAATCTCCGCTGAGATCTTCAGCTGCACTCCGATCCGCTTTGCGACCTCGGAGAAGATATCCCCGTAGGTGGGGTAATCCTTCTCCGGATATGCCTTTGGCTCGCGCTGCTTGGCCGCCGATTTCGCCGCCACCGACTTAGCATCGATGGTGATCTTCTGAGGCCATCCGTCGTAGACGACACTGTCGACCGAGAAGAGGCCGAAGTCTCGCATCAGCCCTTCATAGCCACCAACTGGATTGAGAACGGCGCCAGTGCGAGGCGCTTCCGTCATGCCGCCCAGATCGTCGAGCACCACCTGTAGCGTGTCGGCTTTCATGCCGACGGAATCGGTGATGGTCATCGTCATGTTGGCGCCCGCGAAGTTTGAGGTGACATCTACACCGTTCGCGGAAAGGGTAAACATTGGCTTTGGCATCAGAACCCGAGCCTCACTGTGAAGTCGATACCTGCGACAACCGCTGACATCGCGATCGACCGGGCGGTGGATTTATCGTCCCGGGTCAAACTCATCGACACCGTGACCACTTGCGGCGTGCCGGCAGTGTCGAATGTGGTCTGCTCATCCTCAATCGATGTGCAGATCCAGTTACCGAAGATGTTCTGCCCCGCGCCGTTGATATGCACGAGCGGCAAGGGAGTGAGATTGTTGACCGCTGCCCTGACCCCAGCCAGTTGCGCCAGCCCGCGCCCGTTTAGATGGCGCGGGTGGAATGTCGATGACAGGCTGACCTTTTCATTACCGGGACCCAAGCGATGGAGCGAAGGGGCGACACCAATAATAGACTGAGCCTCAACTCTCGGCTCGATGGACCGCCGGAGCGTCTCGACCGAGTAGTTCGGGACGGTGAACCGGTAAGGTCCCCAAGCCATGAGCATCATTTGTCTCCGTACTGAATGTTGGAAAACGTCGTTTGCCCTCGACGCCTAAGTCGTTGTCCAAGTTCTTGAGTCAGCGTTGCGACTGCCTCTTTTGCGGCTTCACTCGCGGCCTTCTTGACGTCAGCCGCAGACGAGCCGTGGAAGGTCAAGCTGATCGGCGCATGCAGCACGACACCAGAAACACCGCCGTTCAGCTGGTCATTCGGTGTAATGAAGCCATCGGCACCAGGCGTGAAACGCTCCTCGCCCGCCTCGCCTACTCGGTAGGTTTTCCCGGCTTCAACGGGTCCGCCTCTCCGTCTCGCACCGGAAACGGGCGGAGTCGGTCCGGCCGACGGCGTGGCGGCTGGGCTGGCGGCTACCATGCCCCAGCGCGCGAGCGTGTCCCTCAGCAGATTTGCCTTCGCCTGAGCGGCGTCGATGCTGCTCGAGTCGATCTGTGGCTTCACCTGCAGCTGGTCGAACGCCCTGATCCGGTTCTCGAGCATGTCGAGATCCTGCTGGAGGGGCTGGATCAAGGTGTTCGCCATCTCCGGTATTCTGGAGTTGGCGCGGATCTCAGCGATCTTTCGGCGCTTTTCGTCCGCCTGCGCTCGCAAATCTGCGGCGTCATCCTGATCCTTCGGCATCCAGTGCTTGCCACCGGCAATGGTTCCGAGCTCTCGCCCGCCTTTGCCGAGGTAGCTGCCGATCTCCCATCCAGCGATAGCGGCACCGAGCGGCCCAAGGAATCGTGCACCGGTCCGGGCAACGCCCCATGCGGCAGCAGCGGCACCACCTGTGGCAGCGCTAGTGCCCGCACCACCAAGGACGCCACCAAGAAGGGTTGTCCCAGCTCTTGCCGCAGCTATGCCTGCGAAGACCGCGACCGCAGCGCCGAACGCCTCAATCAGACGGCGGGTACCGTCCGAAAGATTGGTGAAGCGGTCTATGATCGAGTCCGTCGTGCGAATGATCGGCCGTGTCGCGAACTCCCAATCCTGAGAGATGCGGAGCATGGCGGTTTCCACGGTACCCGTCAGCTTGGTCCAGTCGCCATAGACGCCTTGGTTGGCCTCGGTGCCGATCTTGTTCGCTACGCCACCAGGAACGTTCCGCATTTTGTCGAGCAGCTCCTGGAAGAGCCCCCACTGCTGGAAGATCATGTTGGCGCGTCCGCCCTGCTTGTCAGTGAAGAAGGCGTTCAGGTTGCCCAGCGTCGGGTCGGATGCGGCAATCGCATTCATGAGCCCGACCGCATCGACGCTATCAATCGAGTATTTCTGGTAATCACCCAGAGCTTTCGCCAGCGCCTTTGCGTCTTGTGCCGAAACCTTGCCCTTCTTGTCCTGAAACAGCGGGGCAAGAATGTTGCTCATCTGCGAGACGAACTCGCCGGAATCGGAAATCACCGATCGGTTCTCGCCAGTCTCCGGGTCTGTAAACTCGCCGTTGTTGATGAGCTCTTCTACGGCTGATTTCATTTCCGGGGTGAGGCGGGCACCGAACTTGTTTTTCATCATGATCCCGACGCCCTCGGTATTCATGGCGTCGATCGCGGTGAACTTGTTGAAGTCGATACCCATGGCAGCGAGGGCGTCACGGCCCTTCTGCGTGGGCGCCACGAGCTTCGATGACGCGGAGCGTCCGAAGACACCCGCCTCGTCCCCGCGCACGCCAGAGCGGCGCAGGATCATGCCCATGGCGGCCATGTATTCATCCGGCAGCTTGGCACCCGTGGTGGGCCCGCCAGCGTACTTGATGAACTGGCTGACGTCCTCGTTCGACATACCGCCGTTCTTCGCCATCCAGACCATGAAGTCGACGAAGCCGCCGATCGCCTTCGCATCATTGAGGTCGATGCGCTTGGTGAGCGCCGCGCCGGTGACAGCATCAGCGCCCTCCTCGAGCGTCACGCCCATGGCGAGAGCGTAGTCCGTCACCTTCTGCGTCAGGTCCATGATCTGCTTGGAGTCACGAATGCCTCGCTGCAGAATGGTGGTCTGTGCGCGCACGACGTCGACGTTCGAGAATCGGGTGTCGCCACCGATCTTTTCTGCCTGACGATTGAGGGCTGCGCGGTCCTCACCCTTGAAGTCACCTAGGGCGGCTTGATACTCGGCAGCCTGGTTGAAATCGACGCCCGTGAAGAACGACTTCTGCGCAATGTTTCGGCCTTGATTGGCTACGTAGCCGCCGCCGATCAGCGTTGCCGCGTTGTAGGCGCCGGATCCGCCACCGGGTGGCCGCTGACCCGGAGGCTGGCGCGACGGTGGCAGGCGCGGTGGCTTTGGCTTCTTCGCCTCGGTGTCGAGGCGGCGCATTTCGCGAATTGTTTTGGCGATTTCGTTTCGGATCGCCTGCTGAGAACTGGAAATGCCGCGTCGGCCGGCAATGCCGAAGGACTGAAGCGCTCTCTCCGCGCCACGGACGGCGACACCCTGCTCGCGGAACGCCTGACTGGTTGCCTTCAGCTGAACCTTCGCGGACTCGAGCTCCGACTTCATCTTCGCCGTCGGCTTGGTCGCATTCTTCAGCGCTTGCTCGAGGCGGGCGACATTAGAACGAGCCGCAGCCATCTGCGTGCTGAGGTCTTTGAACCCACGCCGCTGCGCGGTGAAGTCCTCAATCGTGCCGGCCTTCTTCTGGAGATACTCCAGCTGCTTGACGAGGCGCTTGATCTCAGGTGTCCCTCCCCGGCCGAACCGGGAAAGCGCACCGTCAATGCCTTTCAGCGAAGAGGTAATACCCTTTGACGACCCGCTCACTGAATCGATGAGCTGGAGCCGAAGGGTGGCGGTGCGGGTTACCATGGGTCACCTACTCAATGCGGACTGCTACCTCCCACAGATCCACAAGATCCGGAAACGTCCCGTCCAGAATTGTTTCCAGAGAGACGCCTCCATGGCTTTCCCTCATCACTCGGAAGGCGATCCCTCGCCAGTTTCGGATGTCGAGCCCGACGTTGTCCCCTCCGTCTCGGGAGGCAACGCGGACCGTCCGAAAAAACCCTGTTGCGCAGTCTCCAGTCGGGTTGCGTCGAGGTAGTCGAGCTCCTCGATGACGACGGCGCGAAGGCTCAACCAAGGCTGGTCGACGAGGTCGTCAGCACCTTCTCCGTTCTTATCCACCGCCTCTACGCACTCCCGAATGTATGCGCGCCACTCGCGCATCTTCGGCCGCCGGATGACGATCTCCGTCACCAGCTCACCGTCTACCGTAACAGGGAAGTCGAGCGGCACAGTCAACGTGAGCTGCTTGTCTTCCTGCGGTACGAACTCGACGACAGGCGCCGGGGCTTTCGGCTTCTCTTCAACCCTCGGGTTGTTCTGCGCCTCAATGGCAGCAATCTGCGCAGGCGTGAGCGCCCGCGTAATCTGGTCCGACATCTCTCTCTCCGGAGGATTGGGAGCCCGGCTTAATAGCCGAGCGCCTGGTTGAGCTGTGCGAGCTGGTTGACGCCGTTGATGATGCGAACGGGCGGCCATACCTGAAGCTCGTGGATGACGCGGGTGTCGGCCTCGTAGCGGTAATACTTCACGCCATTGAGCTTGAACTCGAGGCCCGACTTTTCACCGCGCTGCCAGCGGTCGCGGGAACTGCCGTTGAGCGCTCCCTCGACAATGCAGACATGGGCGGCAATACCGCCGTCCTGCTCACGCATCACACCGCCGCGAAACGTCACGCGGGTGGTGATGCCCGGCGCCTGCGCCATACGCGCCAAGACGTCAGGGTTGTGGCCAGCCATCTTGACCGTCACTTCGAGAGCTTCGATCGCGGACATGGGCAGATTGATGCCCAGGTCCTGACCGCCGCCCCGGTATTCTTGGGTCATCGGAGTCGGAAGAGGAAGTTCAACCTCTTCCGTGTCGATGCCGAAATCGAGCCCGTCCATAAACATGGTGAAGCCCTGCAGGATATGCCGCATGGTTTGATCTCCTTATGCGTGCTGTTTCGATCAGGCGGCAGGAAGTGCCGTGCCGGCCATGCGGGCGATCTCTCGAACGGCCTTTGCGGCGAGTTCCTCGTAGTAGCCGGTGTGCCGATTGAAGATGAACGTGATGTGCTCGATCGGCGCCGGCGCTTCCGCGTCGTAGCTGATGAAGATCTGGCCGTTCGCCCAGGTCTCCTTGGTGTTGAGCCCAGCATCCAGCCACACTCGACCGCCAAGCGTTGCCCCCAGCGCCTTCCAGCGCCGCAAGGCCGCATTCACCGTCTCGGCGATGTCAACCAGGATCTGCACACTGAAGGGCTTGTCGATGAACGGCTCGGCCGCCCGCTCGATCGAGTCGATGATCGTGTCGTGCGCGCGCCGTACCGACCAAAAAACCTTGAGGGAGTCGGACGATGGAACGCGGCTACCCCAGAGCTTGAACCCGCCGCTCGGCGACCGGACGATGGCGGCAACGGCGTTCCGGTTGAGCAACTGCGATTCCGCAGACGGATCGGTGATCGAGTGCTCGATCGGGCGCGAGACACCGACGACGCCTTCAATGACGTGGTTCGACGGCGAGACCCAAAAGCCCTCGCTGTAGTCGATCCGCGCCTGAAGGCCTGCCACACGGGCCGACGCCGGCTCGGAGACCACCACAGCCTCCTTGAAGATCTTGACCATCGGCTCAACGATCAGAAGGCGGTCAGTGTCGTAGTCCGACCGGTCCTGAATCGCTGCCGACGTGGTGGTCGCAAGCGAGTCCTTGACGACACCGGCTCGGAACCGGTTGGCGAGCGTAAGCATCTCGACCGTAACCGGGTTGGCCACCGTGCCGACCGTGGCCTGGGCCGTCGCCTGAGTGGTTCCGCCACCACCCGTGAGAGTGACAGTCGGCGCCGACGTGTAGCCGTAGCCCGGCTTGGTCATGACGATCTCGTCCAGCTTGCCGGTCTCGCTGTTGATGATCGCGATGGCTTCAGCGCCGTGGCCGCCACCGCCGGTGATCGCCACCGTAGGAGCAGAGGTATAACCAGCGCCGTCTGTCTGCTTTGCGATCGACTTGATGCCGTCGGTTGGGCGCATCGAGGTGAACCCGGGAGAAACCAGCAGCTTGGGCGTCAGGCCGTGCTCTCCCGGTGCCTTGCGAAGGGCGTGCATGCCGGTGAAGGCCGTCGAGCTGCCGATTATCTTCGACATCGTCTCGGCGAGGTTTGCGCCCTCTTCGACGCGGACCACCAGAATCGTTTGCGATACCCGGCCAGCCTGGTCAAAGATACCGTCGATCGCGTCTTTCAGAGTGCCGGTCGCACCGAGAGCCTGGACCGCGCCGTTGGCGCCGTAAATGGGCCGGACCGTGTCCAGAGGCCAGAGCTCGTCGTTTGCGTCAGGGGCGGTACCGATGAGACCGATGACGCCGGTATCGATCGTCATGACCGGGCGGGGCCCATTCGTGTTTTCAGTGGTTTCCACGCCGTGCAGGTAAATGTCGGCCATGTCTGTTTCTCCAATTGTGCATGGTTGCGGGGGCAGAAGCCGCAGAGGCGGCGGCCGAAAACGGCAAAGAAAAAGCCCGCCGGGTGGGGCGGGCTTCTCAAGGGTCTGAGGATGGCTGGTAGGGCTTCACGGCCAATAATCGGGGTTGGTCGCGTAGTCCGCCGGTATCGGGCTCATGTTCTTCAAGGTGCGAGCCGCCAAGATATGAGCCTGCTTGTGGTTCAAGGCCGCATAGCCGAAGCGCATAACGGTCTGAGCATCCATCGGATGAGTGTCGTTATCCGCTGCGATCCACCGAAATTCCGGCGGGGCGCCGGGATCGAGTAGCTGTTGCCACGCGAAGTTTCCGGCCTCGGCTCCAAAGAGCGTTATCGCGTCCGTCGCTGCCGCCTTAGCGCCTGCGATGTTCTCACGATCTTCCGCGCGGGACTGATAATGCACTCCCTCAAAGACAAAACCGGCATCGATCCGGCGGTTGCGCTCCGCGTCAACATCCGGTTCAGATGGGCCGGGGGCGGTGTATGGTGGGATCGTATTTCCCTCCCCTTCCCATTCAGCAATCATCTGCCGATGACGGTTGCTGATATCATCGGGGACCAAAATTTCTACCTCGCCCATTTCGGCGCGGATCATGCCGCTTTCAGTATAACCGAGAACGTTCATGTCAAAGCTCCGAATCCACAGAAACTAGTCTGTTCAATGCATAAAAGTCTCCCGCCCCGGCTGATACGATTTCAAGCCTTCCTGCATTAGAGCCGGCCAATGTTGCGGTAACGTTCACAATATTCGAACTAGTACCACCTGTATTTCCGATTGTGGGAGTCGACCTCATGTTTACCGGAAAATAGAAAGGCGTGGTTGTAAACTGTGATGGACCGGTGGCGTTACCGCGAGCGTGCGCAAATACAGTGGCATAATACCTTTGGCACAACGCAACCTCCTGCCCGATATGGCGCGGAGAAAATGGATCCGGATCCTTGGTTGCATCGCCTTCCACAAGAGAAATGCGGGCAAGATCAAACGTACCAGATTGCTGTCCCAAGTTATTGGTTCTGGAATTGAAGTTTGAACCGGCATCAAACCAAAATATTACCGAAAGGGCATCGTCTCTCGCCGTTCCAATCGTCTTTCCCGTTAGCGGAGGGATATCCATTACAAAATCATACCGTGTCCATTGCACCCCCGTCGCCACTTTTTGCGTGAAGAATGTGTTGAACGGCGACGGCCCCCCCCCGGTGCCAAAGTCTTGGGAAACCTCAACGGCCATATTCCTAATGGCATCCGTTTTGGCGTATGCCGTTAGGGTCACTCGCTTTCCTGCAAAAGTCCGAAGCCCTTCGATCTTTTGTACTTTTCTGCAAACGTTATTTGCTCCCGCGACACTCGCCACGACTGTCCTAGAGAAATATTCCGGGTCCCCAGGAACGTCCGTTTGGCCGGTTACGAAAGCCTGTCTTGTATGCGTTTTTGTTGTTCCATCGTGCTGATTGAACCAACGATCATCACTGCCGTAACCGTTGGAAGTTTGAGAAAGGGCGCGCTGCCATATATCAAAATTGCCGTTGATGAGTTTGTTTCGGAACCCGGCAAGAATGCCCGCCCCCATATTGGCGCGAGCCTGCCCTCTCTCAGCATCGGTGAACGTTTGCGCTCCATCAACTGCGACCCTTTTCCCGAGCAGGGCCGCGGTGGCATTTGCGTTCGCCTTCAATGCAAGAAGATCGTAGACGCCAAGCTTAGTGAGGATTGCAGCGACCGCACTTGTCTTGATTTTCGCGGCATCGACCGTCTCATCGGAGGGCGTCCCAATCGCAAGCTGCGCAATGATTTTGACCTCGACGGCCACGCCAACCCCGGGATTGGTGACGAAACTGAAATTCGTACCATCGACGTTGAATGCCGAGCCCTTGAGCGGGGCGTTCCCGGCAATCACAAAGCAATTATCCTTCGACGCCGGCGCTTCCGGCAGAGGGTAAGGCGCGGTTCCTCGATCGTCCGTCATGAACGTGTAGCGGACGATGTTCGAGCCCGCCGTCGTGTCCTGCCATCCAGACAGTCCGTAGTAACGGAGCTTTCCCGAGCCGACGTTCGTATAGAGAGCGCCGATCGAAACCGGGTTGCCGTTGCCGTCCGTCGTCGGATCGGCTGCCCGCGTCCCAAGATACTTGGCGCGGAAATCGGTAGCGATCGATTGCGCATCATTCTTGGCGTTGATGGCCGCGCCGGCATTCAAGCCGGCTTGCAGGCGATCGGCTTGCACCTGATCGCGCAGCGCCTCAAGGTCGGCCGTCGTGGCAACGGGAGTGAGCGTCCAGGCATTGAAGATGCCTGAGCCGATCGTCTCAATGACGTCGAGGACGAGGACGCCCGTTGAGCGATTGTAAGAAGCCGTCGAGCCGATGATCGCGTTAGAATAGTTCGAGCCGGCATAGGCCATCATGATAGCCGCCGGTGAAAACTGATCCTTGCGGTTCGTAGGGATCGTAAAGCTTTTTTGCCCCGCCCCGATCAGAACGGTTGTTTCCGATGGCGCCGTAAAGATCATTCCGAGGTTCGAAATGGCCTTCACGTTTGCCGCCGCCTGCTCCGCCTGGATGATGGCCGGGCCGATGCCATCTTCAATCACCTGCAGGCCTCGAGCAAGGATGCTGTCGGCCACGCGCTCGGTGATGTCGGCCTTCTCCTCGAGTACGCGGAACCGGTTATCCAGCCACCGCACGAAGCCGTCCCACTTCTCAGGAGTCAGGCTTTTCAATTTCGATGCCAGGTAATCGGTAATGCCGGCCATTGTCTTCCACCTGCTTAGTTGGGGCTGACTTCCGGAGCCAGCTCGTATGATTCAACCGCCTTCGCATCGCGGTCGATGACGGTCTGCAGCACGTCACCGCGCAGCTTCACATTCGGTCCCGGATGAACACTCTGACGGCCCACGGGAATGGAGCGATTAAGCACCACCTTGTAGATGTCGTCCGGGTTGATTTTCGTAGGGGCTTTCGCCATGGCCTTGTCTCCTGCTTGGTGCGTGGCTCCCGGTCATTAGACCGGGAAGCCGACGTCGGTTACTTCGGAAACGAGATAGATCGACAGCGCGGACACCGTCGCCATCTCCACACGCCGCTTCCACTTGTTGGTTGGCGTGAAGCCGGTGAACGTCCATTTCCGCCGGACGGAGCCGTCAGGAAGAATGTCGTCTGTCGTGCTCGACGGGTTGACCACCGTGCCGAAACCAGCGCCCACGAGGATCTTCACCGTCGCGTCGTGATTGGCCTCAATGTAATGCTCGAGCACGGCCTCAACTGTGATCTCGTCGACGTTCGAAGGAGCCTGCATCTGATCGCTGATGTGCACCGCGCTCGTGCGCGGCCGGAGCAGAGTAACGAAGCTCTCCCCGAGTTTGATGCCGGGCATGACGTCGGTCGTGCCTACCATCACCATTCTAGCGTTGAGCGCAGGAGGCAGGCCGTAGAGCGGCGAATTGCCCGACGCCACTTCCTCGAGGGGCACCCACTTGGACCCCACCTGCACCTCGAAGATGATGTCGAAGGCACCGGCCTTGGTGACCATCTTCAAGAGCAAGTCGATATCGGTGATACCGCCCGAGAGGCTGAAGTTGGTGAGGTTGACCACGAGGCGCGATGCATCGAAGTCGGCTACGAGCACTTCGAAGCAAGCATCCTGAGAGATGTTGCCCTGCGACCACGCGCCATCGGTCGAGACGAAGAACGTGCCCTGCGCGTACTTGTTACCCTCAACCATCGCCAGCCAATGGTTACCCGGCGTGATGGCGAACCATGCGTAACGCTTGCCACCTTCAAGATATGTCGGCTCGATCGAGAACTTCGTCATCGTCGGCCAAATCTTGAGGTTGGCAGCGGCGACTGTCGTCACGGCCAAGCAGGAGTCGTACTTCGGCGCACCTGCGTCGTTCACCTCGCACAATGCCAATCTTACATCACCGCCACCAGCATCCACTCGGCTGAAGCCGATGTTGAAGCCCGTCACCCATCCGGAGCGCGGCACCATGAAGGTGTTGCCCGCGATCTGACCGGTGTAGGAGGCGGGCACCACCGTGGCCGCCCAATAGGGCTCCTCATAGGTGTCGTAGAAGATCTGGCGAAGACGCTTGATCGAATGTGCGGGGTTGCCGCTCGGATGCTGCTCGGCGAACTCGACATTGTAGGCCGTGCCGTCGGCTGCATAGAAGACCCCGGCAACGCTGTCGTAACGGCCGGTCTGCCACCACTGCGCGTTGGTGCACACCAACATGGAGTTACCATAGCGGATGCGCGTCTTCGAAATGGTTTTCAGAACGTACTGGATCGTCTGAGAACCGCCGTTCGACATAGCGACTTCAGCGTCACGCCCCTTAACCGACAGGAGGACAGCCTCCTTGTATTTCGGGAGCAGCAAACCGCCGGCCGAAACCTGAATGGAGGTATCACCAGGTGTCAGCAGTGCCAGCGCCCGGGTGTCCTTGTTTTCGTCGGCGAAGCGAATGCCCTCCTCCACCTTGGCGAGGAACTGCACGTTCGTCTCATCCGAGGAGCTGTCTTCCAGCGTGAGGAAGTAGTCGGTGTAGGAGAATGACGCGCCCTGGTCGACGCCGACCCGCTCGTTGAGACGTGCCAACTGCTCCAGCAGATAGCCCTGGAACTTACGGTCAACCTTGCTCCCCTGCCCCAGCAGCTTTGCGACGTCCGACTTCAGACCCTGCACCGCAGGCTCTGTTTCGCCGCGCCACGTCTCCAGCGACTTCACCCGTCCGTCGACATTGATGAGCGGGTTGATGCGCTGTTCGACGTTCAACTCGATCGAAGCAATTTCCGTAGAGGAGAGCGTCACCCATGCGATGACGACCAGAGCAGCATCAATGACTGGTCGAGCGGGCTGTGGAGCTGGCGCTCCCTGTATCGTGGAGATGCTGGCACGACGATAGAGCCTTGTAGCCGTGGGGCGCGCCTCGGTTTGGATGACGTTGTTCACGACACCGACACGAAAATCGCGTTCTTCGGTCTCGTCCGAAACTTCCTGCCCCTGGATAACAAGAGCGACAATGCGCTGGTTGCCGGTTGTGGGCAGTGCGGTGATGAGGTCGAGCTCAATGATCTCGTCGCCGTCTCGCGTGTAAATCGCGCCGTCATCGAATAGACCGAGCGGCGTTGCGACTGAAACCCGGGTTGCCGCCGTCTTCACAACTGTGGCGCCGAAATACCCGCGACCCGCTGTTACGGCGGTGCGAGCCAAGATGTCGGCAAGATCCCGCGGGTCTTTGGCGAGGTGTTCGAAATCAGAGAGAACGACCTGCTGGTCGGGTACAAGGCGGGCGATGCGGGTCATGCTGAACCTCTAGCAATGTCGATGAGATCGCCGAGCCGGTACGTCCCGTCGAGCGGGATGCCGTCTTCAAGCGAGCGGGAGCGCTTTGTTTGCGCGGTGAAGAAAATCTTGTCGCGCGCCGATTTACCGGCGCGAACGGCTGTTGCGATCCGCGCGAGGCGGCCACTGCTGGGCTCGGGGAACATGCCAACGATGCCGCCGACGTAGGCAGATCGTGGCGCGGCTGTTCCGGGATAGTGGACGCGCAGCTCTGCAGTGAACGGCGAAATCTCCGTCCAGCTGTAGCCAATGAACGTGCCATAGCTCGTTGTCTGCGAGATCGGGACCCGGTCTTCATCGAAGAGATAGAAGCGGTCGTAGTACCGTTCCGCAGCTGTATTTATGTAGAGAAAGTCGCCGATGAACCCGTCGACCATCATCGGCCGCTCGACTGTCTCTGCTCCCTCCGACACCCTCTCGGGTTTGATGGAGACCACGTCGAGGTCGTTTGCCGGTCTCTCAATGAGCGGCATGCGAACGTTCGTCTGCGGAGACCTGTCGGGGCCAAGCGTCAAAATGCGGGACGTCGTTTCGAAGGGCTCCGCGAAAGATCGCTCGGCTCCCAGGAACATGGCCCCCACAAACGGCTCACTCGATCGCGCGATGCCTGGGACGGTGATGCGCTCAACTGGTGTGAGGATGCCATCCACCTCGACCTTGCCAGCAGTCGACCAGATGACCTCCGTCTCGACGCCTTGATCGACCACCGTAGCCTTCCGGCCATAACGCTGTCGGGCCGTGCCAGGCACCGCGAAGTTGCTGCCGATGAACGAGTCACCGGCTCCCGGTCTGTACGGCGAGGCGTAGAAGGTGCCGGCATCACCCGGTCCGGGCGAGCGGCGCAAGGTGATCCGAAGCTGTGCGAACCGCTTCAGAAACTCGAGGCGCTGCTCCTTCGTCTGTCCGCTTGTAGCGAAACATCCGCCGGGCGGCGCGACCACGTCGACGACGTTGGCACCGAGTAAGTCTAGCCAGCCCTCGTAGGCCTCGAGCGTGCCGGTGCGTTGGCGAAGGTAGATCGACTTGCCGATCGCCTTTCGCTTCAGCCACTCGGGCCAGTTGTCATCCCACACGCCGACAGTGCGCTCCCACGCAAGGAAGGGCAGAGCGTCGGCGATGATCTTCTCGTGGTCGTCTGCATCCCTGATCGGGATCGGGATTGCGTCGGTGCGCAGCGCGCCGAGCTCCTCCACCACCACCTCAAAGTCGGTGCGGTTGCTCTCCGGCTGGATGCTTGTGAAATCGTTCACGAAAGGATCTCCGTTGTGGCGGTGACAGAGGGCACGAAGACCGCGCCCTGAATGCCCGGCACAACGTCAGCCGTGGGTGAGTCGACCAGCACCTGTTCCATGTCGCCGGCGCCGCGTGCCGCGCCAATAATCCCGTCGATCCGCAGCGCAGATCCGATCTTGTGGCGCGCCGCGCAGTAAGCTGCGACCTTTTGCTGCGCGAGCGACCGGACTGGTTCTGGTGCGGGCCCCCCGGGGAGAACGATCCGAAATGCGACTGGCTGGATGATGACCGTGGCGCTCCGTACTCGGACATCGTCCGTCAGAGGGCGCGCGTCCTTCGGTGAAAGAGCATCAGCCACATTGGCGAGCTGCTGACCGGTGGCAGTGCCATCGCCCACCGAGGAAAGGATGGTGAGGTCGATCCGGTTGGTGTGCGGGTTATCGACCGCGACGTCTTTGATAGTCACGTCGGCGCTAAGCGCATGAAACTGATAGGACTCGATCGAGCCAGCCGAGTTGTAGGCATATATGCCGAGATTGATGCGCTGACGGTAGCGCTCGTCACTCTCCATCACTGCTGCCGCTTGATCGGTGGCCGGTGTTACCACCATCCGGCCGACGCCATAGTTGGCGCCGACGTGATCCAGATCTTTCCCCTTTGCGTAAGCAAGGAGGCGAGCAAGGAACGCCGAGTTGACCCGTGCGCGCATCTTCGTCTCGCGTGACACCCACGCTTGGAAGATGATGGCGAGAACTTCGGACTCGAGATTGAGAGTGGTGAAATCCGGCAGGTGAGGCTTGTCGATCCGCTTCGCCTCCCAGAGGGATTTGAAGTCTGCGACGACCTCGTCGTAGTTCTTTTCGTAGTCGAGTGTTTCAATCGCATCGGGCGCCGGGAACCGCGATAGATCAAGGTTGGTCCTAATGCTCGTGCTCATTTCACACTGCCTCGAAAGTTAAACCTCCGCCGTTGTCGGTGACCGCGTAGACGATCTCCCTCTGAGACGGGTTGCTGTAATCGCCAAGATGGCCGTTCTCGAAGAACACTCCGCCGAGAAGCATCGCCACTCTGCCGGGCTCGCTGGCATCGATGCTGGTGCGCAAAAGGACGAAGCCGGGTTCGCCGTATTGCCTGCCTTCGATGACTCGAGGCTCCAGTGCCTGAGCAGTGGCTACGTAGAGATCCATGATCGTTTCCTCGTTCTGAGGGCGATCGATGATGCGGATCTGCTCACTCCCGAACTCGCGGCGCTGAACGCGCGAATTGAGCTCGGTCGTGAGTATCTTGGTGATGCTTTGGACAGCGTGCGCCCAGCCGTAAAGGAGGCGGCCTGTCCTTGCGTCTAGGCCGACCCGCGTCATCAGCGCGTCTTCCGGTCCAGCGTTGCCGGATCGGGCTCGGCGCGCTTCTCGACCGCCGGCTTATCCTTCGGGTTCGTCTTGCTGACCTGCCCGTTCATCTCGAGGTACTTGGCCTCTTTATCGGTGAGCGGGATCGGGTCGCCGACCTTCCGGTACTTGCCCGCGATGTGGCCTTCGGCCGTGGCGTAATAGTTCCGCTTGTCAGTCTGCATGATGCTCTCCTTTGTCAGATGGGCGGGCCAGGCGAGCCCGGCGGCGCCGATTCATGCGCGTGGTCCTTGCCGATGTTCTTGCCGTTGTGGTTCAACCCGTCTCGGGTGAACCGAAGCGTTTCGCCGCCGACCTGGAAAACCCAGCCGTCCTTGGTCTGGGTGAACTTCGCCCCGTCGACGTCGATGTCGACGCCATCCTTCGATTGCGTGACGACGGCATTGCCGATCTTCACTCGCTTCTGGCCGGGGGTGTCGTCCGGCTGCTTCACGTCGTCGGTGAAGCCTCCGGGAATGATGAACGACCGCCCCATGTCTCCACCGGGCGAGACCAGCACGACGCGCTGACCTTTCGAAAGCGGTGTCCACTCGTTGATTTCCCCGGCTTGCTGCAGCCAAGGCGACGGCTTGCTCTCCACACCATGCGCTTCCACGATCGCGGTGTAGTTTTTCTCGTCGACTGACACGACCTCGCCTTCTCGGAAGAGGTTGCCCATGCGGGTCTGTTCACGTTCGACTGTCAGCTCGAGCCGCTCGATGCGGTCGAAGAGTTCTTCCAGGGGGTCCAAGCTCATTGCCAATTCCCCACCGGTACAAAGGTAAGGTTGCTGGGCGGAACCACCTCGGCCCCCGGCTCGTAGCCGAGAAGCCTGACAAGTGGACGGGCGTACCCGTAGGCCTTCGCTGCTCGCTCTGCGGCGGTTTCGTTCGCCGTCGCCGTGTACATGGCGCGAATATCGTCGACTCGGTCGCCGTAGTCCCCATGCTGCTCGAGCTCGTTGAGAAAATCCGCGATCGGAACGGGTATGGTCCCTGTAATTGGATCGCGCGCTGTTTTCATTTCGAGGGTGATCTGCCGTGCAGCCAACCGCACCCCGCCTTCGATCGAAGCACCTCGGCGGCTCACGACATTGTCGTAGGCGGTACAGAGATAGTTGAAGCAGTCCGCGGCCTTGTTGTTGGCGTTGAGCGCGCGGAAGATTTGCACCTCGAACATGTCGAGCGTGGTCTCGATTTCGCTGTCTGTGAACGGTGTCTCGAGCGTGTACTTCGTCGGGATGACGTTGCCCTGCTCGTCAGTCTGGGGCGCCGTTTCTGCGACCTGGACAATGAGCAGCTCCAGCGTGACCGTCATCATCCGGTCCTTCTTGTCGGCAGACCCCTTCGACCAGTGGTCCTTGTCGTAGTCGGTGTAGACCACGCAACACGGAAACGCGCGATCCTCTTTCATGTCCTCGACCGGCTCGATCTTGGAGTCAAAGATGTTCGGCCCCGCCAAGGTCGGCCAGTGCCCGCCAGATGCCGGCGGCACCATGTAATTGTTGAGCGCCGACACGACGGCCATGCGCGCGACTGTGCGGTTGAGGCTCATGACTGACCTCCGATTTGCACCAGATCCAGGCGGATGCGGCTCATGCCGTCGCGCTGCGCTTTCGTCACCTGAAAATCTGGAAGGTGGGGCTCATCGGGAAATGAGACGAGGTCGCCTTGAAGCGCCGCTTCGTCCACGCCGGGAAAATAGATCATGTCCACCGAAAGCTGCGGATCGCGGCCCGACTGGACAGAGCGAAGGTCGTTACCTTCTCGATAGGATTTGCGCACGCCGAGCTGCACGCCGTATTCCATCTCGACATAATCGAAGATGCCGCGACCACGGATAACCTTTCGGCTCGGATCTGCGGATGGCCTGCCGTTCGGCGTGCTCTTCATGGGGGTCAGCACGAAGCGGGTCGCGTTGACACCATCGACCGCCCGGCTCGTCAGTTTGTCCAGGCGGTTGAACAGTGCCATTTGCGTGCCTCACTTCTCGGTGCGGGTGTCTTCCGATTTATCAATCGCCTTCGCGCCCTCTTCGAGAGCTTTTGCGGCGGCCTTGTCTTCCTTCGGCACTTCCGGCTCGGTGATGAGACCGGCGTCGACATAGCTCTGGAAAGCCTCGTCGCTCATGCCCTTGATCTCAACGCCGATACCCTTGCGGACCGGACGCCCCTCGATGATGGTGTCCTCGGCGGCGACATACTCCTTGGAGCGGTCCGCCTTCGCCTTGGTCTTGGCCTCGGTCTCGGTCTCGGTCTTGGTCTCGGTTTTCGTGTTCATCGTTTCGTTTCCTCGTTGGGGATCGGCAGCCGGTTAAGGCCGCCGTCACGCACCGTTAGAAGTTGTCGTTGAGGCGGACGAGCCCGGAACCGGACGGGTTTTCGGCGGCGGCGATCGCAACGCCAACCTTCGTATTGCCCGATGCCGTCTTGGTCATGATGCCGGCGGCGGTCGCATAGATTGCGTCACCTTCTGCCCATGCTTCCGCACTGGTCTTCGGCAGCTCATAGACCTCGCCTGTATTGAGCGAGAACTTTTCGCCTTCTGCCGCCGATACTGCGGCCACGCCGAAGATGGAGCCGATCATGTAGAACTTGCCGCTGACGACGCCACCGGTGGGTGCCGTCATCGGAAGCACCTTGCCCGGCTGAATGAAATTGCGCATTGGGGATCTCCCGTTGTTCGCGAAAAAGCAAAAGCGCCGGGGTTAGCCGGCGCCATGTTGGATCAGCGCGGGGGCGCTTACTGAGGTGCTACGCCCGGGTTCTTGTAGCCGAAGCGGTAGTCGTCGACGCCCACACCGAAGTCATGGGCAATCGTGTACTCGACACCCTCGACGTCGAAGCCGATGCGCTCGTTGGTGCGCGGGGCTTCAGAGCCTGTCAGATGCAGGTAGTGAATCCCGCGACCCATGGTCGATGCAGCGTCGGCGAACAGGAACCAGACATTGGTGTTGATCTTGTCCAGGCGATGCTCGTAGACCGGAACCAGCGACTTGATCGCCAGAGGGGTCACTTCACCGATCGCATTCGGCGTGTAGGCCGCAGCGATCAGCGTCTGAGCTTCAACTTCGAGGTCGGAGCCGGTGAACAGATACTTCGGCGTGACGTTGATCGCCTCGCCATCAATGTCGGTCTGCTTCCGGAACATCTTGCGCGCCTTGATCAGGTTCGCCTTATCCAGTGCCGAAGCGGTGCCCACGTTATTGTGGGATGCGTGGAAGATCGGGTTGCCGTCCTTCAGCTTCAGCGAGTTGTTGATGATGGCGCCCCAGACGACGTCGCCTTCCAGCTTGGCGACCTTCATCCCCCAGTTGGACACGAGCTTCATGAAGGCGTTCAGCTGGTCGTTGATCAGCATTTCACGGGTAAACCCGATCTTGCGACCATACGTCTGAAGCTTCATGCCTTCCTGGCTTTCGCGAACGGTGCCGCTGGTGAACTCGCCGGCTTCATTCTTCAGCTTCAGATCCGGCGCGCTACCGATGTCCAGCACCTTCGTTTCACGGAAGTCGGACAGCAGAGTCTTGGTCGCAAACAGCTGGAACGTGTTCTCGTACTGGCCGTAGGAGCTCATCAGCGTCTGGCGAGTGATGTCCCCGAGGATAATCGGGAAGTCGCTGGTCGAGTGGAGACCGCGCTCGGCAATCTCGTGGAGCGAACCACGGGTGCTTTCACCACGGGCGCGAAGGAGCTCCTTCACGATGTCCATGGTGTTCATGCCGCGCCATTCGCGGGCGCCGTCTTCGAGCTTGTCGACGAAACCGGAGCGATGAAGGATCGCGTTCGCCACCATCCTGCGTGTGGTCTCCTGCGCATCCTGCATGCCACGGGTCTCCGCATGTGGGAAAGTGGGGTTGCGGGCCTGACGCTCAACGATCTGGTCCAGCACCGCGTTGCGAAACTGTTCCATGGTGCAGTTGACGTCGTTGAGCGATTTGCGGACGAGCTCGTCATCGAGCTTCAGGCCGGCAGTGGCCGCGAAGGCTTCGATGGCGGAGCGGCGCTGACCTTCGGCGGCGACTGCCTGGCGGGCCTGCTCACGAGCCTGCTCGGGCGTGAGGGTCTGCTGCTGCTGCTGCTGCGGGTTGGCGCGGCGCTGAGTTTCTTCCTCGGCAGCGCGGCGAGCGGTTTCGGCGTCAGCGGCCTTGCGCGCCTTTTCGGCGGCGTCGGCTGCTTCAGCGGCCCGGTCTTCCTTGTCGTAGGCAGCCAGCAGGCGGGCGCGCAAAGCATCGTCGCTCTCGCCTTCGCTACGAGACAGACCAGCGCCCAGCGCCAGTGCGTCCAGCTGATCACCCGTGTACTTCTTTGCGGCTTCGCGCTTATTCATCGGTCGTTCCTTCGTGGTTGCGGGCGAGGCCGCGTTGCTGTCCTGCCGGACCAGGACGGTTTCTGAGTTCTTGCCGTCCGGCTCGGATCGGGAGATGGCTTCCGGGTCAGCCGGTATTGGGACCGCGGACAATTCCATCGGCTCCCAGTCGATCGCCCTCAGCACGGGGAGTTGACCGTCCGCGCCTTCAGTCTTTTCGTACCGGTGGATTTTGTAGCCAACCGAGATCGCAAGAGGATGCCCATCACGGAGATCCTGCAGCAGCTCCTCGGCTCGCTGTTTCTTCGAGAGCTTGATGGTGGCGTAACCCTTGCCACCCTCAATGCGAACCGACCCGGGGACGACAGTGCCGAGGCGCTGGTCCATCGAGTAGTTGTCATGCGTGTCGAGAAGAGACATCGCATTGAAGCGGTCGAGTCGGATGGCCTTCTTGTCCACCGCGAGCTCTTCCATGTAGTAGCCTTCGTCCCAGGAATACCGCTTCACCCGGGCGCCGGTAGTCCAGCAAACCTCGACGGTGCGGTCCTCCTCATTGAAGGTGTCCTTCCGGATCTCGACTTCGCCGTAGCTCTTCGGGATGCGGATTTCTTTATCGGCTGCCTGCCTAAGAGCCTGGGGCATTTTTGTCTCCGTTGCCCTCGCCTCCAGATTCCGACATCTGCGCCTGGCCGTTGATGGAGACCTTGCGAGGATCGGAATCGAAGACGAGCTTGGTTTCGGTCTTGTCGACCTTCTGGGTCCATTCGTCGGTTTCCTTCAGCACCAGCGCCGGATCGCGGCCTGTCTTGCTGATGATCTCCGGCATGGACCGTTTCCCCATGCGGACCTCGAGGAGATCGGCGCGGGCGTCGTCGAGACGGGTGATGCTTTCGACCTCCGGCATGGTCCACTCGATCGTCACCTTGACGTTGAGCGGCAGCTTGCTGGCGAGCTTCACAGCTTCAATGAACCATCGACCGACGGGGTCGAGGACCTGAGGAACGAGGATGTGCCACTGCACGTGGCTGCAGAACCGCTGATACTCCAGCAGGCCAAGCTTGCCGGAAGCAAAGTTGGCTTGGCTGAAATCCCCAGTGAGCAGCTCATAAGGAAGCCGCGCGCCTGCAGCGATGCTGCGATGGCGGGTTCGGAGATACGCTTCAATGCCAGCCGAGATGGCCGGCGTGTTGAACCTGATATCTTTTCCGCCCGCCAAGACGTGAAACATCCCCGGCTCCATCCGCTCCAGCGGGTGTCCGTAGATATCCGTGACCATAGGGCGGTCGCGCACCTCGCCGGGTTCCGCGTCCGGTTCCGCGATCCCGACGTTCGGATCGTCGGCATTATCGCTGTCTCCGGGGATCACTGTGCCGACCGAGCACGCCTCGAGCTTCTTGCGAATGTTTTCGGCGAGCTCGTAGTCCCTCAGATCGTTCAGCTCATTGAGCACCGGCGCCAGCCACGGCACGCCGTGGATCTGGTTGGTTTGTGCTTCATAAAGGTGAGCGACATCCGTTGCCGGGATGAAGGAGCTGGCGAAACCAGTTTTCAGAAACCCGTAGTATGCCTTCGGGTTTTGCGGGAACATCCAATAGCCACGACGCCGGCCGATCGCATCGTATTCGACACCTTGGATGACCTGGTTGCCTTCGACGATTGCCGTCTTGCCCCAGTCGCAATACTCGGCGTCGAGCACCTGCAGCTGAAGCGGTACCGGCAGACCGTCGGTCAGCAGGCGGTTGCGCTTGCGGAGATAAACCTCACCATCCTGCGGCATCATCCGCGAAAGCAGATAGATCAAGCCGTAGAAGTCAGTGCTGCCGTCGACGTAGCAGACCTTGGCCCACTCGTCGAACAGCTCGGCGAGCCTCTTCTCCTGTGCGTCGTCACCGGTTTTGAAACGCGGCGTGATGCCGAAGCCGACGAAGTTGTTTGCGTGCGAGGTTATGATCTTCGCCGCGAGCGGATTATTGCGGACAGCATCGCGCGATCGATCCCGGAGGGTCGGTGCGGCTCTTGAAATTTCGCTGTTCGCATCACCGTTCGTAGTGCGGCGGCCCTGAGCCAACCGCCCATTCGAAGCCGCTTCATATCCTCTGACACCATCAATCAACTCCATCCGCTTCCTGGCCGCGACCCGCTTCGCTCCCTTTTCTGGGGCGAAGAATCCGATCGTTCTGTCGAGGAAGTTGGAAACCATCAGTACCCCCGGCTAAACGTGGTGAAGATTGCCTGGCGGGGTTTCCGCTTGGTGAGTTCGCGCTCGAGCTGGTCGATGATTTGTTTCATCTCAGCCATCGAGCGGTAGGTGACATCGCGCTCACGAAAGCGAACGCGATGTGCACCGGAGTAAAAAGCCTCCTTCAGATCCCGAAGGAAGACCCGCTTCTCATCCGGGGTGAGCCCGTCAAGGGGGAGGACGTCATCGTCAGCCATCACCAATACCTGTCTCTGTCACCTCCCCAATAGCTGGAGGGCCGGCTGCCCCCCGGGTTCGGGGGACGGGCCTGCCTGGCTTCTGGCGGTGGTGATGCTGGTTGCTGTTGCACGGGGCGCCGGCGTTGCGGCGGTCCGTCTCTCAGTTTCGTCAGGTTGAGCAGCGTGCATGCCGCTCCCTGCATGGCTTCACAGTCGAGGAAGTGGTTCTGCTTCGACTTCATGATCCATTTGACTTTTCCGCCCGGGGCGCGAATGCGAGCCTCCGATACGATCTGTTTGCAGTAGTCCTCCGAGATATCCTCGGGCAGGTACCAGGAGCCCGGCTGGTCATCGAGCCAGCGGACCTTTTGCTGCACCCAGCTCTTGAAGTAATCCGTGTCTAGACGGAGCAGCTCGAGGCCGCGCTTGATCTCTTTGCCGTCGACGTTGATGTCGATGTTGCTGTTCGAGATCGGCTTGCGCATCGAGGTCGACGAACCCTTCGTCGCTTTCACGAGGTTCGGGAAACGCCGTGCAAATGCGTAGACGCGGTGTTCTGGCACGACGAACTTCTTGCCGGGACGGAAGCCAGAGTCGACGAGGGCAAGTCTGATCGGGATGCCGTCGTAGGTATCGGTCACTACCGTTGCCAGATCGTTCCAGACATCGAGCTCCTCGGTTGCACCGTAGAGTTCGTCAGCCTTGATGAGCCACGACGTGCCGTGGGCACCCCAGCCTCTGATCGTGTAATAGATCCGGTCCTTCTGGACGTCGGCCGTTAGCGTCAGGATGCGGACACCTTTTGGCACCTCATCGCAGCGATAGTCAGGCGATGCCCTGTCAGCGACTTCCTTCCAGTCCGGTACCGCGCCGCCGCCTGGTGAATAGAGCTCACCGAAGCCTTGGTTCTTTACCGCTGCAATGTCACCGGGGTTGCCCGACCGGACGGCTTCGACATAGCGCTGAGCGCGCTCGCCCCATGGCACGAACGGCGAGCAAAGGCCCGACACCCAAAAGCTGACCGTGGTCGCTTCCGGTACCGGGCCTTCGATCGTTCCGTCCGGGAGGATCTTCTGTCCGGGTGCGACGTAAACGCCGCGGCTGTTCATCCATTCCTTGGCCGGCATGTTGGCTTGCTCGACCGTGACCGTCTCGTCTTCGAAGATAACGCAGCCCTGGGGGCACACGAGGTGCGCTGAGCGCTGCGCCATGATCGGGGTCGACGGCAATTCTCGGCCGTCCTTGTCCTTCGGCTTGTCCCACGCCAAGCAGGTGAAACGCGGGATGAAGAACTCGCCGCAATGCGGGCACGGCCATGCCCAGTGATACTTGGTGCCCGTCATCCAGAGGCGCCAGACGGTCGACTTGACCTCTTCCGGATCACTCTCACCCCAAAACTCGAGGCCGCTTTCAGGGTCGACTTCCACTTCTGCCACCCCCTCACTCGGCGTTGACGTGATGGCGTGGACGAAGTCGGCATAGGTATCACCGCGGGCGTCGATCAGACCGATCGGATTGCCCTGCCCTTTAAGCTCCTTCATGAGCTCGTCGGCTTCATCGGTGAACGCCATACCGAACGGGTCGGACTTCATCGCGCCGGACGAACCGCCGTGTGCCAGTCGAAGCGGCACACCGTTGATGAATTTGCGGCTGATCTTCTGGCGGCTCTTCGCACCAATGCGGTCTTTCAGGGCCGTCGAGGTCATGAGCTCGAGGATGCGCGGCTCCCACTGCTCGACGATGAAGCGCTTAGATGGGCCGACATAGATGATCGGCACCGGCGCTGTGTCGAGGCGCTCGCCGATGAGATCGAGGAACGTTTCCGATTTCCCGGACTGGGCCGACACCACCATGACGACACGCTTGTGGGTGCGTGCATGCACCGCCATGGCGAACGGCACCATGTACGGCGTCTTGTACGGGTTTCGCTGACCGGGATGCCCGGCAGTCTCAGGGTACTCTCGGGTTTTGGCCCACTCGACCGGGTTAGTCCTCGGCCTCGGTGTCAGGATCTTCTTCGCCCGTGCGAAGAGTTGCGATCCTTTTGGTGAAACGATCGGTGAGGCGTAAGCGCTCTGCGTCGAAGATGTCATTCAGCCTTTGCCGCTCTCTCGGCACCCCCGTTATTTGTGCTGGGAGACCTGACAGCGAGGCGACATACATGCCCGTCAGCTCCTCGACCGCGCTGAGGGCTTCGTCGAGGGCGATGACTTCACGATCCTTCCTCGCTCGAGCGAGGCGGATGTCGAGCGCCTTCTCCTTGCGGAGATCGTCAAGGCTCTCGGTGCCGGTCTTTTTGATCGCCCCCTCCTTGGAGTAAGCGATGTATGCCTGGACGACCTCGCCGATATTGAAGCGCCCGCGTCCTTCCGTTGGGACAACACCTTCCGTCACCCGGTCCCGCAACCACCTGGTCGAGACGCCGAGCACGGCGGCCATTTGTGTCTGGTTGACGACCATCTCATGGACGGCAAATTTTTCGTCCACCTTCTCGGCCTTTGTTTTCAGAGGCTTCGCTGGCCGAGTGGACGACTTCGCTGGTGCCGGCGGCTTTTTCGTCCGGGTCATCAGAACCTCATGAGCTTGGAGATCCGCTTCACGACCGCCTGCTCCAGATGAACCGGGCCAACGGTCATGAACGTCGCGAGCGACTGGTCCTCCGGGATTTCCTTCATCAGCGACGGACCGAACAGTTTTCGGACTTTGCCGTACTGAACATTCGGCGATGCGAACCTCCCGCGCTCGCCTCTCGGCTGCGCAGCCTTCAGGCCGAAGGTCCAAAGAGGTTTCGGCGCGCGGGTGGATGTTCCTGCGCTCGCCGGCCGGATTGCATAGAAGCCGCCAGCGTTTCCTTCGAACGACCGCTTGAAGATGCGCGGGTTGTTCCAGACACCCGATCGCACCATGCCGCGCTCTGCCTGCTGGCGGCCGACGTTCAGCTTGTTGCCTCGGCTCACTGACCGCAGACCCTTGTAGGCCTCGATCTTGGCACCGGCTTTCACGCCGAAAATGTCGTAGGCCAGGATCTCTTTGCGAGGAATGCCCTTCGTTCCCGCCACCACATGGCTGTTGTAGTTGCCGGCCTTCAGGCCCATCTGCTTGAACACCGCCCGCTGGACCGGCGTCTTGGTTTTGCGTCCGGCGTCAATGACGCCACGCATCAATTCCGTTCGAGTGCGCGCACTTCCGATTAGCGCCGCCATTTTTTCGAAGCTCTTGAGCGCTCTCAGGTTCGACTTGCCGACAACGATATGCATGGCGACACCTCAGCGCATAGTTTGTTCTACGAAAAGCATTCGGAAAGCCACAGTCGTAGAAGATCATTTCGAAGACGCTTTATCTCGTCGGCGGGCGCTCATCATTTCAGGAGCGATGCGTGAAATTTTATTTCTGGAGGCGTTGGTACAAACACCTCGACCAGATCGCCGCGCTGTTTGAAGACAGCATCCGGAATTATCCGAATGATTTCAGCGACATGATCGTCATCCATGGCCTCGTAGAAGAACCGATTTCCGATGATCTTTCCCTTGCCATCCGCGGCCGGCGTCTTGCGAACTGGCTCTCGAAACATCTGGCTCTCTACCTCCCAGGAATTGCGGAATCGGAACGGTGAATTTCGAAATCACAAAACCGCTCAAAGACTGCGCTGCCGCCGACCCGCGGTCCCCTGCCCCCCGCTGCGAAGAACCTAACCGGGGGGAGGGTCGCAAGCCATTGTGATCATTGATGTTTACGCCCTTGAAGGCGTCATGTCGGCAGGTGATGCGCCATGGTGATGGCTGGCAGGCTGGCAGGCGCGGCGGCTGGATGCGCTGGCAAGCGGGTGACTGACGGGTGCAAGCGTATGCACTGCCCTCCCTGCCCCTCTCCCCTTCCCCCTCCTCTATCGCATTCGTTCTTGCCCCTCAGCGTTTCAGGGTGAGGGAATGCGCTGGCGTTGCGGTATCGCGTGGATGCGGTCGCATAGCTGGCACGGGGAACGGCGCGGCAATGCCAGCCTGCCACATATGCGGGCGGCGGGGTTATGCGCTGGCGATGGGAGGGGGAAGGGTTTGCATTGCCGGTTGCGGTCCGTCTGGACGCACTCCGACAATCTGGAACGTGGTGTGACTCGCAAACATGTTAACAGTCAAGCGCACCTCTCTACGTTCGCCCCTCTCCTCCTCCCCTCCCTGTATGGGCGATATGCCCACGGCAAGGCGGAATGCAGCGCCTTCAAATGGCAGCATTCAACCTGGCTAACGTCGCCATGCGATGCGGCAAGAAAGCCTCAAAACATAGGCTGAGAAATAGCCGAACCAGCCACGCTTTTCTGGCGATACCGTGGGGTATGTTGGCAAAAACTAATTCAAAAACGTACGAATAACGCAAAACGGACGATTTTTTATCTGTTTATTTTCAATGATTTAATACGTTACGTACGAATTTCTCACACAACCCTCTTGTCAATGCGTACAAAACGTACGAAATTCAAATCAACGAAGCGCAACACAGCGGCTTCAAACGACCATCTGGTCGGGTTCTTTGAAAACAAGATGACGGTTTCTTGCCTTACCTTCGGCAGGTGTACCGAGAATGTGACTTGCTTCGGCAGGTGTGATTTTCGGCGATTGAAAGAGGGAACGGAACAACGGGAAATGCGGTCACGAATAGGGCAACCCAAATCGAAAGATTTGCATCGCATGACAAAGCGGTGATTCGGGGAAGGACGTGCGGCAAGCGACGGACTGAAATGACTTGTATCGGTAGAGAGCTAGGCCATGCGGTGAACATGGCACAAGGCGGCAACACTGGTAAACGCCACAAGCGCTAAAGACTGCGACCCACGACCGAAACAGGCACGGGCTTTTCCGAGAATAGAAACCGAATAATCGAAACAAGTTTGTGAGGCTGGCGGCAAGCGCCGCCGGTCTCTTACCGATTGCAGCTTAAAGGGCAGGCTTTGCATCTGCCTTTTGCGAAGCAATCCGCTTCACACCCGCCACTTATGGCACCTATGGAGAAAATCATCATGGCAAACTTTCAGGTTCTGACTGGTTCGAAACTCGGCAACGCAATCAAAGGCTTCGGCAAGACCGTCGCCACCTTCTCCGAACGCGAGCACCAGCTTGCCTTTTCGGCTCTCAATCATATCGAACTGCACAATGACGAGAAGTATTTAAACGCGCTTTTCGCCGTCACACCCGCGAACTATCGCAAGGGTCTGGTCTCGTGGGCAACTGCGTTCGGCAAGGTCTCGTTCGATGCGGATGAGCGCGTTTTCAAGCTGGCGAAGTCCAAGAAGTCGGACATGGAACAGGCCATGCAGATTGCGCCGGCAAACTACGAAAAGGCGAAGAACGCCGCAGCCGAAGTCGCCTTCGACGAACAGAAATATCTGGAAGGCGTCGTCAAGAAGTTGACCGACAAGGGCGCAAACCCGCGTGTGCTTCAGGCCGTCAAGGGAGCGCTCAATCTCTACAAGGTCGACCAGATCGCGGCGATCAAGAAGGAAAAGACCGTCAAGACCCCGGCGGCACCGGCAGCTCAGGAAGAGCAGGTCGCGAACGCGGCCTGAAAGGGGCACCGGCTACGGGTGATAGATGGGGGTAGGCATTAGCCTGCCCCTATCCCCGTGTTTCTCCGCAAATCCGCACCCGCGAATTTCCGTGGCAACACACAAACCGAAAGGATTTCCTATGACGCTTGCCTTTGATACACTCGGTTATGCCAAGCGGCTCCGTGACAACGGGGTCGAGCAAAAGACGGCGGAAGCACACGCCGAAGCCGCACGGGATTTCATCATGGCCGAACTGGTTACAAAATCCGACCTCGCCGCCTCGCTGGATGCACTCACGCTCCGGCTGACCGTGCGTCTTGGCGGCATTATGGCCGCCGGTATTGGCGCTCTGGCGATCCTCGTCAAGCTGACCTGATAGTCAGACACGACACTCCCCATTCCTGTCCAGCCCGGCCTTGTGCCGGGCTTTTTCGTTTCAGACCCCCGCAACCATGCACAAAGGAGAGCACGCATGTTCCGCACCTGCAAAGTCGGCGTAGTCCGCCTCGTCAAAATCGGCCCCCTCAACTTCGCTTTCTGCTTCTCACGACAGCAGCACGCAATGCACGACATCACGCCCTACGCGCGGCCTGTCCAGACCAACGCCAAAGGCGTGACGCTCCGCCTCGTCCATTCGGCCTAACCAGCGCCGCCCCTTTCAACCACCCGCAATTATGCACCTCAGGAGATTTGAGAAATGAAAACCGCACCGTCTTACACATTTATCGTCGCCGCACGTCGCCGACGCACTCGCGAACGCTGGGCTCTCGCGATCCTGCAACCCGGCGGCAGGGCTGAAACGCTCACCACCTATTGCAGCCGCAAAATCGCGATCGAGACCGCTCGCATGTTGGCTGGCGACAATGGACGTGTGCGGGTGTGCCAATGATGCACCGTCCGCCAACCTGGCCTGAACTGTTTCGCATGTGGTTCGATGAAATCATCCAGATGGGGATTGAAGGCGCGATGCTCGTCTTCTTCGTCTGCGCATTCATCTCTTTCGCAACTGTCGTTATTCACGGCTGACGCTGGCGCCATCGCGCCCGCCCTCTCCTCGCCTCTGGGAGCACCATAGGAGGCATTTTCCCCACCCCGAACGCGCCGCATGTGGTGCCTTGCCAACGCTCGACGAAGGTCAGCGGTGCCCGCCATGACGGCGGGCATTTCAAACAAAGACGGATGCGTTCGACGGCAACTCAGGAGGAACAAATGCGTCCGGGACCATAAAGCCCGGCACCAATACCCACGGCTGGACAATTCGGTCCCCTGCCAGCCCTCGCAACCGGGGGGCCGTACACCCGCAATCATGCACAAGAGAAACAGCTATGCCCCGCTATAACCATGCCTGCTCAATAGCCTTCGTCGTTCTATCAGACGACCGCAACGGCGACGATTTCACCCCCGCCATGTTGCGCGAATCGCTGATGGATCGCGTCGAGCAGCTCGACCAGTCTTCCGAGGCAGCCGAGTGGCTGGAAGCCGTCGGCGCTCCGGACAACACCTACGAGCAGGACCCGCACGAGCGGTTCCCCCTTGAAGACTGGCAGCAGGAAGTTGCCAACGGCGACACCCTTGTCGGCTACGACGAGTGGCTGAACACTCAGGTGGAAATGGCATCCGTCACAGATGACGCGGAGGACGACTGACATGCCCGTCACCATCACGTTCCACAACCAGAACCCGGACACGATCTGGAATCGCCTTGCTGCCCGCCTTGGCCGTGAACCGTCCACCCGCGAAGCAACTGATGAGGTCCGCCGCATTCTTCGAGAAGCGCGCTCATGAGCAACGGCTTTCCCGTCCTCTCCGCCGTCGCCCTTGTGATAGTGCAAGCGGCGTTTGGCGTTGTCCCCGATAAGAAACCGACACCCGCACCCGCCGCCGCTCCGGTGGCGGGTGCTGCCATTCCCGCACCGCCGCCTGTCGTGGTCGCACCCGTTGAGGCGTTTGCCATGCTGCCCGACGTCGTGCCGCTTCCCAAACCGCGCCCCAAGCCCGTCCGTAAGGCTCCGGCAGTGCGCAAACACAAACCCGCGCCGATGATACGCCGCGCACCGCCAGCGCCTCCCGCGCCCGTGCCAGTGCAATGGTCCGTATCCATCCGGTTAAACCTCTGAGGGGGACCATGCGCACCCAACACCTCCAGCGGCTTCTGCGATACGATAGAGCGCCGGAGATCACTCAGCTTGGCGCGCCAAAGCATCAGTGGATATTTCGGCCTACGGGCGAAACCCGGTCTCGCCTCTTCTTCCTCTGGCTCGATGAAAACGGCGGAATAAACGGCACACGTTGCCGCGACGATTTCACAGACAGGGATGAGCCTTGGCAATGGCACGCTTACCTGCCGCAACGCTTCCTGAGGGTGATGCTGACGCTGTTGCCGCCCGATGAGTTAGCGAGGGCGGCCTATGCTCGCATGACCCACGACTTCGTCAACTTTCCACCACGCTAAACGCAGCCCCCCCAGAAAAACCGAGGCTGCCGCTTCGCATGTCACACCCCCGCAACTATGCACCAACGGAGATAGAAATGAACGCCATGACACACACGGAATCCGCCTCGTCGGTCCTTGCCTCCCGGGCAATGATCGTCTCCCTTTCCATATCGCAATGGTCCGGCCGCCGCCTTGACCGCGAGGTGACGGACGAGGTCAACCAGCAACACAATGCTGCGGCCGACGCCGGCCGATACAACAAGCTGCTCCTCCCACGGGAAGCGCTCGCCGGCATCGTCGCCATTGTCAGTGATACCCGCAACGACTTCCTCAAGCGCACGTTGCCATGGATGGATAACGGCTCCCGCATCATGGCTGCCGACGCCTACATGGCGCACATGTCGTGGATCCGGTCCCAGACCAGCAAATTCGAGCGCGAGGTCGACGAGTTCATCCAGAAATACCCGGCCTATGTGGCCGATGCCCGAAAGCGGTTGAACGGCATGTTCAAGGATAGCGACTATCCGGACGCGGCAGAACTGCGCGCAAAGTTTGGCGTTCAGTGCAAGGTTCTGCCCGTCCCCGCCTCCGATGACTTCCGCGTCAACATGTCGGAAGCCCAGGCCGAGTTGATCCGCGCCGATATCGAGGAGCAGGTGCAGGACGCGACCAAGGCAGCGGTCCGGCAAATCTATGAGCGCGTCCATGAGGTGTGCAGCCGCATGGTCGAGCGCCTTAACGCTTACCGACCAGCCGCCCGCAAGGGCGACAGGGCAGAAGGCGTCTTCCGCGACTCCCTCGTCGGCAACGTCCGCGACCTCATTTCGATCATGCCCGCCCTCAACATTACGGGCGACCCCTACCTTGCGGACATGGCCGATAAGTTGCGCCCTCTGGCCGAGCATGACGCCGATGTGCTGCGCGATAAGCCCGCGATCCGAAAAGACGTGGCCGCACAGGCGCAGGCCATTCTGGACTCCATGTCCGACTATCTCGCCTGATCCTTGCCGGTGCCACATCACCGGCAGGACTTCGCCCCGATCCCCAACTTCAATAGGAGGCAGCATGGGTAATTAGTTCTACAGACGCCGCAACAGTCGGGGGACGTCTGGCACACCGCCAGCGTCCCCTTTTTCGTGAACACACAACACAGGAGACGACCATGGGCGACCGCGTCTATGCGTCCATCGAGATCGGCGGCCACATCGAAACCGTGGCCGAGGCCGAGACGCTGATCGAAGCGCTGCTGCGCGAAGTCATCACATTCAGTCATACGCAAGAGAAAATCACCACAGCAGAAGAAGGCCAGACCGCCCTGCGTACGGTCATCGAAGAGGGGAAAAACTTCAACGGCTATGAGCTCGAGCTCAACTACGGCAACTTCGATGAGCTCGATGCAGTCGCGCCGCAGCTGCCCAAGCTTTGGTTCTCGACCGAATACGAAGCAGGCGGTGATTTCGCGTCAGGTATCAAAACTTTTATCGACGGCGAAGAGCACAGGTGCATGACCAATGGCGGCTCGCCGGTTGTGCCCCTCGATGAACTGGAGGTCGCCGTCAACGGCAACAACCCCGACACCATCGCATACGAGGTGATCCGCATCGTCACCCGCACCAAACGCGAGGCTGGCAAAGGTCTTCCTCCGCTCACCGCCTCCCCGGCTGTGTGTGCCTGGCTGAAGATATTTGGCAATAAGGCCGCGTGACGGAGATGAAGGTCAAGTTCATTTTCATCCCCGTTATTGGCGCGGCTGTCGACCGCGAAGTCGAAGTCAACGTAGCCCCGGCAAAGCTCTGGTCTGCCCTAGCTGTATTTGTAAGGCCTCTCTTTGACGAGGACGTCGAGCACGTCGCGGTCCTATACAAGGGGCAGCGCCGGGACATGTTTGTTGGCGAGACAAGCTCGATCAACGGCCGGCATATACGCAATATGCGGGCGACCGAGATCTACCGTGCAAATTCGGTCAGCAGAATGCCGCCCAGCTTCGATCCGGAAGAGTTGCCCGCTATCAGCGGACCGGCTGTAATCTTCCCCGAAACTATCGTTTGGACGTGACATGCCCAAGGGAACCATGATCGGGCCTTATGCCCGGCAGATCGTCACGGGGCTGTGTCACCCTCCCGGAACGGACGGATATGCAATTTCTTCCCGCCTAAAGTTCTGGTTCGCCCTATCCCAGCCGAACGGAAAGGTCAGGAGATACGAGGCGCTCATCGGCTATCGCTTCAAAACTTTTCAGACGAAGCACCGCCCCTACTTCGGCAGCCCAGCGCCGAAATACAACGCCAATTTCCACGACTACCGGCTGCCCGAAGACCTCACGGCCTTCCCCTCTCTCCCTCTCAAGAAGGGCGACACACTTGCGACAGCCGCCCTCGCATTGCTGCGAGGCGAAGACATTGCCGACGTGACCCGAATGCGGCTCATCGGCGCACTACCAACCCGCCAAATATGGCACCTCACGGAGAACGAGACATGCACATCAAATCAGCCGCTCTTAATCTGAACGACTACATCGACGAGGACACTCCGGCTTTCATGTGGGGACCGCCCGGCATTGGCAAGTCGGCCATCGTCCACGAGATCGCCACAGAGCGCGGGTGGAACGTAATCGACTTCCGTGCATCGACCCGCGATCCTGTCGCCCTCATGGGCTTGCCTGACCTGACGGACAACACCACCAAGTGGAAGGTGCCGGATGAGTTTCCGCAGGTCGAGCGTGATGGTGAAGAAGGCATCCTCTTCCTCGACGAGCTAAACGCGGCGCCTCCGTCTATGATGGCTGCCATGTTCGGCTTCGTTCTGGAGCGCAAGGTGGGCGGCTACGAGCTTCCTCCTGGCTGGCGTATCGTAGCCGCTGGCAACCGTCAGTCTGACCGTGCAGCAGCACAGCGTATGCCGACCGCCCTCGGCAACCGCTTCGCCCACATCGATGTGGACCCGGACACCAGCGGCGGGCACGACAACGTCCATATTGAATACTTCACGAAGAAGGGCGCAAACCCGATCGGAATCGCCTTCCTTCGTTTTCGCCCGGCGCTCATCCATCGCATGCCCACTGCCGATGAGCGGGCATTCGAGACACCCCGCAGCTGGGAGCAGGCATTCAAGTATCTCGACAAGCCGTCGGCCCGCCGGTTGAGCTTGGTGGCTGGCAACGTCGGCGATGGAGCAGCGGCCGAACTGGAAGGCTTCATCCGCATCTATCAGGGCCTGCCCTCGCTTGACCTAATCCTCGCCAATCCGAACAGCGCGCCGCTCGTGAACGAACCAGCCGCCCGCTTTGCCGTAACGACGGGGCTGGCTCGGAAGGTCGACGCCAGATCATTCGAGAACGGGATGGCTTACATCCGCCGGCTCGAGGTGCGTGACTTCGAAATCCTCTTCGCCGTCGACGCGGTCCGGAGGGAGCCTGCCCTGTCCCACACCCAGACGTTCGTAAACTGGGCAACTCGGAATCAGGACGTCACCATTGGATAAGGGCGCCCACTGGATCGCCGGCCCGATTGCCTACAAGCAGGTAACGGGCGGATATCCTGAGACACGGGTCACCATCTGCAAGTGGGAGTTCATCGGTCTCTCAGCCACCGGCCAGATCCGTCGGTGGCACCTGTGTTTCAGCATCGAGACCCGAAAGTTCACGTCAAACGCTCTGACGGTCACCAATTGGGAAAATGACCATGCAAACGATCTGGCGGACATTTACCGCCCGATCGCTGTCCTCCGATCCATGCTCCCGAAGGGCAGCATAGCAACCGCCATGAGGGCGATGGTCAAACCTGCCGACATTGCGGAGGTGACGGCGCTATCAATCAGAGGAGGCAAGTGAATGCCTATCATCCTCCGCAAGGTCTTCGGCCCATTCAAGCCGGAGGAATTTGAGATCGACCGAAAATGGGTAAGCGCCAGCGCAAGCTACGAGTTCATTCCCGGCATGCGCTGGCATTTCTTCGGCATCAGGGACGACCACACTCAGGCATGCTGGTCGCTCAGCTATAATTCGAAGACGCGGAAGTTTGCCGCATCCAATATTCCGCTCACTGGCATGACCGGCAAGGTGGGGCGCGAGGTCGCCGCATCTCTGCCGGGGGGAGGAACGAAAATCCTCCACCCCAAGATGTTCATTGGCGACCGCGAGCCCGTCCTATCGGGAGCGACAATCACGATCATCCTGAAATCGCGGCTCAGCGAAGCAGACATCGCAAAGGCCACCGCCCTAACAATTTTGAGGAAATGAGAATGGACCGTAACAAGATCATCGGTCGCATCAGAGGCCCCTTCCCTGATGGCAACCTGACATGGAAGTTCGAAGGACACCGAAAGCCCAGCCACTCCCTGAAGACTGTCGTCGGCCGTCGCTATGTGTTGAAATTCGATCCCGCCTCCCGGGCCTTCAAAGTCCGCTGCTATCGCCGCTTATCCAAGCGCAACAAGAAGGAAGCTGTTGAGTCAGCCAAAGGAATGGTCGCGTACCTCAAGGCGCGCTTGCTGCCGGCGGATGTAGCGCGGTGCATCGCCGCCTCGATCACGCAGGAACGGCCGACTCCTATGTCACAAGTTCTGACAGGCTTCCAGCTTTCCATCGGCGGGAAAGAGGCGGCGGTTACCAACGTGAATCTCCCGATGTTGCCATGATTATCACCCAGAAGCGCCGCTTTTACTGGCACATGACAGACAGCCCGAACATCAAGGGTCGGACCGTCATGCTCGACCTCGAGTACGACGTCATCGATCGCCAGTTCAATTGCTCGATCATGACGCGCCCGACACCTCGAGACCGGTGGCCCACGCAACGAGCAGCCACCCCTGAAGAACTCGCAATCGCGAGGTCGCAATTGACTGCTGAGCAACTGGCTGCCTGCTCAGCTGCATCAATCAATCCCTCCATCTGGGAGGTCGCTCAGAAGAATGCGCAGAGGCGAATAGAAAGCGGACTCCATGGCTTTATCGGCACACCGTTCACCCTAGAGGCCGTCTCCGAAATGAGCCGCCTAGTCGCCCGCACCCAAGCCGACTTTGCCAGAGACGCCGAAATAGAAAAGGCGTGGAAGGAATGGACCGGTCGATGACCAGCGAAGTCCGCCCACCCGAACGGTACCAACGCACTAACCCGCAATCATGCACCACGGAGATAATCATGAACGTGCAGGACAAGCTCCTCGCAGCGCAGACCGCGCTGCTATGGGACCACCCCTTCTTCGGGGTTCTCATGCTCCAGCTGAAAAAAGTGGATGCCACGAAAGACCCGCGCATCGACACGATGGCAACCGACGGCCGGCACCTCTATTACCACGAGCCCTTCGTCATGGGCCTGAAGAAAGAGGAGCTTGTTTTCGTCCTGGCACACGAGGTGATGCACAATGCGCTCGAGCATCACATCCGCCGCCAGCACCGCAAGCCCGGCCGCTGGAACAAGGCCGCCGACTACGCCATCAACGGCGAGCTGGTCGAATGCAAGGTCGGCAAGATGCCGGATTGCGGTCTGCTCAACCCCGCCTTCACCGGCCTCTCGTCCGAGGAGATCTATCGCATCCTCGACGAGGAGAACAACGGCGATGACTCCGACGAGAACAGCATGGACGGCGGCGGTTGCGGCGGTGTCATCGACGGCTGCCCACCGCACGACGAGGCAGCTAAGGCCGAGCTTCGCGCCGAGATGCAAACCCAGATCCGGCAGGCCGTCATGGCGGCCAAGGCTGCACAGGCTGGCAAGATGCCTGCTGCATTGCAGCGGCTGATCGACGAAATCCTCATGCCCAAGGTCGACTGGCGCGCTGTTCTCCGCCGCTTCATCGATGAGTCCATGACCCGGGACTACTCGTGGGCCAACCCGAACCGCCGACTGCTGCCTTTCGGCATCGTCACGCCCGGCACGGTCAGCTGTGGCGTGAGCCATATCGTGATTGCAGTCGACACCTCCGGCTCGATCGACGCCGACATCCTGAAGGACTTCGCCGCAGAGGTGAACGGAGCCTATCAGGAAGGCGCAGTCGACAAGCTGACCGTGATATATGCCGACGCGGCAGTCGCCCATATCGAGCAGTTCGAGAACGGCGACGAGTTGATCCTGCATCCTGCCGGCGGCGGCGGTACCGCCTTCAGCGACACATTCGAGAAGATCGAAGAGCAGTTTCCGGAAGCACGGGCAACGATCTATCTCACTGACATGTATGTCAGCGACTTCGGACGGCAACCGCCAATGCCCGTGCTGTGGGGTGTCTATGGACGGGACTCGAGGGACTTCGCCACGCTCTCTCCGCCCTTCGGTGAGACGATTAACATCAGCATCTAACCCGCCACTTATGGCAACGAAGGAGAATGAAATGTTCACCGCTACTCTCACGGTCTCTGACCTGGACTTCGCCAAGCCGGAGGATGCGGCGGTCGCGCTGCTCGCCGTTGCAGGCACCGCCCGCCCACTCTCAGTCGCCCTCTTCAATCAACACACCGATGCGAAGCACCTCGTCACAGTCGAGGACTTCGCCGCGACACCAGAGATGCACAGCGACGGGCTATCTCGCGTCATCAGCTTCCTTGAAGGCTTCGAGGGAGACGAGACGCAGGAAGGCATCCCCGAGCTGCTGGCAGCGGCTCATAAAGCCGACAGCCTCCTTCACCGGAACCTCAACGCATGGGAGGACGAAGAGGACACGGTGCAGGAAGAGCATCACGAACTCATCGACGAGCTGCGCAATTTTCTCGAGGGTGACTGAATATCGCGCTGCCCTGACTCATGATAAATCGAAAACCAAACGGAGATCGATATGACCACCATCTTTGACACCATGGACCGGCTCTATAATCAGCTCCAGGACATCGCGACCGATGACCCGGGCGAACATTCGCTTCAGGCTGTGCAGGAGTTTGATAAAGCACGCTCAGCAATGCGTAACATGCACTCGGCCCTCAAGCTTGTCGAACAAGCCTACCGGAAAGGCGAGTTAGTTAGCCCGAACGATATCGCCCTCATCGGCGCAGTCCTCGCCGAAGTCGAGGGCGACTGACATGACCCGCTACCTCGTTCAATGGGAGATCGACATCGAAGGTGCCGACTCCCCCGAAGATGCCGCGCGCCAGGCCTTTGCCCATATGCAGCGCCCCGGCACCAGCGCGAACGTGTTCGACGTGATCGAGCACGACAGCAACGGAGAGGCAATTCGCGTTGACCTCGACGAGATCGATAGCTGAAGCGCTATTCCTCGAGGCCGACCTCGCCTACCACGACGACCTAATCTACTCAGCCCAGCACATGATCGACGAGTATCGCGACCACGCGCCTCGCATCGACAGCGGCGAAGGTTTGATCACGGTGCAAGACCGGCTCGACGATGAGCGCGACCTCCTCAACCAGACAGCAGATCCCCCGCTCCGGCGGGTGACTATCGAGTGGGACGATGGCGTGGGCTATTGGGCCCCACACCTCGAACCTTTCCCCGGCCCCTTTCCATGGGAGAGATCGTGATGAGCGACATCACCAACGCAGACCGCGCCGCATGGGCGGCAACAGCAATCGATGCATTCACCCTCGTTTGCCGTATGGATGGCGAGGACGACCAGACCCGGGCGAAGGATCTTGTCGCCAATCTCGTCCACTACCTGCGCATCGAATGCGGCCTGTCCCTCGAGGAAGCCGGCAACGTCATCCACAACGCGGTCAACATGGCCGAGCAGGAGACGGAGGAGGACAGCGACAGCGCTGACGGGGAAGCACCGCCGAAAACCCTGTACCGCGTGAAGCTGTGCGAGAAGGTCTACTTCCTCGTCGACATCGAAGCAGAAAGTGAAGACGAGGCGATCGAACTAGCCCCCAAGATATGGGCTACTTCCGAAGACCCGTTCGGGGACTTCAGCGGTCAGAGCGACGGCGTTACCGTCTGCTTGACCGAAAAGGTGGAGGACTGATCCATGACGCAAACGTACCTGCAACCTGACCTGGGCGTTCCCTGCACCTGCGACGGCTGCGGTGAGACCACCATGTCCGATGAGCTGGAGATGGTCACCGACGTCGAGGAGCGGGTGAACCCCGGCTACCTCTGCCCTGCCGGCCAGTGCCCGCACTGTGGTGCCCTCGCCTACTACGCGGAGGGCAGCATCCCTGAATACACAGCGCAGCTGGAGCTCAAGAAGCTTCGCGAGGCGTTGTCCAACGTCATCACGTCATCGGACGCCAACGACCACGGCTCGCTGATGAACGCAATCTTTGAGGCGAAGGAGTTGGTGGGGTTCAAGCCCGATGGTTAACCCATCCCGCATCCGCCACCTGATCTCCAAGATCGTGGTCGATTCAGCTCACTCCGATGGAGATAAGATCTACATCGACTTCTACGATGCGGAACGAGCCCGGTGGTATCTCTTCTTCTCTACCGACCGTAGAACGTTTCGAGCGATACGACTCGAGCCCGATGGCGTGGGCACGGCCGATCTGCCCACGCGGCTTAAACAATACCTAATATCCATAACGCCACACGAAATCCTTGCCTACTGTACCGCCGCCTCGCTTGGCGTCGGGGAACCAATCGATCTGATGGTCAAACGGGGGCCTCCCGCTTGGCTGAAATAACCCGCAATCATGCACAAGGAAGAGACCATGACAGACGCACCAGAGCGCTTTATCAAGCGCGAGAGTTTCAGCTACGGCCAGGTTGAGGGCGCCCTCTGCGCTTGGGAATGGATGCTCGACAACCAGAGCCACCCGAAGCTGGACGAATGGCACGACGCCCTTGGTTCCCCGGGCATGCGGATGCTGGCGATGCAGGCCGGAGACATCTGCGACCGCGTCTACAAGCACATGGAGTCTCTCGGCTTCGAGTTCACAGACGCCTATGATTTCGAGTTCGTGCCGGCCGTTTGCCTCAAGCTTGACTGGGACGCCCTTGCAAAGGACAACCAGTACAACGACGGTCGCTACGATCCAGATGTGAATGAGATCCTTCTGGCGATGATCGCCGCCGACAAGGCTGCAAACACCGATCCCAGCCGACGCTCATTCCACACTGCCAGCCTGACGCTCGACCAATTCTCTTTCCTCTGTCGGGCTGAGGCCGAGAAGCAGTGGGGCTACGCTGACCTCGTTGCCGACCACACCGAGAAGGTCAGAACGGCATGGGTCGAAGATCAAGAGCCTGCCGATTTCATCAAGTGGCTCGGTGAAAAATACGATCTCACCCCGAAATCGGAAATGGGGTTAGCACCATGAACGTCTACACGGTCGAGCTGAAAATGACAGTGGTGGTGACGGCCGACAATCCCGGCCGCGCTATCACCGACGCCACATCACAGATCCGGAGCGTGCTCCGTGGTAACGGCCGAGCCTTCCTGAAGGTCAACCCTCTGGAAGCCGTTGCGTGGCAGTCCAGCGGCACCTCCTTGACCCGGGGCGGCCACGACGCTTAATCTCTGGCGCAATCTCAATCAGGATTGCGCCCTTGAATACGATCATCGCCACGCTCGTCGCAGCATCCACTGCCCTCGCAGCACCCACGCCGGCGGCCGACGTCGATGCCTTCATCAAATTCATGTACGCGAGCGAGCGCTGCTCCGGCGTTGTGATCAACTTCGACAAGACGATGGAACAGGTGTTCGACCTTGGCGCCGTGCTCAAGTGGGATCACGACCGGACTCGAGACAAGATCATGGTCGAAACTCGCATCGCCAAATTCGAACACGACCAAAGCCGCAGCAAGTTCTGCGGCGAAGTGAAGAAGATATACGACGGTTACGACCCCTCATATCTGAAGCGCGTCGGCGTCGTTGACTGAATACCCAACCGGGCCTCGCGCCCGGTTTTTTTATGCCCCCGCAATTATGCACCCAGGAGAAACAGATGCTCGCAGCAGTACAAGCCCCCTCTATTTCGCCCTCCGCCTCCCTCGACTATTCGGTTTTCAAGAAGGCTGTCCTCAATGCATGCAAGGTGATCGACAAAGGGAACACCATTCCCGTACTCGACACTCTCCTCATCACGTCGGTGCGTGGCGGCTGCCACATCTTCGGCACCGACCTCGATCTGTGCACCACCACGTTCGTTCCCGGTCCGTCACACCCTGATTTCGTCACTGTGATCGACGCCCACAAGCTGAAGGGCGTGATGGATAAGGTTACAGACGCCGCACGCATCAGCTTCGAAGTGCGGGAGGATGAGAAGCTCCTCGTCACTATCGGCAAGGTCAATCTAACGCTGATGCAGGACATCCCCCGAAACGATTTCCCAGAGGACCTGTCCTTCCGAACCAACCTGAGGACTTCAAACGCCAGCTTCGCGATCCCCTCCTCCACGTTGGCGACTATCCTGCAGAAGGTCCGCTTCGCTATCTCGACCGAGGAGACGCGCTATTATCTGAACGGCGTGCTGATGCACCTCGACGAGCACGCGAAAAACCTAGCCTTCGTCGCAACCGACGGCCACAAGCTGGCGCGGTACCAGATCGATATCCCAGCCGGCGCTGAAGCTGCTCCCACGTTCTCGATCATTCCGCGAAAGACGGTCGAGGAAGTCTACCGAATGGTCTCGCGGAAAGGATGCCCCGAACAAACTCAGATCACAGTCACGGAGACGGCTATCTCTTTCCGCATCGGAGAGGACGAGTTCCTCGAGTCAAAGCTGATCGACGGCACCTTTCCGGATTACCAGCGGGTCATCCCGACACGCAATGAGCACAAGGTTGCCATCCGGACCGAAGGCTTCATCACATCTCTCAAGCAGGCGACCGCGATCAAGTCTACGAAGGACAAGGCTGCCAAGCTTTCGTTCTCACCCAATAAAGTCGTCATCACCTGCCAAGACGTTGACTTCGGCGCTGCCTCCACGGAGATGGTCGCCTTCCATGACGTCACCCTCGAGGTGGGAATGAACGCCAACTATCTTGGCGAGATCCTGAAGCAGCTAGACGGCGGCGCCATGCTCGAAATGCAAGATCCCGGTGCGCCCGTGATCATCAAAGACGGCGCTGACGATGGCGTAACATATGTTCTGATGCCACTGCGGGTTTGAGACCTATCAATCGGGAGTCTTCGACTCTTTCGCCGCAAACTGTTTTACAACAGCAGCCAGGCTCTCGGTGATCTTAGTAATCGCCGAGAGACTTTCCTCGAGCCCCTCGCTTTTCGCTTCCACTTTTGGGTTGTGTTTTATCAAAAGGGAGGCAGCTGCTACGACTTGGTCAGCGTTCCCGAAGCGCGCAACTGCTTTCAGCGCCAGCATCCGGTCGGTGAACTCGACGAGGAGCTCGGTGTAGTGCCTCTGCTCCAAGGAAAGCTTGTTACTGAGCCTCAACATCATCAGCGCCGTGAACTCCACCAGTGCAATCAAAGTCACCCATGGCGCAGAGAGGGCGAAGATGTATGGCCACACGCTACCCGCCCCTACGTTTGTTTTTAAGGACAGGAGACTGTCACTCAGATTACCAAGCCCCCTGACTCGCGAGTAAGCAATAAACAGACCAAAAGCCCCAATGAGGATTGCGAAAATCATCAGCCGCCCTGACCGGGTTTCGGCTCGACTAGCGGGACCGTCAAGCATAGTTCTGATGCGCTGTTCAGCAGCCTCAATAAACTCAATAACGTCGACGACTTTTGCTTCTTGATTTAAGCGTTTTCGAAGGGCTTTATCGACTCCGGAAACAAAAGCTTCATCAATCTTCGCGTCGATCGTAGCTGCGATAACATCCTTTGATAAAAGTTTCTCAGCTTCTCGCGCGGAGATATGCTTGAAATCATTCGCTAGACCTCGTTGGAAAAGCTGCCACTCCGACATTCTGGCACGTTCCAGCTGATCATCGTACCCGCGCCTCCGGCTGAAATAATAACTTCCGGCGCTCGCGGCGAGCGATACCCAAGCCGAAGCAATAACGAAAACAATTACCTTCCAACTGCCGTTGTCACCGACATCAGCTCGGTAAAGCCAAAACGCTAAAGTAGTAACGACCATAATTAGCATGAGGCCAACGGCCAATAACGGTGGGGCCCAACGCACTACTTCTCGCGTAAAGCTCCTTGCCAGATATACCTTACCAGCACTCATAATTCCCCCTGCAGCGTCCAGTCGAGCCCGGAATAGCTTCTAAAAGCAAATCAATGATCAATGGTTAAATCGACGGCTGCTTCCCGTTCAAATTCAACCTCGAAATTAGACTGCATACCCCCGCCGCTTATGGCACCCAAGGAGACACAACATGGAACGCTTGAAAGTCGCCGTTACCGGCGACGTCGAGGAGCTTATCGCCGGAGATTCGCCAGTGGCGATCGGCGTTTCGGGCGGAAAGGATAGCCAGGCCGCCGCCCTCGCCACCTTCCAATACCTCGAGTCCGCGGGGCACAGTGGACCCCGGATATTAATCCACGCGGATCTTGGCTCGGTTGAATGGAACGACAGCTTCCGCATATGCCAGGAGTTGGCCGACTATCTTCAGTGTGACCTCGTCATGGTTCGCCGCAAAGCCGGCGGCCTTATGGAACGATGGGAAAGCCGTTGGCTCTCAAGCAAAACTCGGTACGAGATGCTGAGCACCGTGACCCTCGTCCCTTGCTGGTCGACTCCTGCCATGCGGTTCTGCACCTCGGAACAGAAGACGCACGTCATCATGGCGGAGCTCAAGAGACGGTTCAAAGGTCAGAAGATCCTCAACGTGACCGGCGTCCGTCGCGAAGAGAGCGCGACTCGAGCACGCATGTCGGTCGCCGATAGCGATGCGGCCGGTCAAGTATGGACATGGCGCCCGATCATCGACCTCACCGTCGGCCAGGTGTTCGCCATGATCGACGCCTCCGGCCTTCACCCCCACCCCGCCTATCGCATCTTCGGCATGGGCCGGGTGTCGTGCCGCTTCTGCATCATGTCCAGCATGCCCGACATGCTGGCCGCCAGTGCGCAGCCTGAGAGCCACGATCTTTTCCGGCAGATGGTGCAGCTGGAAATCGACAGCAGCTTCGCATTTCAGGGTGCGCGTTGGCTCGGTGACGTCGCTCCGCAGCTGCTCTCCCCGGAGATGGCAAAGGGTCTGGCCTTCGCAAAGAACCGCGCCGCCCTACGGAAGGACATAGAGGCACGGATCACCAAGCCCATGCTTTACGTCAAGGGCTGGCCCACCCGCATGTTGACGAACGACGAGGCCGACATCCTCGCTAACGTCCGAAACGAAGTCACCCAGCTCTACGGCTTCCAGTCGCGACACCTGACCATCGACGGCATCCACGAGCGATACGCGGCACTCTTGGAAGAGAAGGCCGCAAAGGAAGCTGCTTAACCCGCCACCTATGGCACCATGGAGAAAGACATGAACGCGATTGTCCCCCGCAACACGGTCGAGCAGATCGTCCAGTATAGGAACCAGGCGCTCCAGCTATTCGAGGACGCCTACCGCATGATTGACGCCGCCCACGAGGCTGAGCTCGCCGCGATCGACATGGCGAAGCGCGCCTTCCCCCGCACCAATGCCTACAACGCAGCCTATGAGGTGGACACCCGCCGCGCGCTGCACCCGATCAGTCGCTCCCCTTTCGACGACTACATGCGGGAGAAGCGGCACATCATCGACCTGAATGTGTGGGCATGGGTGGTCAGCCACACCCAACTCGAGCACCTGATGGACCGACAGGCGAAGGACGAGCTGCGCGAGCAGATGTCGCACATAATCGAGGAGCCGAGCGAGCCTGGCCAGCTGATCACCAAGGAGCAGGCAGCCAAGGGCATGCCGCCGGTGACCGTCGAGAATGTTCTCGCCACGCTGGATGAGTTCATGCTGAACGCCGACACGATCTTCCGGCGCGGCATGGCGAACGCCTTCGCCAAACTGGACCGTCGCTTCCGATCTCACGACGGCTTCAAGGTCGGCAACCGCATCATCCTCACCCGCTGCTTCAACGAATACGGCAGCTGGAACTGGAGCTCACACAAGGACGAGCGCTCCACCCTCATCGACATTGAGCGCACCTTCACCATCCTCGACGGCAAACTCGACGAGGTGCGCAAACAGGACGAGGAAAATGAGACAGCTCGCCGGCAGAAGCGGCCAGCCGATTATTTCACCAAGACGATCGGCGAGATCGACCTCGCCCGGCAGGGTCTGTCCGGAGCGCGTCAGACAGAAGTCGAGACCGCATACTTCAAGGTCCGCATTTTCAAGAATGGCAACGCCCACCTTTGGTTCACCCGCAAGGATCTCGTTGCCAAGGTGAACAAGCTGATCGGCGAATATTACGGAGAAGTGCTGGCCGATGGCAGGACCGCCGAGGATGACCCGCTGTCAAAAGAAAAGGCGAAGACATCACCCGCCCGCTACTTCGGCTTCTATCCCACACCAGTGGCCGCTGCTCAGCGCGTCCTCCGCAACTCCCCAATCTGGCACCGATCGAAGGAAAGCGAGCGCTTGAAGATCCTGGAACCGTCGGCCGGTACCGGCAACCTCGCCGTCGCCTGCTACCCCATATACGAAAAGAGCTGGGACCAAGAACGGTACCGGGCCGACCACGTCGTCGACTGCATCGAGATCCAACCGCACCTGATCCCAGACCTGAAAGCCAAAAAGCTCGGTCGTGTTTTCAACGCCGACTTCATGCAGATAGAGCCGGAGACTACCGGCCTCTACGACCTGGTCGTTATGAACCCACCCTTCGACCGGGAACGGGATATCGACCATGTCGTCCACGCCCTGAATTTCCTGAAGCCGGACGGAATGTTGATTGCCATCATGTCCGCTGGCACCGAGTTTAGGCAGACAGCAAAGTCGGTCGCATTCCGCAAACTGATGGAAGACATGGGCGCACGCTGGGATGACCTACCACCCAACTCCTTCTCTGAAGTTGGCACCAACGTGAACACAGGCTTCATTTCCGTCCGCAAGAATGGCAGGAAGAAAGACAGATATGATTTACCCACTTGGCCGAACGTCGGCTGATCAATGAGTCCGGAGTAACAATGACCAGTAAACCCGCATCCCGTCGTATTTCGAAGGCGCTTCCGAATGGCGACAAGTTCACCGCGCAGTTCGCCCTGCCCGGCTTGGTCCCTGACGTTGTCAGAAACGCTAATGGAATTGTGTTCTTCGATGACGAACGGTCTGCTGAGATCGCGGCAATGGAAGCGCTCATGCGTCTCTACGATAGCCGGACGATCGATAGCAGGAGCGCGGGTGGCTACAAGCGGATGAAGCCAGTTGACCTGGCACTCGCCATCGACGAGCTCGACACGACCCCGACCTATTTTGCGGAGATCGTCGGCGTTTCCCAAGAGCGCGTCATGAAATGGTTAGACGGAGAGCAGGATATCCCGCACTCCGTCTTCGTCCTTACCAATCTATTGCTCCTCAACGATGCCAACTTCGAGCTGGCTGAGGAGGTGACCAGAAAATGTCAGGAGAAATAAATGAACGTCATCAACGACTTTCGCCTGTGGGCTTCCCGGATGGGCTTCGGACAGCGCCAGGTGAGCGCGGCGGCCGAGCTCATCGGCATCAACAACAAGTGGACGGCCAGCAACACTTACACAGGTAAGCGCGAGCTGACCGTGTCCGAGCGCCTTGCTATGTCTGCAGTGCGAGCGGGCTTGAAGCCGTGGACGCCCGAATACGACGCCGAATTACAGGCGGCATCCGAGGTGGCTCCGGCCACCGTGCAGTAACGTCCCCCTCCGGGATATAGCCGAGGGCCAGCCCCGCCCGGTCCAGTGCATAGTGCAGCGCGGTCACTGTCTTACGCCGCTCCTTTGCCTTCGTACCGCGCCGGCTGGCCTTCGTTTTCACCGGCACCAGATCCAGCCAGTCGTCCTTCCAGACCACCGCCTCAATCAGTGGGAATGCCCAGCCCGCCTCCATCGTGGTGCGCAGCATCTGGACGAGCTTCATGCAGTCGAGCTGGTAGCCGCGGATATCTCCGGCCGATGAGCCGCCTCCTCCGCCACCACCCTCCCAAGACGGCGAGCGCAACTGCTTCACCTGCGCCCCATCCAGAAGGTCTCTAATGCGCAGCGCTGTGTGATAGCGCGCGCCGGCCATGCCATCCTCGTCCAGCTCGGTTTCCATCTCACCCCTCGAGATAAGATATTCCACAGGGCTGGAGTTGGCGTTGACCACGGCGATCGCGTCCTTGAAATCGATGAAGGTCCAGTTTGCCTTCTGACCCCCGCCCATATTCGAAGGAAGCTCCTCGTCGACGTGACGCATAGCCCGCTCGATCATCGCATACATTCGGTTGCGGAGATGCTCAGCTTTCGGGTCTCGACCATAGAACGCGACCAACGGCAGCGCGCCAGCCAGCGGCCTTGGCGCCGCGCTCGGCTGCTCCTTCTCTTGTTGGGCCTTCTTCAGCCTGTCGAGGATGCTCTGTCCAGTAGCCATCTCACCCACTCCTCTTCTTCTGCTGCCCCCTGAGGGGGATGATTTTCATCGGGATCTTGTCGAGAGCGCCGCCGTCGATCGCCTTGCCGTCATCGCCGATCCGGACTGACGCCAGCTCATCGAGCGCCTTCTGCCTTTCAGCATCTGTCATCGCCGATCGGTTGGCATAGGGAGAACGTCCGACAATCCCGGCCACCTGCTTCGGCCGCTTGAACGTGGCCGCTGCAATCTTCGGCTCCGACATTCCGATCAGCCACAGGACCCACACTATGTAGATGGTCCGGTCGGTATGTCGTTGCGCTCGCGGTCCTGATTGCTTTCGTTTTCTTTCCTGCATTTCCGTCCCTGCCCTTTGTATGCAACTGCGATGAGGCGCGTCTTGCCCTTCTGGCGAAGCACCGGTTTGAAGACGGACTCCGCTTCGGCTCTTGTCTGCCCGGCTATCTCGCCGTCGCGCACCATGTGGCCGTTGATGTATCTGACGACGTGGTCCAGCAGATCCTCGATCGCCTCGGTGCGGCTGCGGTAGACCTTCGGGTCGCCGCCTCTCCCCAGGATGGGTTTCATTTCGCCGTCGTGTGCCGTGCGCAGCTTGGCGTGGATGCCGACATTGGCGATGGTTTCGATCTCGTATGAAAATTCGTTCACGGCTTATGCTCCAAGCTGTGCTGGGTCGAAGCGCTCATCGGCCTCTGACATGCGGCTGTTTCTCGGCTGCTGCGGCTCGTCGTCCAGGAACGAGCCCTGCGTTTGAAATTCCTGGTCCTTGAATTGTGTGATTTTGCCATCCCAATCGAAGATGTGCCGATCGCGAGACGGCCCGAAACGATCCTTCAGTTTGTAGACTTCGATCTTTCCCTCACTCATCCTCAGCTTCCCGTCGTAGTCCTCCTTCGTCTTGGCCGCGTTGGTCATTGGCGGGTTGCGCTTCAGCCAGTCGTTGCGGTTGAAGTTTGCGAGCATGATGTCGGCATGTTCTTCCAGCGAGCCACCGTAGAAGTCCTCCATCTCGGGCTCCGGCTGCTCCTTCTGGCGCGCCGCCTTCGTGAACTGGCAGAGCCCGATCACCACGCAGTTGAGATCCTTTGCCAACGCCTTGAGGTCGCGAGCGTTTTCATAGGCGCGCTCGACCGGGTCCATGCGGACTTTGCTCGGCCGCTCCACCAGCTTCAGATGGTCGACGGCCAAGAGATCCAGGCCGAACTTGCGCTTGTGCGCGTAGGCCCTGCTGCGGATTTGCTGGATGGTCATCTTCGACGGGGACACGATCCGCATCAGCCGGTTAGCAAAGCTCTTTTGCGCGGCGATCAGTGCATCGTATTGGTCGTCGGTTAGTCCGCGCATGATGTCCCGCATGGAGACCCCCGTCTCGCCTGCGATCGAGCGAGCGACCAGCGCCACGTTGTCCATCTCCAACTCGAACAGCGACGTCGGGTGGACCGTGCTGGAGAACAGCATTTGCTGCATCGCCATCGCCGTCTTGCCAGAGCCCGGCGGCCCGCCCCAGAGCACCAGCGAGCCAGACGGGAATTGCCCGACCATCTTCTCCAGACCCTTGAGGCATGGACGGATGGAGAGCATTGACTTGCTGTCAGATGCCTTCTGGTAAATCTGGCCGATGGTGCCCGACACGGTCGACTCGTGCTCGATTGCTGCCTGCCGGGAGATATCTGCCAGCCGCTCCGATGCGCGGTCGACTATCTGGTCGGCGTCATACTTGATGTCCTTCGCCGTCTTGATCATGTTCTCCGCGAGCGCAATCACCTTGCGCCTGGTCGACGAAGACCGGAGCTCGAGTGCGTAGTCCTTGAGCGGGATGCTTTCCTCTCGGGACGCTACGTGCAGCAGCATCGAAACATAGGCCTCGGGGTCCTTCCCTTCAGCAAGGCTGCCGATGCGGCCGGCAACGATAGGCACGCGGATAGCGCGGCCATCGCAAGCCAATTCGTGAATGATGGCGAAGATCTTCTGGTGGTCGTCAGAACCGAACAGATCGAGAGTCAGGATTTCAGAGACGTTCCAGTAGTTCTCCTCGTTCAAGAGGATGGCACCGAGAACGATCTGCTCCAGCTGAAGGTTATAGATATTGGACTGTTCGCTGTTGTTGCTCATCGCGTTTTCTCTGAACCCATACGTCCAACCAGTCGTCGGGCTCGGGTGAAGGGAAGAGCACAGCCTGCACTCCTTCCTTCTCTGCCCTGGACTGGAGCTGCTTTGCTGCTGCGATCCCCGGCGGCATCATCAGATCGCCGGTTTTCTTATTGAGGCGGTGGCGATCGCCATCCGCGTAAATCTCGAGGCGCTTCACGCCCTCTGGGATTTCGAAGTTGATCATTCCGGAGGTCGACAGCGTGGCCCAAACCGATGCCTGCTTCTTCGAAAGCAGCGACACACCGAGGCCTGTCTCAATGCCTTCCACCACACGGAGAGTTTCGGTCACCGGGCCCAGCCGCACCGCCCCGCCGACAGCAGGACCAAGACCGAGCTTCAGCTTCTTGCCCTCGTCATCCGTCAGCGCATGGCCGTCGGGCCCGAGGAAGATGCGCCAGACCGCGGTGAGCTTCCGGTTCTTAGCCTGCACGCCACCGATCAATGCCGGGTGCCGCGTGTTGCCAAGCTTCAAGCCTGGGTGGAATCGGAGGCTTGGCATCCACACCGTACCCTCGGGAAAATCGCTCAACTCGATCGACCGATGACGGAGGTAAAGCTCGGCAAGCGTCCCGCCGATCGGGCGCGCGTTGTCCCAGATCGACCGGACCGTTTCCGCTTTCCGCTCTTCCTCTCTTCGACGCTCTTGCTCGCGCCGCTCGTCCCGCTTCTTGCGGTCATTCTCGCGCTGCTGGCGTTGACGCTTCTCTGCCGCGGTCTCTTCACTCCCCGGCATGTTGACGCCGGCCAGCGAGGCGACCATCTCGACCGCGCGAGGGAAAGATGCGCCGTCTAGATCCATGAAGAACCGGAAGTGATCGCCCGACGAACCGCAACCGAAGCAGTGGTACCGGCCCTTCTGGTCTTCGCAGTGAAATGACGGGCGGTTCTCGCCATGGAAGGGGCAGCAGCCCCAATAGTCACCACGCTGCGGCCGGGTCTTGGCCTTGTCCCATGTGACACGGGTACCGACCACGTCAGAGATGGTTATCCGGTCCCGAAGGTCGTCAATGAACTGATCTGTGAACCGCATTACAGGCCAACCTCCTCGAGGAAAGCCTCAAGCCCTTCCGGCTTCTCCGGGTTGGTGACGCGCGCCTTGATTTCGGCGTCCCAATGGGCCTGCAGCCGCTCGCTCCACATGCGGCCGATGTTGCGTATGCGGTCCAGCTTCAGTTCGTCCGTCGTCCTCGAGAGCCGGCGCTCCCATTTACGGATCTGCTTCCAATAAAAGTTGTGGCTGGCGCGGACTTCCTGCGGCAGGCCCTTGAAGCACTTGCCGCAGATCATCTCGCCGGGGAACTTATCCGCCGCGCCAGTGCGCTTGCAGCAAGGGCTGATGCATGGTGTGCGGCCCGGCTTCATCAGAGGAATGACTCCTGCTGATACGACCTGCCCTTATCGAAGGCATAGTCAGGTTCATGCATGATGCGGAGCGCGTCGAGCATGCAGAGGGCTTCCGCCTCATCCTCGGTTTCGTAAGACCAACCATTCCGATCACAGTAGAGCTTCGCCTGCAGCTTCAGCCATTTGGACTTCTCGGTCTGCGTTGCCGTTTTCATGTTGTCCGGCACGCGCATCTTGCCATGCGTCTTAGAGCGCCACGTCGAGATCGCAATGAGCTCCGGCTCCCGCAGTCCCATCGAATGGCAAAGCGTCTGCGCATGCGTCGGCCAGCCAGAGGAGAACATTACCTGCTTGGCGTCGATTGCAGACTTGCCGTCAGAGCCATGATCCACGATCGTCATGAGCTCCATGCCCACCTGAGGGTCAGGCAAGGCCACCAGCGTGCGCTTGAGGAAGGTGACGAACTCGGCATAGGCAGCGCCGGGAGATGGCTGCTTGAACCGCCATGTGCCGTGCCGGATATTGAGACCGCCAGCCAGACAGTAGGCAAAGCCCATGGTGCGGCCGGGATCGAACACGAAATAAGAGCCAGGTGACTTGCTCATGCTGCCACCCCCGCATCGAACTTGCCGACCTCGTCACCCCAGTGCTGCCAACCTGGACGGTTGGTGCGACTGAACAACTCGAGTCTGTTGGCGCGCGGCATGAGCTTTTCAGCAGCTACGAACGCTTCTTCTGGCTTCTCTGAATGCTTGCGCGCCAGACCAGTGAAGCCGGACCGAACGCTCTTCGTCGTCTTAGGCTTACCGCGGGTGCCGATCAGGAAAGGCTCATTGCTGCCGCGCAGGATGTAGCCGGTACCGAAATGGATCTTGCCGTTTTTGGTGGTCTTCAGCCAGGTGCCGGCGGTCTTGAACTCGAAGCCCCACGCCGACATCATCATAAACGCTTTGTCGAGCATCGGGTTGATTGCCCACACCCAGATCAGAGAGTTCGGCGCGGCCAAATCCATGATCGGCAGCGCCATCCCTTCCTCAAGCGACATGGTGCGATAGTGAGCTTGCGGTGCTTTCTTGTGACCTTTTTCGGAATAGAACTGCTGATGCCAGGGGTAATCGACCATCATAAAGTCGAAGCTGCCCGGCATCAGGTCGCCGAAGGGCCAGTTGGTTAGGCCGCCATAAGCGAAGAGCCTCATCGGTTCCTCCCCGTGGCGCGGAAAACATTCTTTTCCATTTCCATCAGTGCCTTGTTGAGACGGCGGTCTACCCACACCATTCGGAATGCGATCGGCTCTCCCGGCTGGGGAAAGGTGATCATCCGAACGAATTGCTTGACCGGCATTTTGCCCTTCAGCCGGTTGCACGGCAGGCAGGACGCTACGATGTTGTCGCTGTGGTCGAGGCCACCCGCCGCCCGGGCAATGACATGATCCCGGGTGACGTTTTTGTAGGTGAGTTTGCAGAGGCAGTATTTGCAGCAGCCTTCCTGCTTCCTCAGTGCCGCCTCGCGATCAGCTCTCGCAAAGGCGGCCTCCAGCTTCCGTTGCTGGTGGAGGGTGAGCCGATGATGCATGGCGGCCACGCATCAGCGCTTGGGCGCCTCGCGGTCGAAGCCAGGGGTGGTACCGTTGTCGAGCACGATGCGGCCGTTATCCAACTTCTCGAGGCGCTGGTCATCGAACCAACGGGACTCGATGGGGCTGCCTCCTTCGGGAGACGGAGGTTGGATAAGGGTCTGATTGCAGCCTGTGATGTATTCGCAGTGGCCCGTGGCCACTCCCTGAAAGCCGCTGATCTTATCCTTGAAGGTATATCCGAGATGGTCGTTCATTGTTTTTCTCCTGGGGGTGCATAATTGCGGGTGTATTTCGGCAGTTCGTTTGTCAGTCAGGCGCGACTTCCGCGGCCAACTCCTTGTTGATGAAGGCAGTCCCTTCATTCATGCCCTTCTGCCAAGCCTGGTACTCTTCGCTGCCAGGATGGTACGGGTTGCTCGTGCTCTTCCGAAGCCTGCCGACGGCAAGGCCGTCTTCGAAGGCTCGGTCCACCTGCGGCGTCCGATCGGAGTCGAGCAACTCCAGCTGGCGGCCGAGCTGGTGGCCGAACAGTTTCGCGATGCGGATCTTGCGCTCGAAATCGGCGATGACCTGGCCGACGTCCTTGTCCTCGAGGGATTTCGCGAACTCGTAGTCCTTCTTGGACCAGCCGAGATCCTTCAGCCGTTTGTAGACGGCGTTCATGTCGCCCTTCATGCCGGCCATTTCGGAGGTGATATCCTTGAGCTCGGTGAAGCCCTTGAGGAACTGCTGATCCTCGTACTGCTCCTGCTCGGTCTTCTCGTTGTGGTCTCTCGTCATCATCGCAAACCTATTGAGTTGGTTGAATTACAGCCCAAGCTTCTGACGAACCTCAGAGATTGGGATCCCAGTTTTCAGGAGCTCTATGTATTGAGCCTCCAGTTGCCTCGGCACCTCGAAGCCCCGGCGGGCTTTCTTATGGGCCTCGATATGCGCGGGCGGCACAAACCGTCCGTCTTCTATCCTCGAGCCTGGAGTGTCGGCCTTTCTTGGCCGCTCCTTGCGCGGGAGCTGTAACCTTGACGCCCGCGCCCGCACGGCGATGTGGCTGACGCCAATCTCTGCGGCGATATCCCTGAGAGGCGCGTTCTGCCTCCACATCCGGATTAACGTGGCGTCCTTCGCCTCAGTCCACCCCGATTTCACCGTCTCACCCCAGCCAAAAGGAGAAAATAAAAAGCGATCTCAACAGTCTTGCATGATGCTCGACGGGAACCTGACCGCTCTTGGGCATGGTCCCTCCAATTGTTTTTTGCGTATGGAGAAACCAAGATGAAAAACGCAGCTTTATGCTGCGGGCTGAGCAGTCCGCAGTTTTGCAAGCCACTCGTAATTGATGCCGGGCACGCCCTTCTTTTCGGAAGCAGCGATCACACCCTCCCAGTTGGCCGGGGCAATGCTGCCCCTGCTCCGCATCTTTCTGGCAGCCTCGTAACCGCATCCGGCGTCATTGGCGAACTCAGCAATCGACTCCCACCGTCCGATGAGATCGGCCACAGAGGAGGGTACTGATAATGGTTGGTCGCTCATGTTCGTCTACGTCCGTAAATGTTGAAAATTCAGCGAAAACGTCCGGCGCGTACGCCCAACATCAAAAACAGTACGTTTCGTACGATTACTTGGCAAGAGCAAATCGTACACCTTGGACGAAAAAAATCGTGCATAATGCGCGAATGTATCAGAGACCACTTTTAGAGACCGCTTATCTCCGCTTGAGACAGGCACGCCGTGAGGCGGGCTTTAAGACTGCGTCTGCTGCAGTCAAAGCCTTCCCCAAAGAGCTCAACCTCAACACGCTAATCAGCAACGAAAACGGGAACCGCCCGATTTCGAAGAAGATGGCGCTGGTTTACTCCAAGGTATTCGGCATCGACGCCGGCTGGCTGATCTACGGCACCAAGGCTGAGGCGGAAGAGATCGCCGATCGCGACGTTCCACTCCTGTCTATGGTGAGCGCCAGCAACTTGCGCTTCCAGCCTGGCGTCGAAGAGCACGACATCATCCGCCGGATAAAGGTGGGTGATTTGCCAAAGGGTGACTGGATTGCCCTTCAGGTTGACGGCGACTCCATGAATCGTATCGCTCCTGATGGAGCCATCATCGTTGTTGATCGCTCCGATGATCGGCTAATCGACGGAAAATTCTACATTTTTTCGGTCGATAACGGCGATGCGACGTTCAAGATGTTCAAGCGGAATCCGGACCGCCTGCAGCCCTACTCCACCAACCCCGACCACATGGCCGTGCCTGCGGATCGTGACGATCTTTACGTTTTCGGACGTGTGAAGAGAGTCATAATGGATGTTTAAACAAGAGACTCTCTACCTATAAGAGATTCTTTGTTTTGAACGATGGTGAGCCTGGAGCCCGGACATAGGAGGACTAAGCCCCGTGCTGAAACAGCATCCGGAGTTAGCCCCTATGCCAGGTGATTTGAACGACGGAGCCGCCTCTCACCCATCCTTGTCGGTCGTTATCCAGCGCCGCCAATTGTCCGCACTATCTCGTTGCCTCTGGTAAGGCACGGCAGGAACCCCTTCGGACTTTCGGAGTGGGGCTTCTATTTTCCTGCGCCCAGTGGTATAGAACAAACCGTGACCACACGGAGAGAGCGCCACCGTCTTCAACCAACCGCTCTCTTTTCAAGACCCCGGCTTCCGACCGGGGTTTTTCTTTTCGTACGATACAGCATTCAGCAAATCAACAAAATTCGTACAAAACGTACTTGACCCTATTTCGTACATAACGTACGTTGTTCGCACAGATGGAGGCAACCATGCACCCTGCGAGCAACATCAAATCCCAGAACGAAATGGCAGAAGCGATCCGTGCTTGGTTTCGCGGCGAGCCGCTTTCGCCTGCTCAAGTTGATCTTGTCGACCAGGCGCGGCGGGCTGTTCTGGGCCGAGCCTTAGGGCTTCACCAATGAGTGGCGACCGCGTCGAAGCGGTAGCGTTTGCAATTTATCAGGAGTTCATTCGCGGGGGCGTCGGCACGTCTGTCTCCCCTAAGGAAACGCCTGAGCAAGCCTGCGTCCGCCGTTGGAACCGGCTCCCTCCTCTGACCCGCGACCGCTTCATTGCGGAAGCCGATGCAGCTTTGAGAGCGTTAGAGGATTTGGCATGAAAATCGTTCAGCTGAACGCCGAGAATATCAAGCGGCTCGTTGCCGTTGAGATCCGGCCGGATGGTAATCTGGTTGAGATCACTGGCAAAAACGGCCAGGGCAAAACCTCTATCTTGGACGCCATCTGGTGGGCTCTGGACACGAACAAGACGGTCCAGTCGAAGCCGGTGCGCGATGGCGCCAAGAGCGGCTTTATTGAGCTTGACCTTGGCGAATACATCGTCCGGAAGAAGTTCACCCCTCGCGAAAACGGCGACGTCACAATCTCCCTCACGGTGACGAACAAGGACGGCGCGAAGTTTGGCAGCCCTCAGGAGCTGCTGAGCGGCTTCATTGGCGACCTGACATTCGACCCGATCGCTTTCTCCCGCATGAAGCCTCGGGATCAGGTCATTGCCCTTCGCGCGCTGGTTCCGGATTACGACTTCGAGGCGGCCGACAGGGCTAATCGGGACGACTTCGACCAGCGCACGGACGTCAACCGGCGCGCTCGCGAACTGAAGGCGCAGATTGATGGGCTATTCGTTCCGGAGGACACGCCCGACGAGCGCATTAGCTCCGATGACCTGATGCAGGAGCTGCAGTCTGCGCTCGAGAGGAACGCTCAATCCGACGCGCTGGTCGCGAAGCGCGCGAACATTGCCGAACGCATCTCTAACATGGAAGAGACGATCGCCCTCAGGACGCGGCAGGTTACGGAGCTTCAGCGCCAGATCGTTAAGGCTGAACTGGATCTCGAGGAGCTCCGCGACGAGGAGGACAGCCTCGGTGATCCCGCTGAGAAAGCTGACATCGACGCTATCCGCCGGCGCGTTACCGAATCCGAGGAAATCAATCGCCGCGTCGATCGCAAGAAGCAACGCGCTGCGCTCGAGAAAGAACTTTCCGAAGTCGAAGAAACGTCCGCCTCCCTGACGAAGACGATAGAGGCCCGCAAGGAAGCGGCTGCCAAGGCCGTCAGGGAGGCGAGGCTGCCGGTTGCCGGTCTGGAGCTCACCGAGGAGGCTATCCTTCTCAACGGCCAGCCATTCAATCAGGCAAGCGATGCAGAGCAGCTGCGCGTATCGATCGCTGTAGCTGGCGCCATGAACCCGCGCCTTCGCATCGTCCGTGTTCGTGACGGCTCACTCCTCGACAACGATTCCATGGCCGCTCTCACCTCCTACGCAGAGGAGCATGATCTTCAGCTGTGGATTGAGACGGTCCAGTCCAACCGCGAGACCGCAATCGTCATTGAGGACGGCCGGATTTCCAAAGAGGTGAAGTCATGAACGCTTATGACATGTATCGCAATGCCGACGGCACCTACACCCTCCCGCCCGGCATTTACTTCGACCTCCCCGAGAAGATTTATCACTCCGATAACTCGCTCGGCTCCACCTCGATCAAGGAGTTGGCGAAGAAGCCGTGCAAGTGGCAGTACGACCGCCTTCGTCCCGTTCGCGAAGTAGAAGCCGAGCACCTGAAATGGGGCCACGCCTGGCATTGCCGCGTGCTGGAAGGTAAGGCAGCGTTCGAAGAGCGCTACGCCAAGATCCCTACTCCGGCCGATTATCCAAAAGCTCTGAATACGACGGACCAAATCAAGGACTTCCTCCGCATGCACGGGCAGAAGCTCACCGGCAACAAGCCGGAGCTCATCGCCCGAGCGAAACTCCTGGATGATTGCCCTCCGATCTTCGACGAGATCCTTGCTCGCTGGAGGCTCGAGCACCCTGACCATACGGAGCTCACCGATCGGCAGGTAATCGAGATCGAGGACGCCGTCAGCAACATGCACCGCGACGACATGCTGTCCGCCGTGATGGTCGCCGGCTCGCTGATCAACGGCGCCGCGGAAATGTCGATCTTCTGGATCGACCAGCACGGCATCCGCCGCAAGTGCCGTTTCGATTATTCGCTCGCACCGACGGCCACCCGAGTGAAGTCCATCATCGTCGACCTCAAGTCCTTCCAGACGTTCAAGGGTGGCTCTGATGATGAAGCTGCGCTGAGGAAGGTCTACGAGGAATGCTACGACCTTCAGGTCGCGGGCTACATGGAGGGCTACTATGCCGGCCGCGAGCTCCTCGCCATGGGCCAGGTGTTCGGCACTCCGCCCGCAGGCTCATACCTCAAGGACTTCCTCCATTCCGATGGCGTTGAATGGACGTGGGTGATGATGCGCCGGGATAACGGCATGATCCCTATCACCCTCACCGTCGACACCGCCGACGAGATGTTCAAGCACGCTGGCAACATCGTCAACGATGCCCTCCACACCTACCAGAAGTACATGGCGACGTGGGGTGAGAACGCATTGTGGACGCCTCCGCCGAAGGGCGCGCTCCGACTGAACAAATCCGTAATGCCCACCCACAACAGAGGAATCCAATATGAGCAACCAAATCACCGCTGAAGCCGGGGTCTTCCTGGACAGTATGGCGGCGGATATCGCGCCCCTGCTCCGGGAGAACGGCCAGAGCTTCGATCGCCTGCGCTCGGTCTTCATGATCGCCGTCATGCAAGAGCCGAAGATCCTGGAGTGCACGCCCGAAAGCCTGCGCCGCGAAATCTCAAAGTGTGCGGCCGACGGCCTGGTGCCCGACTCCAAGGAAGCAGTGCTCCTATCCTATTGGGACAACAAGGAGCGCAAGCTGCTCGCCAACTACCAGCCGATGGTGCAGGGCATCATCAAGCGGGTGAAGGAGCTTGGCGGCGTCTTCAACATCGTCTGCAAACTGGTGCACGAAAACGACGAGTTCATCCTCAACGAGGCTGACCCGGATTCGCTGGTGCACAAGTCGGACCCGTTCGCCAAGCCAGAGCAGCGCGGCGCAGTCGTCGGCGGCTATGCAGTCTTCCGCGACGACCAGAAGCGCGTGATGCACCTTGAGACGATGTCGGCCGAGGACTTCCAGAAGGTGCGGGATGCCTCGAAAGCCCCGGACAGCCCGGCGTGGAAGAAGTGGACCAACGAAATGTATCGTAAGGCGGTCCTCCGCCGCGGTTCGAAGTACGTCCCGATCAACAACGATAAGATCCGCGCCCTTCTCGAGCGCCAGGACGACATGTTTGATTTCAACCAGCCCCGGACGCTGGAGCGGACCAATCCTTTCACCGGCGAGGTGTTCGAGGCCAACACGACGAAGGCGATCGAGAACAAGCCCGCCGTCAACATCGACCAGACCGCGGAGAAGCAGGATGACCGGCAGAAGGAGCCCGTCCAGCAGCGCCGCGAGCCCAAGGAAAAGGGAAAGCAGCAGCAACAGGCACAACGCTCGTCTCAGGCCAAACCTGACGGCGCTACGGATGTTAAAAATCAAGACGCGCAGGTCACAGAAGCCAAGAAGGAGCTCCCAAGCTCACCTCCGGACCTCCCGGACGTCATGATCGCTAAGGAAGACCATCCGAAAGTTGCCGAGGCGGCGAAGAAGATCCTGGAGATCGGCCTGAACATGGAGCTCGCGCCCAGTTCTCGGCGCGGCGTCCTCAAGGAAGCTTCGGTGACATGGAAAGCCGAGCTGCCGGAATATCTGCACGAGCTCCTCAAGGCGTTCATCGACGCCACCGATTGGGCGATCCGAACCGACAACGCAAAGAAGCCTTGGGCGGCTGACCACGCCGTCTTCGTCCACAAGGTTAGGTCGCTGCTCGAGATCGATAAGCTCGACATTGGGAAGTACCCGTAACCGGCTCCAATCGTTCGAGAATAACCCGCCGAATATGGCACCTAAGGAAACCTAAATGACCCAACCATTTTCTACAGCGATGCAGTCGCTCATTGATGACCTGAAGCAGAAAGAGCTCACCGCCGAATTGGTGGACAGGTTTGTCGCAACTGGTGGCGCACATCGCATTTCAGTTACCGTCGAGCATCCAGATCCCGCTGTGAAAGCAGCGGTTGATGCGGTCGCCAGAAATGTTCCTGCCGACCGTCTGCTCCGTGGCTTCGAGAACTTCTCCCGCGAGCAGGTTCTGGCCGCGCGTGTGAAGCTGCACGACTATGTCGCCAGCTCCAGCCCCTCCCGCGAGGAGGTGGGGCTATGAAGTTCCGTGTCATCGATTTCGAAACCACCGGCAAGATCGAAGATAAGGCTGCCGGCAAGCCGGTTGGCGTGGTGGAAGTTGGCTGGACCGACGTGAGCGAGACCGGCCACGTCTTCAAGCCGCAGTCGCGCCTGGTCAACCCTCACCTCCCCATCCCTCCGGAAGCTCGAGGGGTTCATCACATCTCCGAGGCCATGCTCGAGGATGCCCTTCGCGTGGACGAAGCCTTCAAACTTCTGATGACCGACATGCAGCCGCGCGATTATTTCGTCGCGCATCATGCCGCCTATGAGCGCGCCTTCTTCGGCGGTGGCGGGCTGCCGTGGGTGTGCACCATGGTGTGCGCGAAGCACCTCTGGGAAGACGCGCCAGACTATAAGAACCAGACGCTGCGCTACTGGCTGGACGTCGACCAGTTTTTCGAATGGCCGGAGCTCGCCATGCCGCCGCACCGCGCCGGTCCCGACTCCTACGTGACCGCACACATCCTCTCGCGGATGCTGCTTATGAAGGAGCCTGCCTCCCTCGTCACGTTGACGAATACGATCGTCCTGCAGAAGCGCGTCATGTTCAGCAAGCACAAAGGGCAGCTGTGGTCGGAAATGGATCGAGGCTTCCTCGAGTGGGTGTTGGACCCGGCAAAGGACTTCGATCCCGAGGTCAAGGCCACGGCACGCCATTGGCTCAACAGGGGTCTTGGAGGCACGCCGTTCGCGTGAGGTAGCCTTGACCAAGCCGAAGCGCCGAAAGGCAATTCCCGATCGGGTCAAGTTGATATCAGCACTCCGCCGATTCGGCCTCACCACGGCGGATGTGCAGTTTGATCACCAACCGGCCCTCGAGCTTCGCCCCTGGAATCCTCTGACGAACGACACGATCCCACCGGCGAACTCGCCAGACCATATCGAAATGCTCCTCATCGCCGAACACAAGGTCAAGACCTTCGGTGCCGGCGGTGAGAAACGGATCAGCACCGCGGATGGGGACGTCGGAAAGATTGCCAAGGTCCGCCGCCTCACAGCGCAACAGGAGGAAGCTCGACGGCGGATGCTGGCAAAAGATGAGGGGGAGAGACCCCAGAAGAAAAGCAAGTGGCCGAAACGCCCATTCCAAACCCGCAAGTATGCACCTCAGGAGACCGACAATGCAGGCTCAGACGACGAGCACAACGACGACGTTCCGCGTCTACACAACCCTCGGAACAAAATACATCGAGGCTGAAAATCCTGCCGGCGCTCGCGCTGCAATCAAGAAGCGGTTCCCCGCAGCCCTCATCACCAAAGTGAAGCCGGTGAAAGGAGCTCGAGCATGAGCATTCCTCAGATGATTTTTTTCGCTGTCGGCGTGTTCACCAGCTTGGCCTGCGGATCTTGCGTCGTAACCGGCAAAGGGCCGTGGCAGGCGTTCGCAGTCTGGCTCGTCGGCGGTCTGGCTGGTGCCGTCATGATGTACGTTGCAATTACCATGGGAGGCGCGTCATGCCAGTGACAGCCACCCCGGCCCAGGCGTGGGTACCGACCAAAGATGTTCTTCGAAAGACAGGTCAGTTCCTCGAGAGCTTCGCGTCATCTAAGGACGAGCTGGAGGAACTCCAGAAGCGTCTCAACGGTCTCGTCAGCTTCCGCAGCCAGCCATACCTCCAAAGCTATATCTGGAGAATTAAGCGGGAAGTTGAGAATCTCGACAAACTAGCCCGCGCGTCGATCGATGGACGCATTCTTATCAGCGTGGTCGATCAGGCAGTCATAGATCGAGCCACCCCGCTTCTTGTGAAAGATGCAGTCCGCGACCTGAAGAAAAACATCGAGCACAACGCGCAGCGGCGGGCGGACGAGGTCGTCGACGTCGCGCGCGAAGAAGTGCGATCGCGATTCCAGCGCGCAAAACTCATGATGTTCGCTGGGGTGGTTTTGCTTGTCGCGATCACGGCCATGGCGTTTTCAAAGGGGGTATTTTGATGACCCTGAGAACGCTCACACCAGGCGAAACCAAAGTGATCGAACACCTAGCCGATGCATGGAACGCCTTCATCACGTGCGCGCCATTCCACGGTGACGACCTCGCCGAGTTTCGCCGCGGAATCCATCACCTTCAGGAAAAGGTATTCGCACGTCCGGCGATCGAGCACTTCAACAGGAAGGGCGGGAATGATGCGTGACCCTCACCTGAACTACTGCGCGAACGGCCACATCATGGTGATCCTCGGCGGCGCAAACTGCGGCTGCTACCCGGACGCCACCTGCTCGGCACCCGTCTACTCCTGCCGGGAATGTGGAGACTCCGACTACGGCGAGAACGAGATCTCCCGTCTGAAGAAAAGCATGTGTGAAGAGGCACGGGAGTGCGCAAAGAAAGCCCCTACGCCCGAGGAGCTACCGCCCCTTCACCTCAGCAAAGCCGAGTTCAGCGCTCTCGACGAATACAGCGCCACGCATCCTACCGGCGTGGTGATCGGCAAACGCTGGCGTCGGCACGATGGCGCCTACGATCCGTCATGCAAAAGGCCAGTCTGGATCATCGGTGAATACGTCGCCCTGTTCGACCGGGATGATTGCGCAATGATCAAATGGTACGTGCCGGTCATCCGGGTCGATGCCCCTCTCTCCGGAGGTGAGGCATGACGAAGTGGAGCCCCCAGCAAAACGAAGCCCTATCCCTAGCGGGCGCATGGTTGCGAATGCGCTACAAGCCGGTCTTCTATCTGTCAGGCTATGCCGGCACCGGGAAGACGACGCTCGCAATGCACCTGGCTCAACACGCCAGCGGTCCCGTTGCCTTCGCAGCCTTCACCGGTAAGGCTGCCCGCGTGATGCGCTCGAAAGGCTGCAGAGGCGCAAGGACAATTCACTCGCTGATCTACAACACCGAAACGGACTCGGTAACCGGCGAGGTGACCGTCACGCTCAAAAGTCCTAACTCGCTCGATGACTATTCCCTCATCATCATCGACGAGTGCTCGATGGTGAACGAGGAAATGGGGCAGGATCTCCTATCGTTCGGCCGCCCTATTCTGGTCCTCGGCGATCCGGCGCAACTGCCTCCGGTTTCCGGCGGTGGTTACTTCACCAACCAGCGGCCGGATTACATCCTGACTGAAGTGCATCGGCAGGCCGCCGAGAGCCCGATCATCCGTCTAGCCACCTCCATCCGTGAAGGTGATTGGGACCGTGGTTTCATCGATGTCGACGGGCTGGTCGTTACTGAGAAGGCAAAGCTGGAGCCATGGCTCGTGACATCTGCGGACATGGTGATTGTCGGCCGGAACAACACCCGGCAGAAATACAATAAGCGCCTTCGGGAGATCGCCGGTAAGACAGAAGAGTTCCCCGTGAAGGGAGAGCCGCTCATCTGCCTGCGCAATGACAAGCCGCTGAAGATTTTCAACGGCGACATCCTCACAGTTCAAAAATCGAAAAGCTTCAAGAAGGCCATCTCCCTATGGCTGGCCGACGAGGACCGTGGCGGAGATCCGATTAAGTGCTCGGTCCGCAAGGAGTTCTTTGGTGACGACGTCGAGGCTGCCAAGCTCCCCTTCAAAGAGCTCCGCGGAACGCAGCAATTCACCTTCGGCTACGCCATCACCTGCCACAAGTCCCAGGGCTCTCAGTGGCCGTCCGTATGCGTCTTCGATGAAAGCGCAGCCTTCAGGGAGAACGCCGCCCGCTGGCTCTATACCGCAGTTACCCGCGCCTCCGATCAACTTACATTGGTGATTTAAACTCAATCGCGCGCGGCAGGAGGCGCTCGCAGAAATCTAACTACGCATGCACCCCCAATTATGGACCAGTAGAGATGATTACCACCCGGGCGAAAGACGCCCCTTTGACAGTCGAGCGCGTGGAACGGGCGCTGGACAAGCTGGCCGAGATCATCGTGTTTCTCGGCGACGACGGCGTCAACCTCCTCCCGATCTTCGAAAGGGTCGAGGCTGACCTCGAAACAATGAAGGCCAGCACTGACAGGCTGGCCTCCGTACGTGAGCGTCTCAAACGATCGAAGGATCGTAAGGAAGGGCGACCTTCTTGATCTCCTCGAGGCGGAGCTTGAGAGACCCGCCTTCCCCATATTCAGCGCGGTCCACCGCGTGCCCCATCAGAATGCGACGAAGCTCGGAATCAACCCGGGCTTCTTTCATTCGGTCCTCAAAGGAATGGCGGAACGAATAGACCGTGTGCTTGGTGGTCGGAAACAGCTTGTTCTCTCGCATGAACTTGTTCACGGCAGCAGAAAAAGAGCTTTCCTTGTCCTTGTATTTCGGGAAGCCGTTCGGATGCTTTTTCATCACCTCGAGCGCCATGCCGCTGAGAGGCACAACACGGACCGAGGATTCGGTCTTGATCTCGCGGGGGTCTTCCGGGTCGTCTCGCGGCTCAATCTTCAGGTGTGGGACTGGATGCTTGAGATCGATGAGCTCCGGCGTGAGATTGCAGATCTCGCCCGGCCTGGCGCCGATGTCGGCAACCACGAGCATGATATGCCGCGCCTCCTCGTTCATTTTCTTGAGCTTCGGCGATTTGAGAATCGTCTCCGTGATCCACTCATGCGGCAAAGCCGGCCGCTTTGACTTCCGCTTTTTCTTTTCCTTGAACGTGAGCTTGTCGAACGGATTGACGCGGTCCGGCTCACCGAGGCGGGTGAAGTACGCCCGATAAAAGACGCGAAGATCTCCGAAGCGACGATTGCCGATCGAGGCCGTGTGGGTCGGGGCTCCTTCCGCCGGCGCAATACGCTTCAGCCAGTGATCATAATATTTCCGCGTGTCTTCGCGGCCGAGGGTTTCGATATCGATATCCCCGACTACCTCGATAAACGAGTCGACCGACTGCTGCTTGCCATTGGTCCAGCGTTTCCGCTGCCCCTCGCTCTTTCCGACGATCTCCTGCGGGGCAATCTCCTTGAGATAATCCTTGAACGCTTGTGATATCGAAGTGGCTGGACGAGTGACCGCACCCGTCAACGCCTCCGCCACTGGCCTCGTCATCGTCACGCTCTCAATGCGCCGGATGATCGACTCGAGCGTTTCACTCGAGGCTATTTCTTGAGCCGGGCGATAGACGAATCCCATAGATTTTGCTCGAGATACGGCAGCTTTGTACCGCCGTTGCCCCTCGCTGACGTCCTCGCCCTGCAGAAGAGACGCCCACAATTCATCATCCGCCTGCTCATAAACGTCTCTCAAACGGCGAGCTTGGACGATATCAGATGTCTTGAGGGAGAAGGTTACGATGTCGCCGCGATCGTCTTTGCCGGCGAGATCCGAGGGGACCCTGCGCTTGTAATAAAATTTGCCCTGGCGCTTGGCGAGATAGCGGTCCGCGTCGTCTTGGCCTTTGCGATGTCTACCCATTAGCGCGCCTTTTGTGCATCATTTTGTGGTGCGATTTGTGGTGCGAAAATTGGGAAATTGCGAGAGAGCAATGAACGATTTGGAAAATTATCTAGGAAATTCAGTCGCGTAACCGGCGATGCCTGAAAGGTTTGTGGAGCGGGTAGCGGGAATCGAACCCGCGTATTCAGCTTGGAAGGCTGCTGCTCTACCATTGAGCTATACCCGCGGTGGTGATTTCGATCCGTGCAGAATGGTGGAGGGAGTTGGATTTGAACCAACGTAGGCGTAGCCAACGGATTTACAGTCCGTCCCCTTTAACCACTCGGGCATCCCTCCAGCTTTCTGCTAGGATCGAGCGACCAAGCTCTTCAGATTTCGCTGCGGCGAAGCGCCGTTGCGTCGTCTGTGGCGCGTATATGACGGCCTCGTTCGTTTCTGTCAACACGCCCATTCACGAATTTTCGGGAAAAAATTCAAACCTCTTTACCGCCCTGTGGATTATCGCGGGGGCTGGTGCGCGCCTCGTCCCGGAGATATAAGGCGCCATGAGCAAAGACGATCCCAAGAACAAATCCACCCGCGACACGCACTATGCCAACCTGCGCCGCGCCGTGCGCGACGCCAAGCGCGAGCGCGGCGAAATTCCCACCCCGCAGCAGCCGAAGCGCAAGTACCGCGGCGCAGACGACTGGAAGCCGCCGCAGCTTGCGCCCGACCAGGTGCATCTTTACGGCCTGCATACCGTGCGTGCGGCACTCGCCAATCCCGAACGGCAGATCGTCAAGCTCTCCGTCACCCAGAACGCCTTTGCGCGGCTGGATATCGGCGAGGCGGATGCCCAGCCCTTCCCGGTCGAGATGGTCTCGCCTCAGGATATCGACCGTGTGCTCGGCCCCGAGGCCATCCACCAGGGCGTGATGCTGGAAACCCGGCCGCTGCCGGTCAAGCGTCTCGGCGCGCTGAAGGACAGCCCGCTCATCCTCGTGCTCGATCAGGTCACCGATCCGCACAATGTCGGCGCGATCATGCGCTCGGCGGTCGCCTTCAACGCCGGCGCCGTCATCACTACCATGCGCCACAGCCCGACCGAGTCGGGCGTGCTGGCGAAATCGGCCTCCGGCGCGCTGGAACTCATTCCCTATATCCAGATCACCAATCTGGCCGATGCGCTGGGCGAACTTCACAAACTCGGCTTCTTCTCCGTCGGCCTGGATTCCGAAGGCCCCGCCCCTATCGAACAGACCTTCAGCGGTGATAAAATCGCGCTGGTGCTGGGCGCCGAGGGCAAGGGCCTGCGCCAGAAAACGCGCGAAACCGTCTCGGCGCTCGCCCGGCTAGATATGCCCGGCGAGATCAAATCGCTCAACGTTTCGAATGCGGCAGCCATCGCCCTTTATGCAACGCAGCAATTTCTGGGCAAAGCGTCGTCCTGACGCTTTCCCTTCCTTGCGAAATCGCAAAGCGCAACGCATGCTGCGCCTTTGTCATTCGCACGGAGCACATCTCAACATGACCGACCAGACCATCAAACCGACCGGCGAGCTGACGCTCAGAACGCTCGCCATGCCGGCCGACGCCAATCCGGCCGGCGATATTTTCGGCGGCTGGGTCATGTCGCAGATGGACTTGGCGAGCGGCATCCGCGCCGCGGAGCGTTCCCGCTGTCGCGTGGTCACAGCGGCGGTCAAGGAAATGGCCTTCGAGCTGCCGGTGAAGATCGGCGATACCCTGTCGATCTATACCGATATCGCCCGCGTTGGCCGCACCTCCATCACGCTGACGGTGGAAGCCTGGGCGCAGCGGTCGCGTTATGACAAGCTGGAAAAAGTCACCGCCGGAACCTTCATCATGGTGGCGATGGACGAGAACGGACAACCCACTCCCATTCCGGCAGCGGAATGATTGGCGGAGCGGCGCTGGGTCCAGCGCCGCTCCGCATGCTCGGCAAGCGCGCCAGCAGCCTGCCGTCATTGTGTCGCGGTGACATTTCTCCGCAAATGTGACATTGCGACTGCATGGGATTCATTCGCAGGATCATGCAGGACAAAAGTTCGGCTGGCGCCATCGCCATGCTGGCGGTTTTGCTTTTCCTTTTGCAGGGTCTCGCCAACGGTCTGACCAGCGGCAACATGGCGATGGCCGCGCTCGCAGCGGATGAAATCATCTGCTCCAGCCATATGCCGGAAGGCGGCTCCGGCAAACAGAACCCGGCCGGCAAGATAGCCGACGATTGCTGCGGCACGCTCTGCCGTCTGGCTTCGGCCACGGCCGCCGCTCTTCCGGTTATTCCCATCGAGCGCGCGGACAATATTCTCCCCGCGGTCGAAGTCGCCTTCCTGAACGTCGACGCGGCGTTGCCGCCATCGCCGCCCAATCTGGAATCGCGCCCACGCGCACCTCCCTCCGCTCCGCAGCGCTAGAACACTGTCCGGCCTGCCGGAAAATCAATTCTCTTGCGGAGACATCCATGTCCGTTACGACCTCTTTCGAGGGCGAGCGTGCGCCTGCGCATTCCTCGTCCATAAATCTTTACCGCGCCGTATGGCGCTGGCATTTTTATGCCGGTCTTCTCGTCCTGCCCTTCATGATATCGCTCGCCGTCACCGGTGCGCTTTATCTCTTCCGGGATGAGTTCGATAATCTCATCCATGCGGACCTGAAGCGTGTGGAGGTGGTGCAAAACGCGCCGAAAGCCCTGCCTTCCGAGATCGTGGCCGAAGCGCTTGCGGCCGTTCCCGGCACAGCCGTCAAATATACCACCCCCGCCGATCCGGGCGCGTCGACGGAAATCACCGTCAATACGGCGGATGGAAAGCGGGCCGTCTATGTCAACACCTATACCGGAGAGGTGGCCGGTTCCCTCCCGGATCGCGGCACCGTCATGTGGACGATCCGCTATCTCCACAGCCTGAAATATTTCGGTACCTATGCCCGCTATCTGATCGAAATCGCCGCCGGCTGGTCCATCCTTCTTGTCGCTACCGGCATCTATCTCTGGTGGCCACGAAAGCAGACCGGCGGTGTCGTGACCGTGCGCGGCACACCGAAAAAACGGGTATTCTGGCGCGATACCCATGCCGTCACCGGCATTTTCGTCGGTTTTTTCATCGTTTTCCTTGCGGTCACCGGCATGCCCTGGTCGGGCGTCTGGGGCGCCAAGGTCAATGAATGGGCGAATGGTAGCAACTTCGGATATCCGGCGGGCATTCGCACCGATGTTCCGATGTCGGGAGACCATCTCGACCACGTCGCGAAGACGAGCTGGTCGCTGGAGCAGGCGAAAATACCGGAATCCACCCATTCCGCCGCAGGCCAGCCAATCGGGATCGACGAGGCGATAGCACGTTTCGACGCGCTCGGCCTTGCCGCCGGTTACGCTGTCGCCCTGCCAGGAAAACCGACGGGCGTCTATAGCGGCTCCGTCTATCCCGACGATCTGGCGCAGCAACGTGTCATCCATCTCGATCAATATAGCGGCAAACCGCTGATCGATATGAGCTACGCCGATTACGGCCCGCTCGGCAAGGCGCTGGAATGGGGCATCAACGTGCATCTGGGCCAGCAATATGGCCTTGCCAACCAGATCGTACTTCTGGCGGCCTGTATCGGCATTGTGCTGCTTGCCGTGTCTGCCGGCGTCATGTGGTGGAAACGCCGTCCGAAAGGGTCACTCGGCGTGCCGCCTTTGCCGCAGGAAAAACGCGTCCTGTACGGTCTGCTCGCCATACTCGCCATCGGCGGCGTCATTTTCCCGCTGGTGGGCGCGAGCCTGCTGGCCATGCTGGTGCTGGATTTGATCGTACAGTCGCGCCAGAAACGACGTGCAATCTGAAAATGAAAACAGCCGGGCGAAAATCCCGGCTGTTCCCCTGCTATTGGCAATGCGACGGCGACGGCCCTCAGAACATCGTATTATTGTTCGCCGCTGTTTCCGGAACAGGCTGGATCACGTCCCAATGCTCGGTGATCTTGCCATCGGTGACGCGGAAGATATCGACGATGGCCCTGCCGCGATCGCCTTCATTTTCCGTCGAATGGATGTGCAGATAGACCAGATCGCCATCCGTGGCGCTACGCACGATCCGCGCTTTCGACTGCGAGTTTTCCTTGAAGAAGCCGGTAAAATAATTAACAAACGGCGCCTTGCCATCCGGCACCATCGGGTTGTGCTGCTTGTAGCTGTCGACAAGGACGGCAGCTCCTTTCTCCACTTCATGCTTGTTGAAGACCGTGTCGTAAAACTCGATCACCAGCTTGCGGTTGGCCTCTTCCTGCGCGAAATCCCGCGTTGCGGTTTGCGCCAGAACCGGTGCGGCCAGCAGCGCGGGTGCAAGGGCAAGGGTGGCGACGGCAAGACGACGTGTCACAAAATTCATGGGCGATACCTCTCAATAACCGACGGTGAAACGCTGGCGGGAATGCTGCGGCTTCTCGATTTCATCGGCAAGCGCGATGGCATAGTCCTCGAAAGAAATACGGCTGCCCTGCTCGTTGCTCAGAAGCGTATCCTTGCCGATCCGGAATTTGCCGGTTCTTTCGCCCGGCACGAATTCGGCCGGAGGCGACAGGAAGGTCCAGTCGAGCTGCTTTTCCTGTTTCAGCCGATCCAGGAATTCCGCGCCCTTCGTTGCCTCGGCCTTGTAGGCGGCCGGGAAATCCGGCAGGTCGACCACTCGCTGGCCGGGAGCTATTTCAAGGCTTCCGGCGCCACCGACCACGAGATAACGGGAAACGCCAGAGGCGCGGACGGCCTCGATCAGCGTCGCGGGATCGCTGGCGGTAAAGTGTACCGAACTGATCACGGCATCGTGACCCCTCAGCAGCTCCGAAAGCGCTGCCTGATCGAAGACATCGCCCTTTTTTGCCACCACATTTGGCAGGGCGGCGATCTTTTCGGGGTTACGGGCGATCGCCGTGACCTGGTGTCCACGGTCGGAAAGTTCCTTCAGGATACGGGATCCGGCATTGCCGGAAGCGCCGATGAGTGCGATTTTAGCCATGGCTTGTTTCCTCTGCTGTTATCGTCATTAGTCTAAATAATAGACCGTAGAGCAAAGCTATGGTATCGCGAGGTTTGCCGCAAGAAGTCAGCCGCCGGTGATCTGGTCACACGGCGATGACCTTGAAGGTACTAAAAACGGGCAAGGGGGTAAGGACAATGCCGGATACGCAGACCAGGGAAATCTTCGCTTTCGAGCAGCCCTGCCCCATCCGCGACGTGCTGGACCGCATCGGCGATCAATGGAGCCTGCTGGTTCTCGAAGCCCTTCAGGGCGGCGTTCTGCGCTTCAACGAGCTGAACCGCAGGATAGACGATATTTCCAAACAGATGTTGTCGCGCACGCTGAAACGGCTGGAGGAGGACGGCTTCATTCGCCGCACGCTATATGCCGAAGTGCCGCCACGCGTGGAATATGAGCTGACCAATCTCGGCCGCTCGTTTCTGGTGCCGATGCAATTGCTGGTGCAATGGGCCGATGAGAACCATGTCCGCATCTGCAAGGCGCGTTTGGAATATTCGGAAAGCGACAATCGCGGCTGAGGCACGTTTCCAGCCGCCACGCAACGTATCCGGTCGAATTTTGTTCCGCGCGCTTCGTTTCCTTTTTGTACTCATTTTTTCATCGCCTCCCCTTCACTTTGCGAAGGACTCCCTCCATATTTCGCCCATGGCCAGATCACCGAAAAACTCCACCTCCTCGCCCTCCGGCTTCGAGGAAGCTCCGCAATCGTCATTCGAAGGTGCGCCGCTCAGCGGCAGCGTCGCCGATTGGGTGAAGCAGCTCGAGGCTGAAGCCGAGGCCGGCTCGGTGGAAACCCAGCGCGAAATCGCTTCGAAGGCGGGCAAGCACCGCAAGAAGATCGAGATCGAGGCGCGCAAGGAAGCGCAGAAAGCCGCGTCGAAGACGGCCAAAAACACCACGGCCTCCAAGACATCTCGCGGCGTATCGATCGGCGCATCGAGCGATCCGAAAACCCGCGCCGCCGCCGGTCTCAATCCGGTCGCCGGCATGGACGTATCGCTGGAGGACGCGGCCAACCTCGCGCCGGGCGCCGTCACCGCAACCGTGGATGCATTGTCGAAGCTGATCGAGAGCGGCAATCCGCTGTTCAAGGACGGCAAGCTGTGGACGCCGCATCGGCCGGCCCGCCCGCCGAAATCCGAAGGTGGCGTCGCCATCCGCATGGCCTCGGACTACCAGCCCGCCGGCGACCAGCCGACCGCCATTGCCGACCTCGTGGAAGGCATCAATTCGGGCGAACGCAGCCAGGTCCTGCTCGGCGTTACGGGCTCGGGCAAGACCTTCACCATGGCCAAGGTGATCGAGGCCACACAGCGCCCGGCTGTCATCCTTGCCCCCAACAAGACGCTGGCCGCACAGCTCTATTCGGAGTTCAAGAATTTCTTCCCCGACAATGCGGTGGAATATTTCGTCTCCTATTACGATTATTATCAGCCGGAAGCCTATGTGCCGCGCTCCGACACCTTCATCGAGAAGGAATCCTCGATCAACGAACAGATCGACCGGATGCGCCACTCCGCCACCCGCTCGCTGCTGGAGCGCGATGACTGCATCATCGTCGCTTCCGTTTCCTGCATCTACGGTATCGGCTCGGTGGAAACCTACACCGCCATGACCTTCCAGATGCAGGTGGGCGACCGGCTGGACCAGCGCCAGCTTCTGGCCGACCTTGTGGCCCAGCAATACAAGCGCCGCGACATGGATTTCCAGCGCGGCTCCTTCCGCGTGCGCGGCGATACCATCGAAATCTTTCCCGCCCACCTAGAGGATGCCGCATGGCGCATCTCGATGTTTGGCGACGAGATCGATTCCATCACCGAATTCGACCCGCTGACCGGCCAGAAGACCGGCGACCTGCAATCGGTCAAGATTTACGCCAATTCGCACTATGTCACGCCCCGCCCGACGCTGAATGGCGCGATCAAGTCGATCAAGGAAGAGTTGAAGGGCCGCCTCGCCGAGCTTGAGAAAGCCGGACGCCTGCTGGAAGCCCAGCGGCTGGAGCAGCGCACCCGCTACGATATCGAAATGCTGGAAGCCACCGGCTCCTGCGCCGGCATCGAAAACTATTCGCGTTATCTCACCGGCCGCAACCCCGGAGAGCCGCCGCCGACGCTGTTCGAATATATCCCTGACAACGCCCTGCTGTTCATCGACGAAAGCCATGTCTCCGTCAGCCAGATCGGCGGCATGTATCGCGGCGACTTCAGGCGCAAGGCGACGCTGGCCGAATATGGCTTCCGCCTGCCCTCCTGCATGGATAACCGCCCACTGCGCTTTGAGGAATGGGACGCGATGCGCCCGCTCACCGTCGCGGTTTCTGCCACCCCCGGCTCATGGGAGATGGAGCAGTCCGGCGGCGTCTTCGCCGAACAGGTCATCCGCCCGACCGGCCTGATCGACCCGCCGGTGGAGGTGCGCTCCGCCCGCAGCCAGGTGGACGATGTTCTCGGCGAAATCCGCGAGACCGCCGCCAAGGGTTACCGCACGCTCTGCACCGTGCTGACCAAACGCATGGCCGAGGATTTGACCGAATATCTACACGAGCAGGGCGTCCGCGTGCGTTACATGCACTCGGATATCGACACGCTGGAGCGCATCGAAATCATCCGTGACCTGCGCCTTGGCGCCTTCGACGTGCTTGTCGGTATCAACCTCCTGCGCGAAGGCCTCGATATTCCCGAATGCGGTTTCGTGGCGATCCTCGACGCCGACAAGGAAGGTTTCCTGCGCTCGGAAACCTCGCTGATCCAGACCATCGGCCGTGCCGCCCGTAACGTCGACGGCAAGGTCATCCTCTACGCCGACAACATCACCGGCTCGATGAAGCGGGCGATGGAGGAAACCGCCCGCCGCCGCGAGAAGCAGATGGCCTATAACGCCGAACACGGCATCACGCCGGAATCGGTGAAGGCGAAGATTTCCGATATTCTTGATTCTGTTTATGAGCGCGACCACGTAAGGGCCGATATTTCTGGCGTTTCCGGCAAGGGCTTCGCCGATGGCGGCCATCTGGTCGGCAACAATCTGCAGGCCCATCTCAACGCGCTGGAAAAATCCATGCGCGACGCCGCAGCCGACCTCGACTTCGAAAAAGCCGCCCGCCTGCGCGACGAAATCAAACGCCTCAAGGCCGCCGAACTCGCCACCATGGACGATCCCATGGCCAAGGAAGAGGCCAAATCGCTCGAGGGTGGCGGCAAGTCCCGGAAAAGCGGAACGAGCGCCCGCCACGAGTCGATCTCCCCCCTTGAGGGGGAGATGTCCGGCAGGACAGAGGGGGGTAACGCCGCGAACGAAAGCAGCAACTCCCTCTTCGCCAAACCCTCTCTGGACGAAATGGGCCCTGGCTCGGATGCGGGAAAACCGCTGTTCCGCAGGAACACGCTGGACGAGATGACGGTGGGAAGAACCGAAAAGCCCGTGCGCGGCGCGGTGCCCGACAAGCCCGAAACCGAGGCCGGAAAACGCTTCTCACCGCTTATGGAGGGCCAGCCGGAACGGACCACGGACGATCCAAGACCGCTGGTCCGCGGCAAGATCGGTGCGGGTTCCTATGAGGATGCCGGGGAGCAGAAGCGCAAGAGCCGAACCAAGGGCAAGACGGGCCGGCCGGGGCGGTGAGGTGTATGCGAAGGTTGCAAGGATGCAGTTAACGACGCTGGAAGTAGGAAGGAATATGCATCGACATTACCTTGCCGCATCGTTCCTTCTCCTGTTCGGTAACTCAGCGCTTGCCGGCCAGATCGAAGACGCCACCTTCCACAGCGCGGCCCTGAACGCGCCGCTTCCCGTCAATATCTACCGCCCGGATGGTGTACCGCCCGAAAACGGCTGGCCGGTGCTCTATCTGCTGCACGGCCATGATGGCGACCAGAACAGCTGGCGTGATCTCGGCAATATTGAAAAGACTCTCGACACGCTCATCGCAGCGGGCGCCATTCGCCCGCTGGTGGTCGTCATGCCCGGTGTCAAGAACAGCTGGTACGTCGATTCCGCCGCTGTCGGCGGCCCCGGCGACTACGAAGCCGCGCTGACGGGTAACCTGCGCCACCAGATCGAAAAAACCCTGCCCGTGCGCAAGGATCGTGAAGGCCGCGCCATTGCCGGTCTCTCCATGGGCGGTTTCGGCGCCCTGCATCTGGCCTATGGCCATGAGGACCTCTATGGCGCCGTCGCCAGCCTGTCCGGCGCCATCTGGCAGAACGTCCCCGTCTCCGATCTCGACAAAACGCCCGCCGAATTGAAGCTCATTCAGGACAGCGCCTTTTTCCATCAGGTCGACCGCACCACAATCACCAGCGGCATCGTGCTGCCGTCCACCGGCGACCATTTCTCCGGGGCCTTCGGCACGCCTTTCGATGCGAGGCTCTTTAACGAGAAAAACGTCTTCACCCTCGTCGCCCAGCATGTCGCCGAAAACGAGGATCTGCCCGCCACCTATCTGACCGTCGGCGATGATGACGGCTTCTTCCTCTGGCGCGGCGCCATCGCCCTGCACGAGACGCTGCAGGCTGACAAGCGCAAATCCGAGCTGCGGGTGACCGATGGCGATCACGTCTGGTCGGTGTGGAAGGTTTCGATCATCGATGCACTGAAGTTTATCGATGGGGAGTGGGACAAGGCTGCGGATATCGCCGGGGATTGAGGCGCGACCCACCCTCTCAAACGAGACAGATCGATCATCTCATGGGCCGCTTCTTCCCGCTCTTTTCCGCAAGGTTCAACGCCACCGCAGCCCGTATCAACCCCGCCAACGCCTCCTCATTCACGACATCCCCGTCGTGAAAATCAATCGCCCGCCGCGTATTGCCTTCCAGGCTGGAATTGAACAGGCTGGCCGGGTCTTCAAGCGAAGCGCCCTTCATAAATGTCATCTTCACGGCGCGCTTGTAAGTTTCACCCGTGCAGAGGATTCCGGTATGTGACCAGACCGGCACGCCGCGCCATTTCACTTCCTCAATCACCCCTGGATCGGCCTTCAGGATCACCGCACGGATGCGTGAGAGTAGATCGCCGCGCCAGTCGGCCAGTTCCGCAATTTTTCGGTCGATGAGGTCGGAGGCCGCGATCTCCTCCGCGTCTTTTTCCGTAACCTTTTTTGCCATGATGCCCTCCTGATTTCGCCGCGAGGCCACTCCCGACCTGCTGTGCCTCTGTTCCGGCTTTCAACATAGACGAAATTTTCCTGTCCTCCCATGAGGAACCAAATCCGCCTCCCATCGTTTCCTCCCCGAACGCAACGTTCAGCATACAAAGGGAAGAAACATCATGAAAATCAATGTCATCGCTCTCGCTGCGGCAGCAGCGCTCTCCTCTTCCGTGGCTTTTGCCCAGACGGCCACGACTGCTCCTGCTGCCGGCGCGGACGCCGCTTTGTCCGGCCCCGGTATTACCATGGGCACCAAGGCCAGCGCCCCGCTGAAGTTCGTCAACGTTCAGAAGACCGACCTTACCGCCTCCCAGCTCGATGGCATGGACATCTATAACGCCCAGAACGAAAACATCGGCGAGATCGAAGATGTCGTCATCGGCGACGGCAAGTCGGTGATCGGTCTGGTCGCCAGCGTCGGCGGCTTCCTCGGCATCGACAAGAGCTATGTGGTGCTCGACCCGGCTTCCGTCGCTGTTCACAACGACAACGGCACCTGGAAGGCCTATGTCGACACCACAAAGGAATCGCTTCAGAACGCTCCGAAGCTCGATTACGACAAGCTGGACGACTGATTACCCCTGCAGTCCGCAAGCTTGTCCCCCCGCGCACTGTCGCGGGGGTTTTCATATGTGGCGAGTTATCGGAAAACCCGGCGCTCGCCGCCGGACGGCACTTGCCTGACGGCGCGCCTCTCGCCTATCTTCGGCGCGCCAATCACCAAGGATCGTTGCGTGCCCGCCAATAGCCTCTTTTCCTTTGCCATCAGCACCACCATCGCGCTCTGCGCCCTGCCGCTGTCAGCGCAGGCGGCCGACTGGAAACCGGCCGAGCAGATAAAAACCTATGCCATCAGCGGCAATACGGGCGGTGCGCTTTATCAGTCGATCGGCGAGCGCGGTCCGACCGCCGGCGTGCAGGCCATTGCCCACACCACTTTCAAGCTGACATGGCGGCGGGACTATCGTCCGCAGCCGGATGGCGCCTGCGTGCTGGCCACCGCGAGGCCCAATCTCACCATCATCTACACCTGGCCGAAAGCGCCCGCCAATCTGCCGCCCGCCGTCGCCGCCAGCTGGAGGAGCTTCATTTCCGGCGTGGAGACCCACGAGCGCGTCCATGGTGACCACATTCTCGACATGGTGAAAAAGATCGAAGCCTTCAGCATAGGGCTGCGGGCGGAGAACGATCCAAAATGCCAGAAGGTGCGCGCCGTTCTGCAACAACGCCTGGGTGAGCTTTCCAACGAGCAGCGCCAGCGCGGCCGCGATTTCGACCGGGACGAGCTTTCTCCCGGCGGGCGGGTGCATCAACTCATCCTCGCCCTCGTCAACGGCCCCTGAACGGCCCCTGAACGGTCGTCTATTCGGCCGCCTCGCCTTTCAGCAAGGGCTCGGCCAGCGTCACGCTTTCCAGCTCGTAGGAATAACCTTCAAGCATCGTATAGGCTTGCTCGATCGCCTCGATCTGGATTTCGGCATTGCGGATGGCTTCGGCGATGGACTGGCTGCGGGCGCGCAGCATGGAACTCAGCACATCGGTTTCCGGCTTGCGGCCCAGACGGTCCATATGTTTGCGAACCCGGGTACGATGCCGTTCCAGCTCGAGAATATGGAAACGGCTTTTCAGAATATCGTCGGTCAGCTTGCGGCGCATGGCGGCCACGGGGTCGAAACTGCCGGGTTCGCGCTCATCCAGAATGAATTCATTCACCAGCGTTTCCAGCATCAGCAGGCCCTTGAGGTCCTTGGCGTCGGCAAGCTGCGGATCGTAGCCAGTATCGTCGAATACCTTGCGGCGCACCGGATCCTTCAGCAGCTCATAGGCCGTCTGCAGGCGCGCGAATTGCTCGCCATCGCCACCGCTGTCGGGATGCGCGGCCTTGGCCACCTTGCGGTAGGCCGACTTGATCGCCGCCTCGTCGGCATCGCGCTCCACGCCAAGCAAAACATAGGGATCAATCACAAAAACACCTTCAAACGCAAACTGTTACCCGCACGCCAACACCGCTCCCGTCTGGCACGCGGGCGGATCATAGGCCAATTCCGCCCGGCGCGGCACCCCGCCCCTGCGGTTAAACCGGCAAAGCCCACACAAAGCCTCGCGGCGCGCCGCATCGCAACGGACGGAACAGCCCTTGATGCCGAAATTTGTCCGACCCAAGGCGACTATAATGACAGGCGGGACAAAATTGTGGAAAGCCGTGCAAAACATGCCGCACGGTTTTGCACAGCGCCTGCCGCAACCGGCCGGAAAACACCACCGGGAGAAGCGTAACAGGCGCGTTTTCAGGGGGTTATGGTGGAAAGACGCCAACGGGTGTAAGCTTGGCTTTTGGATTGGGAGGGAGGACGATCCGATGCCGCAAACGATTACCCAGACCGTCACGGACTATGTCCATGCCATGGCCTATGCGGATGAGAGCCTGATGCGCGACGTTTTCGATCCGCGCGCCAGCATCGTCGGAACCTTCGAAGGCGAAATCGAATGGTTGTCCCTGGAAGATTTTGTCGACCAGTTGCGCAAAAGCGAACGCGGCCTGCCCGATCACGATCCCGCTTTTGAAATCATGGGCATCGACAAGGAAGGCGACAGCGCTTCTGTGAAGCTGACGACCCGTTTCGACGGTATGGATTTTTACGAATATCTCTCCCTGCTGGAACGCGACGGCAACTGGTTTATCGTGCACAAGCTCTATCACATAAAGCCGTAGGCCTCGTCGAAAGCGCCACCCCGCATTGTGCGCTTGCGCATTCCACTTGCAGCCGCGGCTCGCGATCCGGTTATTCTGCCGCTGAATGAACTAGAACAGGTCGCTGTAGATCGCCGTTATCCAGAGGGCGTTAAAGAAGAGCCAGATAACACCGAGCCACATGATTTTGCGGCTGCTATCGGTTCTCATCGCCACGACAGCAATCAGCAGACCGCCGACTATCCTTGCCAGATACCATGGCCCAAGCTGTTCGAAATGCTCCCTGCCCTTGATGTAGGTGTCCACCAGATCGAAGACGAACGAGGCGGCAAAAAGGGCAAAGAACGCATGTCGCCTGCGCACGAAAAAACTTTCCCGTTCGGACAATTCCTGAATGTGATCGGGATAAAGCAGCGTCGACATCAAAAAGAAAAGCGACGTGTAGACCAGAACGAAGATGTATATCCAGAAATTCCAGTTGTGGATGAGCCGCAGGGCAAACTCCCACCACCAGAAATGGACAGCTCCAAGAAGAAGGGCAATCGACCATACGATCTGCGCATGCATACGGTCGGTTTTCTGCGGCTCTTGCAGCCTTCTGGAAAGTCCGGACAACACCCTGGTAATGGCCAGACCGAGGATGAGGCTTACCAATATCCGCAAATGACCATATGCATCCATTGAAAGCGCCCGCTGTTGCTCAACTTATCCGCCGAACAATATGCTTAAACCTTCGGGCTTTACAACTCTGGCGGACGCCCCGCCCTTGCCGATCTCGCCTTATAGTGGGAAGGACCGGCCTCCTGAAGCGAAAGTCCCGCGGGACTGGCAGGACGGAAGCCGCAAAGCCCGCCCGTCACGCGGCGCGTTCAAGCAAATAGATTTCAAGATAAAGGGATTGATTTTACTGGTGCCCCCGGCAGGGTTCGAACCCGCGACCCCCTGATTACAAATCAGGTGCTCTACCAACTGAGCTACAAGGGCAAGCCAGTACCTTGCCAACTATCAGATTCTGACTTGGTGTAAAGCAAAAACTGACGCCATGGCATCGACAGACCGCTTTTCCACACCGTTGCCAGCCGGTCTGTTTGCATGATCGCGATTGTAGCAAAGGGCCCGGAAAATAAGCGAAGTATTTACGCAGCGCCACTAGAATGGCGATGAAACATGACCATTCCAGTGAGAACAACGCATCATATGCGCGCGAGCATACAGAAAATCCAGCTGACAGGCACGATCATCATCGCCGTAAGCTCAATCCTGCTGGCAACCCTTGCCGCGCTGCCCAGCGTCTACAATTATATACGTTATCGCACCAATGCCGCGCAGCTCACCCGCTTTGAAACCGCTCTCCAGTCCGCATGGCTGGTATCGGCAGAGCGAGGCCCCGCCAATAATCTGATGGGCGCATCCGTGCCGGATGAGGGGCTGATCGAAGGGCTTGCGACCGCGCGCAAGGCAACGGACGACAAGCTGTCGGAGCTGGAGAAATCCTTCACCGAAGATATCAGAACGCAGCCCGAACTGGCGAAGTCACTTGCTGAAACCCGCCAGGCTCTCAAACAATCGCGAGAACTGGTCGATCAGGTCGCCGCGCTCTCCCCTGACGTACGCAACCACGGCGCGATGTCCAACGCGATTTCATCGATGTTCAGGGCGGCGGACAGCGTCAACCTGCTGCGCGGCAGGGCCGCACGCGCCATCATCAAGGCAACGCCCGACGTGGCGATCGACATCGCACTGACGGGTACGGCGGGCGTGATGCGGGACCGGATCGGCCGCCTCGGCTCTTATGTCATCATGAGTCTCAAGGCGAACAGGCAGGAAAAGCTCCGTTATCGCGCCAAGTTCGACACCGAGATGCAGAGCCTGCTGTCGCTGAAAGCATCGCTGACCAATTATACCGCCGCCTATCTGTCGACGCCGCGACTGGACGCGGCATTGCGCGATCTTGAAACCCAATATTTCAGTCAGGCTTTGCTTTACGCGCAGAATACGATCGTGATGGCCGTGCCATCCGCCCAGCCAAGCGCTCTTGAATTCTCCAGAAACTATATTGCAGGCATGCGGTCGTCCGACACGTTGCGCGACCTCATACTGTCCGAAACGCGCGCGCGGATCGAAAGGAAAAAGCACGAGGCCCTGATCTACGGCGGAACGTCGCTCTTTCTCGCCGGCATTGCTGTGCTGGTGCTGTTGCGGCTGACATCGGTTTACAAAACCGCGCTGTTCCGGCCGATGCAATCCGTTCAGGCGCAGATCGCCGCCATCGCCGGCGGTGATCTTTCCGAGGGCAATCATGAGGACAGGGTTGCTCCGGAAGTGAAGAAGATGTTCGAGGAACTGGATTTCCTGCGCGAACAGCTTCGCCAGAAGGGCGAAATGGAAAACCAGCAGCGTGCGCTGGCCGAACAGTTGCGCACCCTTTCCGAAACCGATGCGCTGACGGGCGTTTTTAACCGCCGCGCACTCGAAAAGGCGGTTCGCTCCATATTGACGGGCGAGGAGCAATGTCAGTCGCTCGGCGTGATGATTGTCGATATCGACCATTTCAAATCGATCAACGACCGTTACGGCCATGCCATGGGTGACATCGCGCTTCAGAAGACCGCGAGCCTGTTGCGCAGCGCTTTGCGCAAGGATGATATTCTTGCCCGATATGGCGGCGAGGAATTCGTCGTCGTGTTGCAGAATGTCAGCCACGCCACGGCGACGGCGACGGCCGACCGCCTTCGCCGCCTGATCGAATCCCAGACCATCGACGCGCAAAGCGGCCTGTCACTGACGGCAAGTTTCGGCGTGGTCTGGCAGGAAGCACGCGCGATCAACAGTTGGGACGAGTTGATCGCCATCGCCGACGACCGGCTTTACGAAGCCAAGCGTGCGGGCCGCAACCGGGTCTGGGCAACCTATTTTCCAAAGGTCGCGAACGGCTAGGAGCATCGCCTAGATCAAATCCAGCGTCATGACCACGGGGCAATGATCGGAAGCCTTCGGGCGATCCCAGCCGGTGCGGGGATAACGTTCGACCTCTTGTCCCGGCGGGAATATCGTTCGGAAAGGCTGTCCATTGCGAATGATGTCGGGAACATGTGTAGCGTTCGTCTCCGCCAGACGCGGGGACAGCCAGATATAGTCGAGCTGGCACAGATGCTGTTCCTGCGGCCCGCGTGAATGGTAGAGCGTCCAGCGATCCATGACGTCGCGGCGCGTCATCGGATTGACCACGAAACCATCGGCCGTGAAGATATCGAGCGCACTGCGCTCCTCCTCGACCGGCGCGAAGCTGTAGCCACTGCGCCTGTCGCCGGAAATCGCGACACGCTCTTGATAATCATTCATATCGCCGCAGATCGCGAAATTCTTGTTGCGGGTACTGCCCACGCCCCAGCGGTTTTCAATGATGCGGCGCACGGCCATGGCCTCCGCCTCGCGGATCGGCATGGTGGCGATGCGGGCGTCGACCGCATCGCGGGCATTGGTCATGGATTTGAAATGCGTGACGTAAAGCGTCAGCGGCTTGCCGCCGATCCGCAGATCGATTTCCAGGCAATCCCGTTTGAAAATCTTGTCGTCGATCTGGTTTGTGGCGGCAAGCGCGGGATTGAAGAGATCGAGATTGCGATAGGTGAGCGCGGCATGGCTCTTGATATCGACCACCTCGATCCTGTCGCCGTCGCGCGTCTCTTCGCGCATGACGACGGCCACATCGATGCCGCGGCCGTCATTGCCCTCAACCAGATATTTCTGCAGGTAGCCATTGCCGACCATACGATAGAGATAACCATATTCGAAGGCCTGCAACGCGGCCATGTTGTCCACTTCCTGCAGGCAAAGGATATCGGCGTCCGCATCGGCGATGGCGAGCGCCGAAAGCTGGCGCGTATCGTCGGTGGAAGCCACCATCCGCGCGCTTTCCAGCGCCTGATAGGTCGCCTCATCCCTGATATCGAAGAGCTGGATCGCCCTGTCGCGCCGCGTCTGGTTGCGAAAACCGGTGAAATCGAAACGGGTGAGAAGATTTTCGATATTGAAGGTGGCGAGCCGAAGCGACATGTTTCGTTCCTGTTGCTGGACGGAAAGCTTAGCCGCTCAAACCCTGCCTCGCCAATAGCCTAAAGCCGCCATGCCGCACGAATTGCAACGGGCAACCGGTCGCCTATGGCCACGGCTTCCCGTGAATAGGCCCGGAGCGCCTGCCCATCCGGCAGATCGAGACGAAGGGCATACCGCTCCCCCTCGTAGAGAACCGAGGTGACGGTGCAATCGATACCCTCGGCATCCCGCAACACATCCTGCGGCCGCACGAGAATATCTGCCAGCGGTAATTGCGCCCCGCTCTCCATCGCGGCCCGAAGCCCGGCCCAGTCGAGATCGCGCGATGCTCCGTCCGGCACCGGCAGGCGGAGGATAGCACCCTGCCCCACCAGCGAGCCGACGAGCCTGCCTTCAGGCCGCGCATAAAGCTCCGCCGGCGGCGCAATCTGCAGCAGCTTGCCCTGCGACATGACGGCGACATCGGTCGCCAGCGCCATGGCTTCCGCCTGATCGTGGGTGACGTAAATCATGGTTGCGCCGGAGCGGGCATGGAATTCCCGAAACGTCTCCTCCATCTCCTGCCTGAGATGCCGGTCGAGATTGGCGAGCGGCTCATCGAGCAGCACCACGTCAGGCTCGGTAACGAGGCAACGGGCAAGCGCCACACGCTGCCGCTGGCCGCCGGACAATTCGGCGGGACGGCGCTCCGCAAAACTCTCGAGGCGGACAGCGGCCAGCGCCTGGCGCACCTTCTCGCGATATTTCTCGCCCGAAATACCACGCACCTTCAGGGGATAACCGGCATTGTCGGCAACCGACATATGCGGCCACAGCGCATAGGACTGGAACACCATCGCCATATTGCGACGCTCCGGCGGTACCATGCTGCCGGCATCGGCCAGCACCCGCTCGCCGAGCAGGATGGAACCGTCGGTCGGTTGTTCGAAACCGGCGATCATGCGCAGCACGGTCGTCTTGCCGCAGCCGGAAGGCCCGAGCAGAGCGAGAAAACCGCCTTCCCGCACGGTAAGCGAAACATCGTCGACGGCTGGCTTTGAACCGGTATCGAAACTTTTCGACAGGCGGTTGAGGATCAGTTTCGCCAAGGGACCACTCCTTTCGGCAGATAGCGCCCCAGAATTTCCAGCAGAGCCATGAGGAAAATCACCATGATGACGACGAGCACCGAAAGTGCGGAGGCAAGATCGAAGCTGCCGCTGTCATCGAGATTGTAGATGAGCACGCCGAGCGTCTGCGTGCCGGCGGACCACAGCAGCGCCGACACCGTCAACTCGTTGCAGGCGATCAGGAAAACAAGGATGACCGAAGCGCCCGCCGCAGGCCCGACCAGCGGCAGGATGATATCCTTCAACCGCCGCCAGAAACCGGCGCCGGAGAGCCTTGCTGCCTCTTCCAGCGATGGATCGAATTGCAGGAAGGCGCTGACCATGGGTTTCAGGCTGACGGCGAAGAAGGAGGAGAAATAGGCGAGCAGAATGATCCAGATCGTGCCGTAGAGCGTGATGCCGACAAGCGGGATGGGAGCGGCGAAAAGCAGCACGAAGGAGACGGAAATCACCACCCCCGGCAACGCATAGGGAATATCCACCAGCGCCGAGAGCAGGAACATGAAACGGCTTTTGCCGCGCACCAGGAAATAAGCCGTCAGCACCGTCACCGCAAGGAGACATAAGGATGTCGCCGTCGCGAGAAACAGCGAATTGCGGAACGCCGTGCGGGTCACGCTCTGCCGATAGAGCAACTCCTCATAGGCATGCAGCGTCGCCGTCTTGAGGCTGAGCGGCACGCCATAGGCGGGCGCAAGCGAGCTTGCCACCAACGCCGTCAGCGGCGCCACCAGCATGAAGAACAGCACAAGCCACAGGGCAAGCTCCGCTGGCACCCGCCACAGCCCAAGCCGGAATGTCGCCGCCTTGCCGGAAAGACCGATGATGCGATAGTCCCTGCCCTTCATCGCCCGTTCCTGAAGCGCAAGCCCGGCGACGGAGATGATCGCGATCATGGTGGAGAGAATGGCGATATCGCCGAATGTGCTGGTGCCGAAACTGGCAAAACGGCTGTAAATCAAGGTCGGCAAAGTGAAGATCGAGGCGGGGATGCCAAGGATCGCCGGAATGCCGAAATTGCCGACATTGGAGACGAAGGAGATCGCCGCCCCGGCGATCAATCCCGGCGTCGACAGCGGCAGGATAATATCGAACAGCACCCGGTGCGGCGAAGCGCCGGAGAGCTTGGCAGCCTCGATGCCGTCCTGCGGCAAAGCCAGCAGACCGGCGCGCAGCGACAGATAGACGAGCGGCGCATGCTGCACACCGAGCAGAAGCGCGATGCCCGTAACCGAATAAAGCGGCTGCGGCGAACCCAGTGCCGGCGCAAGGCCGATGGCCTTCAACAGCGTGCTCGACGGCCCTGTCATGCCGATCCACGACAGCGCCGTCACCTGCGGCGGGATCATCATCGGCAGCATGAACAGGAAACTTAAGATCGACTTGCCGCGGATGTCGCAGAGCGTCAGCGCAAGCGCAAAGGCGCCGCCGATGGCAAGTGAAATCAGCATGCCGAAAAACGAGGTGGAGAGCGTGTTCAGCGCCGCATCCCAGAGAGCGGGATCGGCCAGAAGCCGCCATATATCACCATTCAGTGATGAGACGATGCCGGTATAGGCCAGCCGCCCGAGCGGCAGGGCGCTCAGCGCGAAAACGACACTCACGACAAAAGGAAACAGCCAGCGCGGCTGGCTGCTTCCATAGGCATTGGAACGGGTCATTCCGCTATATCAGCCCTTGGAGCCGAAAATATCGGAGAAAGTCTTCAGGTCCTGTTCGGAGTTCTTCAGCGCGTCAGCGGCGTTGAGCGGCAGAACCTTGATCTTGTCGCGAGCCGGAAAGCCTTCCGGCATGCCGGCATCGGCGCGCACCGGGATATAGCCGAGCTTGACGAAGCCCTGCTGGCCCTTTTCGGACAGCACGTAATCAACGAATTTCTTGGCGGCTTCTTCGTGTTTGGTGCCCTTGATGATCGCGACCGGCTCGGTGACAGCCGAAACGCCCTCTTCCGGGAAGACGAACTCGACGGGCGCGCCCTTGGCCTTTTCGCGGATCGGCATGTAATCGACCACCACGCCATAGGCCTTTTCGCCTGACGCAACGGACTTCAGAACCGCGCCATTGCCGCCGCCGGCGATGGCTTCATTGGCCTTAAGCTGCTTGTAATAGTCCCAGCCGAGGCCGTTTGCTGCGGCAAGCGTCTGCGCATGGATCAGCGCTGCACCCGAGGTCAGCGGGCTCGGCATGGTGACGAGACCCTTGGCTTCCGCCTTGGCCAGATCCTTCCAGCTCGTCGGTTTCATCGCGGCCGCGGTGTTGTACATGATGCCGGTCGTAATGAGCTTGGTGGAATAATAGAAGCCGTCCGCATCATAAAGCGAAGCATCGATATTCTTGGCTTCGGGAGACTTGTGGGCCAGAAGCTGGCCGGCCTGCTTCATGCGCTCCAGCGTCACGGTGTCGGCGATCAACAGCACGTCGGCAACCGGATTGCCGGCATTGATCTCGGCCATCAGCTTGGCCATGATCTTCGGCGTTCCGTCACGCACCCATTCGACGTCGAGACCGGGGTTGGCAGCCTTGAAACCATCAACGGTCGCCTGCGCGTCCTCGTTGGGCTGGCTGGTGTAGAGCACCAGATCGGCGGCATTGGCGGCGGTGGCGATGAAGCCGAGCGATACGATGGCGGTGAAAGCGGAAAGCAGCGTTTTCATGGGTCCAGTCCCTGTTGTTTCGTGGGACCGCTAAAACATGATTGCATAACATGTATGTGACAGGCAGGATTTTTGGGGTGTGATCTCTTGGGGCCGTCAGGATTGAGAGTAACATTGCCCCTCAACACTCGCGGTTTACCCCCCTCTGCCCTGCCGGGCATCTCCCCCTCAAGGGGGGGAGATCGATCCGTGGCTAGGCCTCGCCCATCTCGACGCTTGAGAGGGGAGTAACGGTAGAGCGTCTTGCTGATCTCCCCCCTTGAGGGGGAGATGCCCGGCAGGGCAGAGGGGGGTAAGCCACACCCTCCACCTTTCAAGGCCTCATCGCCAGCCCCCTCAAATTGCCGCAAGCACCTCACTCGTCTCCGCCTGAGCCGTCGCGATCAACCGGCCAAGCCGCTTCATACCCTCCTCGATCATCGCCTCATTGGCGCAGGAGAAGCTGATGCGCAGCGTGTTCGTACCCGAACCATCCGCAAAGAAAGCTCGACCCGGAACGAAGGCGACCTTTTCCGTGGCAATGGATTTGGCCAGCAGCGCCGCGCCATCCATGCCCTCAGGCAACGTCACCCAGATAAACATGCCGCCTTCCGGCTTGGTCCAGCTGGTCGTCTTCGGCATGTACTTCTCGAGTGCCGCCAGCATCGCATCACGCCGTGCGCTGTAAGCAGCCTTGATCTTAGCGACCTGCTTGTCGAAGCCGCGCGAGGCGACGCGTTCGATGGCGATCTGGTTGATGGTCGAGGAATGCAGGTCGGCGGCCTGCTTCATCAGCACCAGCTTGCGGATGACAGGCGCGGAAGCGACGATGTAACCGACGCGAAGGCCAGGCGCCAACGTCTTCGAAAAGCTGCCGCAATAGATGGTGCGGGTGTTCTCGATGCCGCCAGAGCGGGCGATATCAAGCGCCATGATCGGCGGAACAGCCTCGCCATCGTAACGCAGCGACTGATAGGCGGCGTCTTCGATGACGGCGATATCCAACTCGTCAGCCAGTGCCAGAACCTTTTCGCGGCCCGCGAGATCGACGGTTTCGCCGGTCGGATTGGAGAAATCGGCCGAGAGATAGGCGAATTTCACCGCGCCGCCGAGCTTGGCCGCCGTTTCGCGGTAAGCCTCAGGCGTACGGTTACCGCCGGGGTTCAGCTGGTCGTAATTAGGCTCATAGGCGTTGAAGGCGGAAAGCGCGCCGAGATAGGTCGGCCAGGTCACCAGCGCCGTATCCTTCGGCGACAGGAACAGCTTGCCGAGATAATCGAGACCCTGCTGCGAACCGGAAACGATAAAGACGTTGTCAGCGGTGCATTCGATGCCGATCTTGTCCATCTCGCCCGCCAGCCACTCGCGCAGCGGCTTGTAACCCTCGCTTACCGAATATTGCAGCGCCGAGTTGACCTGCGAACCGGAGAAAATTTCCGCGTAAGCCTGCTGAAACTCCTCTGCGGGGAAAAGGGCCGGGTCCGGAATGCCGCCGGCAAAGGAGATGATATCAGGCTGTTCGAGCAGCTTCAGCAGCTCGCGGATTTCAGACGCTTTCATGCGCGAAGAGCGCGTGGCGAAAATTTGTTCCCAATCAAGCATGGGTACGTTTCCTCTTGTGTCGTTTTTATGCGTGCATCTTTACAGAAATGTCGATATGTCAGCAATACTGACTTATCAGTTTTTCGAATTATTTCTGCCTCCCTGCACATTGCCCGCAACCGACCTGCATCGACGCCCAGATTTGCGGACAAAGCCAAATACACCCTTGCGCAAAGCTTCACAATCACACCTTTGCGATTGACGCGGCATGGTTTTCCGGTTGGATTGCGCGCGCGCCGCAACCCGGCGAGAGCATCATGGGAGTTTAACGACATGCTGAAAAATATCGACCCGGCGCTGAACGCCGATGTTCTGCACGCGCTGCGCGCCATGGGCCATGGCGATACGCTGGTGATCTCGGACACTAATTTCCCTTCCGATTCGGTGGCCCGCCAGACCACCGTCGGCAAGGTGCTGCATATCGACAACGTCTCGGCCGCCCGCGCCATGAAGGCTATCCTGTCCGTTCTACCGCTCGACACGCCGCTGCAGCCCTCGGTCGGCCGCATGGAAGTGATGGGCGCGCCCGATCAGCTGGAACCGGTACAGGCCGAAGTGCAGAAGGAAATCGACGCGGCGGAAGGAAAACCCGCCCCCATGTACGGAATCGAACGTTTTGCCTTCTACGAAAAAGCCAAGCAGGCCTATTGCGTCATCACCACTGGCGAGACCCGGTTCTATGGCTGCTTCCTGCTGACGAAGGGTGTCATCCCGCCGGCAAAATAAGCCGGAGGCAGGAAATTTCGCTAGCTGCCGACCTTCATGACAATTTCAAGTTGTTGTGGCAAAAACTTCCACTAGGCTTGAAAACCCAACCGGAGGTGTGCGGATCATGACCCAATATGTCCTGGCGTTCTGGAATGTCGAAAACCTGTTTGCGCCGGAGGGTTATCCGGCGCGAGAACCGTGGATTGCCGAGCGGCTGAAGAACGATCTGAAAGGCTGGACGGAGGATCTGTTCAGGACCAAGATCAGGCAGCTCGGCATCATCATCCGACAGATCGGCGGTGCCGGGCCTGATTTGCTCGGCGTCTGCGAGGTCGAGAACCGTTTCGTCCTGGAGACGCTGGCAGAACATCTGAACGATCTCATGCCTGAGCGCGCCTATCGCGTCGTGCACGCCGATTCCAGCAAGGACCAGCGCGGCATCGACACCGCCTTCATCTATGACAGCAAAAAGCTGCTGATCAACGAAAACGAGATTTTCAGCCATTTCGTGATGCGCCGCACCGGCACGCGCGACATTACCCAATGCACCTTCATCACCAAGGGCGGACGCCAGCTCATTGCGCTTTCCAATCACTGGCCGTCGCGCTCGGGTGGCGCGGTCGAAAGCGCCGGTTTTCGAATGACCGCCGGCGAAACGCTCGGCTACTGGCATCAGCGTATTCGCGAGGAAAAAGGAAACGACATCGCCGTTATCGCTTTCGGCGACTTCAACGACGACCCGTCCGATGCCTCGCTGCGCTATCACGCCAATTCCACCCGCGAGCGCGACGATGTCGAAAATTCGCAATCGGCCATGTTCTACAATCTTGCCTGGAATTATTTGCGCCAGCCCGTGGTGGATTCAGTCGGCACGGCAAGGACGATCTATGGCACGCTCTATTTCAATGGCGACGCCAATATCTTCGACCAGATCCTCGTTTCCCGATCACTTCTGAGCGGCAGCAACGGCTTCAGCGTGCGTGAGGAAACCGCGAAAGTCGAAGCCATCGCCGCCATGGTCAGCCATAGCAAGAACGAGGGGCCTATCCGCTTCGGCCTGTCGAAGGGCGATGCGGTCAAAAACGTCAATCTCGGCGGATTTTCCGATCACTTTCCCGTTTCCGTTATCGTCGAGGAAGACGACGCCATCATGTGAGAGCACATCGAAAACAAAAGGCCGGAGCTTTCGCCCCGGCCTCCAAAGTTTCCACCAAGCGATGGAGCTTAGTTGACGGCCTTGTCCACCAGCTTGTTCTTGCCGATCCAGGGCATCATGCCGCGCAGCTTTGCGCCGACTTCTTCGATCTGGTGAACGTCGTTCATGCGGCGGATACCCTTGAAGCGGGCCGCACCCGAGCGGTATTCCTGCATCCAGTCCGAGGTGAACTTGCCGGTCTGGATGTCGTGCAGGACGCGCTTCATTTCAGCCTTGGTCTCGGCGGTGATGATGCGCGGGCCGGTGACGTATTCGCCCCACTCGGCCGTGTTGGAGATCGAGTAGTTCATGTTGGCGATGCCGCCTTCATAGATCAGGTCAACGATCAGCTTCACTTCGTGCAGGCACTCGAAATAGGCCATTTCCGGTGCGTAACCGGCTTCGACCAGGGTTTCGAAACCGGCGCGGATGAGCTCTACGAGACCGCCGCACAGAACGACCTGTTCGCCGAAGAGGTCGGTTTCGCACTCTTCCTTGAAGTTGGTTTCGATGATGCCCGAACGGCCACCGCCAACGCCGCAGGCGTAGGAGAGAGCGAGTTCAAGCGCGTTGCCGGAAGCGTTCTGGTGAACGGCAACGAGGCAGGGAACGCCGCCGCCCTTCTGGTATTCGCCGCGAACCGTGTGGCCGGGGCCCTTCGGTGCGATCATGACGACGTCGAGCGATGCCTTCGGCTCGATGAGGCCAAAGTGAACGTTAAGGCCGTGTGCGAAAGCAATCGCCGCACCGTCACGGATGTTGCCGGCAATGTCGGCCTTGTAGATGTCGGCCTGCAATTCGTCAGGCGTTGCCATCATCAGGAGGTCGCCCCACTTGGCGGCTTCGGCAACGGTCATGACCTTGAAGCCGTCGGCTTCGGCCTTCTTGACGGTCGGCGAACCGGCCTTCAGAGCGATGACGACGTTCTTGGCGCCGGAATCCTTGAGGTTCAGCGCATGTGCACGGCCCTGGGAGCCGTAACCGACGATGACGACATTCTTGGACTTGATGAGATTGAGATCGGCATCACGATCATAATAAACGCGCATTTGATGGTCCTTCCCTAATGCTTGTCTCTCAGTTGTCTGAACCGGAACCTCAGGCGAGTTTGCCGCTGAGTTCCGAATGTACCTTTTCCGTCCCGTAAAGCGTCAGAAAGGCGACGACCGCCTTTTTTGCCCGGGCAGAAAAATCCTTGTCCGGCGCCTCGCCCAGAAGCATGCGCACATGCAGATCCGAGACGATGAGGCCGTAAAAACTGCGATATGCCTCCTCGGCATCATCAAAACGCAGATAGCCGGAACGGCGACCCGCTTCGAGCAGTCCACGCGCCCGCCGGTCGATCTGGCGACGGCCGCGTTCGAGCAGCAGATCGCCGAGCTTGGAGCCGTCACGGCTCGCTTGGCCAACGGCGAGGCGGTTCAGCGCCAGCGACACGTCGCCCGCCAGAACGTCGAGCAGATCATGCGCGAATACCTCGAGGTGATCGGCAAGCTGCGGCGCGGAGACGCGGTCGCCCGCCTTCTCGAAGGTACGAACCTTGCTCTGCTGGAAGGTGATCATCGCTGCCAGCAGGCCATCGCGATCGCCGAACCACTTGTAGAGGCTTTCCTTGGAACAGTTGGCCGCACGCGCCAGCCCGGATGTGGTGAGCGCTTTCTCGCCGCCCTCGACCAATAGACGCAATGCCTGGTCCAGAACGGCGTTCTGGCGCGGCGAAAATTCCTGCGCTGTGATCGGGTCGGAAGCCAAGTCTTTTCATCTCCAGGGGCTCAATTAATGTACCGTACGGTACGGTTCGAGCGTCATTTAAGCGGAGGCAGCGTTGGGGTCAAGCGGATTCTTCGGGGGAGGACGAGAATTGACGCGGTGCGGCGGAGTGTGAAAGGGAGCTTGCGGGGAACTTCAGGGGGTTATACGTTGGCTAGCAGATAGACGGCGCGTGGAGCTTTACCCCCTCTGCCCTGCCGGGCATCTCCCCCTCAAGGGGGGAGATCGGCAAGGGTCCCTTTTGTCGCTTCATTCCCAAGCTTCGAGATGGGCGAGACCTTGCCGCAGATCGATCTCCCCCCCTTGAGGGGGAGATGCCCGGCAGGGCAGAGGGGGGTAACGCCGCGCTCCGTAGACAATGGAAAACCTTCCCAAAGAACCAATCTACCCGGCCGCGCTGATCTCCCGCGATGCATCAATATCGCGCGACGGCGACAGCCCGTAAAAGCGGCTATATTCCCGGCTGAACTGCGACGGGCTCTGGTAGCCGACGCGATGGCCGGCGGTGCCGACATCCAGCCGCTCCAGCAGCATCAGCCGCCGCGCCTCATGCAGGCGAAGCTGCTTCTGATACTGAACCGGCGTCATGGCCGTGATCGTCTTGAAATGATGGTGGAAGGACGAGACGCTCATGCCGACCTGTTCGGCCAGTTCTTCGATCCGTAACTGGCGCGCGAAATTCTCGCGCAGCCAGGCGATGGCGCGGGCGATGCGATTGCCATGGCTGCCGGACGCGATGACGTTCATCAGCTGCCCGCCGGCCGGTCCGGTCAGGATGCGATAAAGTATCTCCTGTTCGATCAGCGGCGCCATGGCGGCGATGTCGGCCGGACGATCAAGCAAACGCAGGAGCCGTATGGCGGCATCGAGAAGCTCCGGTGTTGCCCTGTTGACGACGATGCCGCGCTGCGCATTCGTCGGCTCCACCGCAGGATCGATCGGTACACGCCGCATGAGATCGACCAGCTTCTCACTATCGACGGCAAGCGAGATGCAGAAATGCGGCACTTCCCTGCTCGCCTCCACCACCCGCCATGCAACGGGCAGATCAAGCGAGGTCAGAAGATAATCCCCCGCGCCGTAGTTGATGGTGTCCGTTCCGAGTTGAACGCTTTTCGACCCCTGGATCACCATGGCGAGACAGGGACGATAGCTGCCGTGGCAGGGAGCGCTCGGCGTCGTGCGCCGGCTGATGCCCAGCGATTCTATCGCCGTGCGCACCTCGCCGTCCTCCGTGACGTGCCGCGCGGCGATGGAGGCGATCTCCCGATAGACATTGAACGGCAAGGACATGGGAAAATCCCTTAACTGAAGGAAGAGATATATTGGATGTTGCTTATCTAGAAAGCCACCCGACATCCGCAAAGAGCACACGGGGCATTTTTTGCAGGATCGTGCAAAAAGCTCGGAGGATCGCTCTAACGCCGCCTCACGCTTCCATCGCATATTCCGCCGTCCCCAACCCCTCGATAAGGATATTCAGATGGCCATTGCTAGAGGTTATGCTGCGACCGATGCGTCGAAGCCGCTTACCCCGTTCACCTTCGAACGCCGCGAGCCAAACGATGACGACGTCGTCATCGATATCAAATATGCCGGCATCTGCCACTCGGACATCCACACCGTCCGCAACGAATGGAAAAACGCCGTCTATCCGATCGTTCCCGGCCACGAAATCGCCGGCGTCGTCCGCGCCGTCGGCTCCAAGGTCACGAAGTTCAAGGTCGGCGACCATGTCGGCGTCGGATGTTTCGTCGATTCCTGCGTCGGCTGCGCCACGCGCGATCTCGACAACGAGCAATATATGCCCGGTCTCGTCGGAACCTATAACTCCGTCGATAGAGACGGCAAGACCGCGACCCAGGGCGGCTATTCCGACCATATCGTCGTCCGGGAAGACTACGTCCTTTCCATCCCGGAAAACCTTCCGCTGGATGCCTCTGCGCCGCTTCTCTGCGCCGGCATCACGCTCTATTCGCCGCTGCACCACTGGAATGCCGGCCCCGGCAAAAAGGTCGCCATCGTCGGCATGGGTGGTCTCGGCCATATGGGCGTGAAGATCGGTTCGGCTATGGGCGCGGATATCACCGTTCTCTCCCAGTCCCTGTCGAAGAAGGAAGACGGCCTGAAGCTCGGCGCGAAGGAATATTACGCCACCAGCGATGCCTCGACCTTCGAGAAGCTCGCCGGCACCTTCGACCTGATTCTCTGCACCGTTTCCGCCGAAATCGACTGGAACGCCTACCTCAACCTGCTGAAGGTCAACGGCACGATGGTTCTGCTCGGCGTGCCGGAACATGCGATCCCGGTCCACGCATTCTCGGTCATTCCCGGCCGTCGTTCGCTCGCCGGTTCGATGATCGGCTCGATCAAGGAAACCCAGGAAATGCTGGATTTCTGCGGCAAGCACAACATCGTCTCCGAGATCGAAAAGATCGACATCAAGGACGTCAATGAAGCCTATGAGCGCGTGCTGAAGAGCGACGTGCGTTACCGCTTCGTCATCGATATGGCCTCGCTCGAGGCGTGATGCGCCTAGAGACGACCAAATAAACAAGGGCGGGAAGTCATGCTTCCCGCCCTTGTTGTTTTTAGGCGTCAGGCCTCGTCCTTCAGCGTCTCTTTCTGGGTAATCAGCCGCGCACTGTGTTGGCCGCTCAGGTAAATCCACAGCCAGCTCCAGGCCACGGCCAGCCGCGAGCGCGTTCCGATCAGGAAGTAGATGTGGGCAAGCCCCCATATCCACCAGGCCAGCACGCCCTTCAGCTTGAACCGGCCAAAATCGATCACCGCCGCGCGTTTGCCGATGGTGGCGAGATTACCCTGATGGCTATAGCGGAAGGGCGATGGCGACGGCTTGCCCTCCAGCCGCGCCTTGATGACCTTTGCCACATAGGCGCCCTGCTGCTTTGCCGCGGGCGCGATGCCCGGCACCGGCTTGCCGTTTTCCTGATTGACGGCGGCGGTATCGCCGATGACGAAGATATCGGCATCGTCTTCGAGATGAAGCTGCGGCCCGACGATGACACGCCCTGCCCTGTCGCCGGCGGCATTCAGCCACTTGGCGGCCGGAGATGCCTGCACACCGGCGGCCCAGACGACGGTGCGGCACGGATAATAGGTCTCGCCCACCGTCACGCCCTCATCCGTGCAGGCCGTCACCGGCGTGCCGAGCAGAACCTCGACGCCAAGCCTCTCAAGCGCTTCCTTCGCATAGGTCGAAAGATCCTCCGTAAAGACCGGCAGAACGCGCGGTCCCGCCTCCACAAGCAGAACACGGGCCTTTGTCGTATCGACATTGCGGAATTCCGCCGGCAGCGCCCTGTGGGCGAGTTCGGCGATCATGCCCGCCATTTCCACGCCGGTCGGGCCGGCCCCGATGATGACGAAGGTCAGAAGCGCCTGCCGCTCCTCTTCACTGGTGGCAAGTTCGGCCCTTTCGAAGGCCAGAAGCAGTCGGCGGCGGATTGTCGTTGCATCTTCCAGCGTCTTGAGGCCGGGGGCCGAACGTTCCCACTCGTCACGGCCGAAATAGGCGTGACGTGCGCCGGTGGCCAGCACCAGCGTATCGAAGCCGATTACCTGGCCGGAATTCAATTGCACGGTCCGCGCCGCCCGGTCCACGCCGGTCACCTCCGCAAGCAGGGTCGTCACCTCCTTGCGGTCGCGGTAAAGATGGCGGATCGGCCAGGCGATTTCGGATGTCGCCAGCGCCGTCGTCGCAACCTGATACAGCAGGGGCTGGAACAGGTGGTGATTGCGACGGTCGATCAATGTGATGCGGACAGGGAGCCCCTCCAGCCCGTGCACCAGTTGTAACCCGCCGAAGCCTCCACCCACGACGACAACATGATGTTCTTGCATATGTCTCTGCCTTCCAAAATCTGCGCACGGAGCATGCGCAAGGCAAAGCATAGGCGAAAAAATTGACTTTGGTTATGAATTAGGCTGACCGCAGGCCTGACAAAAACGCCGGACAGTTTCAGCCATGCCATATTCCATGGCATCTGCCGTCAGCCCGTGGCCGATCGAAACCTCGGCGAGATAAGGGATACGTTCCATCAGCTTGGGCAGGTTTGCCACGGTGAGGTCATGGCCGGCATTGACAGCAAGTCCGAGCGCTCTGGCATGATCCGCCGTCTGCCCGAGTTTTTCAAGAAGCGCATCGCCCTTTTGCGGATCGTCAAAGCAGCCGCCATATGGGCCGGTGTAAAGTTCGATACGCGCCGCCCCCGTCTCGGCCGCCAGTTCCACCGGCTCGCGCTCACCATCGCCATCGGCAAAAAGCGAGACGCGCATGCCGCCGGACTTCAGGCGTCCCACCACGTCTTTCAGGAAAACGCCGTGCTTGCGGAAATCCCAGCCGTGGTCGGACGTCGCCTGCGACGGGTCGTCAGGCACAAGCGTCACCTGTTCCGGCTGGGTTTCCTCGCAAAGAACGAGGAAATCCTCGGTCGGATAACCTTCGATGTTGAATTCCGCGCCGGGAAAACTGTCGTCGATCAGGGCGCGCAGCACCGGCAGATCGGAAAAGCGGATATGGCGCTGATCCGGTCGCGGGTGTACAGTCAGCCCGCTTGCCCCCGCCGCCAGTGCAATATGCCCGAAATGCGCGACATCCGGCCATGGAAGATCGCGACGGTTGCGTAACATCGCAATTGCGTTCAGATTGACAGAAAGTTTTGCGGGCATGGCATCGAGGCTCCGGTTCGGAATTGACATCCTGTTTCACGCAGGTCGAGGCCAATCGCAAGGAGGCCGGCAAAATTTTTATTACTGCGGGAACGAAAACAGACAATACACGTTACGGTTCTGATGTAGCGTTTGGCATGAGGTTTTGATCGAAAAACATGCCCGTCTTGGGGGAACAAGTAACGGGCACCTTAAAAAGGCAGGCACGCTGTCAAAGAGCGCGAAGGGGGAGACAATGCAGGATGGCCGGATGCCGTTCGAAAGTCACGGCGACGAGGACAAACCCAATCTAAGGATCAGCAGCTTTCTACCGGATATAAGCCTGCCCTCCTCCCTGCCCGCAGAACCCGTGCCCATCGCCGACATGGCCAACATCTTCGGGGTGACCCACCGAACGCTGCATTTTTACGAAGAAAAGGCGCTGCTGACCTCGAAGCGCATCGGCCAGATGCGGGTCTATACCCACCGCAACGTCCAGCGCATGGCCGTCATTAACGTCTGTCGCGAAGTCGGCATATCGGTCGCAGCGATTACCGAGATCATGGAAAAACTCGTCCGTTCGCTCTCGCAGGAAGAGGCCGACGACATATTTCACGCCGCGTTGCGGCAGCGGAAGAGGGAATTGACCGCCGAGCTTTCCACCCTTCAGCGCCAGGCCCAGCAGATCGAGGAACTGCTGGTCGCCGACACGGACGCGGACGGCATGGACGGCGCGGAACGGGCGCCGGCAAAGGACATCGCACTCACCGACACCGAACGAAAATGCCTGGAACTGATGGCGGAGGGTTACGCCCCGGTGAGGCTCGCCCGCGCTCTTGGTCTTTCGGGCAGCGATCTCCATGTTCTCGAGGCGACGATCATCGGCAAGTTCAATGCCAGCAACCGCTTTCAGGCGGTCGCCAAGGCGGTTCTGCTCGGCGTCATCCGCGCCTGATCAACGAACAATCGTCAGGGTCTCCGCCGCGCGCGTGATGGCGGTATAGAGCCACCTTTCGCGCGAGTCCCGGAACGCATAGCTCTCGTCGAAGAGAACCACATTGTTCCACTGCGAACCCTGCGCCTTGTGCACGGTCAGCGCATAGCCGAAATCGAATTCATCATAACGCTTGCGCGTGGACCACGGAATTTCCGTCTCCACATCCTCGAAGGCCGCCTTCAGCAATTTGATCTTGGCAGCACCACGATCCATATCGTCGTCTTCGGGCCGGATCATCAGGTTGATGCCGGGTTTCACCGTCTCGCGCGAAGAGCTCATTACCTGCCATAGCGAGCCGTTGAGCAGCCCCTTGGCGGGATCGTTCCGGAGGCAGACCAGCTTGTCGCCGGATTGCGGATAATCGGCGGTAAAGCCCTTCAGCTCGCGAAGCCGCTGATTGTAGCGACGGCGGGTGCGGTTGGTTCCGACCAGCACCTGATCGGCATCGAGCACCAGCGACTGCGTCACCTCTGACTTGGAGATCACCTGCGCGGAACCATAGTCACCGCGCATGATCTCCCGGCCTTCCCGCACATCCATGGCAAGATGGATGATGGGATTGTCCTTGGCCTGACGATGGATTTCCGACAGCAGATAATCCGGCTCCTGTTCGGTAAAGAAGCCGCCGCCCGAAACCGGCGGCAACTGGCCGGGATCGCCGAGCACGAGGATCGGGGTGCCGAAACTCATCAGATCCCTGCCGAGCTGCTCGTCCACCATCGAACATTCGTCGATGATGATCAGCGCCGCCTTGGCGAGCGGGCTTTGCCGGTTGATGGAGAACATCGGCGCAATCGAGGTCTTGCCGGTTTCCTCGTCTTCGACAGTTTCTTCGCCGCGCGGGCGGTAGATCAGCGAATGGATGGTGCGGGCGTTGGTGGCGCCACGCGAACGCAGCACCTGCGCCGCCTTGCCAGTGAAGGCCGCAAACAGCACCTCGCCATCGACATTTTCCGCAAAATGTTTGGCAAGCGTCGTCTTGCCCGTCCCGGCATAACCGAACAGCCGGAAAACCGGCGTCCGGCCTTCCTTCAGCCAGCGGGAAACAGCCTTGAGCGCTTCGTCCTGTTGCGGTGAAAATAACATGCGCCCTCATCGCAGGATTCGAGCCTGATGCGCAACAGAAAAAGAACGAAAGATGAATCGTCTCGCTAATATGACGGCTCAATGCGCGGCCTGCTTCTCGACAAGCTGCGCCAGTTGCTCCGCAACCGTGTTCCAGCCATCGAAGAACCCCATCTCCGCATGCCTGTCACGATCCCCAGGGTTATTGTGCATGGCATAGGCCACATATTCCATGCCATCAGGGTGATCGCGAAACGTCATCACGGCGGTGAGGAACGGCTGGGCGGAGGGGCGAAAACCTGCGGTCAGCGCATCGGTGAAGATGAGACGCTGCTCATGATCCACCGCCAGAAAACAGCCGCTGACATGCTGGCCAAATTCCTTGCCGTCTTCGCTGTAGCGCGTCTCGAAAGCGCCGCCGGGATGAAGCTCCATACGGTCGACACGGCACTGACCGGGATGCGGCACCCACCATTGTTCGAGGCTGGTTTTGTCCGTCCAGGCATTCCAGACGAGCCGGCGCGGCGCCCTGATGATGCGTGAAATCTTCAGGTCAAGATCGGGATTGAAAGTCTCGGTCATTGCTCATTCTCCCCTTTGCTGGACATCCTGTCCTGTTGCGCCATGACGAATTGTTCGAGCCGGTCGGTGCGGCCTTCCCAGATGGCGCGCTGTTGCGACAACCAGCCATCGAGCATGGAAAACCTCTGTTTCTCCAGCGAGCAGAACCGGACACGCCCCTGCTTGCGCGTCACGATCAGCCCCGCCTCTTCCAGCTGGCGGATATGTTTCATGAAGGACGGCAGGGCCATGTCGAAGGGCTCGGCCAGCGTTCCGACGCTCGCCTCCCCGCCGCCCAGCCTCAGGATCACTGCTCTGCGGGTCGGATCGGCAAGAGATTGGAAGATGTCGTCGAGCGCGCCTGAATAGTTTTCCATAAGGCTAACTATCATATCAAAATAGTTAGCTCAATGGATAAGTTTAAAAATCGCAAAAATTCGTTGCCGCAGGGAATAATCAGTGGGGCTGCGGTGTCTCTTGATGTGCTGGCGGCTTGAGCCCGCCCGAACCAAGGAGGATATACCCATGAAGATCCGCTTTATCGTTCCCGCCCTCGTTCTGGCTTTTGCCGGAACGGCCTATGCCGCCCCTATGGTCGAAACCGTCAAGACCGCCAAGGGCGATGTGCTGGCGGGCGAAAAAGGCATGACGCTCTACACTTTCAAGAACGACAAGAAGGGCGTATCCAATTGTTACGACAAATGCGCGGTGAACTGGCCGCCATTTTTCGCAGCCGCCAGCGACAAGGCCGAGGGCGCCTATTCCCTCGTGAAGCGCAAGGACGGCAAAATGCAATGGGCGAAGGATGGCATGCCGCTTTATTACTGGGTCAAGGACATGAAAAAAGGCGACGCCACCGGCGACGGTGTGAACGGTGTATGGGATGCCGCAAAACCCTGACGGCATGAAGGACGAAAAGCGGGGGAGTAATTCCCCCGCAGCGGGCAGCTTCGAAACGGAGATGCTGGCGCTGATACCCATGCTGCGCCGTTATTCCCGCAGCCTTTCCCGTTCCGACGCCGATGGCGAGGACCTCTTGCAGGACTGCGTGGAAAAGGCGCTGGCCAATAAAAGGCAATGGCGTGGAACGGCTTTGAAAACATGGGCTTACACGATAATGACGAATCTTTATCGCAACCGCCACCGCGCCGAGAAACGCCACCCGTCCGAAAGCCTGGACGGCCATGAGAGCATCGCTGGCGCGGAGACGTTCTCCGACACGCTGGAGAACGACCGGCTGCACGGCGCACTCGCCCTTCTTTCGCCGGACATGCGCGCCGTGCTGATGCTGGTGACGGTGGAGGGCTACAGCTATCAGGAGGCGGCAGAGACATTGTCGATCCCGCTCGGCACCGTCATGTCCAGACTGTCCCGCGCCCGCGAAACCCTTCGCCAGCATCTGGCGGCGGATAATATCATACCCCTGCGGAGACCACGATGAAACGGCCGGACGCCATAACCGAAGACGATCTGCACGCCTATGTCGACGGACTTCTTTCCGACGACGAACGCGCGGCTGTCGAGGCCTGGCTGGCTGAAAGACCGGAGGAGCAGGCCCGCGTGGAGGCATGGAAAAAACAGGCCGACATTTTGCGCAATGCCTTCGCTTCCTATGCCGCCGCACATCCGCATGACGCATCGCTACTCAGCCCGCAAAAGAAGGATCGCGCATGGCGGCTGAAACCGGCCCTCCTCCAGACGGCTGCGGCCTTGCTGATCTTCCTGGCGGGCGCTGCAGCCGGCAGACTGCTGCCCCCATCTTTTTCGACGCCACAGGACGTGACCCTGGCGTCGCTGAGGACAGATATTCCGGCACAGGCGAAATCCGCCTATCTCATCTATGCAAGCGAAGTGCGCCATCCCGTCGAGGTCGGCGCGGGAGAACAGCAACATCTCGCCACATGGCTCGGCAAGCGGCTCGGTTATCCCTTTGCCATCCCCGACCTGTCGAAGATCGGATACGACCTCGTCGGCGGGCGTCTCATCCCCGTCAGCGGCAAGCCGGGCGCGATGCTTATGTATCAGGACAAGACCGGCCGCCGGGTGACCGTGCTGATCGGCCACAACGAGGAAAACCGCACCACCAGCTTCCGCATGGCCAGCGCCGATGGCGTCGAAACCTTCTACTGGATCGACAATGAGCTGGGTTATGCCGTTTCCGCCGAACTGACGCGCGACGAGGTGCAGGCAATCGCCGAGGAATGTTACCGGCAGTTTCCGACGTGAGGTCTGTTATTTCAGCATTGGCCAGAGGCTGATGACAAGCAGGACAGCCATGGTGATGTTGAACCATTTAAGCCGAACCGGAACCGACAGCCAGTCGCGCAGCACAGAGCCGAAACCGGCCCAGGTGGAAACACTGGGAAGATTGACGGCCGCAAAGGCAAGACCGACGATCAGGACCGTGAGGAAATATTGGGCCTCGTCCGTATAGGTCGCCATCGCCGTCACCGCCATTACCCAGGCTTTAGGGTTGACCCATTGAAAGACGGCAGCGGCAAGGAAACTCATCGGCTCGGAAGCGGCCGAACCTTCGTTGAGGCTGCGCGACATCGCGATTTTCCACGCAATCCAGACGAGATAGAGCCCGCCCGCGAATTTCAGCCCGGCGTAAAGCACTGGCACCGAATGCAGCAACGCGCCGAGACCGAAGCCGACCCCGATCAGCAGCGACAGAAACCCGGCGCCAATGCCCAGCATATGCGGGATGGTTCGGCGGAAACCGAAATTCACACCCGACGCAAACAGCATCATATTGTTCGGGCCGGGCGTGATGGAGGTGGTGAAGGCAAACAGCACCAGCGCGGCGAAAGTTTCTATGGTCATGATCTCTCCTTGAGCCAAAACCCTATCCGCCGTCCTGCCGTCAAACCATCCCGACGCGTCGATGGGCGAGGTCAAATTTTTTGATGGATCAATCACTTCCACCATGGGTTTGAGAAGTTGAAACAAAGGACTATTGTCCAATTGGCAACCGCTGGAGCAAAACCATGCATGAGGATATTCCTTCCGTCACCCTGCCCTCTGGAAAAGAGGTTCCAGCCCTCGGCCTCGGCACCTGGAACATGGGCGAGACGAGGTCATCGGCAGACGACGAGGTTAAAAGCATCCGCAAGGCGATCGATCTCGGCATGACGCTGATCGACACCGCGGAAATGTATGCGGACGGCCGGTCGGAAGAAGTGGTCGGGACGGCAATCGCCGGCCGCCGCGACGAGGTCTTTCTCGTCACCAAGATCTATCCGTGGAATGCCAGCGCCAGAGGCACTGCGGAAGCCTGCGAGCGCAGCCTCACAAGGCTCGGCACCGATCACATCGACCTCTACCTGCTGCACTGGCGTGGCGAGCATCCGCTTGGCGAAACCGTGGCAGCGTTCGAAAGGCTGAAGAGCGACGGCAAGATCGGTAACTGGGGCGTCTCCAATTTTGATACCGACGACATGGAAGAGCTTTTCGCGGTTCCCGAGGGCAAAAACTGCGCCGCCAATCAGGTGCTCTACAACCTCTCCCGGCGCGGGCCGGAATTTTCCCTTCTGCCCTGGTGCCAGCAGCACGGCGTGCCGCTAATGGCCTATTCCCCCATCGAGCAGGGTCGTATCCTGAAGAACCACGAACTCATCCGCATCGCCAAGGCCTATCAGGCGACACCGGCGCAACTGGCTCTGGCCTTTCTTTTGGACAGGGACGGTGTCATTGCCATTCCCAAATCCGCCAGCGTGTCCCGTATCACGGAAAATCGCGGCGCCACCGATCTTGAAATAACCGAGGAAGACTGGACCGCCCTCGACGCCGCCTTCCCGCCGCCGACGCGCAAGACGGCGCTGGAAATGCTGTGACGCAACAGGGCCTTAGCAGGCATTTCGGAATCAGGCTCTGAAGCGGTTGAATCGGAATGTGAGAACCGGGAACCGCCAGCTTTCGAAACCGCAATAACGGCGCGGCAAGCCGCGCCGTCGGTCAAATAGTACCCGGGGCTTTATGACGGTATGCGGGGTTCGTATTCCTCTTTCAACGCCAGCCACGCATCCCAGAAAGGTGCCGGTTCCTTTTCCTGAAGACGGGCGGCGAGAATATCGAGATGCACATGCCAGCCGGCGCTGACATCGAGCTTGGTCTTCCTGCCAACCAGCCGGCGATGAGTAAGCGTCAGAAGCACATCCTTGCCCAGAGCCTGAAGCTCGATTGACACCTCTCCGCCCTCGCCCCAACTGAAGACAAGGCGATGCGGTGGAACGACGGTAATGATGCGGGACGCCATCTTTTCCTCTTCGGAAAAGCCTTCCGGGCGATGGCCCGGCGGGTCGGAAAGCTCATCGTTACGCCAGACGAGTTCGAACGGCGCATCTGGCGCAAGCCGCATTTCACCGGAAGCCAGCCAGCGGCGGCGAAGCTCGCTTTGTGTCAGATAGGCCCATACCCGCTCGATCGGCCCCGGTAGCAGCCGTTCGATCTTTAAGGTGGTCGGCTCGACGAGACGGCCATAGGTTTCAGGCATTGCAATATCAGCCATTGTCATTTCCTCCATCTGCAGGGATTTTTCCCTGATCTTCCTCCCTGAGCATCTGCTCAAGAATATCGAGGCGGCTGCCCCAGAACTGCCGGTAGAAATCCAGCCATTCATACGCTTCTTCCAGCCGTTCCGGCGCAAGGCGGCAGACATGGATGCGCCCCCTAACCTCGCGGCGGATGAGACCCGCATTTTCCAGCGCCTTGATGTGCTTTGAAGCCGCAGCGAGCGATATCTCGAACGGCTGAGCCAACTGGCTCACCGTTCGCTCGCCACGCGAAAGATCGCGCAACATCGTGCGTCGCGTTGCGTCGCCAAGGGCGTGAAAGACAGTGTCGAGATGTGAAGCGGATAATTCAACCATGTTGTTGAATATAGCGTCTTAGCCGAGAAAGTCAACCATATGGTTGAATATCAATCCGCGAAGCGAATTCCATAAAAAACCCGCGGCAAACCGCGGGTCAGACTGCTGACAAAGGTTAAATATCTCTCATCCGTCATCCTCGCCCTTGAGGCGAGGATCCACAGCCGTTGAAGGCATGGATCCTCGGGTCAAGCCCGAGGATGACGTCGGTTTAGCGAGAAGCCTGTCGCAAGCTTGCGTCGCTCACATCCCCTGCGAACCGCGGTTCATCGCGGCAATACCCGTGCGGCAAATCTCGATCAGGCCGAGCGGCTTGATGATGGCCACGAACTGATCGATCTTCGAAGACTTGCCGGTGATCTCGAAGATGAAATGCTCCACCGTCGCATCCACCACCTTGGCCTGAAACGCATCGGCAAGGCGCAGCGCTTCGGCGCGGACTTCGCCCGTTCCGGCGACCTTGATGAGCGCCACTTCGCGCTCGATCGGCCGCTCCTGCCCGAGTTCGCGGGCGCGAACGGTGAGATCCAGAACCCGGTGCACCGGAACGATGCGTTCCAGCTGCGCCTTGATCTGCTCCAGCACGATGGGCGTGCCGCGCGTGACGATGGTGATGCGCGACAGATGCGCCTCATGTTCCGTTTCCGAAACCGTCAGGCTTTCGATATTGTAGCCGCGGCCTGAAAACAGGCCGATGACCCGGGCGAGGACGCCCGGCTCGTTGCTGACGAGAACCGACAGCGTGTGATTTTCGACGGCGGCCGTTTCCTTCTGGATGAAATAGGCCGAGCCGGTGGGTTGTAGGTGTGCGTTCATGTCCTTTTCCTCTCCCGGCTCAGACTAGCTGACGGCCCTTGGCATCAATGGCGTTGGCAACGGCTTCATCCGTCGCCTCATCCGGCAACAGCATCTCGTTATGGGCTTTACCAGACGGGATCATCGGGAAGCAATTGGCAAGATTGGCGACGCGGCAATCGAAGATGACAGGCTTGTTGACCGCAATCATCTCGGCAATCTTGTCGTCCAGTTCCTTCGGATCGTCGCAATACATGCCAACCGCGCCATAGGCTTCCGCCAGCTTGACGAAGTCAGGCATGGCTTCGGTATAGGAGTTGGACAGGCGGTTGCCGTGCAGCAGCTGCTGCCATTGCCGCACCATGCCCATATACTGGTTGTTGAGAATGAAGATCTTCACCGGCAGACCATACTGGATGGCGCAGGACATTTCCTGAATGCACATCTGGATCGAGGCGTCACCGGCAATGTCGATGACCAATGCTTCGGGATGCGCGACCTGCACGCCGATGGCCGCCGGCAAGCCATAACCCATCGTGCCGAGGCCGCCCGAAGTCATCCAGTGGTTCGGCTCCTCGAAGCCGAAGAACTGCGCGGCCCACATCTGGTGCTGGCCAACTTCTGTCGTGATGTAGGTGTCGCGACCCTTCGACGCTTCGTAAAGCCGCTGCAAGGCATATTGCGGCATGATGACATCGTTGGAATTCTTATAGGCGAAGGAGTTGCGGGCACGCCAGCGCTCGATCTGTGACCACCACTCTGCGGTCTGCGTCTTCTCCGGCTTCTTCGGCAGAGCACGCCACAGGCGCACCATATCTTCCAGGACATGGCCGACATCGCCGATAACAGGCACATCGACACGAACGGTCTTGTTGATCGAAGACGGATCGATATCGATATGGATCTTCTTGGAATTCGGCGAAAACGCATTGATGCGTCCGGTAATACGGTCGTCGAAACGCGCGCCGATGCAGACCATGACATCGCAATCATGCATCGTCATATTGGCTTCGTAGGAACCGTGCATGCCCAGCATGCCGAGCCAGTTCTTGCCGGACGCCGGATAGGCGCCGAGGCCCATCAGCGTCGACGTGATCGGGAAACCGGTCAGCTCGACCAGTTCGCGCAGCAGGCGGGTTGCCTCCGGACCGGAATTGATGACGCCACCGCCGGTATAGAAAACCGGCTTCTTTGCCTTGGACATCAACTCGATGGCGGCATGGATGGCGTTGAGGTCGCCCTGAACCTTCGGCTTGTAGCTCTTCTGCTGAACGGCGGCGGAAGGCGGCGTATAGGTGCCGGTGGCGAACTGGATGTCCTTCGGAATATCGACAACGACAGGACCCGGGCGGCCAGTCTGCGCAATGCGGAAAGCCTCATGGATGATGCCGGCCAGCTCGTTGACGTCCTTGACCAGCCAGTTGTGCTTGGTGCAGGGGCGCGTGATGCCGACGGTATCGCATTCCTGGAACGCGTCCGAGCCTATGAGCGTGGTGGGAACCTGGCCGGACAGGCAGACGAGCGGGATGGAATCCATCAGCGCATCCTGCAGCGGGGTGACCGCATTCGTCGCGCCAGGGCCGGAGGTGACCAGCATGACGCCGACCTTGCCGGTGGAGCGGGCATACCCTTCGGCCGCGTGGCCGGCACCCTGCTCATGACGCACGAGAATGTGCTGAATGTCTTCCTGCTGGAAAATCTCGTCATAAATCGGAAGAACGGCACCGCCGGGATAACCGAAGATGTGCTCGACGCCGTTATCCTTCAGCGCCTGCAGAACGATCTCCGCACCGGTCATGCGATTGCTGTTTTCCGTATTGTCCTTATCCGTCATTGCCTGTTTCCATCCCGCTTTGGCTTTGGATATCGAGGAGCCCGAGGGCCTGTTTGAAGACATAAAAAAAGGCCCCTAGAGGAGCCTCGTTCAGCGCATGGGTGCTTTCGCCGGATGGTTACACCATCCTGCCCATGCGCCGTCCCACCACGATAAGTACGTTAAGATTTTTCATGGGCCGGAGTGTTAGCCACAAACGCCCCAGCCGTCAACGCATATTGCAGGAAAAAATCACCGCCGCCTTCTTTTATTGCCCGAAAGCGGACTTTGGCGAAATTTTCGAACGCGGCCAATACACCTGTTGTTAAGCATAATCTTTTAGTCTCGAGAGCGCAGATGCTGCCCGAACCAACGCGATCATCCGCATGTACCGGGAAAAAATGTGAATAACGACACGTCTCATAACGCGTCCCGCATGGACGAAAACGAACGGCGATCCGGCGAGCAGCCGGCAAACCGCATGCTCGGCCGCGTCATCGCCTGCAACGGTGCGCAGGCCACAATTGCGGCCGAAACCGAACCGGGCACCACCGATGCGTCGCAGCTCTGGTCTGTCGGCCGCCTGATATCCATCGAAATGGGAACGAGCCGTGTCGCGGCCCTCGTCTTTGCCATGCGCACCGGTGAAGAATACTGGGCGGCGGACAGGCCGAACAGGCTGCTGATCGACGTTGAGCTGGTGGGCGAGGTCTATCGCACCGAGGACGGCAGCGAGCGCTTTTCCACCGGCATCTCCCGTTACCCTTATCTCGGCGCGGTGGCGCATCGCATCCGCACCAGCGATCTTGCCAAGATTTACGACAGCGGCAAGCGTGATGGCTGCGTCATCGGCAGGCTGACTCAGGACGATACGATCAACGCCACCATTAGCATTCCGCAGATGCTCGCCAAACATTTCGCCGTCGTCGGATCGACGGGCGTGGGCAAGACCACCGCCGTTTCGCTGCTTCTGAACAAGGCAATCGAGACCGACCCGAAACTACGCGTCCTCATTCTCGATCCGCATAATGAATTCGCGGCCGCTTTTCCCGATCATGCCGTCGTCATCGATACCGACACGCTGGACCTTCCCTTCTGGCTGATGCGCCTTGAAGAATTTGCGGAAGTGATTTTCCGCGGACGTAAACCTATGCCGGAAGAAATGGATGTCCTTCGCGACCTCGTTCCGGAAGCGAAAAAAGCGTTTCGCGGCACCGAGGGTTCCGCCGTGCGCCGCACATCTGACAAGAGCGCGATCACACCGGATACGCCGGTGCCCTACCGCATCGCCGATCTTCTCGCCCTCATCGACGAGCGTATCGGTCGACTGGAAGGGCGCAGCGAAAAACCCGCGCTGCGCTCTCTGAAAGGCCGTATCCTCTCGGCCATCAACGACACACGCTATAATTTCATGTTCTCCAGCAATACGATCAGCGACACCATTCTGGAGACGGTGGCGCATATTTTCCGTATTCCCGGGGAAGGCAAGCCGATTTCAGTATTCCAGCTTTCCGGCATCCCCTCCGAAGTGGTGAATTCGGTGGTCTCCGTCCTCTGCCGCATGTCCTTCGAACTGGCGGTGCTGGCGCGCGGCTCGCTACATATGCTTGTCGTCTGCGAGGAAGCGCACCGTTATGTGCCCGCCGACCCCGAGCGCGGCTTTTTCCCTACCCGGCAATCCATCGCCCAGATCGCCAAGGAAGGCCGCAAATACGGCATTTCGCTCGGCGTCATCAGCCAGCGGCCAAGCGAGCTGGACCAGACCATCCTGTCACAATGCTCGACCGTGTTCGCCATGCGGCTGTCGAACGAGATCGACCAGAAGATCATTCTCTCCGCCGTGCCGAACGCATCGACCTCGACCACCAGCTTTCTGTCTTCCATCGGCAATGGCGAGGCCATCGCCTTCGGCGAGGCCGTCAATGTGCCGATGCGCATGCGTTTCGACCGCGTGGCCACCGCGAAATTGCCGAAAGCGAGCGGCACCATCAACCATACGAACCATGAAACCCCTGACACGGTCGATCTGAACAATATCGTCACCCGCATGCGCGCCACGCCGAAACCCGTCATCACCGGTTTCCAGCAAAGCGTCGAAGCGGCTTTCTCCGATCTCCCCGAACCGGCCTCGCCAAGCCGGGCGACGGACGAGATCGACAGCTGGAAGCGTGAACTGGGAACGCCCGCAGCTGAGGGGTATGAGCCCTATCGCCCGGACATGCTGCCCGGGCGCGCGCTGTCTGCGCCACCCTCCAACGCTTCGACGGACCCCACTTCCGGCGCAGTCAACGAGTTGCGCAAGACCGGTTTCCAAATGCAGGCCCAGAATGGCCCGTCGCCCGGCGAGACGCGCCCTTCGCTGCGCGAAAGCTTGTTGAAGAAGCCGCTCGGCAGCCTCTACCGCAAGGACTAGGCCCGTTTCAGGGCTGGATTCGCGTCCAGTCGTCGCCCATCTGGTTACGGAACCAGGTCATCTGCCGTTTGGCATATTGCCGGGTCGCGGCCGCCGATTTTTCGATCACCTCCGCCTGGCTCATGCGTCCCGCCAGCATATCGGCTATCTGAGAAACGCCGATCGCCTTCATCGCCGTTGCATCCGGTGCAAGATCAAGCGCGAGAAGCGCCTGCACCTCCTCCACCGCACCGCTGTCCATCATCGCCTCGAAACGGCGGTTGATGCGCTCATGCAGCACCGGCCTCTCCGGCAGAACGACGAATTTCTGCGCCCGGTCGGGATCGACGATCATCGGGCCGCTGGCGCGTTGAAAATCCCGGATCGACTTTCCGGTCGCCTTGATAACCTCCAGCGCTCGGACGATACGCTGGCCGTCTCCCGGCTGCAGCAAATCCGCCATGGCCGGATCGTGCCGTGCGAGTTCGGCATGGAGCGCAGCCGCCCCCTCCCCGATCAGCCGGGCACGCAAGCCATCGCGGATGTCATCGGGAATGGCGGGCATGTCGGAAAGCCCACCCGTCAGCGCCTTGAAATAAAGCCCCGTACCGCCGACGATGACGGGCAAACGCCCCTGTTCGCGTAAATCTGCAAGCAGGCAGGAAATCTCCCGCAGCCATTCGCCGGTTGAGTAGAGGCAGCTCGCTGGCACGTGGCCGTAGAGAAGATGCGGTATGCCCTCCATCTCCTCTTCGGACGGTCGAGCCGTCAGCACCCGCAACGTGTCGTAAACCTGCATGCTGTCGGCATTGATGACAACGCCGTCCCGCTCCCGCGCCAAACGAAGCGCAAGCGCGGACTTGCCGCTTGCCGTCGGGCCGGTTATCAGGATCGCATCAAAATTCTCATCAAGGTTTTTCATCATGGCTCTCGTTGCCACGCTTATCGCCAATCCGTCAAATCCCGTTCTGACACCGGCCCTCGGCGAAGCGGCCGCGAAGGCCGTCAACGCATCGGGCCTCTACTGGCTAGCCGATGGCATTGCCTGCGATATCGCCCTGCCCTCCGGCACCGCCGCCGAACAGGCACGCAGCGCTCTTGCCGCCGCGCTTGCCGGAAAACCGATCGATATCGCCATCCAGGAACAGGATCAGCGGCGCAAGAAGCTTTTGATCGCCGACATGGATTCGACCATGATCGGCCAGGAATGCATCGACGAACTGGCGTCCGAAGTCGGTCTGAAGGACAAGGTCTCCGCCATCACCGCCCGCGCCATGAACGGCGAGATCGCTTTTGAGCCGGCTCTGCGTGAGCGCGTGGCGCTGCTGAAGGGTCTGCCGGTCTCCGTCATCGATGATGTCATCGAAAAGCGCATTACCCTCACACCGGGTGGCAGGGAATTGATCGCCACCATGAAGGCGAAAGGTTATTATACCGCCCTCGTTTCCGGCGGCTTCTCCGTTTTCACCGGTCGCGTCGCCGCCATGCTCGGTTTTGACGAGAACCGCGCCAATCTGCTGGGCGAAGCCAATGGCGAGCTTGATGGCACTGTTGCCGAACCCATTCTCGGCAAACAGGCCAAGGTGGATGCGCTGAACGACATTGCCGCAAAGCTTGGAATCTCACCGGAAGAGGCGATGGCGGTCGGTGATGGCGCCAATGATCTCGGCATGCTGCATGTGGCGGGTTCAGGCGTTGCCCTGCACGCCAAGCCCGCCGTCGCCGCCGAAGCGCAGATGCGCATCGACCATGGCGACCTGACAGCGCTCCTCTACATCCAGGGCTATCGCAAGACGGATTTTGTCATTCCATGATCATTCGTGAGACACAAAGGCTCATTCTGCGCGAGTGGAAGGAGAGCGACCGCGACCTGTTCCGCGAAATCAATGCGGATGAAAAGGTCATGGAATTTTTCCCCTTCCGCCGCAGCCATGCGGAAGCCGACGCGGTGCTGGAAACCATCAACGGCATGATCCGCGGCAGCGGCTATGGTTTTTATGCGATGGAACTGCGCGAAACCGGTGAAGTGATGGGGTTCTGCGGCATATCTCCTGTCATGAGCCTCGATCCGCCCTTCCCGCTCGGCACCATGGAAATCGGCTGGCGGCTTGCCACCCGCTTCTGGGGGCACGGTTATGTCACTGAAGCCGCGCAGTCGCTGCTCGTCATGGCATTCGATGAAAAGGAGACGCCGGAAATCGTCTCCTTTGCCGTCCACGATAATCACCGTTCGACGGCAGTGATGGAGCGCATTGGCCTGAAGCGCGACCCATCGCGCGATTTCGACCATCCGCGCGTGCCGGAAGAAACGCATCCGCATCTGCGGCCGCACGTCACCTATGCGCTGACGCTGGAGGAATGGCGGGCGCGATAGGACGCCTACCCGCCAGTTCCGAAGGTCACTTCACCGCCGCATTGCCGCCATCGGCAAACAGCGCCGCTCCGGCGACGAAGCTTGCCATAGGGCTTGCGAGGAAAAGAGCGGCCTGCGCGATTTCCTCCGGCTCGGCAATGCGCTTCATCGCATGCAGCCCGGCGGCCCAGTCCTTTTGCGCCTGATCACCGGCCATGGGCGTGTCGACACCGCCGGGCAACAGCGCATTGGCGCGAATGCCGCTCACGGCATAATCGGCGGTAATGCCTTTCACCAGACCCATCAGACCCGCCTTCGCAGCGCCATAGGCGGACATGCCGGGGATGCCGACGCTAGTGCCGACGAAGCTTGAGGTGAAGACGATGGATCCGCCGCCTCGCTGCAACATCGCGGGAATCTGATAGCGCGCCCCCAGAAAGGCGGACGTCAGGTTGACGTTGAGGACATAGGCCCATTCGTCAGGCGAAATCTCCGCCATCGGCTTCGCCGCACCAACGCCGCCCGCATTGTTGACGGCGATATCGACCCCGCCGAACACGCTTGTAGCCGCATCCGTCAGCCGCGCATGGGTTTCCGCAACACCGGCGTCACCGGCAACTGCGTGTACACGGCCACCGGCTCCACTGATCTCGCCAGCAACCTCCTCCAGCGCCTTCTCGCCACGCGCATTGATGACGACGGCAGCGCCGTGAGCGGCAAACAGCGTCGCCGTCGCGCGACCGATGCCGGATGACGCGCCGATGATGATGGCAACTTTATTGTCGAGTAGTTTCATATCCTTGGCCTCCGTTGAATGGAGGCCAAGGGATAGGGAGATGACGAGGTTGCAGCCACCCGATTCCTGCCGGAGCGGGTGAAAAAGCGGCTTATTCCAGCGGCAGCGCCACGACACGCAGATTGCCCTGCGCATCCGCCACCATCATATGCGCATTTTTGCGGCCTTCGGATTTTAGCCCGTTGACACGGACCAGCACATCGCCCGGAACTTCCATGAAATCCTGACCGACTTCAACGATCACATCGCCGGCCTTCATGCCCTTCTGTTCGGCCGGGGAACCGGGATCGACGCTGGCCACCAGCACGCCTTCCACGCTTTCGGCAATGCCCTTTTCGGTACGCAACTCGTTGCTCAGCACCACGAGGTTCATGCCGAGCACGCTCTGCGGCGCTTCACGCACTTCCGGCGTCTGGTCCTGTGCCTGATCGTCGCCACCGTCATTGTCTTCGGGCACAACCATGCCACCATCGCCGTCTTCGCTCTGCTGCTCGTCGGTCGAGGCCTTGTCGTCGGTCGTATCCTGCAATTGACCAAGCTTGACCTTCACGGTCTCTTCCTTGCCGTCGCGATAGACAACAACATCGACTTCCTTGCCAACCGGGCTTTCTGCCACGATGCGCAGGAGATCACGCATCTCATTGATGTCCTTGCCGTCGAATTTCAGGACAACATCGCCAGCCTGGATTGGGCCGTTCTCCACCGGTCCGCCCTTGGCTACGCCTGAAATAAGCGCACCCTTGGCGCTATCCATGCCAAGGCTCGCGGCCACATCATCAGTGACCGGCTGAACGCGAACGCCGAGCCAGCCGCGGCGGGTCTCGCCGAATTCGATGAGCTGCTGCACGATATTCTGCGCAAGCTCCGTCGGCACGGCAAAACCGATACCGATCGAACCACCACTCGGTGAAATGATCGCCGTATTGATGCCGATGACCTCGCCCTTCATGTTGAAAAGCGGACCGCCGGAATTGCCCTTGTTGATGGCCGCATCCGTCTGGATGAAATTGTCATAGGGGCCGGCATTGATGTTGCGGCCGCGTGCGGAAATGACGCCCACGGTCAGCGAACCACCGAGGCCGAAGGGGTTGCCGACGGCCATCACCCAGTCGCCGATACGCATGCTGCGCGAATCGCCGAACTTGACCGCCTTCAACGGCGCTTTCGGCTCCACCTTCAGGACCGAAAGATCGGTCTTGGTGTCTGTGCCAACAAGCGTCGCCTTGAGTTTCGCACCATTCGGGAAAATCACCTCGATGGCGTCGGCACCCTCGATGACGTGGTTGTTGGTGACGACATAACCGGCCGGGTCGATCACGAAACCGGAACCGAGCGAACTGACCTTTTCGCCGCCCTCGGGCTTCTGGCTGTCGAAATAGTCCTTGAAGAATTCCTGGAAGGGCGAGCCCTCCGGCAGACGCGGCGGAACCGGGCCTTTGCCCGTGGTCTTGACGTTCTGCGATGTGGAAATATTCACAACCGCATCGAGCAGCGGCTCGGCGAGATCGGCCACCGATTCCGGCCCGTGGCTCTGCGCTCTTGCCGCAACCGGCGCCGAAAGGCTGCCCGCCACAAGCGCGATGCCCGCAACGGCGGAGATGCTGCTGCGAAAAGGCGAAAGAAGGGTCACGGCCATAAGCGTCCTCGCGTTTCAAATAGTCTTGCCCTGCATATATCGTCAAAGCATAAGGCGGAATGATGAAGTGTAAAAATACCTTTTCGTGAACAGGCGGGAACGCCTTGCCCTTAGCCACAGCATTGGCACGAAAACGGACCAAAAAGAAAGGGCCGGTAAAAACCGGCCCCTCCAAAATCAGCTGATCCGTTATCAGTTCGCCGGCGCTGGCGCAGGCGCGGCGGGAGCGGCAGGTGCCGCACCGTCGATATTGTTGAAATAACGGAAGAAGGTCGAATCCGGGGACAGGACCAGCGTCGTGCCGGTGCCGTTCAACGCATTGGCGTAGGCAGACATGGAGCGATAGAACTCGAAGAAGCTAGGATCGCGCTGGAAAGCCTCGCCGAACACCTTGTTGCGTTCGGCATCGCCTTCACCGCGCAGCACTTCGGACTGACGGCGGGCGTCCGACTCGAATTCGACGACCTGACGGTCGGCGATGGCACGGCGGCGCTGTGCTTCTTCGTTACCGCGGGCACGGATCAGCTCGGCTTCAGCCAAACGTTCCGATTTCATGCGCTCGAAGGTCTGCTGCGAGACTTCCTGCGTGAGGTCCGTGCGACGGATGCGGACATCGACGATGCTGATGCCGAGCGATTCCGCATCGGGACGCAGATCGTCACGCACTTCCTGCATCATCGACGCACGCGCATCCGAAAGCGCCGATTCGAAGCCGCGCAGACCGTAGACCCGGCGCAGCGACGCATCGAGACGGGTGCGCAGGCGCGATTCCGCAGACATCTGGTCACCCGAGACCGTCTGCCGGAAGCGGCGTGCATCCGTGATGCGATAGACCACAAAGGCGTCAACCTCGTAGAATTTGCCGCCGGAAACCTGAACACGGATATTGTCGTGATCGAAGCGCAGCGCCCGGTTCTCGACATATTGCACCCGGTCGGCATCCATGAAGGCGAAGGGCAGCTTGAAATACAGGCCAGGTGACGTTTTCACGTCCTGGATTTGACCGAAGCGGACGACGATGGCCTGCTGGCGCTCGTTGACCACGAAGATCGACGAATAACCGAGGAAAAGCAGGACGGCGAGACCGACAAGAACGGCGGTAAGACGGTTACCCATATCAGTTGCCTCCCTGCTGTGCAGCGCCCGGATTGTTGCGCATGATCTCGTTCAGAGGCAGATAAGGCACCACGCCCTGTTTCTCGTCGATGATGATCTTGTTGGAGCCCTTCAGAACCTGCTCCATCGTTTCCAGGAACATACGCTGACGGGTCACGTCAGGCGCCGTGCGATACTGGTCATAGATGGAAATGAAGCGCTGCGCCTCACCCTGTGCCTCGTTGACGACACGCGATTTGTAAGCGTTCGCCTCTTCGAGGATCTGCGCGGCCTGACCGCGGGCAGCACCGAGCTTCTGGTTGGCGTATTGGTTGGCTTCCTGAACGAAACGGTCTTCGTCCTGTTCGGCACGCTGCACTTCGTCGAAGGCATCGGCCACTTCGCGCGGCGGCGCCGCATCTTCAATGGCCACGGCATTGATGGAGATGCCGGCACCATAACCGTCCATGGTGGACTGGATGATGCTGCGCACGTCAGAAGCGATTGCCTGGCGGTTGTCGCGGAAAATGTCCTGTGCCGGACGACGACCGACGACTTCGCGCATGGCGCTCTCGGAAACCTGCTGCAGCGTTTCGGCCGGGCTGTCGACGTTGAAGAGATAGGATTTCGGATCTGAAACCGTATAGAGCACCGAGAACTGCACGTTGACGATGTTCTGGTCGCCCGTCAGCATCACGCCGCTTGACGAAGACGACGAGGCGCGCGAGCCGATATTCTGCTGCTGTTCCGTGACCTTGACGATTTCCACCGTCTCGATCGGCCACAGATGGAAATGCAGGCCGGGCATCGAGATTTCGTCCTTGGGACGTCCGAAACGCAGTTCCACACCGCGCTCATCCGGCTGGACGGTATAGATGGACTGGATGCCGAGAAAAACCAGCACGACGAGAACCACAATGGCGATTGCGCCGCCGTTGAAGCCGCCGGGCAACACATTCTTGAAACGGTCTTGGCTGCGCCGGATGATCTCTTCGAGATCGGGCGGGCCGCCATTGCCGCCGCCGCCGCCGCGAGGCCGGTTAGGCCCCTGCCCCCAAGGGCCGCCGCCGCCGCCCTGGTTGTTTCCTCCACCGCCGCCGCCCCAAGGGCCGCCGCCGCCATTCTGATTGCTCCAGGGCATCAATACCTCTTTATAAAAGCCTCTCCCGGTTCCGTTCGAAAGCGATTGCTCGCGTGCGGCGGGAATATGGACCCGTTATAGGAAGGAGAAGCGTCCGTTTCAACGCAGAGGTGGTAACTAAATACCCGATCCGGGTAAATAGTTCACTTTGCCGCGGCTCTTCGCACATAAGTGGTAAACAGAACCGGATAATTGTCCTTTTCCCCCGCAGGAGCGGGGATTTCCTCGGTTTTCTCAAAAACGGCGGGATCGATTTCCGGAAAAAAAGTGTCGCCATCGAGTTTTACCGCCACATGGGTGACGGAAAGTTGATCGGCAAAGGGCATGGCCTGACGGTAAATCTCACCGCCGCCGGCGACAAAAACCTCGTCCACGCCCAGTTCCGAAGCCTTCGTCTTTGCAAGCCTGACGGCCTCATCCAGCGACGAGACGACATCGACACCTTGTGGTCGGTAATCGGCATTGCGGCTGACGATGATATGCGGGCGGCCCGGCAATGGACGCTCGCCGACGGATAAAAACGTCTTGCGCCCCATGATGAGCGGCTTGCCCATCGTCGTCGCCTTGAAGCGCTTGAGGTCGGTGGAGAGTTTCCACGGCATGTCGAGGTCGCGGCCAATGACGCCGTTTTCGGATACCGCGACGATGATGGTGACGCGCGGCTCGCTCATACCGCGATCGGCGCCTTGATGCTTGAATCGGCCTCGTAGTTTTCCAGCGTAAAGTCCTCGAACTTAAAGGCGAAAAGGTCCTTCACATCCGGATTGAGTCGCATCGTCGGCAACGCCTTGGGCGTACGCGTCATCTGCAGCCTCGCCTGTTCGAAATGATTGGCATAGATATGCGCATCGCCGAGCGTATGGACGAAATCGCCCGGCTTCAGGCCGGTGACCTGCGCCACCATCAGCGTCAGCAGCGCATAGGACGCGATGTTGAACGGCACGCCGAGGAAAATGTCGGCCGAACGCTGATAAAGCTGGCAGGACAGCTTTCCATCGGAAACATAGAACTGGAACAGGCAATGGCAGGGCGGCAGCGCCATGTCGTCCACCAACGCCGGGTTCCAGGCCGAAACGATGTGACGGCGGGAGTTCGGATTGGTTTTCAGAGCCTCGATCAGAAGCGCGATCTGGTCGATATGGCGCCCGTCAGGCGCCGGCCAGGAGCGCCACTGCGCGCCATAGACCGGACCGAGATCGCCGTTTTCGTCAGCCCATTCATCCCAGATGGAAACGCCGTTTTCCTTGAGATAGGCGATATTGGTGTCGCCCTTCAGGAACCACAGCAGTTCATGGATGATGGAGCGCAGATGCAGTTTCTTGGTGGTGAGAACCGGAAAACCTTGCGCAAGGTCAAAACGCATCTGGTAACCGAACACCGAGCGCGTGCCCGTGCCGGTGCGGTCTCCACGGTCGGAGCCCGTTTCCATGACGTGCCGGAGAAGATCGAGATATTGTTTCATGCGTTCTGCCGCCGATTCCCTGATATCGAGGGAATATAATAGCACAGGGCGGCAGAACCAATCATCGGGGAAACGCTTATCCCCGCCTTTCACGAAAAATCAGAGGGATTGCAGTTTCCCGAGTTCCTTGGCGACCAGATAATAAAAGGTCACGCGCGACTTGGAGCGGTCCGCAGCCATGGCCTTGGCGACAGCATCGATTGCCTGATCGGCCGTACCGTCGGTCACGCCGAGCTTCTTGCCGCACCAGCTCGCCTTCACCCGTGCAAGCTCTTCCGGATCGGAAGCGGACACCAGCGAGGAATCCCGATTGCGCAGGGCAATGCCGAGATGCTTGACGATCTTGCCGACCACGGCTTCGTCGGCTGCTGCGTCGTATTTCTTCACATCTGCGAGATAGTCAGTCATGTCCACTCCTTCGTGTGTCCCCGGCGCCACGTTGCTTCTGCTGACCGGTTGCATGGAGAATGGGACAGCAATCTCTCGTCGTCAAGAATTGTCTAAAGTGCGGGCGGCAATCACGAAACCTTTTCATGGAATTGTCATCACCCCCCTTTTCTCAGGCGGTCGAAACGCCTATATGAGCCTTGCCGGGGCAACCCGGCTATGGCGATAAACGGTCGGTGTAATAAACCTATTGGACCCGGGGGCGGTACCCGGCGCCTCCACCAAAAACCGGCGGACTTTCATGAAATGAAGGCCGGCTTTTGATGGGGGCGAAATAGGATCGACAAGGGCGTAAAGATCGAACTTTTGCTCGGCATGATACCGCCGTTATCGGGTCACAAGTGTAGTTGCAAACGACAACAACGCTAAGGAATATGCTCTCGCTGCCTAATGGCGGTGCGGGAATTCCGCTCTAAAGTCCTTACGGTTAGCCCCGTAAGGCGGGGTTCGGAGGTACCTGGCAACAGAAACCTCCACCTTCTCCATTTTGCCTGAATTGGTTATATGATAGCTGACTTGCGAACGGCGTCGGCTTTTCCGTTGCTGCCGTTCGGGACATTGCGTATACTTGGGCAACGCGTAAGCGTCAGGATCGGAAATGGTCCCGACTCAATGATTACGCGAAGATTCAAAGTGTTACAGCGTCCTTGGCGCGCAGGCCGCGCCGCACATGAAAAGACGTTCGAATAAGGGAAAGACAGGACCGCATGGGGCAGGATCATATCCGTTACGACATTCTCGCACAGGATGCCCTTCGCGGCGTTATTCGTAAGGTTTTGGGTGAAGTGGCCGCAACCGGCCGTCTGCCCGGCGACCACCACTTCTTCATCACCTTTCTGACCGGTGCGCCGGGCGTGCGGATTTCCCAGCACCTCAAGGCGAAATATGCCGAGCAGATGACTATCGTTATCCAGCATCAGTTCTGGGACCTGAAAGTCACCGAAACCGGCTTCGAAATCGGCCTGTCCTTCTCGGATACGCCGGAAAAACTGGTCGTTCCCTATAACGCCATTCGCGGTTTCTACGATCCTTCCGTCAATTTCGAGCTAGAATTTGACGTGCCTCTGGCCGAAGAGGCGGAAATCGAAGACGCGGAGATCACCGCTTATCCCGTTTCCCATGAAGCAAAGCCCGCTGCCGCTTCCGAGACGCCCAAATCCGGCGAGGAAAAGAAGGAAGGCTCGGTCGTTTCGCTGGATGCCTTCCGCAAAAAGCAATAACGGCTTTTACGCCGAGCTTACGAAACCCGAGGAGACATATCCCCATGACGGCCGATATCGTCAATCTGCGACAGTTTCGGAAACAGAAAGCCCGTAGCGAAAAAGAAAAGCAGGCGGAACAGAACCGCCTGTCCTTCGGCCGCACCAAGACCGAAAAAAATCTCACCTCGGCCCTGAACGAAAAGGCCGAAAGGGCGCTCGATCAGGGGCGGCTCGAAAAAAACGATGACGGGACCGGCAAAGACTGACAGGTCGGCCGACCGTCGCGGATTTCGGGACTATCGGACAAGAATCGAAAAACAGGGACTTGCCGGGGAGACATGATTGAGACCTCCAACCGGTTTCACCGGAGACCGATCTGATGATCCGCAAGCACTCCGCGACGTTGCACGGTCACCGCACCAGCATTTCACTCGAGGACGCCTTCTGGGACGAGCTGAAAACCATTGCGGAAAGACGCAAGATCAGTTTCGCGGCGCTGCTCGCCGAAATAGACGACAACCGCTCCGCCGACAGCAATTTGTCCTCGTCACTGCGGGTTTATGTGCTGAACTGGCTGAAAACCCGCTGAGGTTTTCCGGCGTGAGTAAAGACACGCAATCGATCACGACCTGTGGATGCCTCTATCCGGATTTGTCCCCCGGGACTACAAAAATTACTGCCAAAAACTCGTAACGCCGTGAAAGCATTCATTAAACATTGGCGGCCTAGTGTGCGCTGCAAGGCATTTCCCGTATTGCGTAGCCTTGCATTCAAATACCGTTTTTCCAGACCTTTCTCATCCACCACGAAGTCTTCCCGGGTTCCCGCGGTAAGGGAGCGAGTTTGCCGTGAAATTCTCGACTCATGCTCGAGGATAATGCAACGTTCCGGGATCGGTTTCCCCACTTTCTCAATGTGAAGGCAGATAGCCTTCCCCTTCCCCTTCCCCTTCCCCTGCCCACAAGCTTACGGCGTGGCGGGAGCGTTTTCAGGCGCCAGTTGCCGGATCGCGTTTTCCGTCGGAGGTACCACCAGAACCGGCGCGGATTGCCGCTCGGGCGTCGGCTGTGGCTCCTGTTCCTGTTGCTGCTGTTGCTGTTGTAACCGCTCCTGCTGCTCCTTTTCCTGACGCAGACGTTCTTCGGCCGCAGCCTTCAAACGTGCCTCTTCTTCGGCCTTGGCCCTGGCCTCCGCCTCGGCCCGTTCTTTCTCGGCCTGCCGCTCGGCCGCCTGAGAGCGATAAAGCGCCACTTCGCGGCGCAGGCGCTGCTTTTCGAGAACGCTGGCCTGCATGGCCTCCACCCGGCGGCGCTCCTTTTCGAAAGCCCGGAGAGAAAGATAATTGCTGAGCGCCGCAACATCGGTCGTCAAAGCAGGGGCTGCAAGCGGACCGTTATAATTCAAGCGCACCGAAGGCTCGGCCCCCGCAACCGTTTCTGTGCCGGGATTGAACAGGAGATCGAGGTCGCCGTTCACGGTCGAAGCCGCAAGATCGACGGTCGCATCGGCCGTCAGCGTTACCGGATCGATCCCCGCACGCAAATTCTTGAAATGAAGCGCGCCGCCATTCAGCGAGAACGGCAAGGCCACATCGCCAAGCCCGATTTCACCCTGCCACAGGTTTTGGTCCACCAGCGGCCGCACCTTGGGCGCGTCGATCGGCTGCTGCAAACCATCGGCCGCCTGCAGGATCGGCGGCAAGGCTCCGGGATTAAGCCCCTTCACCACGAGCCCGCTGGCCCTGATTTCACCCGAGCCACCCGCCGATCTCAGCATTTCACCAACGCTTTTGCCGGTCGATTCGGCTGTGAGATCAATAGAAACCCGGCCTGTCGCAACAGGACCGTTGGCATTGGCCCACAGGATCGGCTCCGGATTGGCGTCGGTCACCGCGATCTTCGTGCGGAAAATGCCCGCACCCTCACCCGTCGACATCGCGAGCCGCCCGGTCAGCTTGCCGCCCATGAAGGTGCCGGCAACATCGTCGAGCGAGAGGCTGCCCGCATCATGCGTTACCTTGGCCGAAACACCCGTGATCGTGCCGAAAGGGCCGGCCTCGAAGCTTTCCGCTTTCAAGGCAAGCGAAGCCTTGAGCTGCGGGAAAGCGGCCATGGCCAGCGGTTTGGCGTTGAGCGCCCCGGTTTCCGGATCGATCACCGGCCCATAGATCGCGTCACCCAGCCAGGCGAGATCGGCCGTTCTGACCGCAAGATCGCCGGTGACGGGATAGGGCGCGGCGCGCTGGAAAGAGAGGTTGCCCGAGAACGGATTTCCGCCTGCCTGCCCGCCTATGGAGGAAAGCACGATCTTTTGCCCATCCACCGCCACTTTGGCATTTGCCTTCAACGCCAAGCCGCCACCAAGCTGCGGCAGACCGACGGCGTTCATGATGAGATAGGGCTCGATGTCAGCGCTTTCGAGCGCCACGTCGGCGCTGCCCTCACCGAAATTGGCGGACGAAACGGCAAATGAACCGTTCATCGAAAAATGCGTGCGCTCCGTCGAGAAGCGCAGTTCCGTCTGGGCGGGCGAGCCGAGCGTACCGTTTAGCTTGATGGATAGAAGGCCCTCGCCATCCGCATCGAAGGGCAGCGGATCGAGCCCCGCCTGCCCGAACAGGATAGCCGTCGACTGGTTCTTCAGAACCGCTTCCAGCGACATGGCGGTATCATCGGTGATCGACAGGAAATCCGGCATCTTGGCCACAGCCGACAGCCGGCTGCCATTGACGGTGCCGGAAACGGCGACATTGGCGCCGCCTTTTTCGCTATTGACCGAAACATCCATTGAGAGATCGGAATTTGCGTACCAAGGCGCGCTCGCCGCCAGACGGCTGAGGAATGGATGGTTCGGCAATTTCTGCTGCAGCATGGTGAAGAACGGCTGCATATCCGCCGCATGCAGGTTCACCGTGCCCTTGCCCGCATATTTCAGCAGCGAGCCCTGCAGCTCGCCCTTTGCCCTGACCTCCGCACCGGCGATGTCTCCGGCCGTCATGTTTTCCAGCGAGAGAACGCCCCCCGCCATGGTGAAGGCGGTCTCGACATGATTGGCGGTCACACCAGCCATGTTGAACCGGTCAGCCTTGAATTTCGCGGTAATGCGGTGGTCGAGAACGGAACTGCCAACCTGGTCGCCAAGCGCCAGACTGCCGAGCGCCTTCAGCGCATCGAGATCGATTTCGTTGCCGGCAAGATCAATGGAAAGATTGGAGGTCTTGCCGTCGGAGCGCCGCTCCAGCGCGCCCCTCAGCGACGCATCGCCAACTGCAAGCTCCAGATTGTCGAAACGCTGGTTGAGCGTGGTCAGCGAGACATCGGCGGAAAAGCCGGCGGCATTGAGCTGGCGGATCGCCGGATCGACGGAACCGGAAAGCCAGTTCGCCAGACCCGAAGGCTGGTTGGAGGCAAGCAGCAGATTGCCGTTGAAAGCGGGGCCGCCGAGAAGCGTCAACGATCCCTTGGCCTCGAGCTGCGTCCGGCCCGGCAGGGTTGCCACGGCATTCACAACCTGCCAGCCGCTGCCGTCCGGGCGCACATCCAGCCTGATGTCGCGAATGGTTGTGTCATCGGAAACCAGCGCCGGAAGGCTGATGCTGGCCTTGCCCGGCACCGGCGGCACCGGAATGCGGGCCACCATGGCCGCAAAGGCCTCGATGCGCTGTCGCACCGAGACGGTGGGCTGGCGTGAGGTCTTGCCCGTCTGCAAGACGGGCGGCGCGAAACGGGCGACATCGATCTGCTGGCCATCGGCCGTCAGCAGGAATTCCGGCTTGGCGCCGGTATCGAGCATCGCCTCACCGGTCACCACATAGGGATTCTCGCTGCCGCCGAGTTCCATACGGTAGTTCGGTATGCGCACGCTTTCATTGGTCAGTTCGAAATTGCCGCGGGTGCGCGGCGAGGAAAACAGCGATTGTCCGGCCTGCTGCTTCTGCTTTTCGTCCTCGCGGAAACTGAAGGAGAAAGAGCCGCTATAGGCTGGTTTTCCCGCCGTTGCGGCAATCGCGCCGTCGAGATCGACCTCGACCGGATGTTCGTCTGGTGACAGCCTTACCCTGAGCCCCATTCGGCCGGCGGCATAATCCGGCTCGCTGCTGGAGAGCGAGAAAGAACCCGGATGCCCGTCGACGGCGGCGCGTCCCTCCGCCTTCCACGGCCCGGCCAGCGAATTGGCGGACATATCGGCGTTGAGGCCGGTCACGACACGGTTGCGGCCGGATTGCTCGTCGATGAATTCTATCTGCCCGCCTTCGATCTGTACGCTTTCCAGAACCACGGTGCGGGCGGGAATTTCCGCCCGGCTGCCACGCATCCAGTCCAGCGTGCCGTCTTTCAACAGCCTTATCTTGGCCTTGGGTTCCTCGATCCGCATATCGAAGATACGCGCCTCGCCGGAAAGGAAAGGCGCAAGCTCCGCATCCATGGAAAAACGGGCCACCTGAATGAGCGGCGATCCATCCGCATCCGTTCCGGCGCGCACATCATGCAATGTTACCGAAGGGAAAGGCAGGATACGGGCTTCGACGCGCCCATGGACCACCACCTTCTTGCCGAGAATACGGCTTGCCTGGTCCTCGAAATCGCGGCGGAAATCCGTCCAGTCGACGAAATAGGGAATAAGCAGCGCCGAAAAAAGCACCACGGCCAGCAGTCCGCCCAGAAAAACCAGAATACGTCCGAGCACTGACCTGCATCTCCCTTCGCGAACGCTGCAAACCTATCCTTTTTTGCCTTAACGGCAAGCAGCCATTTGTACCAATCAAATATGAGAATGATCAGACAAGACGGAACAACTTGCCCGGATTGAAGATATTATCGGGATCGAGCGACGTTTTGATGGCACGCATCAGATCCAGTGCATTTCCCGCTTCTTCGGCCAGAAAACTCATCTTGCCCTGGCCGATGCCGTGTTCTCCGGTGCAGGTGCCGTCCATGGCGATGGCGCGGCGGTTGAGGCGGGCGACAAAGGCCTCGGTTTTCGCCACGCTTTCCGCGTCCTTGCCATCAAAGAGGATGAGGACGTGGAAGTTCCCGTCGCCCGCATGGCCGACGATCGGCGCCAGAAAGCCGTTTTCCTTGATATCCTGCTGCGTTTCTACCACGCAATCGGCGAGCCGCGAAATCGGCACGCAGACATCGGTGGACAGCCCATCGAGCTGCGGCGCAAGCGCGCGGGAAGCCCAGTAAGCATCGTGCCGCGCCTTCCAGAGCTTGTTGCGCTCGGCCGCATCGCTCGTCCAGCGGAAATCGACGCCGCCGCATTCGGCGGCGATCTCGGCGAACTGCTGCGATTGCAGCGCCGCCGTTTCCTCGGTGCCGTGGAATTCCACGAACAGCGTCGGTTTTTCCGCGTAGTTCAGGCCGGAATAGGCGTTGCAGGCGCGCACCTGCACCTCGTCCAGCAATTCGATGCGGGCAACCGGAACCCCCATCTGGATCGTCATGATGACGGCGTCGCAGGCCGCCTTGATGCTGTCGAAGGTGCAGACCCCGCCTGCGATCTTTTCCGGAATGCCCTGCAACCGTAAAGTCACGGAGGTAATGACACCGAGCGTGCCTTCAGCACCGACGAAGAGCCGCGTCAGATCGTAACCCGCAGACGACTTGCGGGCGCGCCGTGCCGTGCGGATTTCCTCACCATTGGCAACAACGGCGGTAACGGCCAGCACATTGTCCTTCATCGTGCCGTAACGCACGGCATTGGTCCCCGACGCCCGCGTCGAGGCCATGCCGCCGATAGAAGCATTGGCACCCGGATCGATCGGAAAGAACAGGCCGGTATCACGCAGATAGACGTTAAGGTCCTCGCGCGTCACGCCCGGTTCCACCGTCACGTCAAGATCTTCGGCGTTTACCTCAATGATGCGATTCATCCGGCTGAAATCGATGCATATTCCGCCATCAGGCGCATTGACCTGCCCTTCCAGCGACGACCCCGTACCGAAAGGAATGACCGGCACCTTATAGAGCGCGCAGGCTTTCACCACGGCCTTCACGTCATCGGCGTTCTCGGCAAAAACGACACCATCAGGCGCCTGCAAGGTCAGATAGGTGGTGGTATGGCCATGCTGCTCGCGAAACGCCTGCCCGGTCTGGAGCTTGTCACCCAGTTGCTGTTTCAGTACCGCCAGTGCCAGGGCAATGCCCTCGTCGTTGCGTTTTCCCGCCACCACATCTTTCAGCGCCATCGTCCGTCTCCACCGCAACATCTGCCCGTAACGGATTCGATCCGTTACGAAATTTCGTCAGGTGGTATGGGATAAGGTTAAGGCTTTGTCCAGCCGATCAGCCGGCCGAACGGTAAGAACAACCCGCTCTCATGTGGTGTTCCGCATGCACATACTGCCAGCCCTGAGCAAGCTCCGGCTCGTATACATCTTATACGTGAATTTCTTCATTGATGCTCATAAATGCATATAAATTACAACCGGAATGCGGAGCCGGCTATAAACGGGTCGTATTCAAACATCAGGGTTTCAACATGACTACAATTATAAGTCAGCCCTTTGCAGGGTCGAATTATTTTCGACCGCTGACGGAAAACATTCCCGAAGAAAACCGGGCATGTAGCCCCTCCGGCGCCACGAATGGTGTTGATCCTCTGACCGCCCTGCTTGCCTCCAGCGCGGACGACGAAAAGGGCGACCTTACCTACGAAATGAGAGGCAGGATCGACGGGAGGTCGGAGAAAGGTGCCGACGATGTTGACAAAGCAAAGAACAACTCAGGCCCCGAGATGGCTATAGACTGGGCAGCAGAAGTTATTCGAACCACCAGCCTCAATGTTTCATCGGCCTCCAGCACTCGGGATTTGTTGGGGGAGGAATTGCGGTTCGGCCGGGCCATGCATACCCCAAGCCTGCGGCCTGAAGATATTGTTCGCAATTTCGTTCCCGAGGGTATGACAAAAGAAAGCGTGTATGACCTAACACCGGAGGCATATCAAACCGAGCTAAGTAAAGCATACAACAACGCCTCACAGCGCGAACAGAAGGAGAGTTGGGCATACTTCGGCGTCGATTTCGATGCCTATATGGCCGGTGTGGACAACCCGGCCTATGCAGCCATGGGCGTTCCCGCAAGCATACAAACACTTCAAAATGCAATCGATTTTTATAACAGCACACACAAAGTGGAAACGAGTAGCATCGACCCGGAAACTTTAACGGAGAAACAGAAGGCGCTTCTAAAAATGCTCGAAGACACCAATAACTATTGGAAAAAGCGCGCTAAAGACCAACTCGACCAGACGATTTCCAGCCTTTTCAAGAGTTACGACAGAACAGGAAATCTGATCGAAACGGACACGACCGGCAGGGTAAGCGTCGGCACCTTTGAACTATCGTATAAAGGCGTCCAGATTTATCGCCCGAACAGGAGTTGAATAGTCTCCGCGATGGTGGATGCGCCGATAGCGCGTTCCAAACGGCTCGGCAACGTTTGAGAACCACCTCATATAGCAGCAAACGACATGGCATATTGCTGTGATTATAAATCAACGCTCCCGATCTGCTCGACCTTGTCTCGCAAAATTCACAAAAACCCCTTCGACAGAAACGTCTAGATATGCAATCATAAGGAGTATTTTAGCTTAACATATATCAGGAGTATAATAAATGGCCAGATATACCGGAAGCGATAAAGCCGATGTCTATAGCGGCACTCCTTATGACGACGTTATCTACGGCGGACGAGGATATGATGAACTCCGTGGTAACGGTGGCAACGACGTCATCTATGCGGGTGGCGGATGGTTACCCGGATATGACCGCGTGTGGGGCGGCGACGGCAACGACACCATTTATCTCGAGCAAAACCCTTTGCCGAATTATGCCTATGGAGACGCAGGAGACGATTCTATCTTCGGCGGCGCGGGATCAGACACCATCGATGGGGGCTCGGGCAATGATCGTATCGAAGGCGGTGGCGGTGCTGACATCCTTAAGGGAGGGCTGGGTAACGACACGATTACTATTGGAATGGGTTCAGTTTCTGCCCGTACCACAGTCGATGGTGGTGACGGTGCCGATAAGATTCATCTCAACTACGGCTGGGAAATGTTTGTTTCCGGTGGTGCAGGCGATGATTATTTCTATGCGAATCGCGCGTCCCTCACAGGCACGGATTTTGACGGAGGCTCCGGATATGACATTATCGAAGCGAGTTTCAATGAGAGCCGTATCGGCATTCGATCGATCCGCGATATCGAAGAGATCAGAGGCGCAGGCCGTACGAATGTGAGCATCGAATTCGATGATCTCGGCGGCACTCTCGATTTTACCAAAATCAAAATTACCGGAATCGCCAAATTCCTAGGCTCAGATAAAGCCGATACATTATATTTGGCCGGGAAAAATTCCGGAGACACGACCGTCTACGGCACAAATGACCTGATCGATATGGGCAGTGGAAACGACGTTGTTTACAGCGGCTTCGGTAACGACACCGTTGCTGGCGGATTAGGAAACGATAGACTTTTCGGCGGCAACGGCGATGACACCCTGCAAGGCGGAGACGGCGACGACATTCTTTCCGGCGAATTTGGCAGCGACCGGCTCGAAGGCGGAAACGGAAGCGATACCTTCGTCTTCCGCACCGGCTTCGGTAACGACCTGATTGCTGACTTCTCCGTTACCGACGGGGATGTCATCGAAATCGGAGGATTTAGCGGCATTGATGAATTTTCTGATCTTGCCACTTTGTTCACCGAAGCAAACGGATCAACGGTGATCAATTTCACTCCGTCAGACAGCCTTTCTCTGGCCGGTGTTCCCATTTCGAGCCTTTCCGCAAACGATTTCCTGTTTGTTGCCTGAGACAGACGGGGTTTAATTGGTTTCTAAAATGGGCAAGCCGACCCTCCGGCTTGCCCATAAATTTTTACTCCGCAGCAAGCAGCGGCTTGTCCTCTTCCAGCGCCTTCCGACGTGCTGCAAGTTCCAATTCGCGGTGGAGGCGGATTTCCTCATCCGCCTGCGGTTTGGCGAAACGGGCAATCAGCAGGTAGGATACCGGGGTGATGTAAAGCGTCACCAGCGTCGCAAAACCCAGACCGCCGACGATGACCCAGCCGAGTGCGATGCGCGCTTCCGCCCCCGCACCCTGCGCCAGCACCAGCGGCACGCCACCCAAAATGGTCGCGATCATTGTCATCATTACCGGGCGCAGGCGGATGCTGGTGGCTTTTTCGATGGCTTCGCGCACGGTGGCGCCCTGGTCACGCAGATGGTTGGCGAATTCGACGATGAGAATGCCGTTCTTGGCCATGACGCCGACGAGCAGCACGAGACCGATCTGACTATAGACGTTGAGGCTCGATCCGGTGACCAGCAGCGCGATGACGGCGCAGGCAAGACCCAGCGGCACCGTGGACATGATGATGATCGAACTCAGCACACTTTCGAACTGCGCGGCCAGTACGAGGAAGATGATGGCGATAGCGAAACCGAAGGTCAGCAGCATGCCGCTCGAATTTTCCTCCAGCGTCGCCGCCTCACCGAGCGGCAGCAGACGCGCGCCTGGCGGCATCACGGATTGCGCAAGTTCGTTGACTTTTTGCAGCGCCTCGCCAAGCGAAACGCCGTCCTTCAGGTTGGCGGTAAAGCCGACGGAAGGAAGCTGCTGCTCGCGGTTGAGCTGCGGCGCAACCGCATTTTCCTTCAGCGTGGCGATCACCGACATCGGCACGATCTTGCCGTCGCCGGTTTTCAGAAAGACGTTTTCGAGATCGGTAGGGTCGTTGATCGGCCGCGTGGAAGACAGGAGGCGCACGGGGATCGCGTCGCCATCCACGAAGACATCCACAATCGAACGGCCTTCCAGCAGAGATTGCATCGCCCGTGACAGGCCGGTGATGTCGATGCCGAGATCGGACGCGCGCTCGCGGTCGATGGAGACGGATATCTGCGCCTGATTGGGCTCATTGTCGAAACGCGGCGTTACGAAAAGGCCGCTCTCTTCCATCGAAAGCAACAGCTTCTGCGTCGCCTCTGTCAGCGCTGCGTAATTGCTGCCGACCATCGCCATCTGCAGGCCGTTGCCGGCACCACGAATGCGCAGGCTGTTCGGCTGCATGGCATTGCCGCGCAAAGCCGGAACCCCGTTGGCGGCGGAGGTCACGTCAGCGGCAATCTGGTTCTGCGTACGCTCACGATCGGCCCAGGGCGCCAGCGTCAGCACCATGAAACCGGTATTGGAGGAACCGTTCATGCCGGTGATCGAATAGATATTGCGGATTTCCCCACTATCGCGCAGCGGCTGCAGATTTTCCTCGATCCGCTGCAACTGGTCGCGTGTATATTCGAGACTGACGCCCTGCGGCGCCGTGACCCGCATCATGATCGAAGAGCGGTCCTCGCGCGGCGTCAATTCGTTCTGGATCATGCCGAAGGCGATCCACGACAGGGCGGAAAAACCAAGCGCCACGACGATGACGATCAGCGGATTGTTGAGGCAGGCCGCAAGGGTCATCCGGTAGGTGGAGGCAAAGACATTGCCGAACCATGCCAAAGGCCCCGTCGGTTCCTTCAACCCCTCTTTCAGCATGCGTGAGGCGAGCATCGGACAGAGCGTCAGCGCCACGATGGAGGAAAGGCCGACGGCGAAGGCCAGGACGAAACCGAATTCGCGGAAAAGGCCGCCAAGCTGACCGGGCAGAAACGACAGCGGAATGAAGACGGCGGCAAGCGTCGCCGTCGTTGCCAGAACGGCAAAGAACACCTCCTGCGTGCCCAGAACGGCGGCGGCACGCGGCCCCATGCCTTCCGTCCGGCGGCGCACGATATTTTCCAGCACCACAATGGCATCGTCCACCACCAGACCCGTCGCCAGAACGATGGCGAGAAGCGTCAGGATATTGACCGAGAAACCAACCATATAGATGGCGACGATAGTGCCGATCAGCGCCACCGGCATGGTGATCGCGGGAATGAGCGTTGCGCGCCAATCACGCAGGAAGAGATAAAGCACCACCACGACAATGATCGCCGAGAGCCCGAGCGCCAGCTCGACTTCATGCAAGGCGCCCTGGATGAAAACGGCGTCATCGCTGGTGACGACGATGCGCGTGCCTTCAGGCAGGTTAGGCGTCATGGCGTCGACGGCCGCCTTGACACCGGATGAAATATTGAGCGTGTTGGACTGCGCCTGGCGGATGACGCCGAGGCCGACGCCCTGCACGCCGTTGGAACGCAAAGAGGTGGACTGGTCGTCCGCCCCCAGCATAACGGTTGCGACATCCCTGAGGCGGATATTGTTCTTGATGAGAAGATTGGAGAAGTCTTCAGGCGTCGTCAGGCTGGCCGTGGCGCGCACGACGATGTCCTGCGTCGTGCTTTTCAGCGATCCCGCCGGCACATCGAGGGCGGCGCTGGCAAGCGCGTTGGAAACATCCGTCACAGTCAGACCCCGGCTCGCCAATGCCGCCTGATTGAGATCCACCCGGAAAACCTTTTCCTGATCGCCGTAAAGCTCCACATCCGCCACGCCATCGACAGCGGCCAGACGGTCGATGATCTCGTCATCCACCAGCTTGGTCAGGTCTTCCATGCTGAGCGTGGACGAGGTGACGGCGAGACGCATGATCGGCTGGCTGTCGGAATCGGCCTTGATGATCTGCGGTTCGTCGGCATCGTCCGGCAACTGGTTGGTGACGCGGCCGATGGCGTCGCGCACATCGTTGGCGGCGACGGCCAGATCGACATTGTCGCCGAATTCCATCGTCACCCGGCTGGTGCCGAATTGCGAATTGGAAGAGATGGACTTCACGCCACTGACCCGCGCCACCGCACCTTCAATGGTCTGCGTCACTTCCTGATCGATAGTCTCGGGCGCCGCCCCCTCATAGGTGGTCCTGACACTGATGATTGGCCGGTCGACATCCGGCAATTCGCGGACTTCGACGCCAACCAGAGCTGCGAGACCGGCAACGACCAGCAGCGTGTTGAGAACCGCTGCCAGGATCGGCCGGCGCACGAACAATGCCGTGAAGGTGAGCTTGGAATCCTTAACCGGGGGCGGCTGGGTCGTCATTGGCTGGCAACCTCCTCGGGCTTGGGCTGATTACCGACGCGGACCGCGCCCCCTTCGCGCACGCGCTGCAGGCCCTCGATCACGACAGGCTCGCCATCCGCCAGCTCCGCCTTGACCAGAACGGCATCAGGATTGCGCTGCACGATCTGCACCCGCACCTTGTTCGATTTATTATCGGCCACACGCCAGACATAGGAGCCTTGCGCATCCCACTGCACGGCCAGCGGGTCGACCGAGGCATAGGTTTCCCCGGCAAACCGCATGGTGACGCCGAAGGACATGCCTGCCCTCAGCTCGTCCTTCTCATTGCCGAACTTCGCCCGGATGCGGATTGTGCGGCTCGCCTCGTCGACGCGGTTGTCGACGGCCTCGATCTCACCCTTGAAGGTCTCACCCGGCCGGGAAATCGACGTCGCCTCTACCGGCATGCCGACCTCGATCGCGGTTGCGAACCGCTCGGGAGCCCAGAAATTGACGAGAATTTCGGACCGGTCGTCGATGCTGACGATGGTTGACTGCGTGGTGACGTTATCGCCTATATTGGCGGCGACGATACCCGCCACACCCTCTATCGGTGCAACGATGTCGCGGCGCTTGAGATTGAGTTCGGCAGTGCTCAAGGCAAGCTTGGCGGCTTCCTCGGCAATCTGCGCATCCAGCACATCGAGGCGGGAAACGGATTTCAGGTTCTTGTAGGAATTGGATTTTTCAACGGCGCTGCGCAGTGCCACCTGCGCCTTGTCGCGCTCGATCACCTGCTCTTCATCGTCGAGCCTTGCCAGCACCTGCCCTTTCACGACACGCGCGCCGGACGATGTGCGAATTTCGGAAAGCGTACCGGAAGCCTGCGGCATGACGACAACCGATTGGATCGCCTCGCCATTGCCAATGGCGTTCAAACGGTCATTGACCGTGCCTTTCTTCACCGGGGCCGTCACCACCAGTGTGGCGTTGCCGTTGCGGCGCGCACCGCCGGCATTCTGCCCTGTAGACGCACCGGCCGCCGGGCCGCCGGTTGCGGCGACTTCAATCGCCCCGGCAGGCGTTTTGCCAAGCCCCATGCTGGCGAGCAGATTGCGGGCCTCGGGCGAATAGAAGCCCCAGAGACAGAGCCCCGCTCCGACCACGGCAACACTGACACCCACCTGTTTCCACACCCGCATATACTTCTCCGGTTGATCCACGCAGCATAAAGCATTCCCGCGAACACTCGTTCCGGGACAGAAACACTATTCCCGCTTGGCCAAGGCAAGGCAACGCACAAATCCGTTCCTTACGTAATTGTAATTTGGGCGCAAATGCCGCCCGGAGCAGCCAATCCGCAATCCATCCGTGCATTCCTGTCGCAAATATCCGCCATTGGGCTAATCTGCCCCCGAGACGCCATAACCGGAGTAAGCGATGAGCACCGTAACGAAGACCGAAAACCCGGAAACCGATCCTCGCGTCAAAGCGGTGTTCGATGACATCCGCGCCACCCGCAAATCGGATTTCATCAACAATATGTGGCTCTACCTCGCCTTCGATGCCGATCTGCTTGAAAAGACATGGGGTGAGGTCAAGGCGGTGATGGCGACACCTTCGGCGCTCGATCCCGTCGTGAAGGAAATGCTTTACATTGCCGTTTCCGTCACCAATGGCTGTTCCTATTGCGCCCATTCCCACACGGCAGCCGCCAAAGCCAGGGGCATGACGACAGATCAGCATGCCGATTTACTGCGCGTCATCGCGCTTGCCGCCAAGACCAACCAGCTTGCGGTCGCGCTGCAAGTGCCCGTTGACGCCGCTTTCGACGCCGACAGGCAGGCGTGATGCGAAAAAATGCCTTGGAATGGGCGTTTTGACTGATGATACCGGAATAAAAGCAGAACACGGTTCTGGCCTTTATATCCCGAATCACTACATTGGGCCGCATGAGCAACAGTTTTGACGATATGCCGTTCTTCGATGAGGAACCCACCGCACCGCGCAGGGCAACGAACAACGCCGGTGCGGAAAGCGGCGGCGGGCTTGGCATTGCTGCCCGCGCCATGGCGGCGCGCGATCAGACGCGTGCTGCACCCGACTATCTTTCCGGCCTCAACCCGGAACAGCGCGATGCCGTGGAAACGCTGGACGGACCCGTTCTCGTCCTCGCCGGCGCCGGCACCGGCAAGACCCGCGTTCTGACCACCCGCATCGCCCATATTCTCGCGACCGGCCGGGCCTATCCGAGCCAGATTCTTGCCGTGACCTTTACCAACAAGGCTGCCCGCGAGATGAAGGAACGTATCGGCGTTCTCGTCGGTGGCGCGGTCGAGGGCATGCCCTGGCTCGGCACGTTCCACTCCATCGGCGTCAAGCTGTTGCGGCGTCACGCCGAACTCGTCGGCCTGAAATCGGATTTCACCATCCTCGATACGGACGACGTGGTGCGGCTGATCAAGCAGCTCATTCAGGCCGAAGGTCTTGATGACAAGCGCTGGCCGGCAAAACAGTTCGCCGGCATGATCGACGGCTGGAAGAACAAGGGCCTGACGCCGCCGGATATTCCCGAGGGCGACAGCCGCGCCTTCGCAAATGGCAAAGGTCGTGAACTTTACACCGCCTATCAGAACCGCCTGAAAACGCTGAACGCCTGCGACTTCGGCGACCTTCTGATGCACCCGATCAGCATCTTCCGCCGCAACACGGATATTCTGAAGGAGTATCACCAGAAATTCCGTTACATTCTGGTGGACGAATATCAGGACACCAATACGGCGCAATATATGTGGCTCAGGCTTCTTGCCCAGCGCGCCAAGGGCGAGCCGCAGAATGTCTGCTGCGTCGGCGACGACGACCAGTCGATCTATGGCTGGCGCGGCGCGGAAGTGGACAATATCCTGCGCTTCGACAAGGATTTTCCCGGCGCCAAGGTGATCAAGCTCGAGCGCAACTACCGTTCCACCGAGCATATTCTCGGCGCTGCCGGCCATCTGATCGCCCACAACGAGGGCCGTCTCGGCAAGACGCTGTTTACTGAGCGCAGCAGCCCTGACGATGAAAAGGTCGTGGTGCACGCAGCCTGGGATTCCGAAGAGGAAGCCCGCGCGGTGGGCGAGGAAATCGAACAGCTACAGCGCAAGAACCACAAGCTGAACGACATGGCCATCCTCGTACGCGCTTCCTTCCAGATGCGCGAATTCGAAGACCGTTTCGTCACGCTCGGCCTCAATTACCGCGTCATCGGCGGCCCGCGCTTTTATGAGCGTCTCGAAATCCGCGATGCCATGGCCTATTTCCGCCTCGTCTGCCAGCCGGCCGACGATCTGGCCTTCGAGCGGATCGTCAACACGCCGAAACGCGGCCTTGGTGACACGACCATCCGCAACCTGCACGACTATGCCCGCGCCCGCGATATTCCGATGCTGGCGGCCGCGGCCGATATCATCGAAACCGACGAGCTGAAGCCGAAGGCGCGCAAGGCGCTGTTCGATGTGGTGCAGGATTTCCGCCGCTGGCAGGGCCTCTTGGAAAACACCGAACACACCACGCTTGCCGAGCAGATTCTCGACGAAAGCGGCTATACCGCCATGTGGCAGGCCGACAAGACGGCAGAAGCCCCCGGACGCCTTGAGAACCTGAAGGAACTCATCCGCTCGATGGAAGCCTTTGAAAGCATGCGCGGATTCCTCGAGCATGTCGCACTCGTGATGGATGCCGAGCAAAACGAAAATCTCGATGCCGTCTCCATCATGACGCTGCACTCCGCCAAGGGTCTGGAATTCGACACCGTCTTCCTGCCCGGCTGGGAAGAAGGCCTGTTCCCGCACCAGCGGGCGCTGGACGAAGGCGGGCGCTCCGGTCTTGAGGAAGAACGTCGTCTTGCCTATGTCGGTATCACCCGTGCCAAGAAACTCTGCCATATCTGGTTCGTGTCGAACCGGCGCATTCACGGGCTGTGGCAATCCACCCTGCCCTCGCGTTTCCTCGATGAATTGCCGCCCGCCCATGTGGATGTCGCGGCATCCGATAGCAATTACGGCGGTTATGGCGGACGTGGCGGCTACGGCCAGTCGCGCTTCGACAAGGCCGATCCCTTCACTAACAACTACTCCACCCCCGGCTGGAAGCGCGCGCAGCAGAACCGCAGCGACGCCACCCGCGACAATTGGGGCACCCGCTCCGGCCATGCGGTGGAACGGATCGGTTATGGCGAAAGCGGCCCGCGCACCCGCACTATAGATGGCGAACTGGTGGCAAAATCCGTGGCTGACAAGCCCTCGAAATTCTTCGTCGGCGACCGCGTTTTCCACATCAAGTTCGGCAATGGCAATATTTCCGCCATCGAGGGCAACAAGCTGACCATCGACTTCGACCGCGCCGGCCAGAAGCGCGTGCTGGATGGATTTGTGGAAAAGGTTTGATTCGACAACCATGAATGCCCGCGGACCGCTTTTTCCATAGCCCACATCATTCTGTTGCAATAAAGGAGTTGCGATGGAGACATGAAAACCGGGCGAGGACTGCTTTGCATATATTACCAAAAAGCCAGCGCACGCTTGCGGTTTTCCTGATCAATATGGACAGCGCCACAAAGCGCCTTGCCGACATGAACGCCCGCCTCGACGCCATGGGGCTGAAAGCGGAGCGTGTGCCCGGCGTCAATGGCAGGGAACTGAATTACCCCATCCCGGAATTCAGTGAGCTCTCCTACATGCTGATGCATGGCCGCCGCACCTCGCCGCCGGAAATCGGCTGTTATCTCAGCCATGTCGCCTGCGCCAATAAATTCATGGCAGGCGATGCCGATATCGCGCTCATCCTTGAGGATGACGTGGTCTTCGACGATGATTTTCTCAACGCCATCGACGAGGCGGTGTTGAACGGCGGTGACTGGGATTTGCTACGGCTCACGACGGTCAGCAATGGCCGGAAATTTCCGTTCCGCCCGCTTTCCAACGGTCGCTCTCTCGCCATTGCGCTCACACGGGAAAAAGGATCGGGAGCCTATCTCGTCAACCGCCGCGCCGGAAAATGGATATCGAAGCTGATCCCCATGCGGCTCGCCTATGACATCGCATTCGATCTGGAATATCTAGCGGGGCTGAAGGCGGCCTTCCTCTACCCGCTCTGCGCGACGCAGGATGCGGACGGGGAGAGCCAGATCCAGACTAATCTGCGCATCTACCGCCTGCCGCGCTGGCGCTATTTCACCGTTTTGCCCTATCGCGCCTATCTGGAAACCAGCCGATTCCTGTTGCGCGGCATTCGCTTCGCCGTCGCCAAGGCGCGCGTTGCACTTGAAGGCAGAAAGCGAAAGACCTTACCCGCCGGCCATTGACCCGCCGGATCAGGCCTCTCCGGGCGTGAAGCCGATGAGATAAATCGCCGCGACCACGGCTGCGAGAATAAAAAGCGAAATGACGAAAATCGTCATCCTGTTCAATGGTTTGCGTGTCGTTTTCTTCATGCCGGAATAATGCGGAAGACGAAGGCTGGTTCCATCACAGCTCTTGCCTTTGGCACGGCGAGCCTTAGACGGCCGATTCCGGGTTTGGTAATCTGTGTGACAGGTAGTCATGCATTTGGGCCATCGCCTCCTCTCTCGACAGCCCTCCAGATTGCAGACCGGACCGCAGCCATAGCCCGTCGATCAGCGTGGTGATGCCCAGCGCGACGGGCTCACAGTCCTCTTGCGGCAAGAGATGCCTTAGTGCGGAGAGCAGATTCGAGCGCATGCGCGCATGGATCACCTTCTGGATGCGCGCAAGCTGCGGCTCGCGGGGAATCTCAGCGCACAGTGAAAGCCAGGCATGGCAGATCGATGGCTGGAAAAAGCTCTCGTCGAAATTGCCTTCGATAATCGCGTCAAGTCTTTCACGAGGACTGGAGGCGCGTTTGAGGCGTGCAACGACGACCTCCGCCAACTTCAAATTGGCCTCCCGCATCGCATGTTCGAACAGTTCCTGCTTGCTGGCGAAATAATGCAGCACGATTCCTTTGGAGGCGCCGGCTTGTGCCGCGACCCTCTCGAGCGTCGCCCCCGCCATCCCCTCTTTCTGCAGCACTTCAAACGCCGCGCGTCTCAGTTCGGCGCGGCGAATATCGCTTATTTTAGTGAGTCGCATTTCGATCTCCTTGCAAAAGCACATTGACAAATTTTCCGGAAAGATCAATTATTGTCCCACCGGTCAATTTAGTAACCGCTAAGATAAAAGGTTGCCTCATGAGAAGATGGGTGGAGTTTTTTCGGCGGCGGCATTTATTGCGGCGGGACAAAGCGCCGCTTTCGCGGCCGATCCGCAAGCCTGCAAAATCGTGCGCATGGCCGAACCAGGGTGGAATGACCTTGCCTTCACGACCGGTATAGCCACGACGCTTTTGAAGGCTTTGGGCTACGAGCCGCAAAGCCAGTTGCTCGGAATTGACGTCATCTACACCAGCCTGAAGACGAGGGACCTCGACGTTTTCCTCGGTTACTGGGATCCGGCGATGGTCAATTATTACAAGCCCTACAAGGAAGATGGATCGGTCGAAAAAGTCCGCACCAACCTCGTGGGCGCCAAGTACACCTTCGCCGTGCCGGCCTATGCCTGGGAGGCCGGCGTCAGGGACTTCACCGACCTGCAGAAATTTGCCGACAAGTTCGACAGAAAACTCTACGGTATCGAACCCGGTTCGAACCAGTTGATGCTGGACGCCGTCAACGATCCGTCGCTCGGCCTCAAAGACTGGGAGGTCGTTGAATCCAGCGAACAGGGCATGCTTTCCCAGGTAGCGCGCTTTAGCCGCAACAAGTCTTTCATCGTCTTCCAGGGCTGGGCGCCGCACCCGATGAACAGCAAATTCGACATGAAATATCTGACGGGCGGCGACAAATTCTATGGACCCAACTTTGGTGCGGCCACCGTCGATACCCAGGTCCGCAAAGGGTATACGCAGGAATGCACCAATGTAGCCAAGCTGCTCCAAAACCTGGAATTTGATGTCGAATACGAAAATAAGGGCATGGACCTGATCATGAACGGCGGCCTGTCGCCGGAGGACGCGGCGGCACAGGCGCTCAAGGCGGAACCGCAACGGCTTGAGACATGGTTGAAAGACGTGTCTACCTTTGACGGTCAGAACGGTCTTGCAGCCGTCAAGGCGGGTCTCGGCCTATGACGTCGGTTTATCTTGACGATTGGGAAAAGCGCAAACGTTACATAGAGTTGCCGCGCAAGCGCCGACTGTCCTTTATAGACACCGGCGGCCCCGGCCCGGTGCTGTTGATGCTGCACGGGTTTTCCGACACCAGCCGCAGCTTTTCTGTCCTCGAACCGTATTTCCAGGAATACCGGCTGATTGCTCCTGACCTACCCGGCCACGGTGCATCCTCCTTGGGTCACGGTTTTCACGTCTCGGACTTCGCGGAAACGATAGATCACTTCCTGACGCTCATGGGCATCTCGCGCTTCTTTCTGCTTGGCCATTCCATGGGTGCGATGACGTCAATCGAACTGGCCTCCCGGCGGCCCCATTCCGTCCGCGCGCTCACTCTGATCTCGGGCACGCTGGAACCCGACTTCGGTGCCGAAAGCAGGCTTTCCAGGGATATTCTTGCGCTGCGCGATCCAATCAAGCCGGCCGACGGTTTCCTAAGTGACTGGTATTCCTGCTGCCATCCCGTCAGCGACGAATTCCTCTCCTTCATGAAGCGGGACGCGGCAAATATGCCCGCATCGACATGGCATGGCGTTTTGAAGGCCTTCGGAGAAACGAACCTGCACTACAGCGCATCCAAAATAAATGCACCGATACTTTGCCTTTCCGGTTCTGAAGACCCTCTGTTCGACGAAACCCATCAGCGGCAACTCACCGAGGCGTTTCCCACCGCGCAAAGCGTGACGCTACCGGGCCATGGCCACAATCCACATTGGGAAGACCCGAAATGTGTTTCCACATTGATTACAGAGTTCCTCGCCGAAGTGATGACAGACGCCATCCCGGTTCGCAGCGTTGAGGCATCCGCTCGGGGGAGCTGACGCTCTCCGTATGAATTCAGGAAACATGGAGAATTCGATTTCGCTTGCGGCGCCGATGCGATAACGCTTCCGAGCGTGAACAAAATTCGGCCGGCCATGACAAACACGACGCATCCTCGCCTCAACCCGCTACATCTCACCGCCGCCTTCGCAAGCGGCTGTCTTTTGACATTGATGGTGCATTTCAACGGTCAGCTTGCCCATTACGGCAATGCGCTGTTTTCGTCCTGGACAGCGCATGGCACCGGCACGGTGGCAGCGCTGATCTATCTCGCCATCATGCGTCCGAAGAAAGACGCCGGCGTGGCAGAAAAACCGAAAGCGCCGTTATGGGCCTATTGCGGCGGGGTCGTGGGTGCGGCCATCGTCATTCTCACCTCCACCGCCGTCAATTCGCCTTTGGCGCTCTCGGGCACCATTGCGCTCGGGCTTGGCGGACAGGTGATTTTCAGCCTGCTGGCTGATCTCTTCGGCCTGTTCGGCCTGCCCAAAAGAAAGCCGGACCTGCGGGACATGGCGGCGGTGGCGCTCATTCTCTGCGGCAGCGCGCTTATCATCCTTGTCGGGAGAACGACATGATCGCCTGGATCGCCATGGCTTTTACCGGCGGCGTCTTCGTGGCGCTGAGCCGCCAGATCAACGGCCGCCTCAGCCTGTCAAACTCGCCGCTCATCGCGTCGTTCTGGAACCATATCGTCGGTTTCGCCGTGCTGACGATCATCGGCCTCATCGTCGGCGGCCTCATTCCGCCGGGCGCGGCCGATGCGCCCTGGCTTGCCTTTATCGGCGGGCCTATCGGCGTCGTCTTCATCGCTTCGGGAAGCTGGCTCATTCCGCGCATCGGTGCGGTCAATACCGCCCTTCTGGTCATCAGCGGCCAGATGGTTTCAGGCGTGGTTCTCGATCTTTTCGGCGACCATCCGCCGAAACTCTGGGCAAGCGCACTCGGCATCCTGCTCATCATCGCCGGTATGGTGCTGACACAGCGGCGCGGCCGCTAGAGCATTTCCAACAGAAGTCGCAACGGCTCTACGCCCGGAGAATGCACAGAATCAGGAAAGCTCAGGAATCGCTGTCGCGCGAGAACATGCCGAGCAATGTCTTGCCGCCGCTTTTACCGCCGCTGCTCGCAAGTGTCGGGCGGTTGCCGTTCAACTTCGGCACCACGACCATGCGCTTGACTTCGCCACGCTTGAAGGCCGCCAGAAAGCGCGGGTAATCGCGAAATACCACGCAGCCATTCGATTCGCCGCGTTTCGCCAGCATGTAGGTATGCGCCAGAAGACCGTCACGCCCATGCGGGTTAACACCGTTTTCGGGCGTCAGGCGAATGGCTTCAACGCCGTGGAATCGCGCCTCGCGCATCGTCAGACGATAGCTGGAAGGCGGCGTCGAGCCGCGCATCTTCACATGCACGTAATTGGGATTGTCGCGCATCTTGCCAATGCCGGAATGCGCTTCGAGCTTCTCGCCATTCGGCATATGCACGATACCGGAGGAAATATCGTAGATCGCCGTGCCGTTGCCGCGATCCGGCCACGGAACCGCATCCATCTTGCTCGGTTCACGTATCGGATTGTCAGGCTTCGCAAAAGCGAGCATGGCGCCGGTGCTCTGCTTCGGCGGCGCAGGCGCCCTCAGGGGAACCGGCGCATCGAAAGCCGGTGCCGAAGCAACGGCCGGACCATGTTCATCGGTCTTTGACGGTGCCGCGGGACGCGGTGACGGTTCAACGGTCTCAGCCGTCGCAACCTCGGGACGGAAGCTCGGCAGCGGCACATCATCGGGCAGCAGGCTGCTTGCCTCTTCCCCGATCTGCGGCCGCGCCAGCGCCACTTCAAATGCCGGATGCTGCGGAACGGCGCCCTGATAGGCGACCTCGGAGGTGCGACCCAGCGCCGAATCGACGATCGCCGACGGCTTGAGCGCGGCAAGCTGCGTCACCCTCGCCTGCCCTTTTGCATTGGCAGCCGCGCCAAAGCGCTCGCCGAATTCCTTCGCACCGATCTCGGGGAGGATGCCGGCGAGGCGAACCGCCTTCTGCTGGCCATGGCTGTGGTCGCTCAAACGGGAAAACTTGCGCACGTGAATATCCCGCGCGGCCGCGTGGACAATTGCCGTCTCAGTGGAAGCGAATCGCGTCACCAGCGTCTTTTCAAACTGCCCGACACCATGCGAAGCGGCAGCCATGCTGTGCAGCGAGGCGAAGGCGGCAAAGGCGAAAAGGCTGGCAAAGGCGCCGCCGCCGAGAAGAGCGGACATTCGGCCGAACGAAAAGGATTTGCCTCTTTTGACGGAATACGAACCGGCAAGACCGGCGCCATTATAGGCCGCAGCAGAAAACGCCATGATACTCGTTACTCGAACCGTTCACGCACACCCGGCCAACGCCGGAGGGATTTTTGGACATCCGAAGGGCGGGCAAACACCACGCCGGTTTCGGAACTGACTGGTTCGAAGCATGACGAATTATGGTAACCAAAGTGTTTACGAGTCCCTGCAAAAATATTTCGTTAAGGTCTGCACATTGGAAGGCGAAGGTAAAACAATGACTTGCGCGGGTACCGCGTGCATCCGCACGGCATCGTCCCGGAAAATGCCCCTCAAAAGGGGCGTCATCGGCCCAAAAAAATTCCGCCGCCGCATTGTCAGGTAAGTTCCGACTTGGCCAGAAATTTGCTGCAAATGCGGCAGGACTGCGACAAGGCAAACAGCTGGCCGACGCACTTGTGCCGGCCGGATGGGTCGAAAGGGACTTGATCCGTCAAAGCCGGCTTGGCATCCTGCCCTGAAAAGGGAGGCACATCATGAAGGCGCTGCTGCTCATCGATATCCAGAACGGTTTTTGCCCGGGCGGAAATCTGGCCGTTGCCGATGGCGACAGGGTCGTACCCATCGCCAATGCCCTGATCGACAATGGCGGCTACGATCTCATCGTCGCCTCACAGGACTGGCACCCGGAAAATCACGGCAGCTTCGCGTCTCAGCATCCCGGCAAGAAACCCTTCGACATGGGTGAACTCTCCGGCAAACCGCAGATGATGTGGCCAGACCATTGCGTGCAGGGCACGCCGGATGCCGAATTCCACCCTGACCTCAAAACGGACGCCTTCGATTATATTCAGCAGAAGGGCGAAAACCCCGCCGTCGACAGCTATTCCGCCTTTCGCGACAATGACCAGGGCGCGACGACGGGACTGGCGGACTATCTGAGCCGTCAGGGTGTCACACAACTCGACGTTTGCGGCCTTGCCACCGATTATTGCGTCAGTTTTTCGGTGCTCGATGCCCTCGACATGCTGCCTGGTGTGAATGTCCGTTTTATAGAAGATGCCAGCCGCGGCATCGATCCGCAGGGCATCAAGGCCGCGATTTCGACGATGCGGGAAAAAGGCGCGGCCGTTCTCAAAAGCCGCGACATTTTGCGGGACTAGGGCCCGTCGGGTTCAAAAACCGAACGCTACCGGACAGGGCGGATCCCTTACTCCCCCTCCCTCCTGTGCTCGTCACAGGGATGAGGAAGGAGAGCGCCATTAGCGCGGCTTCGGCTTCTCCAGCACGTCGATATCGCCTGCCGCATCCTCAAGGCGTCTCAGGATTGCGGCATGTGCATCCCTGAGCCCCTCATTATAAAAAACATGCCCCAGCTCCTCGGCCAGAAAATCCACAAAGATTTCCGCCTGCAGCTGGCCGATCTCGGCTTCGGTCTCCCGGGCGAGATAAGCCCTGATGCGTGCGGCCAGATCGGCCTTGTCCTGCTTTTCCAGCATCGATCTTCCATCGTCTGACTATTGAGGGATACGGCTGGAAGGCGGTGAATCCGTCCGTCCGGCACCGGCCATATCGGGCGTTACCGTAACGGAAGCTTCAAGTTAATCAATCGATCCATTCATGCAATTCGTTTGCCAGCCGGACGGGACGGCGATAGAGCGGCGGCAAGGAGTTTCCAGACATGTTCAATGCAGATTTTCGCGAGGGATTGAAGAGCGGTTTCCCGATCGCCCTCTCCGCCGCCCCCTTCGGTGCGCTGTTCGGCGCGGTCGCGGTCGATAACGGCCTGAGTATCACCGAAGCCACGATCATGAGCGGCACCGTCTATGCGGGCGCGAGCCAGCTCGTCGGTATCGAATTGTTCGGCCAGAAGGTTGCCCCCTGGCTGATCGTTCTATCTGTCTTCGCCGTCAATTTCCGCCATATCCTCTATTCCGCCGCCATTGCCCGGATGATCTCGAACTGGTCTTTCCTGCAAAAAGCCGCGGGCTTCTTCGTGCTGGTCGATCCGCAATTCGCCGAATCGGTCAGAAAATACGAAAATACCGGCACGGTCGGCTTTTCCTGGTACATGGGCTTTGCAGCGCCGGTCTATGTGCTGTGGCTGGCCATGACCATTCTCGGCGCATCGCTCGGCAATATGGTCGGCGATCCGAAAGCCATCGGTCTCGATGTGCTGCTGCCGATCTATTTCATGGGCATGGTCTTGAGCTTCCGCCAGCGGGAGAACTTCTACCCTGTCATGCTGGCAAGCGCTGTTGGCGCAACGGTTGCCTTTCACGTCGTCGGCTCGCCGTGGCATGTGAGCCTCGGCGCGGTCGCCGGAATTCTCGTCGCGGTCCTTTATCCGCCGAAGCCGAACAGCGCGGCGAATTCTGAAAGCGGGGTGGAAACGCCATGAGCGACATGCTGCACACAGATACGCTGATCCTGATCGCGCTCGCCGCCATCGCCACCTATCTCACCCGCATCGGCGGTTATGTGTTGATGACACGGATGAAATCCATCCCGCCGCGCATGGAGGCGGGATTGAACGCAGTTCCCGTGGCGGTTTTGACCACGCTCGTCGCACCCGCCTTTTTCGAAGGCGGATACGAGGTGAAGATCGGCATGGTGGCAGCGCTTCTGGTCTGCCTGCGCTTTCCCGGTCTGACGATGCTCGCCATCGGCTGGGCGATCGTCATCGCGATCAGGCATTTCGGGCTGCTTTAAGCGACCCGCTCCAACGGCTTCGTGGCGGCAACCAGCCACGCCTTAACCTCCTCGTCGGTGATCAAGGGAGAAAGCTTCTCCAGAACCCCGGCGTGATAGGCGTTCAGCCAACCCAGTTCTTCTTCGGTCAGGAGAGCGGTGACCACCAGCCTGCGGTCGATGGGGCACCAGGTCAGCGTCTCGAAGGAGAACATCGGCTGGTCACCGCCGGACACTTCTTCCGCCTCGCGCACATAGATCAGGTTTTCGATGCGGATGCCGAAAGCGCCGGGACGGTAATAACCCGGCTCGTTGGACAGGATCATGCCGGGCAGAAGCTCCTGCGTCGAAAGCCGCGAAATACGCTGCGGTCCCTCATGCACCGAAAGATAGGAACCGACGCCGTGGCCGGTGCCATGGGCGTAATCCGCTCCCGCCTTCCAGAGCGCGATACGCGCCAGCGGATCGAGATCGCAACCGCGCGTTCCCTTCGGAAACCGTGCGGTGCTGATACCGATCATGCCCTTCAGCACCAGTGTGAAGAAACGCTTCTGCTCTTCCGGGACGGCGCCGATTGCAATGGTACGGGTGATGTCCGTGGTGCCGTTGACATATTGGGCGCCAGAATCGACGAGGAACATCTCCCCCTCCGCAAGTGTGCGGTCGGTATCAGTGGTGACGCGGTAATGGATGATGGCGGCATGTTCGCCGGCGCCTGAAATCGTATCGAAAGACACGTCCTTCAGCGGGTTTTGCAGCCCCTGCCCCACCTTGGCCCGAGCGGCTTCCAGCGCCTTGACGGCGGCGATTTCGGTGACGCTGCCCGGCTGCTGGCGGTCCAGCCAGCAGAGATATTCAACCATCGCCGCGCCGTCCTGCACGTGGGCGGCTGCCGAGCCGGCCAGCTCCGCCTTGTTCTTGCGCGCGCGCGGCAGGCGAACGGGATCGGCCTCCTCGATCAGCGAGCCGCCCGCCGCCGTGATTGCGCCGGTCAGCGCCACCGGGGTAAGATCCGCATCCACCATGACGCGGCCCTTGGCGCTTGCAATGGCATGCAGACGGTCAGCGATCTTCGACGGCGGCAATTGTGTCGCGAGTTGCGCCAGATAGGCCTCGGTCTCGATGCCCGTCTTGCGCTTGTCGAGAAAAATATCTGCCCTGCCGTCGGCATAGATGATGGCGCGGGCGAGTGGATGCGGCGTGTGAGGCACGTCGTTGCCGCGAAGATTGAAAATCCACGCGATGGAGGATGGATCGGTAACCAGCAGGGCGTCCGCGCTCTTTGCCGAGACCGTCTCCGCCAGCGAGGCGATCTTTTCTTTCGCCAGCCTGCCAGTAAAGGCCTCTGGCTGGATAACGACGGGCTCCAGCGGCTCGGAGGGACGGTCCTGCCAAAGGGCATCGAGCGGATTCTTTTCCAGGAGAACGACCGAACCGCCCCTGCCGGCAAGCGCCTTTTCCAGCCGCTTCAACTCCGCGCCGGTGTGCAGCCACGGATCGATGCCGAGCCGGAAACCTTGTGGAGCATGTTCGGCGAGCCAGACGGAGGGCGGCGCGCCAACCAGATCGCCGCCGCTGAAGATCGATTGATCGACCTGCGACTTGAGCTGCGTCGTATAACGGCCATCGACAAAAACCACCGCCTCCGTGCGCGTCACCAGCGCAATGCCGGCGGAACCGGTAAAGCCGGTAAGCCAGGACAGGCGCTCGGCACACTCCGGCACATATTCCCCCTGATATTCATCGGCGCGCGGCACCAGAAAACCGTCGATGCCAAGGGCATCGAAACCGGCGCGCAGCGCCTCGACGCGGGCCTTGCCAAATTGCGGCGCGGATTTGTTTTCGAAGGTCTGGAACATGGGCGTCTTTCGGGAACTGTCATGAGAAAAGCAGCAAGGTTGCGCCGTCAAATCATTGGCGCGCAACGACAATGCCACGCGGACAAAGCCGGTTTCAAGCCATATATGACAGATCGGATTGCGGCGACAAATTGTGCATATTTCGCAAAATAAGTAATACTCTAGGCGAAGCGACATGCATCAAACGCATATCTAACCTGACATATCCCCTCTAACTAAACAAAAACACATCGCTTATCTTCAGATCAACACAGCGAGAGAGACACTCTCCTGGCAAACAAGGATTTGAAGCAATGGCAAAATCTTTCCTCCGCACCGCCTTTGATCGCGTTGTTGAAGCACGCGAGCGTCAGGTCAGCCGCCATGTCAACGCCGCCCTTCTGAACCTCGACGACAAGTCGCTGGAAGCGCTCGGCATGAACCGCGCCGATCTGCGTCGCAAGGCAAAGTCCAGCTACGTATTCTGATGACATCAGGCGCGGCGATCCTCCCTCCACCGCGCCGAACAGGAATACGTCGACCCGCTTGAGCAAGCTCCTCCCATGCTCGCGGGTTTCCAGGCGGCGCGAAAGCGCCGCCTTTTCTTTTGCCCGAAAGGGATGCTGCTGAAGCTTCAGTCCTTGCGCAGATGCAGCGTCACCCAGCCATTGCGCCAGATGGTGCGGACATGGGAAAGCCTTGCGCCATTGTAGGCGGAAAGCACCTTCCAGCGCTGCGATGCGAGAATGCCCGACAGGATGACGGTGCCGCCTGGCGCCAGATGCGTGACGAGCTGCGGCGCCATCTTGATGAGCGGCCGCGCCAGAATATTGGCGATGATGAGATCGAACGGACCATGCTTGCGGAAGGCATCCGAGTGGAAACCCGGTGCGGTCTCCAGCGCCATCCCGGACACGATGCCGTTCAGCCGCACATTTTCCTTCGCCACCTTGACGGCGATGGGGTCTATATCCGTCGCAAGCACGGGAATGGGACGCATCTTGCGCACAGCAATTGCCAGAACGCCGCTGCCAGTGCCGAGATCCAGCGCATTGCGCACGGTCCGCGCCCGCAGAACCTCCTCAATCATCTCAAGGCAACCTGCCGTCGTGCCGTGGTGGCCTGTGCCAAAAGCCTGGCCCGCCTCGATTTCAATCGCCAGATCGTTCGCCTGCACCTTGTCACGATCATGGGCGCCATGAACGATGAACCGCCCCGCCCGAACCGGCTTCAGCCCCTCGAGAGACTTGGCGATCCAGTCGACATCGGGAACGGTCTCCTTCTCGATGACGAGACCGGGAAATGCGGGAGCAAGCAGCGCGCTGACGCGCTCGCGGAACTCCTCTTCCTGATCGGCCATCAGATAAACCGAAGCTTCCCAGATATCGCGCTTCTCATCCACCTCGGTGGTAGCGATCGCGACATCCTCCTCGCCGAAATAGTCCGACATGAGATCGAGGATTTCACCCGCCTGGATTTCGGTCGTGGTGACGTAAAGTCGGATTTCGCTCACGGCGGGCTGCTTTCTCTGGCTAATAGTTCTGCGTCTGCCTTTGCCACAAAAGCGCAGTCAGTCCAATAAGCTGCGCGTAATTAAACCTTCGTACCCTTCAGAAGATTCTGAAGTTTCTGCTCGGCGACGTCAGGGTTTTCGCCATAAGCAATCGTTCCTGCAAAGCGGCCGTTGGCATCAAGCAGAATGACGGACGCCGTGTGATCCATGGTGTAATCGCCATTCGGATCCTTCTCGTCCACCGGCACCTTCTTGGCATAGATGCGGTAGCCCTTCAGAGTCTCGGCAATCTTGTCGGCCGGGCCGGTGATGCCGGTGATCCGCTTCGAGACATTGGAGACATATTGCTGCATGATCTCAGGTGTATCGCGCTCGGGATCGACGGAGACGAAATAGGCCTGCAGCCTGTCGCCGGCCGGGTCCACCTTCTCCATCCAGCCGTTCAGTTCGAAAAGGGTTGTCGGGCAGACTTCCGGGCAATGGGTGAAGCCGAAGAACAGCGCTGTCGGCTTTCCCTGGAACGCCTTTTCGGTGATCGGCTGGCCATTTTGCGCCGTGAGTTGGAAGGGCACGCCATAGGCCGTCTCGACCATCTGCTCCCGGGTTTTCGTCATTTCGATCGTCAACCAGCTGACGACGCCGGCGAGAACGAGCACGACGGCCCACAATACGATGCGAATATTTCTCATTGTCCAATCCTACCCCGAAAGCCGGCGGCATGTCGCTGGCCCTGACAGACAGATAACGAAAGGCGACCGGGACGGCAAATCAACTGGGCGTATTTGCGGGAACCGCGCTGATTTGTCACAAATCCGCAGCCGGAAAGCACGTCACAGACACCAGGCGATGCCGCTCTGCACCGTGGAAAGGAAAATATCCGTGCCGTGCCGCACCCAGCCGTCAAAGGCAAGAAGCACGACGGCAAGCGAGGCCAAAGCGGCAAGACTAGCCAGAATAAACTTCAGCGGCTGGGAAACGAGCGCGTTCATATGCCGATCATAACCTGTTTTCGTGGGCGCGAAAACCGCCAAAATACTGGGTTTTACCGGCGGGGCAGCCGCAATTGTTAGGGAAAGTTTAAAATCTTGCTGTGCATTATGACCGTAGCGGTTTTCAAGCCTCGACATGATGTCTCCCGGTCAATTCTCCGGCCACCGCATAAAGCTCAATCCTGCGCGGGCCTGTTAGAGAGCCATCAGAGGAAACCTGCCGTCATGTCCAACGCCATAAAGCAATCCGGCGCATATCTCGAAATCGTTTCCTTCCACCTGAGCGATCAGGAATTCTGCATCGACATCATGGCGATCCGCGAAATCCGCGGCTGGGCGCCGGTTACCCCGATGCCGCACACCCCGCCCTATGTTCTCGGCCTCATCAACCTGCGCGGCGCCGTCATTCCCGTCATCGACATGGCCGGCCGCCTCGGCATGAAAATGACCGAACCGTCCGAGCGCTCCGCCATCATCGTCACCGATATCGGCGGCAAGCTGGTCGGCCTTCTGGTGGAACAGGTCTCCGACATGATGACCATCCGCTCCGAGGACCTGCAGCCCGCGCCCGATATCATTCCGGAAGAGCAGCGCAGCTTCTGCCGCGGCATCGTGGCGCTGGAAAAGAGCATGGTTTGCTTCCTCAACCTCGACACAGTGATTGCGGACGAGTTGGCACGCGAAGCAGCCTGATCCAGGCATCTAGCGCAACTGCGAGGGCGAGCCTTACGGCTTGCCCTTTTGCCATGTGACCTGCTGGTTATAGAGCGGCACCGTGGAAATCGCCATCTTGGCCGAACCGTCGGTCAGCTCCCGCGCATGCACCAGATAGATCAGTGTGTCATTCCCCTTGTCATAGACGCGGCTGACGACGAGCTTCTTCCAAACCAGCGACATGCCCTGCCGGAACACCTCTTCTCCGCCCTTCGACAGATCGATGTCGCCGATCTCAACCGGTCCCGTCTGGCTGCAGGAAATGGCGTTGTTGGAGGGGTCTTCGAACCAGTTTCCGTTCTTCAACCGGTCGATCACACCGCGGTCGAAATAGGTAACGTGGCAGGTCACGCCCTTGATCTTCGGATCGGCAATCGCCTCGATGACGATGTCGTTGCCAATCCAGTCGACACCGACCTCACCGACCACCTGCGAATGCGCCGCTGTCACTGGAAGCAACGCCAGAAAGCCCGCAAACAAACCCGACAGAGTTTTCTTCGTCATCGCATCTTCTCCGTTACGCTGCTTCAAACATAGGTGGAAGCCGCCGTTACGCAACCCGGGAGACGGTGCGTTTTTTCATGCTGCAGGGCTGGTAGCCGGTGGCGGTGAGACGCCCCGCGACCATGCCGATCTTTTCCGGAAGGTCGCGAACATGGGCAACGCGAAGCGCCTTGGCGGCGGCAATAGACGCGGCCGCGCAGACGACGGCGTCTTCGGCGGCATTGTGATGCACGAAACGCAGCTGGAGATGGTGGGCGATGACATTCAGCTTGTGCGACGCCAGATTGGGCCAGACATGCCGGGCGATCTTGACGCTGCATAGATAAGAAAGATCGGGATAGGACTGCCGGTATTTATCGAAGGACGCCCGCATGACGCTGAAATCGAAGGCGGCATTATGGGCGATCATGGTGGCGCCGTAGAAGTCGTCGATGAACTCCTCCATCACCTCAGGGAATTCCGGCGCGTCCTCGACATCGGCAGGGCGAATCCCGTGTACGGCAATGTTGAAGGACGAAAACCGCATGTCCTTCGGCCGGATGAGACGCTCCTCGACGCGAACGATCTCGCCGTCCTCTATCCACGCAAGCCCGACGGAGCAGGCGCTGCCCCGTTCCTCATTGGCGGTCTCGAAATCGATGGCGATGGTTTTCAAGAGTGATTCCCGTTGTTTCATTCCGGCATAAACCGGATTGACGTTAAAGAGAACCGGCCTCGGCTGACCGCGCTTCCAAAAGCATCCAGTCGATGAGCGTCACCAGATCGGGATTATCGAGCATACGCCTGGGATAAACGAGGAAATAGGCAAGCGTACTGGCCATATCCTTGCCGAAGGGCGCGATCAATGCACCTTCCGCAAGCTCGCGGGAAACCAGCGAGCGCCGGGTCAGTGCAATACCATGCCCGGCCTTGGCCGCATCCAGCGCGCCGTTGCTGTCGATGAAGACGGTGCCGCCGGAGGCATCCACGTCCGATGCTCCCGCCGCCTCCAGCCAGCGCCGCCATTCATTGCGGTTCTCATCGTGCAGGAGCGGAATGGATTTCAGGTCCCCCGCTTCCTGAAGCGGTCCATATTTTTCCAGAAGTTGCGGCGCACACACCGGCAGGGTGCTGTCATCAATGAAGCGGGTGCTCTCCAGCCCTTCATACCGACCAAACCCGTGCCGTACCGCCAGATCGACATCGTCCCTCGAAAAATCCACCAATCGGTTCGTCACGCTGATGCGGACATCCACCTGCGGGTATTGCTGCTGAAAAGCAGGCAGTCGCGGCATCAGCCACTGCACGGCGAAAGTCGGCGTGCAGCTCAGCGTGAGCACCGTGATTTCGGAACGCGCCGTCAGTTCCGCCGTCGCCTCGCGCATCATCCGGAAGGCGGTGCGAAGCGCGCCGTAATAACGCTCCCCCTCACGCGTCAGCTGAATGCTGCGCGGCTTGCGGAAAAACAATTGCACGCCAAGCCGCGCCTCCAGCTCCCGGATTTGCAGGCTGACCGCGCCGGGCGTGACGTTCAGCTCGTTGGAGGCGAGCGTGACACTGCGATACCGCGCTGCGGCCTCGAAGGCCTGCAACCCTTTCAAAGAAGGAAGTTCGGCTACCATGGTTTAGGTCACCTCAATTATCGCACGAGAAACAATCGTTTGAAAAAACCATAAAACAAGCAGTAGATAGACGCAATAAGACCTGAAACGCATTAAAAACCACCCATCTTCGACTTGAGGTAAACTCAATCAATATCGGGTGGATGGCGGCCATCCCGCCTGCGATCATGTCCATATTCAAGCTTCGGGAGACGACGATGGCGATACAGAAACAGATGGATGCCGGTGAATGGGCGATGCTTGTCGCGCTTTCGCTTCTGTGGGGCGGATCGTTCTTTTTCATCGGTGTTGCGGTCAAGGAATTGCCGCCCGTCACCATCGTCACTCTGCGTGTCAGCCTGGCGGCGATCGCGCTTCAGATCGTCTGCCGCATCATGGGCCTTCACCTGCCGCGTGAATGGGCGGTGTGGCGTGCCTTTTTCGGCATGGGCCTGCTCAACAACATCATCCCCTTCTGCCTGATCGTCTGGGGCCAAACCCAGATCGCCAGCGGAGTTGCCTCGATCCTCAACGCCACGACGCCGCTCTTCACCGTCATCGTCGCCCATTTTTTGACCGCCGACGAGAAGATGACCGGCAACAAGCTGACCGGGGTCGTGATCGGCTTTGCCGGCGTGGCGACCATGATCGGCCCGGCCGCCTTCACCGGCTCATCCGGCCTCTGGGGCCAGATCGCCGTTCTCGGCGCCGCCGTCTCCTATTCCTTCGCGGGCATCTTCGGTCGCCGTTTCAAGGCCATGGGCGTACCGCCGCTGATGACCGCCACCGGCCAGATCTCCTCCTCAACACTGATGCTCATCCCGGCCGCCCTCCTTATCGATAAACCATGGATGCTGGCCATGCCGGGCCTCGGCACCTGGGGCGCGCTTGTCGGCATCGCTCTCCTGTCGACAGCGCTCGCCTACCTGATCTTCTTCCGCATCCTCGCCAGCGCCGGCGCCACCAACCTCGCTCTCGTCACCTTCCTCATTCCCGTCAGCGCCATCCTGCTCGGCTCGCTCCTCCTCGGCGAGCAACTGGAAATAAAGCACTTCGCCGGCATGGCGATGATCGCCGCCGGTCTTGCGGCGATCGACGGCAGGCTGCCGGCAAAACTCCGAAGACTGTTGCGCAACGCGCCCGCTTGACAGGAACACGGGGCAAAAGCATTCTGCACGCATGATCGCAACGAAGCAGAATACCACCCCTCGCCATACCATCACCGGCCATTCGGCAGGGAAAGGTGTGTCGTCGCGTTAAGCGATCCATTTTTACCCTGCCAAGAGAGCAGGGTTCGCAAACCTGCTCCCCACACGCCCCCAATACGCCCAAGGAGACAGGCATGCAGAACTTGAAATTTGCCGATAATGAAGATTCGCAATTCAGCTTGAACGAAGTCATCCTGCGTGCGGCGCGCCTGGACGATGCCGAAGCCTTGACCGAAATGTTCAACCTGCCTGGCGTCCGTCACGGCACGCTTCGACAACCGTTTCAGTCCGTTGAAAAGACACGGAAAGCGATGGAGAACCGTGGCCCGAACGATATCGCGATTGTTGGCGAATGGCGAGGAAAGATCGTTGCCAATGCTGGACTGTTTCGCAGGGCGGGAAGGCAGTCCCACATTGCCGATCTTGTGATCAGTGTTCACGACGATTTTGCCGGTAAAGGAGTGGGATCACACCTTCTCGCAGCGCTGATAGATACCGCCGACAATTGGCACGACATCAAGCGGATCGAACTCAATGTTTTCACCGACAATCTCCCGGCAATCAGGCTTTACGAGAAATTCGGCTTCGAACGCGAAGGCACCCTTCGCAACGACGCCTACCGCGATGGAAAATACGTCGATGCTCACGTGATGGCGCGTCTTCGGTAGTTCCGGTCAGTTGTCCAGGTGATCCGAAAACACCTCCCGAATGGTCCGCCGCGACCATTCGGCCATTTTGTCGTTACATCCGCGCTCCGCATCCAGCACGATCAAAGCCTTCCACAGCGCCCAGCCGCGCCCGCGCTGCCATGTGGCCTCATCCAGCTCCAGCGCCTTACGAAAAACGGCGCGGCTTTCCGCATCGAGCACATTCCACGCGAGGATGAGATCGGAAGACGGATCGCCGACGCCGGAACTGCCGAAATCGATGACGGCTGAAAGCCGGCCGTCCTTCACCAGCAGATTGCCCCCGGCAATATCTCCATGCACCCACACTCCCTGCTTCCGCCAGTGGCTCGAAAGTGCAAGCTGCCATATCTCCATGGCCAGCGCCTGATCCACCTCGTCCGCAAGCCGCGCCGCCGAAGCCTTCGCCTCCCCGTCATAGACCGAAAGCGAGCCGCCGCGATGGAAATTATGCGCGCCTGCGGGTGGGCAATCCGAAGCATCCACCCCGTGCAATGCCCTTATAAACGCGGCAACATCGATGGCGATGGTAGAAAGATCAACACGATCCAGATACCTGGCGAGCGGTTCGCCCTCAAGCCAGCGATAGACGGACCAGTGGAACGGATAACCCTGTCCCGGCTGCCCGAGCGCCAATGGCGCAGGGATCGAAAAGGGTAGGAGCGGCGCAAGCGCCGGCAGCCACCGGTGCTCCTTCTCGACCTGCGCAACATACCGGGCGGCACTTGGCATGCGGATCAGCATCTCATCGCCAAGACGGAAGCTGCGATTGTCCCAGCCGCTCAGTTCCACCGGCCGGATATTTAACCCCGCCCATTGCGGAAACTGGCTGTCCACCAGCGCCCCGACCTGTTCTGTGCTGACGACAATACGGTCATCCATGCTGCGCTCTCCGTGTCAGGCGCAAAGCTCTAGCGGCAGAGAACAACATTGCGATGACGGAACCTCAACCGCCGATCAATGCCAGCCACTCATCCTCGTCCATGGTCTGCACGCCCAGTTCCGTCGCCTTGGCAAGCTTGGAACCGGCCCCCGGCCCCGCCACCAGAATATCGGTCTTTTTCGACACCGAGCCCGCGACTTTCGCACCAAGACTTTCAGCGCGGGCCTTCGCCTCGTCACGAGTGAATTTTTCGAGCGAGCCGGTGAAGACCACAGTCTTGCCCGCTACCGGGCTGCCATCGGTCGAGGGCTTTTCGGCCTCCTTCGGGCGAAGCTCCCGTATCAGCCGGTCGATGACATCGAGATTGCGCGGCTCTTTGTAGAACTCGATGATGGCGCGCGCCACCACCTCGCCGATGCCATCGATGCTGTTGAGTTCAGCCCAGGCGTCACTTGCAGGATCAGCCGCCGCCTTCATCGCCTCCTCGAAATGCTCATAAGTGCTGTAAGAGCGCGCCAGAAGCTTCGCCGTGGTCTCGCCCACATGACGGATGCCAAGAGCGAAAATCAGCCGGTGCAGATCGATCTCGCGGCGGGCATCGATGGCGTCGAACAGCTTCTTGACGCTGACCTTGCCGAAGCCGTCGATATTTTCGAGCTTGGTCAGATGAGACGCCTCCTGTCGCGCCTTCAGCGTGAAAATGTCAGGCGCTGTCTTGATCGAGAGCGCAGGATCGTCGCTTTCGAAGAAGAAATCGATCTGCTTCGTGCCGAGCCCCTCAATGTCGAAGGCATTGCGCGAAACGAAATGTTTGAGATGCTCCACCGCCTGCGCCCGGCAGACGAAACCGCCGGTGCAGCGCGTGACCGAATCGAGCTTGCCGGTCTTTTCATTGCGCTCCCGCACCGCATGGCTGCCACAGACGGGGCATTTCTCCGGGAAGGCATATTTCACCGACGCAGTCGGACGCTTTTCCAGAAGCACATCCAGCACCTGCGGAATGACATCGCCGGCGCGCTGCACAATGACCGTGTCGCCGATGCGGATATCGTGGTCTTCCGGGCGGATGCGCTCGCCGCTATTGCCGATACCTTCGATATAATCGGCATTATGCAGCGTCGCATTGGTAACGACGACACCGCCAACGGTGATCGGTGTGAGCCGCGCCACCGGCGTCAAGGCGCCAGTGCGCCCCACCTGTATCTCGATATTCTCAACGGTGGTGAAGGCCTGCTCGGCCGGGAACTTATGCGCGGTGGCCCAGCGCGGGCTGCGCGAGCGGAAACCAAGCCGTTCCTGCAGATCGAGTCGGTCGACCTTATAGACGACGCCGTCGATATCGTAATCGAGATCGGGCCGCGCGACGCCGATTTCGTTATAATGTTCAAGCAATTGCTGGGCCGAGGTGAATCGCTTCATCAACGGATTGACCGGGAAACCCCACTCGCGGAACTTCTCAACAATGCCGTATTGGGTATCGGCGAGCCGCGCCGGCTGGCCGCCATTCGAAACCTCGCCCAGCGCATAGGCGAAGAACCGCAGCTTGCGTTTCGCCGTCACATTGGCGTCGAGCTGGCGCAGCGAACCGGATGCCGTGTTGCGCGGGTTCACATAGGTCTGCTTGCCTTCGGCCTCCATCTGGGCATTGAGCGCCAGAAAGTCGCTCTTGGCCATATAGACCTCGCCGCGTACTTCCACCACATCGGGCGCATCGGCGGGCAGTTCGTCCGGAATTTCCTTGATGGTCCTGATATTGGCGGTGACATTTTCACCGGTCGTGCCGTCTCCTCGCGTCGCCGCGGTCTTCAGCCTGCGGTTCTCGTAGCGGATCGACATGGAAAGCCCGTCAATCTTCGGCTCGGCGGTAAAGGCGATGGAATCGTCCGGCAGATGCCCGAGGAAGCGATAGACGGAACTGACGAAATCCCGCAGATCCTCTTCCGAAAAGGTATTGTCGAGCGACAGCATCGGCCGCGCATGCACGATGGGCGCAAAGGTCGGAAGCGGCGCGAAGCCGACTTTTCTCGACGGGCTGTCGGCCCGCACCAGCGCCGGGAAAGCCGCTTCGATGGCGTCATTACGACGCTTCAGCGCATCATATTCGGCGTCCGTAATCTCCGGCGCATCCTTGCCGTGGTAAAGCGCATCATGCCGCGCAAGCTCGGCCGCCAGAAATGCAAGCTCGGAAGAGGCTTCAAGCTCGGTGAGGTTTTCGACGGATTTCTGGTCTTGCGACATGACGGCCTCTTTTCGGAATTACCGAACGCTTTTAGCCGAAATAACAAACATTAAAAACAGTTTTGCCGTTGGACTCACAGGCCGCATCCGCTTGCGCAAGGCAACGGGTAGCCGTCAGTCCTTGGCCGCCAGCAGGCGAGCCGCCGCAGCCCTAGCCTCGTCCGTCACCGATGCGCCGGCCAGCATGCGGGCGATCTCCTCGGTGCGGTGCTTCGGCTCCATGGTGGCCACGCGCGTCGCGATACGCTCGCTGCCGTCGCCGGATGGGCCCTTGGAAATGAGAAGATGAGTGGCCGCCCGCGCCGCCACCTGCGGCGCATGGGTGACGGACAGGACCTGCACGGTTTTCGACAGGCGGCGCAGCCGCTGGCCGATGGCATCCGCCACCGCACCGCCAACGCCCGTATCGATTTCGTCGAACACCAGGGTCGGCGCCGAACCACGATCCGCCAGCGCCACTTTCAGCGCCAGCAGGAAGCGGGACAATTCGCCGCCCGAGGCCACTTTCATGATCGGGCCGGGGCGTGTGCCCGGATTGGTCTGGACGTGGAATTCCACCGTGTCGATACCGTCCGCCGTCGCTTGTTCGGGATCGGAGGTCACCTCGACGGTAAACCGCGCCCGTTCCAGCTTCAGCGCCGGCAGTTCTGCCATCACCGCGTTGGAAAGCGCTTCCGCCGCGTTGCGGCGTTTGTCGGAAAGCGATTGCGCGGCACGGTCGAAATCGGCCTTCACCACGCCGAGATTGGCCTCAAGCTTGCCGAGCTTTTCTTCGCCGGCATCGAGATCGGCGAGATCGGCCACCATTTTTTCGGCGAGAGCCGGCAAATCGGGTACGGCGACATTGTATTTGCGCCCGGCAGCACGCAGCGCGAACAGCCGCTCCTCCACCCGCTCCAGCTCACGCGGATCGAATTCGGTGCGGCGCAGGGCCGCCTCCACTTCCATCTGTGCGTTGGAGAGACTGTCAAGCGCGGCATCCAGCAATTGTACGGTGTCTTCCAGCAATCCCGGCGCTTCGTGGCTCTTGCGCTCCAGACGCCGCATCATCGACGCGATGACAGGAACAGGCGACGCATTGCCGTTCAGGAACTCGCTGGCCTCCGCGATGTCGCCGGCAATGCGTTCGGATTTCTGCATCACCGCCCGGCGCTCGGCCAGCTCCTCCTCTTCGCCGTCGCGCGGCGAGAGCGTCTCCAGTTCCTCGACGGACGAGCGAAGGTAATCCGCCTCGCGCGCCGCCGCCTCCACCTTGGCGCGGTGCGTCTTCAGCGCACGTTCGGCGTCCTTAAAGGCGCGGTATAGGCCCTGAACAGCGCGAGCCTCATCGCTCAGCCCAGCAAAGGCGTCCAGCAGCGTGCGGTGCGCATCGGTATCGACAAGCGCGCGATCATCATGCTGACCATGAATTTCCACCAGCAATTGCCCGAGCTGGCGCATCATTTGCACGCTCACGGCCTGATCGTTGACATAGGCCTTGGTGCGACCGTCGGCAGATTGCACACGACGAAAAATAAGGTCGCCATCGTCATCAAGGCCGTTTTCGCGCAGGAGAAGCCGGGTGGGATGATCGTTCGGGACTTCGAAGGTGGCCGTCACCTGCCCCTTGTCCTCGCCGTGCCGCACAAGGCCGCCATCGCCGCGGCCACCAAGCGCCAGCGAGAGACTATCGAGAAGAATGGATTTGCCCGCACCCGTCTCGCCCGTCAACACGGAAAGGCCCGCCTCAAAACCGAGGTCGAGCCTTTCGATGAGAACGATATCGCGAATCGAGAGCTGGACCAGCATGGCCTATGCCCCGTCTCAAGCGCCGATGAGCTTCTTGCCGGCGCGCGAAATCCAGGACCCCTTGTTTTCACGCGGCTCCAGCCCCTGACCCTTCAGCAGCTTGTAGGAATCCGCATACCATTGGCTGTCAGGATAGTTGTTACCAAGAACGGCAGCCGCGGTCTGCGCTTCGTCCACCAGGCCCATGGCGTAATAGGCTTCGGTCAGACGCGCCAGCGCTTCCTCGATCTGGTTGGTGTTCTGGTATTGCTCGACGACGATGCGGAAACGCGAAACGGCGGCGAGATATTCCTTGCGCTCAAGATAATAACGACCGACCTGCATTTCGCGGCCGGCGAGTTGGTCGCGGGCAAAACGGATCTTGGCCTGTGCGTCGGCGACATATTCCGAATCGGGATAGTCGTTGACGACCTTGTTCATCGCCTCGACGGTGCGCTGTGCTGCGCGCTGGTCCTGTGTCACATCGGAAATCTGCTTCGAATAGGCAAGGCCGATCATGTACTGAACATAAGCGGCATCTTTGGCGCGCGGATATTGCCGCAGGAACCGGCTGCCAGTGGTGATCGCCACATCGTTCTTGTTGGTGCGTGTGGCGATAAAAGTCTGCATCACCAGCGCCTTCTGGCCCCATTCGGTGAACGGATATTGCTTGTCGATCGCCTCGAACTTGCGTGAGGCTTCTGTCATGTTGCCGGCGTTCATGTTGGCAAGCCCCTGCTTGTACAGAACGTCAGGCGGATCGGTCTCGACGCCGAGCTTGGTGATGTCGATATCCGGATCGGACTGGCAGGCCGTGACGACGACACTCGCGCCGACCAACATCAACGAAACCGCGATCCCCCGCATCGTACCCTTCATTGCACCAGACCCTACATGCTTCATTCGACAGTTCCCACTTCCCGCGCAAATACATAAGCATCGGCTTCGCAATGGCGTTCTAGCCATAAAAGCATCCGCAGGGCAACGCAATGATGACGCATTAACGCATTTTTATGGCATCCACCCATGCAATCGCATGAATATCAGACGATATAACGCAACTTCTTGTTCGCATCACGAAAAAGCCGCCCCAAAGGGAGCGGCTTTTTCTGTCAATTGATAGCCTGCGAAGGAACTCAAGCAGACCAGGGTGCGAATTCCGGCATGTTGACAGCAACGAATTCGCGGGCGCGAACCATCTGGTTGCGGGCTGCCGGCGCTTCGACGATCTCATAGGCCGTGCGGTCGCTCAAAAGCGCCTTCAGCGCATTCGCATTGACCTTGTGGCCGCCGCGGTAGGAGCGGTAGCAGCCGATGAACTGCGCACCGGCAAGCGCCAGATCGCCCACGGCGTCCAGCGTCTTGTGACGGACGAATTCGTCCTTGGCGTAACGCAGGCCTTCCATGTTGATGACGCTGTTGTCATCGGAAATAACGACCGAGTTCTCAAGCGAAGAGCCGAGCGCATAACCGGCGGCCCACAGGCGCTCCACGTCACGCATGAAACCGAAGGTACGGGCACGCGACAGTTCGTTCTTGAACGTTTCCGCCGTCAGGTCGCCCTTCCAGGACTGCTTGCCGATCAGCGGCGTGTCGAAATCGATATCCACCTCGAAACGCGTACCGTCGTAAGGACGGAATTCCGCCCAGGAGGCGCCCGAATCGATACGTACCGGCTTCGTGACGCGGATGTAGCGGCGCTTCACGCCGAGGTTCTTGATGCCGACGGATTCGATCGCCTCGATGAAAGGCGCCGAGCTGCCGTCCATGATCGGAACTTCCGGACCGTCGACCTCGATGATGAGGTTGTCGAGGCCCATGGCGTAAATGGCGGCCATGACATGCTCGATCGTCGCGACAGACTGCGTCAGCGAGCGGCCGAGCACCGTGCAAAGATCGGTGTTACCGACATTGGCGGACACCGCCTTCAGTTCTGTAACGTTGCCATTGTCATGAAGGCGATTGAAAACGATGCCCGTTCCAGCTTCTGCGGGCTGGAACGTCATCGAGACCGGATTGCCGGAATGCACGCCAATGCCTTTAAGCTGAACAGCATGTGCGATAGTTGTCTGAAATCCGAGCAGTCCGATGGTCATGCGAATATGCCTTGTTTTGCAAACCGCGCCGCTTGGGCCAGCGCCGTTCAAAGTTTTCAAGCCGGCTTTTAACGACCGGCAAAGTCAATCTGTTCCTTTACCCAGTCTCATACATACGCACATGTAGGTGCCACGACAAATCACTGTTCGTTTCGGATTGTTACATGCACAAGCCGTTGAAAATACGAATTAATTTAGTGTTAACAACGTGAAATAAACAAAACGCCCGGATCGTGTGATCCGGGCGTTTCAAGGGGATTATGGAATCGCCTTTAGTTGGACTGGCGACGCAGGAAGGCCGGGATTTCCAGCTGATCGTCATCGTGATGGCTGGAGGAGGCAGGCGTTGTGCGGCCGTGGTCGTCAAGCTGGCCACGACGCGGTGCGTAGAGGCTTGCTTCCGGCGAAAGCGGCGCGCGGCGCTGCTGCGGAGCCATGCTCGGTGCGTCCATCATGTCGGAGGGAACTTCTTCTTCTTCGCGGCGACCAAGCGAGTTGGTGATGCGCTTCAGAAGACCCATCGGGCCACGCTCTTCCTGGGCGGCAGGAGCGGCATGGGTGCGATGTTCCATCTCGGCCTTGACGACCGGCGGGAAGTCTTCGACCTTCGGCATGCGAACCGGCTCGGGCTGGCGCGCAACCGGTGCGGGCTCCTGATAGACGGGCGCCTGCGGCGGCTGCATGCGCGGCGCCGGAGCGGAAACCTGTTCCGGAGCATGATAGGCCGGAGCCTGGGCTACCGGAGCCGGAGCCGCCTGCTGAACCGGACGGAGAGCCGCCGGCGCTTCAGCCGGAGAAGATGCAAACAGCTTGCTCTGCGGACGGAAGTCCTGTGCCGGCTGCTGGTGTGCGGCGAAACCGAGTTCACGTTCCATTTCGGCTTCTGCCGAACGGATGGTCTGCGCGATCGGGTCTACGGCCTTCGGTGCCTGCGAGACTGCGGCAGGCTGGACTGCGGCCGGAGCGGGAGCAACGGCCGCGGAAGGACGGATAAGCGGCTTTGCAGCGGCGGCTGCGGCGCGCATTTCGGCAACGTTCTGCTCGCCGACGCCTGCAACGCGGTCAATGCCGGTTGCAACGACGGAGACGCGGATGAGACCTTCCAGCGCTTCGTCGAATGTTGCGCCGAGGATGATGTTCGCATCCGGATCGACCTCTTCGCGGATACGGGTCGCCGCTTCGTCGACTTCGAACAGGGTAAGATCGCGACCACCGGTGATGGAGATCAAGAGGCCCTGTGCGCCCTTCATCGAGGTTTCGTCGAGCAGCGGGTTGGCGATGGCCGCTTCCGCAGCCTGCATCGCACGGCCCGGACCGGAAGCCTCGCCGGTGCCCATCATCGCGCGGCCCATCTCGCGCATGACCGAACGGACGTCGGCGAAGTCGAGGTTGATGAGACCTTCCTTCACCATCAGGTCAGTAATGCAGGCAACGCCGGAATAGAGAACCTGGTCGGCCATGGCGAAGGCGTCCGCAAAGGTCGTCTTGTCATTGGCAATACGGAAGAGGTTCTGGTTCGGAATGACGATCAGCGTATCGACGGACTTCTGCAGTTCCTCGATGCCCTGTTCGGCAAGACGCATGCGGCGGCCGCCTTCGAAGTGGAAAGGCTTGGTGACGACGCCGACCGTCAGGATGCCCTTGTTGCGGGCAGCCTGTGCGACGACGGGAGCAGCGCCCGTGCCGGTGCCGCCGCCCATGCCGGCGGTGACGAAGCACATATGGGTGCCGTTCAGGTGATCGATGATCTCGTCGATGCATTCTTCAGCGGCAGCGCGACCGACTTCCGGCTGCGAACCGGCGCCGAGACCCTCGGTGACGTTGACGCCGAGCTGAATGACCCGATCTGCCTTCGTCATGGTCAGCGCCTGCGCATCCGTGTTGGCGACGACGAAGTCGACGCCCTGGAGGCCGGCCGTGATCATGTTGTTGACAGCGTTACCACCGCCACCGCCGACACCGAAGACGGTGATGCGTGGCTTCAGCTCTGTGATATCAGGCTTCTGCAGCTGTATCGTCATTTTAACATTCCTTCTTTCTCTGGCCGCATCGCCCCGCTGGCCGATTCTTGAAACTCAACTCTGAAACCTCCGGCTTGCGCCACGAGGCCACTCAAAAACTCTCTTTCAGCCATTGCCCCACCCGGGCTATCCGGCCGCTACCGTTGCCGAACGGCGAGAACATTCCGCCTTGCGCAGCATGAATTTCGATATCCGCCACCTGCGGATAGATCATCAGTCCGCACGCCGTCGAAAAGGCTGGGCCCTTTGCCGCGACCGGAAGACCGGCCACACCCATGGGGCGGCCGATACGAACGTTGCGGGCAAGGATGCGCCGCGCCGTTTCCGGCAGACCCGTCAGCTGGCTTGCGCCGCCGGTCAGGACGACGCGCTTGCCGACAATCGGGCTGAAGCCGGACTTCTGGATACGATCACGGATCAATTCCAGCGTCTCTTCGATACGCGCCCGCACGATGCGGGTAACAAGTGCTCTTGAAACTTGCGATGGTTGATCGCGATCATCTTCGCCAATCGGCGGGATCGAAATCATGTCGCGCTCATCCGCGCCATTCAGCAAAGCCGAACCATGCACCACCTTCAGTCTCTCCGCATCTTCGATTCGTGTCGAGAGGCCTCGTGCAAGATCTGTCGTAACGTGATGGCCGCCAAGCCCGATTGCGTCGGTATGAATGAGCCGGCCTTCGGCGAAAACCGAGATCGTCGTGGTGCCGCCGCCCATGTCGATGGCCGCACAGCCGAGTTCAACTTCGTCATCCACCAGTGCCGCAAGACCGCTGGCATAGGGCGTCGCCACCATGCCCTCGACCGAAAGATGCGCGCGATTGACGCAAAGCTCGAGGTTCTTCAGCGCCGTGCGTTCGACAGTCACCACATGCATGTCGACACCGAGAAGATCGCCATACATGGAGAGCGGATCACGAATGCCGCGCTCGCCATCCAGCGAATAACCTGTTGGCAGCGAATGCAGGATCGCCCGGTCCTGGCGCATGGATTGCTGGCTTGCCGCCACCAGAACCTTGCGCAGATCGCTTGCTTCCACTTCCTGGCCGCCGAGATCGATGCTCGCGGTGTAGATATCGCTCGCCAGCCGGCCAGCCGACACATTGACGATCAGGCTGTCGACGGTAAGCCCCGCCATGCGCTCGGCCGCATCGACCGAAAGACGGATCACGCCTTCCAGCGCGTCGAGATCGGCGATCACGCCGGACTTTACGCCGCGCGAGCGCTGATGGCCGATACCGATGATTTCGACCTTATGGGTGCGACCCGGCAGGATTTCGCTTTCCTGGCGCGGCGTAAGCCGGCCGATCATGCACACGACCTTGGTCGAGCCGATGTCGAGCACCGAAACGATGTGGCTGCGCTTGGAAGACAATGGCTTCAGGCGAGGCAGGCCGAAATGGGAAGAACCGAAAAAGCTCATGTGTTCTTCTCCGCCTTCTTGAGAGCCTTGGTGCGCGCGTCGACAGCGGCCTGACGGCGCTCGGCGGCGCCCTCGGTCAGCTGGATCGTGGTGCGGTCCGACAGCCGCAGATCGACGGCGGCAACATCGCGCGACAGCACCTTTTCCTCGAGATCGAGCCGCGCCAGCAATTGTAGCGCCTGCGGCAGGTTTTCTTCCGGCAGCTTAACGACGATGCCGTTATCGAGATGCAGATCCCAGCGGCGGCCGGCAATGCGGACATAGGCGCGAACGCGGTTGCGGATTTCCGGCCAGTCGGCCAGTTGCGCGACAAAACCGGCAGCACCCGTTTCCGCGTCGCGGCCGACGAAGAGCGGCAGGGAGGCGAATTTATTATCCCGCAACGGCGCAATCACGCTGCCATTTTTTTCGATCAACGACAGTTCTGTTCCGTGCTGCCAGATGCCGAAGGCCTGACGCTCCTTCAGCCGGACTTCCACGGTCTTGGGATACACCTTGCGGATATCGACATCTTCCACCCAGGGAAGCTGCACCAGCTTGCGGCGCGCCGCATCGATATCAAGCGCTATCAGCGAGGTGCTGCCGTCGAGGCCGAGAAGCTGGAATACATCGATTTCGGAGGTCTGCCGGTTGCCGGAGACCTTCACATCCTCGACTGCGAAACCGGCAGCCGAGGTGGTCGTCTGGGTGACGATATTGGTGTGGCCACCGAGCGACATGCCGTAAAGCCCGATCACCGCGTAAAAGGCGAAAGCCGAAATCGTGCCGGTATGGGCGGGAATGTGAATGCGTCCGGTCGCAAGGCTGACACCGAAACGCACGAAGCGGCGCAGCGGACGCGGCAGCACCCTGCGATCGTCGGCATTGGCCGCCGCCGCATATTGCTCGCGCTGTTTTGCCGTCGACTTTTTGCCGGTCACCGCAAACACGAAGCGTCCTCCACCATCCAGCTGACAAGGTTACCAAAGGAGCGGCCAGCATGGGCCGCCATTTCCGGCACCAGGGAGGTCGGCGTCATGCCCGGCTGCGTATTCACTTCAAGCCAGATAACTTCGCCATCTTCTGAGAAACGGTCGTCGTAACGAAAGTCTGAACGGCTTACGCCACGGCATCCGATCGCCCGATGCGCCATAACCGCCAGTGTTTGAATTTTTTGGTAAATTTTCGGTGAAATTTCTGCGGGAATGACATGTTTCGAGCCACCAGCCGCATATTTCGCATCATAATCATAGAAATTGTGACCGAGCGGCACCACTTCGGTGACGCCCAGCGCCTCGCCGTCGAGTACACCGCAGGTCAATTCCCGGCCGTGAATATAGCGCTCGACCATGACCTGATCGCCGTAACGCCATTCCGACGAGGTGAGGATTTGCGGCGGATGCGACTGGTCTTCCTTGACGATCACCACGCCGAAGCTCGAACCTTCACGCACCGGCTTCACCACATAGGGCGGCGCAAGCGGATGTTCGCTGGTGAAATCGAAGCGGTTCATGACGCGCTCGGCAGCCACCGGGATGCCGGCAGCCGCGGCAACTTTCTTGGCCTGCGCCTTGTCCATGGCGAGCGCGGAAGCCAGCACGCCGGAATGCGTATAGGGAATCGCGAGATATTCGAGGATACCCTGAATGGTGCCGTCTTCGCCGAAGGGACCGTGCAGTGCATTGAAGGCGACGTCCGGGCGCAGCTCGTCGAGTACGGCGGCGATATCGCGCCCCACATCGACCCGGGTGACCTTGTAGCCCTCGTCTTCCAGAGCCTGCGCGCAAGCGTTGCCCGACGACAGGCTGACCGGCCGCTCCGACGAAAATCCACCCAAAAGAACAGCTACGTGCTTGCCGCTCATCGAACCCTCTGACACCAACTCTCCGTTACGAACCACGCCCCGAACCGACCGGATTTGACGAACGGTGATTCTGGCACATGATCCTTGAGATCAGTTAAACGCCATTAAGGTTAATGAATCGTTTACTTTCGTTAACCGCCGCGTCCAACGTGCCGAGTTTCGTTAAAGAATCAGCACCGATCCGGATTCCCTCCTTGGAATCAGAGAGTTGCACGGATTGCAACATACAGGTTTTCAATGATCGAAAATAAAACGGCAGCCGCACGGCGCCTGCTCTGCGATAAAGGCAAGGTCGAAACGTTAACAGACGGGATTATTCCCCAGGGAAAATTATCTGGCGTTTCAGCGTTTTAAAACCGCGGCCTGAATCAGTCTCTCAATCGCCAAAGCATCCTCGAGAAGTATAACCACACGTGTCGCGCTGATAGATCACAATATCTGCATTATTTCTTTTTTAGCATTCCCTGAGCACAAAAATTACGTTAACGCAGTCATCGCCTCCCAAGGCATGACATTGAAATCATTCAAAATGGAACCAATACCATGACCGACGCGATATCTACGGTATCGCCGACGGCTGACAATTCGAACGTTGTAAAGACAAATTCGCCTGCACGAGTTCTCACTGCCAGTCTGGTCGGCACGACCATCGAGTTTTTCGACTTCTACGTTTACGCCACGGCCGCAGTGCTCGTGTTCCCCACCTTGTTCTTCCCGAACAGTGACCCGATGACGGCGCTTCTGGCGTCCTTCGCCACCTTCTCCATCGCCTTTTTCGCCCGCCCGCTGGGCGCTGTGGTCTTCGGCCACTATGGCGACCGTGTCGGCCGCAAGACCACCCTTGTCGCCGCTCTACTCACGATGGGCGTCTCCACCGTCGTGATCGGCCTCCTGCCATCCTATGAGACCGCCGGCGTTCTGGCCCCGCTGCTGCTCGCGCTTTGCCGCTTCGGCCAGGGTTTCGGCCTCGGTGGCGAATGGGGCGGCGCCGTCCTGCTCGCCACGGAAAACGCACCTCCGGGTAAGCGTAGCTGGTACGGCATGTTCCCGCAGCTCGGCGCACCCGTTGGCCTGTTCCTTTCGTCCGGCGTGTTCTGGATCCTGCTGCACTTCATGTCTCAGGAAGCGCTTTTGAGCTGGGGCTGGCGCATTCCCTTCGTCGCCTCGATCATCCTGATCGCGGTCGGCATGTGGGTTCGCCTGTCGATCACCGAAACGCCCGACTTCCAGAAGGCAATCGAAAAGGAAGAGCGCGTGGCCGTGCCGGTTGCGGAACTGTTCCGCAACCACAAGCGCAGCCTCGTGCTCGGCACCTTCGTGGCGCTGGCCACCTTCGTGCTCTTCTACATCGGCACCGCCTATCTGCTGTCCTACAACGTCAAGGTTCTGAAAATCCCGTTCCTCGACGCGCTGGAAGTGCAGATCCTCGGTTCCATCGTTTTCGGCATCTTCATTCCGATCGCCGGCAAGCTCGCCGAAAAATTCGGTCGTCGTGAAATCCTGATCATCACGACGGTGCTGATCGGCCTGTTCTCCTTCCTGCTGCCCGGCCTGATGACCGGCGGCGAAGGCTCGATCTTCGTCTTTGCGGCTCTTGCCATGATGCTGATGGGCATGACCTACGGCCTGATCGGAACGGCGCTTGCCGCGCCCTTCCCGACCCGGGTGCGCTACACCGGCTCGTCCATCACCTTCAACATGGCCGGCATTTTCGGCGCATCGCTGGCGCCTTACATCGCCACATGGCTGCAGGTGAATTACGGCATGGGTTATGTCGGTTACTATCTCTGTGTATCGGCGCTCATCACGCTCGCCTGCATCCTTATGTCCCGCAAGGACGAAGTCTGATCTGAGATGCTCAACGACAAAAGCCCGCGAAACCTTCGTTTCGCGGGCTTTTGTCTGTCAATTTCTGCTTAAGCCACCGACTGACGCCGCTCGACATGGCCCACCATGCAGACGCGATTGCGTCCGCCATCCTTTGCCCGATAAAGCGCAAGATCGGCATTGTGCATGACCTTGTCGAAAATTTCGGCGTCGCCGCGAAAAGCGACACCAATCGAAATCGTCACCGTGATCCGAAGGCCTTGATGCTCCACCGGCGTCGCCGCGACAGCTGCGCGCACCCTCTCGCACATCTGCAGGAAAGCCAGCCGGTTGGTCTCCTGGACGACCACAAATTCCTCGCCGCCCAGGCGCGCGACATGCGCTGGAGGATCGAAATGCTCCCTTATCCGGCGCGCAACACTTGAAATGACGAGATCGCCGACGAGATGGCTGTGCCTGTCATTCACCGATTTGAAATGATCGATATCGAGGAAGGCGACGCAGTAGTCGCTGCCGAGTTTATCACATGCCGCATAAAGGCCGAGCCGGTTGCTGAGGCCAGTCAGGGCGTCCGTATGGCTCAGATGCAGAAAGCGCTCGTGGGATTGCACGAGAATTTGCACTTCCCTCGCATTCAGCCAGCAGACCAGCAATGTCACCGTAAACGCCACAGCCCCGCCAAGTGTCACAGCCAACATGATCCCGTTGAAGAGATCGGTCACAAGCCCGAACTGCGCAAGAAGCGTCAGGCCACCCGTGCACATCAGAATAACAATGAGCGTCACGAGACACGCAATACGAATGGAGAATTCCATCGGCTGGAGCCGCCGCCGACCCTCGAGCGTCGCGACCGAAAAACTCATCATCTCGATCGTTTTTTTCCAAAGATCCAACATCATGCTCAAGGGCACCTAGATCACATATTTCCGTTAGCATTACCTAATAAAAAAACAATATAAAATTCAAAACCGAGACATCGCCCAGGCCGATCAAGTATTTAACCCAAAAGATATAGTAAAAAACATTGATCGACCGTTACGATACACGCAACAGTCGATCAAAAGCAAATTTTCTTGTAATATGCAGTATTCACCGAGGTTTATGCCCCGAGGAACGGCTCCACTTCACGACCCGGCATGAAGAGGCCGAGGCGCTTGATTTCCCATTCCAGCCGGATGCCAGACTTCTCGAACACGCGCCTGCGGATGGTTTCGCCGAGATATTCCAGATCGTAACCGGTCGCATGGCCGGTATTGATCATGAAATTGCAATGCAGCGACGACATCTGCGCGCCGCCAATAACCAGACCGCGACCGCCCGCCTCATCGATCAGTTCCCACGCGGAATGACCTTCGGGATTCTTGAAGGTGGAACCACCGGTCTGTTCGCGGATCGGCTGCACTGTTTCGCGGTGGTGGCGCACGGCATCCATATCGGCGCGGATTTTCGCCTTGTCTTCCGGATAACCCTCAAACAACGCGCCGGTAAAGATCAGGTCCTTGTCGGCGTCGGAATGGCGATAGCTATAGCCCATATCCGCGTTGGAAAGCACATGCTGGTTGCCCTGACGGTCGACCGCATAGACCTCCACAACACGCTCGCGCGTCTCGCCGCCATTGGCGCCGGCATTCATGCGCAGCGCACCACCGATGGAGCCGGGAATGCCGTAATAGAAATGGAAGCCGCCAATGCCATTGTCCATGGCCATGGCCGCAATATGCTTGTCCGGGCAGATCGCGCCCGCCTTGATGCGGTTTTCACCGGCAAGCTCCACCTGGCCGAACCCCTTGGCCGACAGACGGACGACAACGCCCGGAATGCCGCCATCACGCACCAGAAGGTTCGAGCCGACGCCGACCACGGTCAAGGGCACGTCTTCCGGCAGAATTTTCAGGAAGGCGATCAGATCGTCCGTATCGTGCGGCTGGAACATGACTTCAGCAAGACCGCCGGCTCTGAACCAGGTCACGCGGTCCATGGGCGCATCCGGTGTCAGACGTCCCCGCAATTCCTTTACCCCGTCGCCGAGCCTCCCCAGCAATTTAACCCCATCGACCTGTCTCATTCAGACTTTCCTGATATGCTCTTCAATTCCGAAGGCAGTACTGCTGCCCATTGCGTGATATTTCCAGCCCCCAAGAGAACCACGAAATCACCCGGATTCGCAATGCCTGTCACCACTGAGGCGAGATCTTCCCGTTTCTCGAGAAAACGGGCGTCCCGGTGGCCCGCGGCTTTGATGGCCGAAACCAGCGCTTCCGAGCTTGCACCTTCGATAGGATCTTCGCCCGCGGCATAGACCGGGGCAAGAAGAATCGTATCGGCATCGTTGAAACAATGGGCGAAATCGTCGAACAAGCTGGAAAGGCGGCTGTAGCGGTGCGGCTGATGCACGGCGATGATACGGCCCTTGCACGCCTCCCGCGCCGCCCTCAGCACAGCCTTGATCTCCACCGGATGGTGACCGTAATCGTCAAAAACCTGCACCCCATTGGCTTCGCCCGTCAGCGTGAAGCGCCGCTTGACGCCGCCGAAGGAGGCAAGGCCCTTCTTGATGTCGGCTTCCGAAATGCCGAGACGATTGGCAACAGCAATCGCCGCCGTCGCATTCGACACATTATGGCGGCCGGGCATCGGCAGGACGAGGTCCTTGAAGGAGAAAATCTTACCGGTGCGGCGACGGCGGATTTCCACATCGAACACCGAGCGCGTGCCATCGATGCGCACATTCGAAAAACGCACGTCGGCCTGCGGGTTCTCACCGTAGGTGATGACTTTGCGGTCCTCGATGCGGCCCACCAGCGCCTGCACTTCGGGATGATCGAGGCACATGACACCGAAACCGTAGAACGGCACGTTCTCGACGAACTGTCGGAAAGCCGCGCGCACGGCATCGAAATTTCCATAATGATCCAGATGCTCGGGATCGATATTGGTGATGACGGCCACATCGGCGGGGAGTTTCAGGAAGGTGCCGTCGGATTCGTCCGCTTCCACCACCATCCACTCACCCTCGCCCATGCGGGCATTGGTGCCATAGGCATTGATGATACCGCCATTGATAACGGTCGGATCGAGATTGCCAGCTTCCAGCAGCGTCGCGACCATGGAGGTGGTCGTGGTCTTGCCATGGGTGCCGCCAATGGCGATGGCATTACGGAAACGCATCAGTTCGGCCAGCATTTCCGCACGGCGAACGATCGGCAGGTGCTTTTCCCGCGCGGCGATGAGTTCCGGATTGTTCTTCTTGATGGCAGTCGAAACGACCACGACCTCGGCATCGCCGATATTATCCGCCGTGTGACCGACAAAAACCTCGATGCCCTTGTCGCGCAGGCGCTGCACATTGGCGCTTTCGGCCTGATCCGACCCCTGCACGCGATGGCCGAGATTGTGAAGCACTTCGGCAATGCCGCTCATGCCGATCCCGCCTATGCCGATAAAATGCACAAGGCCTATGGCTTTCGGCATCTTCATGCCCCAACTCCTTCATTCTTCTTCTTGAATTCCTGTACGGACCGGCCTTCGGCAATCGCTTCGACCAGATCGGCCAGCACATCCGCCGCATGGGGCTTGCCGGTCGCCTTGGCCGCTGCTGCCGTTGCCGAAAGACGATCCGGCTCGGCAAGCGCCGACGACAACAGGCTGGAAAGCTTCTGCGGCGACAGGTCCGCCTGCTTGATGACGCTTGCCCCGCCCGCCGCCGAAAGTGCGGCCGCATTCGCCGCCTGATCATGGTCCAGCGCATGCGGATAGGGAACGAGGATCGACGGACGGCCGATCACCGAAAGCTCCGATACGGTCGAGGCGCCCGAGCGGCTGATGACGAGATCGGCCTCACCGATGCGCGAGGCCATGTCGCCGAAGAAAGGCGAAACCTCAGCCTTCACACCGAGCTTCTGATAGGAGGCGATGACGCTGTCCTTGTCTTCGGGGCGCGCCTGCTGGGTCACGACGATACGTTTGCGCTGCTCGTCCTTCATCAGGCAGATCGCCGCCGGAACGGCGCTGGAAAAGAACTGCGCGCCCTGGCTGCCGCCGAAAACCACAAGCTGGAAAGTCTCGCCCGTCTGTGAGGGCGTATAGGGAATTTCGGATGCCGCCAGCACCGCAGGACGCACCGGATTGCCTGTTGCCACCGTCTTGTCGGAATATTGGCCGTTGGCGGGCGGCAGGAAACCGCCGGCAATCGCCTTCACGCGTCCGGCGAGCGCCTTGTTGGCGCGGCCCATCACCGCATTCTGCTCGTGAATGATCGAGGGAACGCCAAGTCCGGTGGAGGCCAGAAGCGGCGGCACGGTGGGATAACCGCCGAAACCGACAACCGCGACCGGCTTCAGTTTCGTCACCAGCCGGCGGGCGGCACGCAGGCCCACCCATAGCTTCCAGAGCGAACGCACGACCGAAATCGGGTTCTTCGAGCCGATGGTGGCCGATGGCACAACGTGAATTTCATCGGCCGGAAACTTGCCGGCATAACGCTCTGCGCGGCTGTCAGTGACGAGATGCACCTGATAACCGCGCGCCTTCAGCGTATGCGCCAGGGCTTCCGCCGGAAACACATGGCCGCCGGTTCCACCGGCGGCAAGAAGAACAACACCCTTGCTCATGATCGTTTACTCCGCAGGAACGCCGGAACCGACGCGGAAGAAACTTCGCTCCTGCGCCCGCTTTTCGGGTCTGTGGCGTGTCAGCGCCAGAAGGAAGCCGGCGGTCACGCAGATCGCCATCATCGACGAACCACCATAGGAAATCAGCGGCAACGTCATGCCCTTGGCGGGCATCAGCTCCAGATTAACGCCGATATTGATCATCGACTGCATGCCGATTTGAAGCACCAGACCGGCCACGGCAAAACGGCAGAAATCGTCCTTCTCCTTGAAGGCGTGCGACAGGCCACGCAGCACGATGAAGGCAAAGATGGCGACAAGGAACATGCAGAAAACGATGCCGAACTCTTCCGCCGCCACCGAGAAGATGAAGTCGGTATGGCTATCGGGAATGATGCGCTTGACGATGCCCTCGCCCGGTCCGCGCCCGAACCAGTCACCGCGAATGATCGCCTCGCGGGCCGTGTCCACCTGGAACGTGTCGCCCTCTCCCGTCCAGAATCGGTCGATACGGCCCGCGACGTGCGGCAACATGAGATAGGCTGTAATAATGCCGCCGACGCCGAGGCCGCCGAGCATGATGATCCAGAACCACGGCACGCCCGCCATGAAGAACATGCCGCCCCAGACCACCGATGTCAGGATCGTCTGACCGAAGTCCGGCTGGGCGATCAGAAGTGCAGCTACGATGCCGAATGTGATGATGGCGAAGAGATTGCCTGGAATTTCCGGGTGGCGTGCTCGCTCCGCAAAGAGCCAGGCGCAGACGATGACGAAGGCTGGCTTCATGAATTCCGAAGGCTGGATCGAGAATGTGCCGATGGAAATCCAGCGCCGCGCGCCCTTGACCTCGATGCCGAAGAACAGCGCGAAGATCATCATCAGCAGCGACGCGATCAGCATGATGACCGCCACACGGCGCACCTGGCGCGGCGACAGGAAGGAAAGGCCGACCATGATCGCCAGCGACGGCACCATGAACATCGCCTGACGCTCAACGAAGAAGAAGCTGTTGAGACCGATGCGCTCGGCAACCGCCGGCGACGCCGCAAAGGATAGCATCAGCCCGATGCCCATCAGCGCGATGAACGCCGCCAGAAAGAAACGGTCGATGGTCCAGAACCATTCCGCGACCGGACCGCGATCAATTCGGCTTACCATGGCCTTCAGTCCCCTTTTCCAGAGTGAACGAGCATCGTCATGCCATCGAGCGCCGCAACCTGCGCGACAAACGAATCACCTCTGATTTCAAAGTTCTTATATTGATCGAAGCTTGCGCAAGCCGGGGACAACATCACGATATTGCCGGCTGTCGCGTCTTTTTCCGCATCCGCCGCCGCATGCTGCACCGCTTTGTCCAGCGTGCCGGATATTTCGTACGGCACCGCTTCGCCGAGCGTCGCTGCAAATTCCGCCGCCGCCTCGCCGATCAGATAGGCCTTGGCGATGCGCGGGAAGAGCGGCGCAAGGCTGGCAATACCGCCGGCCTTCGGCAGACCGCCCGCAATCCAGTAGATGCGTTCATAGCTCGACAAGGCCGGTGCCGCCGCATCGGCATTGGTGGCCTTGCTGTCATTGACGAAGGTCACATTGCCACGCCGGCCAACCGGTTGCATGCGGTGCTTGAGGCCGGGGAAGGACTTGAGACCGACACGAACCTCATCTTCGGAAACACCGACGGCGAGGCAGGCCGCAATTGCCGCCGCCGCATTCTGCGCATTGTGACTGCCGCGCAGGGTCTGGATACCGTCGAGATCGACCAGCAGCGAAGACGTGCCGCCATGAGCACGTAAGATGCGGCTGCCTTCGGCATAAAGACCTTCGGAAACGACATTGCGCTTGGAAATGCGCTCGACCTTCACACCAGCACGCTCGATACGGTCGGCAATCAGTGTCGAATAGCTGTCATCCACACCAACAATCGCCGTGCCGCTGCCGGCAACCAGCCGTTCCTTGACGTCGGCATAGTGCTGCATCGTACCGTGCCGGTCGAGATGATCAGGCGTCAGATTGAGCAGGATACCGGCGGTCGGATTGATCGTCGGTGCCAGATCGATCTGGTAGGACGAGCATTCCACCACGTAGAAGCGTTGCGCCTTGGGCGGATCGAGGCTCAGCACAGCCGTGCCGATATTGCCGCCGAGCTGGGTATCGCGGCCCGATGATTGCAGAATATGCGCGATCAGTGCCGTCGTCGTCGACTTGCCGTTGGTGCCGGTAATCGCGATAAAAGGGCAATCCGGTGCATGCGCCCGCCGCTCACGGATGAAAAGCTCGATATCGCCGATCACTTCGACGCCCGCCGCCTTCGCAAGGTCCACCGACCAATGCGGCTTCGGATGCGTCAACGGGACTCCCGGAGCCAGCACAAACGAGGAAAACGAAGACCAGTCAATCGTGTGGAGATCCGCAGTCGTAATACCCTCGGCCTCAGCCTTCGCGACACTGTCGGGATTGTCGTCGAAAGCCACGACATCAGCACCGCCGGCTACCAGCGCCCGCGCGGTGACGAGACCGGAACCGCCAAGCCCGAAGAGAGCGACCTTCTTACCCCTAAACGACGTGACCGGGATCATCGCTCACCTCAGCTTCAGGGTGGCGAGGCCGAGCAGCGCAAGGCCCACGGAGATGATCCAGAAACGGATGACCACCTGGCTCTCCGTCCAGCCCTTTTTCTCGAAATGGTGATGGATCGGCGCCATCAGGAAAACGCGTCTGCCGGTGCGCTTGAACCAGAAGACCTGGATGATGACCGACAGCGTTTCCATGACGAACAGACCACCGACGATGACCATGACGATCTCGTGCTTGGTGGCGACGGCGATGGAGCCGATGAGACCGCCAAGCGCCAAAGAACCCGTATCACCCATGAAAATGGCGGCGGGCGGCGCATTGAACCAGAGGAAGCCGAGGCCCGCGCCGATGACCGCGCCGACGATGACGGCGAGTTCACCCGTGCCGGGCACGAAATTGATCTGCAGGTAATTGGCAAAAACCGCGTTACCGGCGAGATAGGCGATCACGCCGAAGGTGGCGGCAGCGATCATGACCGGCACGATGGCAAGACCATCGAGACCATCGGTCAGGTTCACCGCATTGCCCGCGCCGACGATGACGAAAGCGCCGAACAGCACGAAGAAATAACCGAGATTGATCACGAATTCCTTGAAGAAGGGAAAGGCGATGGAGCTGCCGAGCGTGCCGCCATGCGGTGCGGAGGCAAGCGCCATTTTCATCATGAAGAACACGGCAATCGCCGCGATCAGGAATTCGATGCCGAGACGGGCCTTGCCGGAGAAACCCTTGTCGCTCTGCTTCGTCACTTTCAGATAATCGTCGTAAAAGCCGATGGCGCCGAAACCGAGCGTCACCATCAGAACGGCAACGACATAGACATTCGACAGGTCACCCCAGAGCAGCGAACCGCCGAGAATGCCGGCGAGGATCATCAAGCCACCCATGGTCGGCGTGCCGGCCTTCTTGAAATGCGTCTGCGGTCCGTCGGCGCGGATCGGCTGGCCCTTGCCCTGGCGCACGCGCAGCGAGTTGATGATCGCCGGTCCGAACAGGAAGACGATCAACGCAGAGGTGAACATTGCAGCACCCGCCCGGAAGGTGATGTACCGGAACAGGTTGAAGATTTGAATTTTATCCGACAGTTCGACGAGCCAGATCAGCATAATTGCCCTTTCAAAAGGCTATTTCAGACTTGGCGTTCCGTCTCGGGGAATGCCGGATACTTGTCAAGCAGGGCGGCGACAATCTTGCCGAAACCGAGGCCAAGTGACGATTTTACCATCAGCGCGTCTCCCGGTTGCACCCATTGCAGGGCGAAATCGGTGAGTTCCGCCGTCGTCGGGAACCAGATGACGGTGACGCTGTCCGGCAACGCGTCGCGCAGCGCGGCCATCGCTTCGCCCGCGAGCCAGACATGTTCGATACCGGCAGCAAGCAGCGGGCCGGCCAGCTCTTCGTGCAACTGCGCGGAAAATTCACCCATCTCCAGCATGTCGCCGAGAACCGCGACGCGACGGCCATGGCCCTGCGTCGGCGTTTCCGCCAGCACGGCAATCGACGCCCGCATGGAGGCGGGATTGGCGTTGTAGCTTTCATCGATCAGCAGGAAGGAGCCGCCGTTGATCTGAAGGTGGTGACGCTGGCCGCGCCCCTTCACCGCCTCAAGCGATCCAAGCACCTCGAAGGCGCGATCAAGATTGGCGCCCGTGATCGCCACGGCGCCGAGCACCGCCATCGCATTGTCTGCAATATGCCGGCCGGGAATGTTGAGATGCAGCTCGCTGGTTTCACCATTGAGGATCGCCCAGATCGTCGAGCCCGTTGTCGTGCTCTCGAAGTCTGCAAGGCGGAAATCGGCCTTGGCGTGCTGGCCGAAGGTGAGGATATGTTCGATACCCTGTTCCTGCGCCGCCTCTTCCAGCTGTTCGAACTGGGCGTTATCGCGGTTGAGGATGACCGAACCACCTTCTTCCACGCCTTCGAAAATCTCCGCCTTGGCGGCGGCGATCTCTTCGATATTCTTGAAATTGCCGAGATGGGCCGCCGCGATGGTGGTGATGATCGCCACATGCGGGCGGACCATCTTTACCAGCGGCCGGATTTCGCCGGAATGGTTCATGCCGATTTCGAACACGCCGAATTCCGTATCGGCAGGCATGCGTGCGAGCGTCAGCGGCACGCCCCAATGGTTGTTGAAGGACGCCACCGCCGCATGCACCCGCCCCGAAGGGGCCAGAGCCTGCCGCAGCATTTCCTTGGTCGTTGTCTTGCCCACCGAACCCGTCACCGCGATGATGCGCGCCGACGTTCTTTCGCGCGCGGCAAGGGCAAGCTTGCCAAGGGCTGCGAGCACATCTTCCACCACGATCATCGGCACGGTCAGACGACCGAGCGCCGGCAGCTTGGCTTCGGCAACGACCAGAAGTCCTGCCCCATTCGCAACCGCGAAACTCGTATAGTCGTGACCGTCCACCCGATCACCCTTGATGGCGAAGAACGCTTCGCCCGATTTGACCGTCCGGCTGTCGATGGAAATGCCGGTGATTCCGGTCGGCAGGTTGCCCACGGGGCGTCCTGCCGTGATGGCGATCATGTCGGCGACTGTCCATAACCAGCTCAAATCTTCGATCCTTCCAGCCCTGCCAGTGCAGCGCGCACCTGTTCATGATCGGAAAAAGGCAGCGTTACGGAACCGACGATCTGCCCCTCTTCATGGCCCTTGCCTGCGACGATCAGCGTATCGCCATGCGAAAGCAGCGACACCGCATGGCGGATAGCGTCCGCCCTGTCGCCGATTTCCAATGCGCCGGGTGCTGCCGCCATGACTTCGGAACGGATCGTTGCAGCATCTTCCGAACGCGGATTGTCGTCGGTGACGATGACGATGTCGGAAAGCCGCGTCGCCACCTCGCCCATGATCGGTCGCTTGCCCTTGTCGCGGTCACCGCCGCAGCCGAAAACGGTGATGATGCGGCCGGAGGTGAAGGGCCGCACCGAGGTCAGCACGTTCTCCAGCGCATCGGGCTTATGAGCGTAATCCACATAGGCAAGCGCGCCGTTCTTCGTCTGGCCCACGAGTTCCAAACGACCGGCGGCGCCAATCAGCTTTTCAAGCGCCTTCAGCGCCGTTGCCGCGGGAACACCCGTGGACATGGCGAGACCGGCGGCGACCAGCGCGTTGGCCACCTGGAAATCACCCGCGAGCGGGATGTCGACTTCATGGATGACACCGTCATGATGCACTTCGACCATCTGCTTGTGGCGGAAATGCTCGACCCGCTTCAAAGTGAGATACTGGCCATTGCGACCGACGGTGCGGACATCGAGACCTGCTTCCTGCGCTGCCCGGATCGCCTTGTCCGACCATGGGTCGTCGGCGAAGATCACGGCGGGAGCCCCTTTTTCCATCAGCGTATCGAAAAGCCGCATCTTCGCGGCCATGTAATCCTCGACGGTCGGATGGTAATCCATGTGATCGCGGCCAAGATTGGTGAAGCCGGCCGCAAATAGGTGGACGCCATCAAGGCGGCGCTGGTCAAGACCGTGGCTGGACGCTTCCATCGCAGCATGGGTGACGCCCTCGTCCGCAAGCTCGGCCAGAAGCGCATGCAGCGTCACCGGATCGGGCGTCGTCAGCGCGCCGTAATCCTCGCGGCCAGGAGCAATGACGCCGGTCGTGCCGATCTGGGCTGCGGCATGGCCGGCGAAAGCCCAGATTTGCCGTACAAAGGAAGCAACCGAGGTCTTTCCTGCGGTACCGGTAACGGCGACCATTATTTCCGGTTGTTTTCCATAAAAGCGGGAAGCGGCATGGGAGAGATAAAGGCGTGGGTCGGTGACGACCAGAACCGGCACGTCGGCTTCCACCGCGTGCCCGGAAACAACGGCAACGGCCCCCTTGGCAACCGCGTCCTTCACATAGGTCGTACCATCGGCCTTGGTGCCAGAAACCGCAACGAACAGGCTGCCCGGCGCAGCCTTGCGGCTGTCTGCGGTGATCCCCCCGATTTCAATCGCCCCGATCTCAGACAGGAGCAATTCCTTCAATTCCGGAAACGTATTTCCGGATATATCTCGCAAATTCATCGACTGTGTCCGTCTTGTCCCCCCGGCGCGAATCGCCGGAACATCATAAGCTAACAATCAATAAGACACGAGCAAGGCCGAGCCATCCTTGCCGAACTTCGGCTTCACGCCCAGTACGGCCGCCGTGCGACTGATGATATCGTGCACCATGGGGGCTGCAGACGTGCCGGCGAGCGCCGCGCCATTGCCCTTGTCCGTCTTCGGCTCGTCGATGAACGACAGCACGACATATTGCGGATCGTCCATTGGAAAGGCCGACAGGAAGGCGTTGAAGTTCTTGTCGTGCACGTAGCGGCCGTTGACGACCTTGTCGGCCGTACCGGTCTTGCCGCCGACGTTGAAACCATCGACACGCGCATTGCGGCCGGAACCGTTGACGCCGTTCCATTCGAAGAGGAAGCGCATATCCTTGCTGGCGCCAGGCTTCAACACCTGCTTTGCCACCTGATCCGCCTGTTCACGGGTGCGCGGCAGGAAGGTCGGTTCGATCAGTTTACCGCCATTGACGAGTGCCGCACCGGCAACCGCCGTCTGCAACGGCGTCGTGGAAACGCCATGGCCGAAGGAAATGGTGATGGAATTGATCTTCTTCCATTCGCGCGGCTGCGATGGCATCGCCACTTCTGGCAGTTCGGTGTGCATGCGGGTGAGAAGACCGAGCCGCGTCAGGAATTCCTTGTGGCCTTCGGTGCCAACAGTATCGGCGATTTTCGCCGTACCGATGTTGGACGAATACTGAAAGATTTCCGGCACCGAGAGCATGCGGCCCTTGCCGTGGAAGTCCTTGATGGTGAAGCCGCCGATGCGGATCGGATAACGCGCATCGAAAGTGTCACCGAGATGGACACGGCCCGAATCGAGGCCCATGGCAATGGTGAAGGACTTGAAGGTGGAACCCATCTCGAACGTGCCGTTCGACATGCGGTTGAGCCAGCCTTCCTTGGCGCCTTCGGCCGGGTTGTTCGGATCGTAATCCGGCACGGAGGCCATGGCGAGAACCTCGCCAGTATGCACATCCAGAACCACAGCGCCTGCGCCGATCGCACGAAATTTGGCAATGGCGGCGGTTACAACTTCACGCACGATGGACTGCACGCGCAGATCTATCGAAAGCTTCACCGGCTCCAGCGGCTGGTCGCTGGTCATGCCGAGCGCCGTCAGATCGGCCAGGCCCTGGCTATCGACGTAACGTTCCATGCCGGCAACGCCGCGATTGTCGATATTGACGTGGCCGACGACATGGGCGGCGGTCGGCCCGCCGGGATAAAAGCGGCGCTTTTCCGGGCGGAAGCCGATGCCGGGAATGCCGAGCGCCAGGATCTGGCTCTGCTGCTTCGGCGTCAGTTGGCGGCGCAGCCACTGGAAACGCGAGTTGGAGGTAAGCTTCTGATAGGTGCTGCGCTGGTCGAGATCCGGCAGGACGGTGCGCAGCTTCTCGATGGCCTCGTCGATATCGACAATGCGATGCGGCTCGGCAAACAGCGAGACGGTGCGAATATCGGTGGCCAGCACCTCGCCGTTGCGGTCGAGAAGATCGGGACGCGACGCCATCAGCCGGTCTGCGGGCGCGATGCTCGATACCGTTTCCTGTTCCGCCATGCCATATTGCACGAGACGGCCGCCGACGACGGCGTAAAATGCGACGAAGCCAAAAATGAGAAGGCCGACGCGGCTTTTCGCCTGCGCCGCGCGCTTCTTGCGCGCGCCTTCAAACGCCGCATGGTCGGTATGGATACCGGTGGTGCTGGCTGAAAAATGAGCCTTGCTCTTCAAAACCATGACGCGGGAGAGAAAAGACATCAGCGGTTCACCGATCCTGTTATGGTTTCATCCATATCGCCGGATTCATCGCCGGCGGCGGAAGCGACCGGCACAGGCGCCGGCGCCGGACGTGAAACGCGCGCACGGGGCGTGGGCACTGGAACGCCGTTTACGGCAATCTGGCCCGCGGGCGGCGATTTGGGCTTGGAAGCGCCACCCAGCGTGGCCCCCGGCTTCGAGCCGTTGACAGCGGCGGCGATGACATCCTCGACGCTCATTCCTTCAGGCTCGGGCGGCTGCGGCAATTGCGAGCGCAGCATCGGCAGTTCACGCGGCTGTGCCAATTGCGTCGGCAGGGTCGGCGAAAGACCAAGTTCGTCCTGATAGGCATTCACGAGCCGGTGCAAACGGTTCGGCTGCGTCAGCAGCGCCCAGTCGGCCCGCAGGAGATCGATCGTATCTTTCTCAAGCTTGATCTCGGCCTCCAGCTTGCGGACCTCTTCAAGCTTCAGATCGGCCTTGTGCTTGATCGAATAGGTCACGACCGCCGCAGCGACCATGACCCCCATCAAGATGACATCGAAAGTGCGCAGCATATCAGCCTCCCATCTTTTCAAGGCTGGCGAGATCGGGAAGCTCGAAAATCGAGAAATCTGCAGCACGCGCCGGTGCCGTGGTGCGCAGGCCCGCACGAAGCTTGGCCGAACGGGCCCGCGGATTAAGCTCCGCCTCCTCGTCGCTGGCAGCGATCATCGGCTTGCCGATATTCTCGAAAATGGCGGGCTTGTCCTCCACCATCGGCAGATGCCTCGAACCGGCGGCCTTGCCCGAACGGTCGGAGAAGAATTTTTTGACGATACGGTCTTCCAAAGAATGGAAGGTAACGACGACCAGCCGGCCGCCGGGCTTCAGAACCTGCTCGGCGGCAAACAAGGCCTGCGCCAGTTCGCCCAGCTCGTCATTGACGAAAACACGCAGCGCCTGGAACACCCGCGTTGCCGGGTGAATCTTGTCTTTGGCTTTCCGCGGCGTGACGATCTCGATCAGGCCCGCCAGGTCGCGGGTGGTGCGGAAGGGCTCTTCCGCCCGCTTCTTCTCGATGGCGCGGGCGATGCGACCCGGCTGCTTTTCTTCACCGAGAAAACCGAAAATGCGAATGAGATCGCCGACCTTCGCACGATTGACGACATCGGCGGCAGAAACGCCGGAACCCGACATGCGCATGTCGAGAGGGCCGTTCTTCTGAAAGGAGAAACCGCGTTCGGCCTCATCGATCTGCATGGAGGACACGCCAATATCGAGAACGACGCCATCGAGGCCGCTTTCGGGCGCATGTTTTGCGAGATCGGAAAATTGCGATTGAATAAGCGAAAGCCTGCCGCCATTGGCCGCGACCATCGCCTGGCCACCGGCGATCGCGGTGGGATCACGGTCCAGCGCGATGACATTTGCGCCCTGATCGAGGATGGCCTGGGTGTAGCCGCCGGCACCGAAAGTGCCATCCAGAATGACCTTGCCGGGGGCGGGTTCAAGCGCGGTGATGACTTCGCGAAGCAGCACAGGAATATGGCGCTGAGGTCCGCCATCGGCATCAGAAGATCGTCCGCCAGAATTCGCCGCCATTGACTGTCCCCGTCCTAGGCGGGGCGAGCAGCCGAAAAACCGCGCCCCGCTCTTGCTTCCGCCTGCGCCGCCAAAAACGCATCCGGTTGCCAAAGCTGAAAATGATCCGCCCGCCCGACGAAGGTGACCTCGGTGGAGATGCCGGTAAATTCCCGCACAAAATCCGTCACCATCAATCGACCTTCCTGGTCGAGCTTCATGAAAACACCGCCGCCGTGAACCAGCAGCGACATTGCGTTTGCCTGCGGCGAGAAGGCATCCATGGACGCAATCTGCCGCTCGTAGCGCTCCAGCAGATCCGGACCGCCGACGCTGATTGCCGGAAACGCAAAATCCTGGAGACAATAAAGCTCCTGAATGCCGCGCTTCACCAGCACCGAACGAAACGGAGACGGAACCGAAACGCGCCCCTTGGCGTCGATCCTGTTCGTCACGTTCGATAAAAAGCGGTCCATTACTCAACTCGCCAAAACCGCATGCCCCAAAGCGATTCATCCGCTCCGCAGCCGACACCGGTACGCACGACACATCGCCAAGCGCCAGGGCGACATGCCCTGCAGCAGCCCCTTGCAGGCTCCTCGAACGTTTCAGCGATTGCGGGTCAAAAACACGACCCAATGTGGTGTGCATTTGGGATACCATGGGACACTATGGGCGTCAATGGGATGAAGCCGGCACGATACCGACTTCGCATCGGAAATTCATAAGCCGTTAAGTTTAACGAATGGTTTACTTTGTGCGCGAAGACGGCGGTTTACCGGCACAAAAATTGTCTTAAACCGATAATTTTCCGGTTTAAAAACAACATGATGATGAGATTTTTTAGAAGTTTCACGTCGAAGACGGAAAAGGAAAATTCGCCAGTTGGCCTGTAAGCCGGGTTCTGTATGGCTCCGGTTTGACCCGGAACGTGGCAGCCATTCATCTGGGACGGCATTTGCATGCCGCCTCGCGCAACCCACCCGGATGACGGGCCTGGAAACCGGCTGTGAACGGGCTTTCGCCCATCCCGTGTCATCCCTATTCGGTCTTGCTCCCGGTGGGGTTTACCTTGCCGCCGCTGTTACCAGAAGCGCGGTGGGCTCTTACCCCACCCTTTCACCCTTACCATGCGGGTGCATGGCGGTTTGCTCTCTGTGGCACTTTCCCTGGGGTCGCCCCCGCCGGACGTTATCCGGCACCGTATTTCCGTGGAGCCCGGACTTTCCTCACCTTACCGTCTTTCGACATTGGTAAAGCGCGGCTGCCCGGCCAACTGGCTTGGGCTGCATAACCATGTTCCGCAGCGAAAGCCACCGAAAAGCGACGGCCAAGATCAAAGAAATGCGGGTTTGAAATCCGTAGAGAAGGCGCCGTCGGCGATTTGCCCGTCCCGCAGCAGCAGGGCACCCAGCCGCCCGATCTCATCGGAACTCTTGGCCGCCGTGCCGTTACCGCCGGTCAGAACCGCAATCTTCGGCGAGGCGGTGAAGCCGATGGCCGGATAGCCGCTCTGCGTTTTGGAGACGACGCAGGCGGCCATCGAGATGCGCGAGAGATCGATGGAAGGCACCAGCGATCCGACGATGTCAGAGAGATGATCACGCACGCTTTCGCGTCCGCCGGAGCGGAACCATTCGCGGATTTCCGGGTCGCTGCCGAGCCTCTTGTCGTCGGGATCGCCGCCGATCTTCAGGTAGAATTTGCCATCGGGATAACGCACCGGCGGCAGAAGATAGATATGTTTCGTCGTGTCGCGCGGCTCATAGATCAGCGACGGCATGTCCGCATATTGATCCAGATCGCCCTCATCTACCTCGAAGAAAGCGACGGTGCGTGCATAGACATTAAGTGCTACCGGCTGCGGCAGCAGATATTTCGTGATCGAGAAGCCACCGGCCGCCACCAGCACCCGGTCTGCGGTATAAACCGCGCCAGAAACCGTCTGCACCGAGGCCCGGCCACGCTCTTCCCGCGTCGAGACGACGATATCGTCGATAAGCGTAACGCCAGCCTTTTCCGCGAGGATAGCCTGCGCTTTCACCAGCGCGCGCGGGTTGACGTAACCGGCATTGTCCTTTTCGAATACACCTTCGCAACCCTGCTCGAAGGAGAAATAGGGAAAGCGGCTTTTCAGGCTCTGGTCATCAAGCAGTTCCGTGGAAACGCCGCGCCGAGCCGCTGCCTTGAGGACATCATCGACAAAAGGATTCGCACCGCCCCGCTGCGGCCCCACCATCAGGCAGCCGACCGGCGCATAAAACTCGACACCACTGCGTGCGGCAATATCGGTATAACGCGCAATGGAACGGTTGGCGAGCAAGGCCCAGTCGGCATCACCATCGATGGTGCGGGTAATCCGCGCTTCATCGTAGTGGCTCGCGAAGACGCCTTGATGGGTTTTGATATCGGCAGGCTCAACGGGACCGATCAGCGCCACACCCTCCGCCGTTTCCGCCAAATGGCGGGCGGCGGCGGCACCCATCATGCCGCGACCCACGACGATATAGTTGAAATGTCCCGACATGCCGGCCTCTTCATCCGCTCATTTCCGTCGCAACCTTGTAGCTGCTTCGCCCCTGAATGTCAGACGAAAACCGGCGACATTTCGGCGGCGAATTCATCCTCGGTCAACTGGCCGTTCAAAAGCAGCATGGCGCCCAGCCGGCCGATTTCGTCCGAAGACTTGGCGGAGACGAAATTGCCGCCGGTCAGAACCGCGATATTGGAGGACTGCGTATAGCCGATATAGGGGTAGCCGCTACGGGTGATGGAGGCGACACAGGAGCCTGACGTGACCGGGCAACCGGCAAGTTCCGGCATCAAGGATAAAGCCCGCTTTCTCAGAAACTCCACCTCACCCGGCGTCCCGTCCGAATGGAACCAGTCCATCGCGTCAGTGAGCGTTTCAAGCCTGCCCTTCTCGCTCTCCCCGCCAATCTTCAGATAGACCTTGCCATCGGGATAACGCACCGGCGGCAGGATATAGACGATGTCGTCCTCTGTTTCCGCGAGCACGATGGTGGAGGGCATCGCCCCAAACAACGCCTGATGCGCCTCATCCAGCTCGAAAAAGACGATGGTGCGGCCCGTGGCCGCCATATCGACGGGAGAAGGCAGAAGTTCCGCCATGTTGGTGAAACCGCCGGCCGCCACGATGACCTTTTCAGCGGTATGGGCGGCCCCGTCGCGGGTCGAAACCTCTACGCCATGGGAGGTGTCGCGAATATGCGCTGCCGTCTGGCGCAGCAGTTTCGCACCCTGCATCTCGGCAATGGCGCACTGCGCCTTCACCAGGGCGCGTGGATTGACGTGGCCGGCATTCTGCGCCTCGAAATAACCGTCGTGATCCGCCGGCAGGGAGAACATCGGAAACCGGCCAGCCAGCTCATCAGTGCCGAGTGTCTTCACACCAAGACCGAGACGGTCCGCCGAGGAAAGGGCGCGCGAGACATAATCTCCCGCAAGACCCTTACCGTTGCCGGTGAACAGACAGCCTGCTTCGGTAAAAAAGCGAATGCCGCTTTTGGCCTCGATCTCCGCATAACGGCGGATGGAGCGTTGCGCCAGCTCCGCCCAGACCGGATCGCCGTCAAACCCGCGGGTGATGCGCGCCTCATCGTAATGACTTGAAAATACACCCTGATGCGTCTTGCGGTCGGCAGGTTCGTCCGGCCCGATCAGCGCCACGCCATCCGTTTGCACGGAGAGATGCCGCGCCGCGGCCGCTCCCATCATTCCGGCCCCGACCACGATATATTTGAAATCCGGCATGTCATGCTCCGTATCAGCTTTGCCTCTGACTACAGCATGCCGGGCCGAACCGGAATCGCTTTTCGCAATTTAACAAGCAATGCAAACCGGCCTCAGCCGGCCAGCAACGCCTGCACCTTGCCACAATAGCGCTTGGAGACTGGGTTCATGCGGGTGGCGCCATGGCCGGCATTGTAACGCAGGATCGTGCCGCACACTTGACCGCCGCCCAGCTGATGCGCCGTCGCCAGATATTGCATGCCCCAGCGGATATTGGTCTCGGGATCGTAAAGCGCCTTGGTCGTGCCGCGATAGCCCATCATCCGCGCCGTGGCCGGCTTGATCTGCATCAGCCCGACCTCGCCTGCGCTGCCGCGGGCCTTGGGGTTGAACTTGCTTTCCACCGAAACGACGGCATGCGCCAGGTTGGTGGGAACGCCGTAACGCTTGGCATATTTGACGATCAGATCGGAATAGCCGTTCTTGAGAGTGGAAGGCAGGTTTTTTTCCGGAATGGGATAACCGGGCTTGCGGAAGAAGGTCTCCAGCGTCACGGTTTTGGTCTTGACGTCCTCGTCTTTGGCAAAAGCAATCCCCGCCTGCGAAGCGAGCATAACAACACTCGCCACGACAGCAACAACAACCCTGTTCATATGTAGAAAAAGTCTCCAGATCGGATGACCGGAACAATGAAGCGACACAAATAGTCTGCGCCCGGAAAGTCGATCGCGACCTTCCGCTGTCCGGTCTCCTTGATTGATATTGACGGCAGGCTCCCCTGAAGAACGACACCGCATGCAGTGACGTTCTTAAACTTCCTCAATGCGGATTAACTGTGGCACAAGAAAAAAAGCGACTTGAACTCGCGGAAAAAGCGGGAATGCTTTTCCAGAATTGGCGATTAAGCGCCCGAAAATCTCGGCAGGCTGGCGATCAGCCGGTGCAGCGTATCGATGGTGGAGAAATCCGCGATACCATCCACCAAAGCGGGGCGGAAATGCCGCTGGAAAGCAGCCACGGCGCCTTCGGTTTTTTCGCAATAAGCGCCTGTAATTTCAACGCCATAACCATAAATAGACAGCATCGACTGCAGCGCTTCGACCGGTTGGCCATGGTCGCCGCGCTGAAAAAAGCGGCCGCCACGGATCGGAGCAGGCTCCACCCAATGGCCGACACCGTGCTGCGACAGGATGTCCCACGGAAATTTTTCACCCGGATCGACCTTGCGGATCGGTGCAACATCCGAATGCGCCAGCACCCTTTCTGGGGCGATAGACCAGCGCTGGCCGCAATCGCGACACAATTCGATGACGGCAGCCACCTGCTCTTTCGGAAATTCCGGCAGGCCGCCGGGATGGCCCTGATTGGCGATCTCGATACCGATGGAGCGGGAATTGATGTCCTGATCCCCCGCCCAGATGCTTTTGCCCGCATGCCAGGCACGGCGGGTTTCCGGCACGAGCTGGATGACGCGCCCGTCCTCGAAGACGAAATAATGGCTTGAGACCTGGCTTTCCGGATTGCAGAGCCACGACAGTGCGCCGTCGGCCGTCGTCATGCCGGTATAATGCAACAGGATAATATCGGGACCGGCTACATCAAGCCTTTCACCATGGTTAGGCGAAGGCGCAACGGTTGCGCCCCCGAAATCCGGGATAAAATCCGGCAGACATTCACTCATGCGACGCGGCGTTCTTTCTCGATGGCCGCATATGCGGCGTTGAGAGCCGCCATACGCTCATTCGCGGCCGCATGCAATTCCATGGGAACGCCGCGGGCAATGAGCTTGTCAGGATGGTGTTCGGCAACCAGCGTTCTGTACCGCTTGCGGATATCCAGAAAATCGTCCGAAGGCGAAACGCCGAGCACGCGATAGGGGTCGCGCCCGTCCATATGGACATGCCGCGCCATGATCGTTTCGAAGTGATCTTCGGTGATACGGAAGATTTCCGCGATCCGGCCGAGGAAGGCGAGTTCCCGCTCGTGGATCAGCCCATCGGCCTTGGCGATGTGGAACAGGCCGTCGATGACGCTTTCCAGCATCTCGCAATTGGCGTGCCCGGAGCCGCAAAGACCAGCAAGCCGCTCCGCATAGGCCTCGTAACCGGCAACGTCCTGGCGGGCGAGATTATAAAGACGGGCGACGTTCTTGGCTTCTTCTTCCGGAAAATCGAAGATTTGCCGGAAGGCGCGCACTTCCGCGTCGTTGACGACACCGTCGGCCTTCGCCATCTTGGCGGAGAGCGCGATGATGGCCACGGAAAAGGAAACCTTGCGGCGGGTTTCCGGGTCACCTTCGAAAAGGGTGCGGATGGCTTCCACCACGCGCCCGAGCGCACCGCCTGCCGCGTCGCCGATTGCGCCGAGCAGCCGTTCCCACAGGGATGAAATTTGCAGACAGGCGAAATCGAACATCATGCAACAAGCATGACGGGATATTGCCGCGAATGCAATATGCCTAGCGGGCCGGCGGCATTAACTTTTATTCATCTTTGCGACAGTTTTGCTTCAGGAACAAGAGTACGGCAGACGACGGAACCATGGTTTTCCACAGAGGGCGGAAAGCTGGCCGCCGGCGATGCCGATTGAAACGATTATATTAGGCCACTTTGCTCAAGCCGCTGAAAAACCGCGAGAAATCGGCGTTCTTCTTCATAAATTCACTTTACACCAACACGCGGCTGTCGCATCCATTTGCCAGACATGTCTTTGGGTATATGTGAAAAGGAGAGCCATGATGGCCAAACAGAAAGTCGCAATGCTGACCGCGGGTGGCCTTGCGCCCTGTCTCTCTTCGGCCGTGGGCGGCCTGATCGAGCGTTACAGCGACATCGCGCCCGAGATCGACATCATCGCTTACCGCTCCGGTTACCAGGGCGTGCTTCTGGGTGACCGCATCGAGATCACCCAGGATATGCGGGAAAAGGCACATCTGCTCCACCGCTACGGCGGCTCGCCGATCGGCAACAGCCGTGTGAAGCTCACCAATGCCGCCGATTGCGCCAAGCGCGGTCTGGTCAAGGAAGGCGACAATCCGCTGCGCGTCGCCGCTGACCGGCTGGCGGCTGACGGCGTCACCATTCTCCACACGATCGGTGGCGACGACACCAATACGACAGCGGCCGATCTCGCCGCCTATCTTGGCGCTAACGGCTATGACCTCACCGTTGTCGGCCTGCCGAAGACGGTGGATAACGACGTGGTGCCGATCAAGCAGTCGCTCGGCGCCTGGACGGCCGCTGAAGTCGGCGCTTCCTTCTTCGACAATGTCAGCAACGAGCAGAGCGCTGCACCCAAGACCTTCGTCATCCATGAAGTCATGGGCCGCCATTGCGGCTGGCTGACGGCCGCCACCGCGCGCGCCTATATCCAGAAGACCAGCGGCAATGAATATGTCGAAGGCCTGATGATGAACACGCAGATGAAGAACATCGACGGCATCTACCTGCCGGAAATGGCCTTCGACATCGAGGCGGAAGCCAAGCGCCTGAAGGAAATCATGGACAAAAACGGCTATGTCACGCTGTTCGTTTCCGAAGGTGCGGGCCTCGATTCCATCGTCGCCGAACGCGAAGCCTCCGGCGAGGCCGTCAAGCGCGACGCTTTCGGCCATGTGAAGATCGACACCATCAATGTCGGCGGCTGGTTCCAGAAGCAGTTCGCCAGCCTCATCGGTGCGGAACGCTCCATGGTGCAGAAATCAGGCTATTTCGCCCGCTCCGCCGCCGCCAATGGCGACGACCTGCGCCTCATTCAGGGCATGGTCGATCTCGCCGTCGAAAGCGCGCTCAACAAAGTCTCCGGCGTCACCGGCCATGACGAAGACCAGAATGGCAAATTGCGGACCATCGAGTTTCCGCGTATCAAGGGCGGAAAGCATTTCGACCTCTCTGCAAAATGGTTTACCGAAGTGATGGAACACGTCGGTCAGCCGTTCACAGCGGCCTGATTTTACGATAGGCTAAAATAATACTGCGACAGGGAGGGCAAGGAGGAAGAGAATGTCTGGACAGGCCTGGCTGATTTTTTGTGCAGCATGTGCCGTTGTGTTCGCACTCCCCTCTCCCCTTGTATTCTCTGTCGCCTCCTATGCCGCCATTCGCGGCAAAAAGACGATCTTCGCCTCCGTCAGCGGCGGGGCGCTCGGCATCGTCACGGCCATGACGATTTCCGCCATTCCGGTGGCCGGTCTCGTCTATCTGCCGCAATCCTTCGTGGAAATCGTGCAATGGGCCGGCATCGGCTGGCTGATGCTGTTTCTCCTGTGGACCTTCGCCACGCCTGCCGCCCAGGCCGCCAATGCCGATAATGACAATCTGCCCGGCAAATCCTGGAGCGGCATTTTCCGCGATTGTTACGCCATTGCCGCCCTGCGCCCGCGCTACTTCGCTTTATTTCTGGCGCTGTTGCCGCAATTCGTGTCCACCTCTGGCAATGCAATTGAAACGTTCGCCATGGCGCAGGCCGCCATTCTTCTTCAGGCGTTGGTGATTCTGACCGCGCAGGCGCTGTTTGCCGGGCCTACTCTGGCGATGGTGCGCCGCATGTCGGGCGATAAGAAAATCCGGCCGAAATACCGCACCCACTTTATTTCCGGCCGCGCCGTCAGTGCCGGATACAGGCGCATCGCGGCCTGAAAAACCGCCCGAAAGCCGGGGAGAAACGCACCGGCTTGCCGCTATCCTTACAATAGGTTAATGAAGGCTCGACGGGACACTGCCTGCTTCGCTCGACGCGGGGGTATCGAAAGACAGGCATAACGAAGGCGGCAACATGCGAAATTCCGGCAAATTCCGCGGAAGAAGTGCACTTCTTCTGTCTTCCACCGTGGGTCTGGCACTGGCATTGAGCGCATGTACCAGCGTCGAATATACCGCAAAGGAAGGGCCGAACGGCCCGACGATCGCGACAGTCAATCCCGCGACCACTCCCGCGGAAACATCGCCGCAGCCGGCGACGGCCGAAGCAGCAACGGGCGTGACCCCGGCAGCAGCAGCAACGGTTAAGACCGCCGAAACCGCAACCTCTTCCCAGCCTGCGGCACTTCCCACCGCCGTCGCCGTCAAGGGCGGACGCGTGGCGCTGCCACCGGCTTCTGAAATTGCTGCAGCCGCAGCCATCGCCGCCCAGATGCAACCGCAGCAGAACGAAGTCGCCCAAGCGAGTGTGACGATATCTGCGCCGACCACGGCCACGGCACTCGCACCGACAAGCGCCACTCCGGCGGCCGCAGCCATCGAAACGGCTGACATGGCGGCCAAGCCGGCTGCCCACAATGCCGCTGCCGATCTGCCGCAGGTGGTTGCCGTCAAGGGCAGCTTCCCGCCCGCGCCGCCGCCGCCCGGTTCGCCCTCCATCGGCACTGAACTGACGGCCGAACGCAAAGTCATTCCGCTGCCAAAGCCGGACAGCACGGTTCTGGCCTATGCCGCCGGCCCGACCAACGCCGCGCTTGCCGCTATCCGCCAGAACGAATCGATGGCGGCCCCGGTCGGACGCGAAAAGCTCAGCGGCCTTATTACCAAATACGCCACCATGTACGATGTGCCGGAAGATCTGGTTCACCGAGTGGTGCGGCGTGAAAGCATGTATAATCCCGGCGCCTATAGCAGCGGCAATTTCGGCCTGATGCAGATCAGGCATGCCACGGCCCGCTCCATGGGCTTCGATGGTCCCGCTTCCGGCCTGTTCGATGCCGAAACCAACCTCAAATACGCCGTCAAATATCTGCGCGGCGCATGGGTTGTGGCGGGTAACGACCGCGATAACGCGGTCCGGCTTTATGCGCGCGGTTATTACTACGACGCCAAGCGCAAGGGCATGCTGCACGTTCTGCGCAAGTGATGGCCTCCGGCTGCATTGGGAATGCAGTCTGGATTCGTGGCAACTTAGACGCCGATCGTTTCACAGCGTCTTTTCGTCTCATTGTTTTCACCCACAGCCCCTGTCATCAAACTGTAGTGTGACGGCTGTAGACGCCTCTCAATCGACTGAGAGGTGAACATATGACGAGTGCGGCACCCAAGACCGGCTTCAGCAAGAACACGAAACTGAAGTCTGCATTGCTCCAGCACAAGGCACTCTCCAAAAGCGGTCTGTCCGAGCGGTTCTTCGGCGTCCTCTTTTCCGGCCTCGTCTATCCGCAGATATGGGAAGACCCGGAAATCGACATGGAGGCCATGGAGCTTGGCGAAGGCCACCGCATCGTCACCATCGGCTCGGGCGGCTGCAACATGCTGGCCTACCTCTCCCGCAATCCGGCCAGCATCGATGTCGTGGACCTCAACCCGCACCACATTGCGCTGAACAAGCTGAAGCTCGCCGCCTTCCGCCATCTGCCCGCCCATCAGGACGTGGTGCGCCACTTCGGCCGCGCCAACCACCGCAGCAACAGCATCGGTTACGACCGCTTCATCGCCGAGCATCTCGACGCCACGACCAAGGCATACTGGTCGAAGCGCACCCTTTCCGGCCGCCGCCGCATCTCTGTCTTCGACAGGAATATCTATCGCACCGGCCTGCTCGGCCGCTTCATCGGCGCCGGTCATCTCATGGCCCGGCTGCACGGCGTGAAGCTCACCGAAATGGCCAAGACCCGAACGCTGGACGAACAGCGCCAGTTTTTCGACAGCAAGGTCGCACCCCTTTTCGACAAGCCGGTGGTGCGCTGGCTGACGAAGCGCAAAAGCTCGCTCTTCGGCCTTGGCATTCCGCCGCGCCAATATGACGAGCTGGCCAGCCTTTCCGCCGATGGCACGGTTGCGTCCGTGCTCAAGGAGCGGCTGGAAAAGCTCGCCTGCAACTTCCCGCTCAGCGACAATTATTTCGCCTGGCAGGCCTTCGCGCGCCGTTATCCCGAACCGCATGAGGGTGCCCTGCCCGCCTATCTCAAGTCGGAATATTACGAAACGATCCGCAACAACACCGCACGCGTTGCCGTGCACCACGCCACCTATACCGAGCTTCTCTCCAAAAAGCCGGCAAGCGCCGTCGACCGCTATATCCTCCTCGATGCGCAGGACTGGATGACGGACACGCAGCTCAACGAATTATGGTCGCAGATCAGCCGCACCGCGGCATCCGGCGCGCGCGTCATCTTCCGCACCGCCGCCGAAAAGAGCGTCATCGAAGGCCGGCTTTCGCCTGACATCCGCAACCAGTGGGTCTATCTCGAAGAGCGCTCCAACGCGCTCAACGCCATGGACCGCTCGGCCATCTACGGCGGCTTCCATATCTACCAGAGGGCTATGGCATGAAAACCATCGGCGAGAATGTGGGCCTTGCAGACAGCGCACATGCGGGCCTGATGGACCGCATGTATCGCCACCAGCGGCATATCTACGATATCACCCGCAAATATTACCTTCTCGGCCGCGACAGAACCATTTCCGGCCTCGACGTGCCGAAAGGTGGCACCTTGCTGGAAGTTGGCTGCGGCACCGGCCGCAACCTGCTGCTGGCCAGCCGCAAATTTCCGCAGGCGAAACTGTTCGGCCTCGACATTTCCGCCGAAATGCTGCTGACCGCAGCCGAAAATTTCGCCGGCAAGGCGGAACGCCCCATTCTGCGCGTGGCAGATGCCACTGCCTTCCGCGCCTCGGAATTCGGCCAACCCGACGGCTTCGACCGCGTCATGATCCCCTATGCGCTGTCGATGATACCGGATTGGGAAAAGGCTATCGAACAGGCGCTCACGGCGCTGAAGCCCGGTGGCTCACTGCATATCGTCGATTTCGGCCAGCAGGAACAATTGCCGAAGTGGTTCCGCACCCTTCTGCAAGCCTGGCTCACCCGTTTCCACGTCACGCCCCGCGCCAATCTTCGCTATGTTCTGGCCAATATGGCCGGCCGTTTTGACGGCAATCTCGAATTCGAGGAAATCGCCCGGGGTTATGCCTGGCGGGCTGTCATCACGCTCCCGGTTGCCGAAGCGCAGCAGCCGAAAAACCACCGCATCTTGGCCGACGCCTGATTCCCGACGGATTGCAAAACCCACATGCGCGCATGCGACGTCGCCTTCAAGGCTTCGCCGGGAGAGGTTTCAGCAGTAAAAATCGCAAATCGCTGCAAATCCAGCGGCTTGCGAGATGCAAAAAGCACCTAGCCCCTTGCCATAACCGCTTGTTTACCATGTTATGCGTAAATTGAGAGATATGGCGCGCCGTTTTGCGGCCGCGGGATGGGCAACACTTTCATCAGGGTTTCAATGCGGCTGCGTTTATCGGCACTATTGTCGGCTTTGCTGTTGATCGGCGGCTGCACCTCCACCAGTTACGACCTGCTGGAAACCGCATCCGTTTCCAGGCCGAAATTTTCTGATACCGACCCGCAGGATTTCGGCGTCAACAACCCGCACCGCCACGAGGTGCACGGCATCGACGTGTCCAAATGGAATGGCGATGTCGACTGGCAAACCGTGCGTAAATCCGGCGTCTCCTTTGTTTTCATCAAGGCGACGGAAGGGTCGGACCGTATCGATCCGAAATTCGGCGACCATTGGCGCAGCGCGGCGGCGGCCGATATTCTGCACGCGCCCTACCATTTCTATTATTTCTGCTCCACAGCGGACGCCCAGGCCGACTGGTTCATTCGCAACGTTCCGAAGGACGCCGTCACCCTGCCCCCGGTTCTCGACGTGGAGTGGAATCCTTCCTCCCCCACCTGCAAGACCCGCCCTGCCCCGGGTATCGTGCGCGCCGAAATGCAACGTTTCCTCGACCGCATCGAAGCCCACTACGGCAAGCGCCCGATCATCTATACCTCAGTCGACTTTCACCGCGACAATCTCGTCGGCCAGTTCAAGGACTACCATTTCTGGGTGCGTTCCGTTGCCGCCCATCCGGCCAAGATTTACGAAGATCGCAAATGGGCCTTCTGGCAATATACCGCAACCGGCGTCGTGCCCGGCGTGAACGGTCCCACTGACATCAATGTCTTCGCCGGAAGTGAGAAAAACTGGCGAAAATGGATTGCTTCCGCCAAATAACACGGCCAAGAAGCAACACTTTTGAAAAATCGGCGTTGTTCAGCCACGTCAGATCGCCCGATCCGTTTTTTTGTCGCAAACATATGGGTAAAGCGGGCTAACAACCTATCGAGGAAATTCCCATGCCCACGTTCCGGTCGCGCAGCATCGTTTTTGCCGCCGCTTTGTCGCTTCTTTCTACCGGCTCCGCACTCGCAACGCCGCCTGTCGCCTCGCCTGACGATCCCAAGCAGGTTGCCTGCGGCGGCGATCTCGGTGCATTTCTCGAAGGCGTTAAAGCCGATGCGCTTGCCAAGGGCATCCCGGCCGACGCAATCCAGAAGGCGCTCGCCGGCGCGCAGATCGACCCGAAGGTGCTCTCGCGTGACCGTGCACAGGGCGTCTTCCGCCAGACCTTCCTGGAGTTTTCCCAGCGCACCGTCAGCCAGCCGCGCCTCGATATTGGCCGCAAGAAACTGCAGGAACTCTCCTCCACCTTCGCCCGTGCCGAAAGCGAATACGGTGTACCGGCCGGCGTCATCGCAGCCTTCTGGGCCATGGAAACCGATTTTGGCGCCGTCCAGGGTGATTTCAACACCCGTAACGCGCTGGTGACCCTGTCGCATGATTGCCGCCGCCCGGAACTCTTCCGTCCGCAGCTGCTGGCGCTGATCGAAATGGTTCAGCACGGCGATCTCGATCCCGCTACCAATACGGGCGCATGGGCCGGTGAAATCGGCCAGGTGCAGATGCTGCCCAAGGACATCATCGCTTTCGGCGTCGATGGTGATGGCGACGGCCACATCAACGTCAAGAGCAGCGCGCCCGACGCCATCCTGACTGCGGCCAAATTCATCCAGCATCTCGGTTTCAAGAAGGGCGAACCCTGGATTCAGGAAGTTTCCCTGCCTGAAAACCTGCCCTGGGAAAAATCCGGCCTCGGCGGCACGCTGACCGCCGGTGAGTGGTTCGCGCTCGGCGTCACCCCGCGTGACGGCAACAAGAACTTCGCTTCCCTTCCCGCCGCGCTCATCATGCCGCAGGGGCGCAAGGGTCCGACTTTCATTACCTATCCTAATTTCAACATCTATCTGGAATGGAACCAGTCGTTCATCTACACGACCTCGGCCGCCTATTTCGCCACACGCTTGATGGGCTCCCCCGTCTATAACAAGGGCAACCCGGAGCCCGGTTTCGATGATGCGACCATGAAGCAGCTTCAGACCAAGCTCGAAGCGCGCGGACATAATGTCGGCAAGGTGGACGGCATTCTCGGTTCCGGCACCCGCGTCGCCATTCAGAAAGAACAGCAGCGTCTCGGACTGCCCGCCGATGGCTGGCCTTCTGCCGCACTTCTGCAGGCGCTTTAATCAATCTTAACGACGCCTTCCGGCCCTTCATCTGTCGGACGGAATCAAGGCAGAAATCATTAATCTCGACCTGATGACTGGGGATAACACCCCGGTCATTTACTTTTTTTAAACTTATGAAGCACTGCGTGATAGATAAATAATCTTTTATTTTCAATAAATTACGGAAAACGCTTTTTTACGGCATGCCAGGTCTTGCTGCACTGCATCACAAAAACCGCTTTCCAACCGCCACAAAACGGTCATATTATCAAACCTGTCAACAACAGGAGGCACCCATGGGACTTACAAAATCTCTCAATGCCTTGGCAGTCGGTTTGGCGTTTTTGTTCGTAGCGATGATGCTTTTCATCTGACGAGACGTGAAGACCAAACGCAGATAAAAACCGTAGATGACACGAGTTTAAAAAGCGCAGGCCCTAAGGGACCTGCGCTTTTTTCATATCGGTAATCTGCTGTGTAAAATCACGCGGCGCTGCGGCGCAGACGCTCCAGCCCGAGATTTTCAAGCACCGCGTCAACCAGCGGCGCGCGGTTCATGGTGTAGAGATGGAACTCATTGACGCCACGACGCTGAAGGTCGGCAATCTGTTCGGCGGCAACCTCCGCGGCCACGCGGGCGCGACCTTCCAGATCGTCGTCATAGCCTTCGAAACGCTCATCCAGAAAACCGGGAATGCTGGTGCCGCAGCGGCCGGCGAAACGCTTGAGCTGGGTGAGATTCTGGATCGGCATAATGCCCGGAACCACCGGAATGGCGATGCCCGCCGCCGTGACCCGCTCCATGTAACGTTCGAACACGTCATTATCGAAGAAGAACTGCGTCAGCGCCCGCGTCGCACCATTGTCGGCCTTGCGCTTCAACATGTCGATATCGATAGCCTCGCTTGCGCTTTCCGGATGTTTTTCCGGATAGGCCGAAACGGAAATCTCGAAATCAGCAATTTCACGCAGCCCCTTCACCAGAGCGGCAGCATTCTCATACCCTTCCGGATGCGGCTGGTAAGCCGTGCCGATGCCGGTGGAGGGATCGCCGCGAAGCGCCACGAAATGGCGAACGCCAGCATTGCGGAACTCTTCTACGACCTGATGCACCTCATCCCGGCTCGCATCCACGCACGTCAGATGCGCGGCAGTCGGCAGATGGCCGTCTGCGATCATACGGCGTACCGCGTCCAGCGTCGGCGCTTTTGTGGAGCCGCCGGCACCATAGGTGACGGAAACGAAATCCGGATTCCACTTCTTCAGCTCGTCGACCGTTTCCCAAAGCTGGGATTCCATCTCGGCGTTCTTGGGAGGAAAAAATTCGAAAGACAACCGGATGTCGCCATCACGGCGTGCGGTTTCTGACCTCAACATATCATGCCCTCCCGGAGCGAAGTAAAACCGCCTCTTGCGCCACATCGTCTGCCATCAGCAGCCGCTGGTCGCGGGCAACCCATATCGTGACGTCCAAAGCCTCGTCGGACGCTTTTTCAGAATGAAGATCGACGGCGCGCTCCAACGAAAGCCCGGCCTTCTTCAACCATTCTTCCATCAGCGGATGCGAGAAACCGAGCCGCACATGCGCGTGTTCATCACGCAGATATTCGAAGGAATGCGGCGCAAGGTCGATGACGATCAGCCGACCGCCGGGACGCAGCATGCGTGCAGCTTCCGAAAGCGCGATTTCCGGCTGGTCGAGGAAATGCAGGACCTGATGGATAACGATCAGATCGAAATCCTGTCCCTCGAGCGGCAGATTGAGAATGTCGCCATGGCGAACGGAGGCATTGACCACACCTGCCTTGTCGAGATTGGCGCGCGCCACCGACAGCATGTCGCGGCTGGCATCCACACCGATCGCGCGGCGATAGATACCGCTCAGAAGCTGCAGGATACGGCCGGTACCGGTGCCGAGATCGAGAAGCGAATCGATCGGCGTGGTGCCCACCAGTTTCAGGAGCGCGCCTTCCACGGCCTCGTCGCTGACATGCAGACGGCGCAGCTCGTCCCATGCGGAAGCGTTGCGGCTGAAATAGTCCTGCGCCCGCTCCGCCCGCACCCGCTTGACGGTGGCAAGCCGTTCGCTGTCACGCTGGAGAACGGCGTCAGACGGCGACGCGGCGCCAAGCAGCTGCCGAACGACGCCCGCAGGCTCACCATCCTGCCGCAGACGGAAATAGGCCCATGCGCCTTCCTGATAACGCTCGATCAGCCCCTCTTCCGTCAAAAGTTTGAGGTGACGGGAGATGCGCGGCTGCGACTGGCCGAGGATTTCGGTAAGGTCGGTAACCGTCAGATCGCCGGCCGAAAGAAGCGCCAGCAAGCGAAAACGCGTCGTCTCACCCGCCGCCTTCAGGAGATCCACCAATTTGTCCAGACCGAACGCCACTCTGCCGCGCCTCGCAAGCTAATCAAGATATAAAGATATCTTTATGTCGATGTGGCATTCGATGCAAGCGTAAAGTGTCTCGGGACGCGATCATGTCCACTTATTAAACGAAAAAAGGCCCGCTTTACGGCGGGCCTTTCTGGAGCGATGCTGAAAAGGATCAGCGCGTCAGGCGCTTGTAGCTCACGCGGCCGGGCTTGATGCTTTCCGGGCCGAGACGGCGGACCTTGTCCTTTTCGTAGTCTTCGAAGTTGCCTTCGAACCATTCCACATGGCTGTCACCCTCGAAAGCGAGGATATGGGTGGCAAGGCGGTCGAGGAACATGCGGTCGTGGCTGATGATAACGGCGCAGCCGGCGAAGGCTTCCAGCGCTTCTTCAAGCGCCGCCAGCGTTTCGGTGTCAAGGTCGTTGGTCGGTTCGTCGAGCAGCAGCACGTTGCCGCCGGCCTTCAGCATCTTGGCGAGGTGAACGCGGTTACGCTGACCGCCCGAAAGATTGCCGACCTTCTGCTGCTGATCGCCGCCCTTGAAGTTGAAGGCGCCGCAATAGGCGCGCGAATTCACTTCGAACTTGCCGAGCTTGATGATGTCGTTGCCGCCGGAGATTTCTTCCCACACAGTCTTGTCGCCCGCCAGCGCGTCGCGGCTCTGGTCGACGTAACCGAGCTGAACGGTGTCACCAACGGTCACGGAACCGCTATCAGGCTTCTCCTGACCGGTGATCATCTTGAACAGCGTCGTCTTACCCGCACCGTTCGGACCGATGACGCCGACGATGCCACCGGGCGGCAGCTTGAAGGACAGGTTTTCAATCAGCACACGGTCGCCATAGGACTTGGTGAGGTTGTCGGCTTCGATGACGACGCGACCGAGACGCTCTGCAACCGGAATGACGATCTGCGCATCGCCGGGACGGCGGTTTTCCGCTGCTTCCACCAGTTCGTCATAGGCCTTGATACGCGCCTTGGATTTCGTCTGGCGGGCCTTGGGGCTGGATGCGATCCATTCCTGCTCGCGGCTGATGGCCTTCTGACGCGATGCATCTTCGCGGGCTTCCTGCTGCATGCGCTTGGCTTTCGCCTGCAGGTAAGCGGAGTAGTTGCCTTCGTAAGGAATGCCGCGACCACGATCGAGCTCGAGAATCCAGCCCGTGACATTGTCGAGGAAGTAGCGGTCGTGGGTGATCATCATCACGGCGCCGGGATAGTCGCGCAGGTGCTTTTCGAGCCAGGCGATGGTTTCAGCGTCCAGATGGTTCGTCGGTTCGTCGAGCAGCAGCAGGTCCGGCTGCGACAGCAGCAGACGGCACAGTGCCACGCGGCGACGCTCACCACCGGAAAGGCCGGTCACGGGCGAATCGCCGGGCGGGCAACGCAGGGCATCCATGGCCATTTCGACCTGATTTTCCAGATCCCAGAGGTTCTGGCTGTCAATCATGTCCTGAAGCTTTGCGCCCTCATCCGCCGTTTCGTCGGAATAGTTCATCATCAATTCGTTGTAGCGGTCGACGATCGCCGTCTTGTGCGCCACGCCTTCCATGACGTTTTCCATCACGGTCTTGTTTTCGTCGAGCTTCGGCTCCTGCTCGAGATAACCGAGGGTCGCACCTTCGGCGAGCCAGGCTTCACCGGTATATTCCTTGTCGAGACCGGCCATGATTTTCAGAACGGTCGACTTACCGGCACCGTTCGGGCCGAGGATACCGATCTTGGCATCGGGGTAGAAGGAGAGATGGACGTTCTCCAGAACCTTCTTCGCGCCATAGGACTTGTTCAGCCCAGCCATGTGATAGATGAATTGACGTGCCATTGTAGCGAATGCTCCACATCGGATTTTTAAGAGTACGTATCGGGAAATTTGCCGCTATGTAGGGTAAATAGGACCTTGGGGCAACCTCTGGCACGATTATGACCCCATGATTATGACAAGCTGCGCGATGAGGCGATGGGTGCTGCCATGAATGAGACGACCGATAACTTCGCCTTCAGCCAGATTGAGAGGCTGGAAGCCCCTTCCGGCGCATCGATCGCCTTCCGTCATCAACCTTCCGCTCTATCCCCCGCCCGTGGCGTGCTGATGATCTGCCACGGCCTTGTCGAGCACGCCGGCCGCTACCGCCGTTTTGCCGATGTCATGGCGAAACAGGGTTTCGAGGTCTATGCCCATGACCATCGCGGCCATGGCCGCACGAGAGCGGCGGATGCGCCTCTCGGTCGCTTCGCCTGGAAGGACGGTGCGGAAAAGGTGGTTGCCGATGTCATGGCGATGCGCATGATGATCGGGGAAAGACATCCCGGCCTGGCAACCATCCTGTTCGGCCACTCCATGGGCGGCCTTGTGGCGCTCAACGCTGCCGTCAGCCACCCCGATGCCTTCGATGGCCTGTCGATCTGGAACTCCAATCTCAATCCCGGCGTCATGGGCCGCATCGCGCAGGTCGTGCTCCGGCTTGAAAAGATGCTGAAAGGCTCTGACGTGCCGAGCGCCATCCTGCCGAAGGCGACCTTCCGCGCCTGGAATGCAAAAATGCCGGAAAGGCGCACCCATGCCGACTGGCTGAGCCACGACAAGGCGGCTGTCGATGCCTATGTGGAGGACCCGCTCTGCCAGTTCGAGGCGAGCGTTTCGCTCTGGCAGGATGTTTTCGAACTCTCCTATCGCGCGCCGAAACTCATCGAGCGCCTGCCAAAAACGCTGCCGCTGTTACTGGTAAGCGGCGATCAGGATGCCGCCACGAATGATGGCAGGGAAATTGTGTGGCTAGCCGAGCGTTTCCGCCAGGCGGGCTTCAGTCATGTCGAACACACAATCTACAAGGGAATGCGGCACGAGACATTGAACGAGATCGGCTGGCAGCCCGTCGCGGCGGATTTCGCCGCCTGGTGCGGTCGGGTCGTTAAAGACTGAAGGCGCCTTTGCCGAAACGGAATAAGTCCATGAGATAAAATCACATGCGGCGCGGCAGGCAGCGGTCTATAAACCGGCAAGCAGAAAATCCCGGGGGACAGATGACCGACATGCCGAACAGGAAACCGCCGCTCGCAGGCATCCGTGTCATTGAACTCGCGCGTGTTCTGGCAGGTCCCTGGGCGGGGCAGATGCTGGCCGACATGGGCGCTGATGTCATCAAGGTCGAGAACCCCGAAGGTGGCGACGATACCCGCGCATGGGGACCGCCCTTCGTCGAAAGCGATGATGGGGAAAATCTCTCCGCCGCCTATTACCACGCCACCAATCGCGGCAAACGTTCCATCGTCGCCGATCTGAAGACCCCTGAGGGCTCCGAACTGGTGCGCCGGTTGGTCCGCACCGCCGATGTCGTCATCGAAAACTTCAAGCGCGGCGGGCTTGCCAAATACGGCCTCGATTATGAGAGCCTTAGGGTGCTCAATCCGAAGCTGATCTATTGCTCCATCACCGGCTTCGGCCAGACCGGGCCTTACGCCGATCTCGCCGGATACGACTATATCGTGCAGGGCATGTCCGGTTTCATGTCGATAACAGGTGAAGCTGACGGCCAGCCGATGAAGGCGGGTGTTGCGGTGGCCGATATCTTCACCGGCATTTATTCCGTGACAGCCATTCAGGCCGCCCTCATCCACACCATGCGATCAGGCGAAGGCCAGCATATCGACATGGCGCTTCTCGATGTGCAATCGGCCGTGCTCGCCAACCAGAACATGAATTATCTGATCTCCGGCAAGCCGCCCGTCCGGCTCGGCAACGCCCATCCGAATATTTCCCCCTATGAGGTGGTGCCGACGGCCGATGGTTTCCTGATCCTCGCGGTCGGCAATGACGGCCAGTTCCGCCGCCTCTGCAATATTCTCGGCATAGGCGCGATTGCCGATGACGAGCGTTATGCGACAAACAAGGCCCGCGTCGCACATAAGGTCGAAGTCCGGCAGATCGTTTCCACCGAAACGCTGAAATGGAACAAGCGCGATCTCTTGACCGCGTGCGAAACGAACGCCGTGCCGGCCGGGCCCATCAACTCCATCGAGGAAATGTTCGCCGATCCGCAGGTTCAGGCACGCGGCCTGCGCGTTGATCTCGAGGCTCAGGATGGCACCGTCATCCCCGGCGTGCGGACACCGATTATCATGTCACAGACGCCGCTGCGTTATGAACGCCCGAGCCCGAAGCTCGGCGAACATCAGGCGCAGGTGCTGGCCGAACTGGAAAACATCGAAAGGACCACCACGCCATGAAAAGAACCGGCGGAGAACTGATCGTCGAAGCGCTGAAGGCCAATGGCGTCTCCCGCGTGTCCTGCGTTCCGGGCGAAAGCTATCTGGCAGTGCTGGATGCGCTTTATGAAAGCGGCATTGAAACCGTGGTCTGCCGCCAGGAAGGCGGCGCCGCCATGATGGCCGACACCTGGGGCCGGCTGACCGGCGAACCCGGCATCTGCATGGTGACGCGCGGTCCGGGTGCCACCAACGCCTCGGCCGGCCTGCACATCGCAAGGCAGGATTCCATTCCGATGATCCTGTTCATCGGCCAGGTCCAGCGCGAAGCGCGCGAGCGCGAGGCCTTTCAGGAAGTGGAATATCGCCGCGCCTTTACAGAATTCGCCAAATGGGTGGGCGAGATCGACGATGCCCGCCGCATTCCCGAATTTGTTACCCGCGCCTTTGCCGTCGCCACCTCCGGCCGCCCCGGCCCGGTGGTGCTGACGCTGCCTGAAGACATGCTGGTGGAAGAAGTCGAAGCGCCCGAGGCAAAGCCCTACATGCCGGTAGAAGCCCATCCAGGCACATCGCAGATTGCCGCCTTCGCAAAAATGCTGGGCGAAGCGAAACGGCCGATCTTCATCGTCGGCGGCACCCGTTGGTCCGAGGAAAGCGTGGCGGCCTTCAGGGCATTTGCCGAAAACCACAAGCTGCCCGTCGGCTGCTCCTTCCGCCGCCAGATGCTGTTCGATCACCTGAGCCCTTCCTATGCCGGCGATGTCGGCATCGGCATCAACCCGGCCCTGGCGAAGGAGATCAAGGAAGCCGATCTGGTGGTACTGCTCGGCGGCCGCCTCTCCGAAATGCCCTCCTCCGGTTATACGCTCATCGACATCCCCTACCCGTCGCAGAAGCTGATCCATATTTATCCCGAAGCCGAAGAACTTGGCCGCGTCTACCGCCCCGATCTGGCGATCTGCGCCGCCCCGGATGATTTCGTCGCCGCCCTCGCCTCGCTTACCCTTTCCGGCAACGCCGCATGGGCCGAGCGCACTACCGCCATGCACGCAGCTTATCTCACCTGGTCGACACCACCGCAGACCGGGCCCGGTCCGGTGCAGATGGGCCCGATCATGGACTGGATCGAGGCCAATGTGGCTGAGGACGCGATCTTCACCAATGGCGCCGGCAATTACGCCACCTGGCTGCACCGCTTCCACCGCTTTCGCCGCTACAACACGCAATCGGCCCCGACATCAGGCTCCATGGGTTACGGCCTGCCGGCGGCGGTGGCCGCCAAACATCTGTTCCCGGAGCGCGAGGTAATCTGCTTTGCCGGTGATGGCTGCTTCATGATGCACGGGCAGGAATTCATCACTGCCGTGCGTTATGGCCTGCCGATCATCACCGTGCTCGTCAACAATGGCACCTATGGCACGATCCGCATGCATCAGGAGCGGGAATATCCCGGCCGTGTCAGCGGCACCGATCTCGTCAATCCGGATTTCAACGCTTTTGCAAAAGCCTATGGCGGCCACGGCGAAACGGTGGAAAGAACGCAAGACTTCGCCGCCGCCTTCGAGCGGGCGCGGGCCAGCGGCAAACCGGCCATCATCGAGGTGAAGCTGGATGCGGAAGCGATCACACCGACGCGTACCCTGACGCAGATCCGGACCGGAAGCTGATATTACGCATGGACACGGCTCCGGCATGGTGTAAATCCTGACGCTCGCACGACGTCATCCTCGGGCCTGTCCCGAGGATCCAATCACGTATCGTAAAGTTCATCGGTTGCAGATGCTCGGGACAGCCCCGAGCATGACGAAGGAGGGGTCTCACACTTCTTTCAGCAGCCCTTTGGATCAGGAAACGACATGCCGGATGTTGCCCCTCCCGTCATCACCCCGCGCGGCGCAAAAATCGAGCCCTCGGCCGGCGCACCTTTCGAGGCCGTGCGCGTGGCCCGCGATGTGCTGCACCTTTCCCGCACCGCAGCGCTTGCGACCCTCGATCCGGTCAGCGGTTATCCCTATACGACCGCAACCAATATCGGCATCGAGCCGGATGGCACACCGTTCTTCTTCGCGGCGGGGCTGACGCTGCACGCCCGCAACATGGAGGCGGACCCACGCATCTCACTGACGCTCGCTCCCTTCGGCAAGGGCGACGCGCTGACATTGCCGCGGCTGACACTGGTGGGCAGGGTAGACCAGATCCGCCCGGATGAAGTGCCGCTCGCCATCGCGCGCTACATTGCCCGTTATCCCAAAGCAAAACTTTATCTCTCCCTTCCCGACACGAGGCTTTACAGGCTGCGGACGGAAGGCGTGCAGATCAATGGCGGCCCGGCCCGCAATGCCAGCACCATCACCCCGGCCGATCTGCACACCGATCTCTCAGGCGCAGACGCACTGATGGCAGCAGCGGAAAGCGAAGCAACCCGCCTCAACGCCATCAAGGGCGAAGCGGCCCGGCTCGCCGTTCTGGCAGGCGCAAAGACTGGCCGCTGGACGATCACCTCCATCGACCCGGATGGTATCGACCTCGCCTCTGCCAGCGATCTGGCCCGGCTTTGGTTTGCGGAGCGGGTGACAACGTTGAAGCAGTTTGAGAAACAATTGACTCAACCCGCAAGCTGAACCCACCAAGGGCTTCAAAACAAACGAATACAGGCGACTCGTCGCAGGTTCAGCCACGACCGGCATCATATACATGGTGTCTCGAACGGCCCTGTCACCGCGCCATCGTTTCCATGCGGAAGAAAACGACAAACATGTTGACCTCTTCTTTCATAAATAATATGCATGCACATGCAAATAAATAGTCGGCACGTCGAGACGACCATTTGTGACCCTGGCATGCTCAATCGACCACTCATCGGTCGGGAGACAGGGCCAATCCTTCAAACAATCATCCTAACGGAGAATGACAATGCATTGGATGTATCTGGCAATCGCAGTGATCTTTGAAATCGCGGTCGCAATATCGGCAGGAAATGCCAAGGGTTTCTCTCATCCCTGGTGGACTGCCGCGACTTTGGTCAGCGGCGCAATCGCGACAGTTTTCCTTAGTTTTGCGCTTCTCACTTTCGACGTTGGTGTTGGCTACGCCATTTGGACCTCTACAGCAGGCGTCGGCATTGTCGTTCTGGGCGCGATTTTTTTCGAACAAAGATTGGACTGGAGGAAAATCGCTGGGATCGCCCTGGTAATCGGCGGGGTCATCGGACTTCGGCTCAGCGGCGCGGCATAAAAATAGAGCGACAACATCTGACGTCAGAACACCAGATCAGAAAGGATATGGATATGACAACGAACGCGAATACGGGGCGCGCGTGGTTCATGCTGCTGCTCGCCGGTCTCTTCGAAATCGGTTACGCGCTCAGCGTGAGCGGGAGCAGGGCTTTCACGATACCGAGTTGGTCCATCGCCGCCGCAATCTTCTTCCTGCTGACACTTTATTTTCTCAGCGTGTCCCTCAAGACCATCGACGTCGGGCTTGGCTACTCGGTTTGGGCAGGCATAGGCGCGGTCGGGGCGGCCGTCTGCGGTAGTCTCCTACTGGATCAGCCGTTGACTCTCACCCAGTCGTTCTGGCTGGCGATTATCATCGCCGGGGTCGTGTGGCTGAAGCTCGCCGACAGCGTCAAACTCCCCAAGGGAGAGACCGGGCTGTCATAGCGCCGTCCGCTTGAAGATGTTATTGTATGAGCATACATATGGGTTAGTATTTCCTTTCTCCAGGAGCTTGCCCATATGTCCTCCAAACACGATGCGTGGCTGAAACTTGCCCAAGCCGTCGGCAACGTCGAAGTCGACCTCGGAAAAACGATGCAAACCGCCTGCGGACTTGGCTTATCGGAATATCGTGCGCTGGAGGCGCTTTCCCGCTCACCCACCGGTGAATTGCGGATGCAGGATCTTGCCTCGCATCTTTGCCTCAACCAGAGTTCGGTTTCCAGGCTGGTGGAACGTCTGGAACGGACAGGCCTCACGGTCCGGGATCTTTGTCCGGACGACAAGCGCGGTGTGTATACCGTTTTGACCGATAGTGGGCGTACGCGCATCGACAGCGCCCGCACCTTTTATAAAACAGCACTGGATGCTGCAATAAAACGGCATGGCTGCGAAAAGGCGCTTGCAGCGCAATTCACTCCTTCAGCCCAAGCGTAGACGACCACCCGGTTCCGGCATCAAATGACTTTGCTTCCGACAGCATCGCCCCATCAAAAAAGGCCGGGCCGCTTCCGCGACCCGGCCTTTCCCATAAGTCAGTCCATTGCTCAGAGAGCAGCGGTCACGATGAACTCAACCTTGTAGTCCGGCGTCGCCAATGGTGCGCCGCTAGTGGCGCGGGCCGGAGGGTTTGCCGGGTCGATCCAGCCTTCCCAGACAGCGTTCATTTCGCCGAAGGTGGACATGTCGGAGAGGTAGATGATGGTCTGCAGGATCTTCGACTTGTCGGAACCGGCAGCGGCCAGCAGGCGGTCGACTTCAGCGAGAGCGGACTTGCTCTGTTCCGTAACGCTCGTGCCTTCGCCAACCTGGCCGGCCAGATAAACGGTGTTGCCGTGAACGACGGCGCCGCTCATGCGCTTGCCCGGCTCGATACGCTTGATGGTCATGGAAAACTCCTGTTGATTGGCATTAAAAATCGAAGATGCGCGGAAAATCAGCCGCGCAGGTGATGGGTCTTTTCGTAAATCGCCGTCGAGCGCGCGCCAGAGCGGCAATAGCCGAGCATCGGGCGCTGCAATTCATCCAGCGCATCCACCATGCCGGCAACGGCATCGGCGTCGACGCCATAGCGGCCGACCGGCACATGCATGATGGTGAGGCCAAGCTGCTCGGCACGCTCGGCAATATCGGCAAAAAGCGGCTGGCCGTCTTCTTCGCCGTCAGGGCGGTGGCAGACGAGCGACTTGAAGCCGAGCGCCTTGATCTCGTCGAGATCGGCGACGCTGATCTGTCCCGTTACCGAATATTCGTCGTCAATGCGCCTGATATCCATGTCATGCCTCCGCTGGCCGTCACCCTTGAAATCCGCATCCGATGTAAGCGGTCAAAACCGCGGCGTCAATGACGGGCGATCTTCATTCGGTACGGCTCAGAGGATGGAAAAGCGCAGGCCGAAGGAACGGCTTTCGCCCGGCTGGAGAATATTGAACTCGCCGGCAGCCTCAAGCTCGCTCCGCCCGACCCAGCGATGCGAAACCGGCTCGATGCCGAGCACATTGGCGGGCGCCTGCTGATTGCGCCACATCTGCAGATAGGGCAGCGTTTCCGTACGGAAACGCACGGTCAGCGTCTTCCCGCCGATGGCCGCGACCGGACCGAGCTTCAGTTCCGCCCAGTCATCATTGCCGGCAGAAACGCAGAAAACGCTGCCCGGCTCTTCGCCGAAACGCCAGCCGTGGCCGCCACCATGCAGCATCGCGCCCTCAAGCCGCACGGCATCGTCGAACAGCCGCGCGCCGATATTCATGTGATACATCAGGAACACCGGGATCGGCCGCCCGGAAGTGTTGACGATCCGGTCGTCGAGACTGACTTCACCGCTTTCGCCGTCGATACGCCACGTCCGTTCGAGAAGTGCGGTGCCGCCATCGGCAAGCTTCACGGGAACCTCAACGCGCGCCAGCGCATTGGACTCATGGACATCGAAGGCGATGATCGTCGCGGGATGGGAAGAAAAGGATCCATGCAGCGGATATCGGCGTCCCTCCCCGTCCCCATCGATCGGCTCGGGATGGCGGATATGGTCGGGACCGCAGGTAAAGAGAAATCCTTCCAGAGAGTGGTCGATGCGCGCATCGCCATCGTCGGGAATGGCGCGGCCCGGTGCTATGTCGATGCCGTCAACGACGCAAGCGCCGATATCGAAAACGGAGGTTTCATCGAGGAAAATGCGTGGCGATTTGCCGGCCTGAAATGAACGCAAGACAACCTCCCTGTGGCAGCAAAAACGCATGGTTCACGGAAACGCTACTAACCGTGACGGAAATTAAGATTGCATTAACCGCGAATTCACCTTTTTCACAATAGGGTCAAGATTGCGGTGTGTTTATCGGTGAACAAGCAAGGGATAGCAGAATCGTGAAACAGTTTCTTAACGCAGCTCTGGGTTTGACGGTCGCCGTGGCGTCGGTTTTCACCCCGCTACAGGCTGGCGCGCAGCAGCGTTATGGTTATGAGCAGCCGGTTCTGGTGACGCCGGACGGTCGCGTGCTCGATTTCGTTCCCGAACGCGGCGATATCGTCATCAGCCGCGACGCGATGGGACGCACGGTGTTTTACGACCAGTATGGCAATCTCCTCGCCACCGAAATGCCCTCCGGCTACCAGCAGCGGCAACAGGCGCGCCAGCGCGACACCACCTATTATCCGCCCGCCCCCGGCGGACGGTATCGTGAGCCGCAACGCGACTACGGCTATCAGGACAATGGCAGCGTGCGCGATTACCGCGAATATCGCGGCGACGGCTCCGACGAGAATTTCTACACCGGCTCCGTTCCCGCACCCGGTGCGGTTGAAAGCGGCCCGCTCGGCCAGCCGATGCCGGGCGAAAGCACCACGGCCGCGGTTCCGCAGCCGGAGCACCTGATCGAGCGCCACACGCCGGTGACAACGCCGGTCAATCGCTCGCGCCAGGAAATCGTCGCGCTCCAGACCTTCCTCGACCGTGAAGGCATCTCGCCCGGCGTTATCGACGGTAAGATGGGCGACAACGTCAACAAGGCGATTGCCGCCTGGCAGGACATGACCGGCGAAAAGCTCGATCCGAACAATTCCGACGATATTCTGGAGCGCCTGCGCGCTTCCGGCGGTATGCCTATTGTCGACTACACCATCACCGCCGCCGACGCCGCCGGCCCCTATGTCGCCTCCATCCCGGACGACTATGCCGAGAAATCGCAGCTGCCTGCCCTCTCCTTCACCTCGACTTCGGAAGCGCTCGCCGAACGCTTCCACATGGATGAGAACTACCTGAAGGAGCTGAACCCCGGCATCGATTTCTCCGTACCCGGCACCATTATCAAGGTCGTCAATCCGGGCGAGACGAAAAAGGGGCAGGTTGCCCGCATCGTTGCCCATAAGGGCATCAAGCAGGTCTTCGCCTATGGTCAGGACGGTAATCTGATCGCCGCCTATCCCGCCACCATCGGCTCCACGGATACGCCTTCACCGAGCGGCACGCATACGGTCGAGCGCGTCGCGCTCAATCCGGGCTACACCTATAATCCGAAGATCAACTTCAAACAGGGCCAGAACGACAAGATCCTGCAGATCCCGCCGGGTCCGAACGGCCCGGTCGGTACGGTCTGGATTGCCCTGTCTAAGCCGACCTACGGTATTCACGGCACCCCGGAACCGTCCAAGATCGGCAAGACCAACAGCCACGGCTGTATCCGCCTGACCAACTGGGATGCGACCGAACTGGCGAAAATGGTCCGCCCCGGCGTCGTGGTCGAATTCGCCGAATAATCGAGCGCAAGAAAACAGAAAGCCCGGCGGTGTGATCCGCCGGGCTTTTCTCGTTATGGGTGTTTCAGTCGCGCTTTTCCGTCAGGAAATACAGGAGCGCCGCTACCGGCAAGGCGAAGCCGATCCACGAGGCGGCCTGCCATTCACCGACGGCATAGGCCCAGCCACCCACGGCGGAGCCGATGGCACCACCCATGAAGAACGTCGCCATATAGATGCCGTTCAGGCGGCTGCGGAATTCCGCCCCCAGCGTGAAGATGGCGCGCTGGCCGAGCACCAGATTGGTGGTGACACCGAAATCCAGAACGATGGCCGCGACGACCAGAATGGCAAGCGCCAGATGCGAGCCTTCCGGCGCCAGATGCGTGACGGCGAAGGAGAGCGCCACCGCCGCCAAGGCAAAGAAGGTGGCCGCACGCGTCCAGCCGCGATCGGCCATCCGCCCGGCGATCGGCGCGGCCACGGTGCCCGCCGCACCGGCCAGTGCGAAGAGCGCAATCTCACCCTGGCTGAGATTGAAGTGCGGTCCGCTCAGATAAAGCGGCGTCGTGGTCCAGAACAGGCTGAAGGCGGCAAACAGAAAGGCGTGATAGATCGCCCGCCGCCGCAGGATCGGCGTGTGAAGCGCCAGCCTGCCCATCGAAGCCATCAATGCGCCGTAGCTCAGGCGCGCATCGGGCACACGGGCGGGCAGAAGCCGGAAAAGCACCACAGCAAGAAGCGCCATGACGGCCGCCGAGGTCAGAAAGACGCCACGCCAGGACACCACTTCCGACAGCAGGCTGGAGACCGGCCGCGCCAGCATGATGCCGGCCATCAGCCCGCTCATGACATTGCCGACCACCCGGCCGCGAATGGCGTGCGGTGCCATATGGGCGGCATAGGGAACGATGACCTGCACCGCCACGGAACTGACGCCGACCAGAAAGGCCGCGATCAGGAACGGCGCCGCATGCGGGGCAAACGCCGCGGCGGCGAGTGACAGCACGGCCATCGAGACGGAACTGACCACCAGCTTGCGATTTTCGATGAGATCACCGAGCGGCACGACGAACAGCAGGCCGATACCATAGCCGATCTGCGTCAACGTCACGATCAGGCCGGTAGCACCAGCGGAAAGACCAAGCTCCGCCCCGATGATGCCTGCTAGCGGCTGTCCATAATAAAGATTGGCAGCGATCAACCCGCAGGCTGTCGCCAGCAAAAACGTCAGAGCCGGGGAAATGGATGTTGCCTCAACATCATCCCCATCAATTACACGCGTCGTCATCATTTTCTCCAATATGGAAACGAATGTTTCCTAAATAGTCACAAAATCAATCGGCAAGCTTCATGGCTATATCCACCACGGCCACCATGTCCTTGAGGCTGCGCCCGGTTTTTCCCACCACGCGCATGCCGTACATCATGCACAGCATCGCCCGGGCGAGATCATCCGGGTCGGCCTTCGACTGCACTGAACCATCCTTCTGCCCTTCGGTGATGATGCGGGCGACGATCCGTTCCCTCGCCTTCACGGCCCGCTCGACCACGACGGCAATGTCGTCATCCAGGGCGGCCAGATCGGCAGCGGCACCAACCACCAGACACCCGTCCGAACCTACACCGCCATGGGATCGTTCGGCATAAAACATCAGCCCCGCCCTCAAACGCTCATAACCGGTCTCGAAGCCGGCCACTGCCGCTTCGAAACGCTCGGTCTGCACGATCCTGTAGCGCTCCATCGTGGCGATGAAGACAGCCTTCTTGTCCTTGAATGCCTTGTAGAGACTGCCCTGCGCCAGTTCCATCGCATCGGTGAGATCACCGACCGAGGTGGCGTGGTAACCGCGCCGGGAAAAGACACGGATCGCGCCGTCAAGCGCACGATCGAGATCGAACTCGCGCGGCCGGCCGCGATGACGCTGTTCCGGGGAATTGGACTGGCTGAAATTGCTCATGAGCGGAATATAGGAAACGATCATTTCCAAATCAAGCGAAAAATTTCGCGCCGTGAGGAGGCCGTAGGAAGCGCCTCTTAACGGCGCCTCTCCTCCACATTTTGCGGGAAGCCAATTTCATCCAAAGTCGCATTCTCCCTGCAACGAGCGGGGAATCGCAAAACCGAGTCAGGCAGCCCTGCGGGTCACCAAACGCGCCAGATGCGCAACGCGCCTTGGAAGTCTTTTCGGCAGGAGACTGATGACTTCCTCGGCAAAGGCCGCCGCATTTTCAACCGCCTTGTCGATGTTGCTGACCTTCTTGCCATCCAGACAGAGAAGCGTGCCGCCATAATCGAAAATATCGCGATAGGCCGCCCGCTCGACGATCGCCGTGTTGAGCACGGAGACGTTTTTTTCCGCCAGCAGCATCTTGACGAGCAAGAGCGAACGCGTCGCCACCATGGCGTTCACCCGCGTCAGCACGATGGAATGGGCGATCTCCTTGCCCATCCTGCGGTTCAGGAATTCGATGTGATCGAGCACTTCAGCAGCACCCCGGGCATCCATGGCCGAGCCCTGAACCGGGATCAGCACATGATCGGAGATACCAAGCGCCATGGTCAGAAGCGGCGTTTTCGCGCCTGGCAAATCGATGATGAAACAGTCGGTATTGGCCCGGTTCTCGCGAATGTGCGCCTCAAGCGAAGCCATCGTCACATGCGAAATCACCGCCAGATTTTCTACCGAACCGGACAGATCGTACCACCGGGAAATCCACAATTGCGGATCGGCATCCAGAACCGTCACGCGATGGCCGCTGCGGGCCAGTTCGGTTGCCAGAAGCAGCACGGCCGTGGTTTTCCCGGCACCGCCCTTGGTATTGGCAAAAGTGATGACTGACATGATACCCCCTGTTGGTCAGAGCCGTTTCATGCTCATTCACGCACCGACGTCTTCATGGTGCTTTCCATAATCTTAACGAACAGGGTTAATAAAAGGCTAAGAACGGTTATCCGGCGCAACAAAAAGCCCGCGATTGCTATCGCGGGCTTCATGAAATGCAGGCAGTATCTTGGCTGTCCTAATGCAGGACACGACATTGCCGCTCATTTCTTCTCCCCGCCGGGGAGAAGGTGGCCCGACGGGTCGGATGAGGGGGCCGGCTCTCGGTATATCTCTACCCTCGCCCCCTCATCCCGCTGCCGCGACCTTCCTTCTCCCCGGCGGGGAGAAGAAACACGCGGCACCCGCTCGACCCTTAAAAGCCCGGCGAATGCTAAGTCTTTATTCAGAAGCAGTCCTCGAACAACTTCTTCGTATTCTCGAGCGTCATCGGCACCGGATTGCCACCGCAGCTCGGATCCTTGATCGCTTCCGCCGCCAGTTCGTCGATGCGATCCGGCTTGATGCCCATGGCGGTGAGATTCTCCGGCACGCCGAGTTCCCTGCGAAGCTCCAGCACATAATCATAGAAGCCGTCGAAGCCGCCGGAAATGCCGAGATAGGCGGCCGCGCGGGCAATCTTGTCTTCGATGGCCGGGCGGTTGAACCGCAGCACCGCCGGCATGACGACGGCATTGGTCATGCCATGATGGGTGTTGTAGACAGCGCCGATCGGGTGCGAGAGCGAATGGATGGCGCCGAGACCCTTCTGGAAGGCAACCGCCCCCATCGCCGCCGCCGCCATCATATTGGTGCGGGCTTCGATATCGGTGCCGTCCTTATAGGCGCGCGGCAGGAATTCCTTGACGAGCCGTAGGCCCTCCAGTGCCACACCGGCGCTCATCGGATGGAAGAACGGCGACGAATAGGCTTCGAGGCAATGGGCGAAGGCATCCATGCCGGTGCCTGCCGTGATGACCTTCGGCATGCCGACCGTCAGTTCCGGATCGCAGATGACGACGCCCGGCAACAGCTTCGGATGGAAGATGATCTTCTTCACATGCGTCTGCGAATTGGTGATGACGCTGGCGCGGCCGACTTCCGAACCCGTGCCCGCCGTCGTCGGAACGGCAACGATAGGCGCAATCTTGGAAGCGTCCGCCCGGGTCCACCAGTCGCCGATATCCTCGAAATCCCACACCGGGCGCGTCTGCCCGGCCATGAAGGCGATGGTCTTGCCGAGATCGAGGCCCGAGCCGCCGCCGAAGGCGACGACACCGTCATGGCCGCCATCGCGATAGGCCTTCACGCCGGCTTCCATGTTGATTTCGTTCGGGTTTGGATCGACCTCGGCAAAGATCGCCCGGCCGAGACCCGCCTCTTCCAGCACGTCGAGCGCATGCGCGGTGATCGCCATATTGGCAAGGCCGCGATCCGTCACGAGCAGCGGCTTCCTGATGCCGAGCGTCTTGCAGGCTTCCGCCAGTTCCTTGATCCGGCCACGGCCAAGCTTGACGGCGGTGGGGTAGCTCCAGTTGGCGACGATATTCATTTCGTGACTTTCTTCAGATGGTAGGATTTCGGGCGGGTCAGGTTCTGGAAACCGAGGACGGAAAGTGAACCGCCACGGCCCGTTTCCTTCACACCGGTCCAGCAAAGCGCCGGGTCGAGATAATCAGCGCGGTTCATGAACACGGTGCCGGTTTCGATTTCGCGGCCGATGCGCCCGGCGCGGGCGGCATCCTGCGTCCAGAGCGAAGCGGTCAGCCCGTATTTGCTGTCATTCATCAGCGCGATGGCTTCGTCATCGTTCTTCACCTTCATAATGCCGACCGCCGGGCCGAAGGTTTCTTCGGTCATGAACTCCATGGAATGATCGACATTGACGAGGACTTGCGGCGCGACGTACGCGCTTTCGCCATCATCGGCAGGGAATAGCTTCGGATCGACCAGTGCTTTGGCCCCCTTCGAGACGGCATCGGCCACCTGCGCCCGCACCACCTTGGCAAAACGCTTGTTGGCCATCGGCCCGAGCGTCGTTTCCTGTTCCAGCGGATTGCCGAGCTTGTAATTGGAAACCCACGCGACCGACTTCTCGACAAAGGCGTCATAGAGGTTTTCATTGACGTAGATACGCTCGATGCCGCAGCAGCATTGCCCGGAATTATAGGTCGCACCATCCATCAGCGTATCGACGGCGGCATCGAGGTCGGCATCCTCCATGACGTAACCGGGATCCTTGCCGCCGAGTTCAAGCCCGAGACCGGTGAAGGTGCCGGCAGCGGCGCGCTCGATGGCGCGACCGCCTTCCACCGAACCGGTGAAATTGACGAAATTGAACAGGCCCTCGGAAATCAGCGCCGAGGTCGTACCGTGGTCGAGGAAGACATTGATGAAGACATCGTCAGGCACACCAGCCTCCACAAAGGCCCGCACCATGCGCTCGCCCACCAGCAGCGTCTGCGCCGCATGCTTGATGACGACCGTATTGCCGGCCATCAAAGCGGGCGCCACGGTGTTGATCGCCGTCATGTAAGGATAGTTCCACGGCGCGATGACGAAGACGACGCCATGCGCCTCACGCTCGATGCGGCGTTCGAAATTGCCGCTTTCCTCTATGACGAGCGGCGCCAGCGCATCGGCGGCAATAGAGGCGACATAGTTGGAGCGCTCGTTAAAGCCCTTGAATTCGCCGCCATAACGCACCGGACGGCCCATCATATGCGCCAGTTCGGGCACCACCTCCGCCACCATTTCATTGAGTCGCGCGACACCCTTCAGAACCAGCTGAACGCGGTCCTCAAGCGGGCGTCGAGCCCAGTCTTTCTGCGCCTGGCGCGCTTTCGAAACGGCGGCCCGCGCCGCCTCCAGCGACATCGCCTCCCGTTCGGCATAAACCGAGCCGTCGATGGGCGAGATATTCTGGATCATGGTCATGATGTTTTCCCGTAATGATTAGGCTCGTTCGAAACCGCGCGCCACTTCCCAGTCGGTCACGCGGCGGTCGTATTCTTCCTGTTCCCACGCCCCGGCGCGGACGTAATGATCGATCACATCGTCGCCAAAGGCGTTGCGCAGCATTGTCGATCCGTCCAAAAAGGCGGTGGCGTCACGCAATGTCTTGGGTATCTCGCGCACGTCCTTGCCGCCATAGGCGTCGCCGACAAAAGCGGGCTCAAGTTCGAGTTTATTTTCGATGCCGTCAATGCCCGCCGCAAGCAAAGCCGCCATGGCGAGATAGGGATTGAGATCGGAACCGCCGACGCGGCATTCGATGCGGATGCCCTTCGTTCCCTCGCCGCAGAGACGATATCCGGCGGTACGGTTGTCGAGGCTCCAGATCGCCTTGGTGGGCGCAAAAGTACCGGCCATGAAACGTTTGTAGGAATTGATATAGGGCGCCAGGAAATAGGTGATCTCGCTGGCATGGGCGAGAAGCCCGGCAACATAGTGCCGCATCAACTGCGACATGCCATGCTCGGCGTCCTTGTCGAGGAAAGCGGGCTTGCCATCCAGGCTCCACAGCGACTGGTGGATATGCGAAGAACTGCCGGCAGCATTGTAGTTCCACTTGGCAAGGAACGTCACCGCCTTGCCCTTCGACCAGGCGATCTCCTTGGTGGCGTTCTTGATGATGGCGTGCCGGTCGGCCATGGTCAGCGCCTCGGCATAACGCACATTGATTTCCGCCTGGCCGGCAGAGGCCTCGCCCTTGGAATTCTCGACCGGAATTCCCGCACCCTGCAGGCCCTTGCGCAACGCCCGCATGACGTCTTCTTCCTTGGTCGTCTGGAAGATATGGTAATCCTCATTATAACCGCTGGCGAGGTTCAGGTCTTTATAACCGCTGGCGCGCGCCGCGTCGAAAGTCTGGTCGAACAGGAAGAATTCCAGTTCCGTCGCCATAAAGGCCTTCAGCCCCATCGCCTCAAGCCGCGCCACCTGCTTTTTCAACAGCGCGCGCGGCGAATGCGGCACTTCTTCATGGGTGTGATGATCGAGCACGTCGCATAGAACCAGTGCCGTGCCTTCCAGCCATGGCACACGCCGCAACGTCGAGAGATCGGGTTTCAGCACATAATCGCCGTAACCCTTTTCCCAGCTGGAGGATTTGTAGCCGGGAACGGTTTCCATCTCCATGTCGGTTGCAAGCACGTAATTACAGCTATGGGTTTCTTCATAGGCGCTTTCGACGAAGAATTCGGCCTGGAACCGTTTGCCCATCAGACGCCCCTGCATGTCCACAAGGCAGGCCAGAACCGTGTCGATGCGCCCCTCGGCGACATCCATCTTAAGCGCGTCGAATGTATAGCTCGTCATTTTATCCGTTCCCTTTATTGTCGTGACCGGGCGGCCGTGTAAGGCCGCCCGTTTGTTTGAGCATCAGGCCTTTGCAGCCGCCGCTGCCATGGCAGCCTGCTTGTGCTCCAGCGCGAATTCCTCCTCCGGCGACAGGATGAGGCGATGACGACCGACGAGGCCGAAATAGGCAATCGCCACAGCAAACCAGACGGCAACCCAGAGCACGCCCTTCGTGAAGTTCGGATCCTGGATCTGGTAAAGCAGCGTGACGATGGCGATGATGATCGTCAGCACCGCACCCGGAATACCGAAGGGCGACCGGAACGGCCGCTCGATATGCGGCAGGTTCTTTCTGAGCAGGATGAAGGAAATCGCCTGCATGATGTAAGAGAACATCGCGCCAAACACGGCCATGTTCAAAAGCACGCTGCCGATGATGCTGCCGCCCTGTTCCGCACCCAGCGAGAACCAGATGACCAGCATGACCGCGAGCCCGACTATGGCGCCGGTGATATTGGCCACGTATGGCGTGCGGTATTTCGAGTGGGTGATGGACAGCACGGTCGGGAAATAACCCGCACGCGACAACGAATAAATCTGGCGGCCCTGCGCATAAAGGATCGTATGGAAGCTGGCGATAAGGCCCGTCAGAGCCACGAGACCGAGCACCACCACGCCGCCATCGCCATAGATCGCCTTGAAACCGTCCAAAAGCGGCTCAAGCGACGAGCTGAGATGGAAGGCGCCGACGCCCGGCAGCGACGGGTTGAGCAGCACGATCATGAAGGCCGAAACCATCAGCGTAACCATACCAAGGATGATTCCCTTCGGCATGTCGCGTTTCGGATCGACGGATTCCTCAGCCGCCAGCGGCAACTGCTCGATGGCGAGAAACAGCCAGACCGCGAAAGGCAGCGTGGCGAGAACGCCCGAAAAACCGAAGGGGAAGAAGGAACCGCCACCCTCCGGCAGTTCCACCGCCTTGCCGTCAGGTCCGACACCGATGTTGAGCGCAAAACGCGAAAAATCGATGTTGGGAATGGCGCTGATCCAGAAGAACACCAGAACGGCAAGCGAAATCAGCGTGATGACCAGTGTCACCTTGAAGGAAAGCTCAAGTCCGAAGACGTTGAGCCCGAGGAAAATCGCATAAAAAACGATCCACACGAAAGGTGAATAGGCCGGATCGAGGCCGAGAATGGAGTTCACATAGGCCGTGATGAAGGTGACGACGACCGCCGGCGTCAGCACATATTCGACATTTTCGCAAAGCCCGGTGATGAAGCCGCCCCATGGCCCCATGGCCGTGCGGGCGAAGGAATAGGCCGCACCCGTATGCGGCAGGGCCGGGCTCATTTCGGCAATCGAAAATGTCAGCCCGAGATACATGATGGCGATGATGATGCCTGCCACCAGCATGCCGCCCCAGCCGCCGGTGGAAAAGCCGAAATTCCATCCGGAAAAATGCCCGGAAATGACCGCGCCGACGCCAAGCGCCCAGAGCGACCATACGCCCGCATAACGGGATAGTCCGCGTTTTTCGAAATAGGATGCATCAGCCTTCTTGTAGCTGACGCCTGACGATGAACTGTCCATGCCCTTCTCTCCTGAATAAGAAAAAAACAAGCCAGTCAGCCATTATTGGCCGATTGTGCCCCAGTTTCCGGCTTCACCCGGGTGTCTCCCGCGATTGGCCGCACGCACTTGCTGTTCCCTTGCCGCTTTGTTTTTTCGGCTGCATGGCCGGTTTTTATAAAATGGCGGCAGTCTTATCTATCGGCCAGCCCCGGTGTTTTCACCATCGGCCGGCCATAGCTCCCTCACTCATCGATTGATGAGAGCGCCTTCCCCATAAGCTCATGGAGAACCCCGGCGATTTCCGCCTGTTCTCCTTCACTGCTGATGAGATCGTTGCGGATCTCGATCATGACGTTCAAAAGCCCGTCCGGCAGCGCATGCAGTCGCAGCGTATGCGTCACGCCGTCTTCCGGGCCATAGGGATCGTTGCGATTGACCGTGAGCGAGCAGCCTTCCGCGCCCGCCAGCATCGCATCCGCAAGACGGCTGTCGGCATCGTGCAGGATGCCGATCTCAACCTTTCGGAACCGGCCGTGATAAACCGGCGTGAAACTGTGGATGGTCACCACCACCACTTTACGGCCGGCCGCCTGCCGCGCGGCGATGATCTCGCTCACCCGGTCATGAAACGGCACATAAAGCGCGGAGGTGCGGGCGAACCGCTCCGCTTCGCTGAGATCGAAATTGCCGGGAATATCGTAAATTTCGCTTTTCACCGGCATGGCGGAAGGCGATTCGGGCGGCCGGTTGCAATCATAGACGAGGCGCGAAAACCGCTGGTAGACAAGCGTGGCGTCAAACTTTTCCGAAAGCAGCCGGGCAACTGCCAGAGCGCCCGGATCCCAGGCCACATGGCTCGAAAGCACCTCCGGCGAAAGGCCCAATGTTCCGTATTTTTGTGGCATGGCAGCGGACGCATGTTCGCAGACGAGGAGGACGTCGCCCTTCGCCGCCGCATTCTCGATGCCGACGGCCTGCCCTTCCGCTTCTGTGAAAAACCGTGACCGCACCGTCATGCACGAACCCCGCCCGGAAACCCCGTCGCTCCGTCAATGTCGAAAAGAATTCTTCACATTATCGCGAGTGTCAAATGGAATTTTGAAATTTTCTCTTCATTTTCCCATTGACTCGATAGCGGGCGCGGATGTTTATTTTAGCCATGTACCGGCAGAAGACCGGAAGGGGAAAAATTTGCGCAGCACGACGGCGACCGTGTCGGATGTCATCCATGCCCATTACGACGCACTGACCCGTTCGGAAAAACGGCTGGCAGAGAGCCTGCTCGGCAACTACCCCGTTTCCGGCCTCGGCAGCATCACCACCATTGCGGAAAATGCCGGTGTTTCCACACCGACGGTGGCGCGCATGGTGCAGAAGCTCGGATATAAGGGCTATCCCGAATTTCAGGCGCATCTGCATCAGGAGCTGGAGGCGACGATCTCCGGCCCCGTCGCCAAACATGACCGCTGGGCAACCAATGCGCCGGGCCTGCACATTCTCAACCGTTTCGCCGATGCCATCACCGGCAATCTGCGCGACACGCTGAGCGATCTCGACACCGCCGTCTTCGACAATGCCGCAGCGCTGCTCTCCGACCGCAAGCGCAGCATCTATTTCGTCGGCGGGCGCATTACCGGTGCAATCGCCGAATATTTCTTCACCCACATGCAGGTGATCCGGCCGAAAACGACGCTGATGTCGTCCAATTCCAGCGCCTGGCCGCAATATATGTTGAACATGAGCGCCGGCGACGTGCTGGTTATTTTCGACATCCGCCGCTACGAGCACGACATGACGACGCTGGCCGAAGTGGCCAAGGCGAACGGTGTGCAGATCATTCTCTTCACCGATCAATGGACATCGCCGGTGGCGCGCCACGCGTTGCACATTTTCCGCGTCAGGATCGAAGCGCCCTCAGCATGGGATTCCTCGGTCGTCACGCTGTTTGTGGTCGAAGCGCTGATCGAAGCGGTCCAGAACGGCGCCTGGGATGAAACCAGGGAACGCATGAATGCACTGGAAGGCCTGTTCGAACAGACCCGGTTGTTCCGCAGGCCGGACAAAACATGAAACTACATAGCCGGCAACTTGCTTGACGCGGATGCCGCACGCTGATTGGATACCTGTCATCGCTGCCAGCACGATAAAACAGGATAAAAACCACGCTGGGGAACACATTTGGCCACCACGGATAATGAAAGGATACTCCCGCAATTGCAGGCAAAAAAGCCTGACGATGGCGGAAAAGGGGCGTAAAGTGACGGAATCCGGATAAATAGATTGCAATCCAGCCGTCACATTAGCTTCATCGAGAATCCGTATCAGCGTCCGCAATATGAGAACACGAAGAGGAGAAAAAAGTGATCTCTCACTGCCGCCGACTGCTTGCTACGACCACTGCGCTGGTCATCGCGTCCACCGCCATCGCCGCCGCTGAGCCGAGCGCCGAATTGATCGCCGCCGCCAAGAAGGAAGGCATGCTGACAACGATCGCGCTGCCGCACGACTGGTGCGGTTACGGCGACGTGATTGCCGCCTTCAAGGCGAAATATCCGGAAATCACCGTCAACGAACTGAACCCCGACGCCGGCTCCGCCGATGAAGTGGAAGCGGTGAAGGCCAACAAGGACAATAAGGGCCCGCAGGCGCCTGACGTCATCGATGTCGGCCTCGCCTTCGGCCCGCAGATGAAGGCCGAAGGCCTGCTGCAGCCCTACAAGGTCTCCACCTGGGACGAAATTCCCGACAACGTCAAGGATCCTGAAGGCTACTGGTACGGCGACTATTACGGCGTGATGTCCTTCTTCGTGAACAAGGACCTCGTCAATAACGCTCCGAAGGACTGGGCCGACCTGCAGAAGCCGGAATATTCCGGGCAGGTAGCGCTCGCGGGCGATCCGCGCGCTTCCAACCAGGCCATCCTCGGCGTTCTGGCCGCCGGTCTTTCCACCGGCGCAAAGTCTGGCAAGGAAGCCGGTGAAGCCGGCCTGAAGTATTTCGCCGACCTCAACAAGGCAGGCAACTTCCTTCCGGTCATCGGCAAGGCTGGCACGCTGGCGCAGGGCGCGACCCCGATCATCGTCGCTTGGGATTATAACGCCCTTTCCTGGAAGAAGACGCTGAATGACAACCCGCCAACGGAAGTTGTCGTTCCTGAGAAGGGTGTTCTGGCCGGCGTCTACGTTCAGGGCATTTCCGCTTACGCGCCGCATCCGAACGCTGCAAAGCTGTGGATGGAGCATCTCTATTCCGACGACGGTCAGCTCGGCTGGCTGAAGGGTTATTGCCACCCGATCCGCTTCAACGCCATGGTCAAGGCCGGCAAGGTTCCGCAGGAACTGATCGACAGCCTGCCGCCGGCAGCAGCCTATGAAAAGGCCATCTTCCCGACACTCGAGGAAGTCGACGCCAACAAGGCTGCCGTGACCGGCGGCTGGGACAGCGTTGTCGGCGCGAACGTGAAGTAAACTGTTGAAAATGCACCCCGGCCGACCAAAAGCCGGGGTGCTTCTTTTATGATGTAGACCTTTATATACAGACCGTTTGAAAACGGCGTTTGGGGACAAGCATGCCATCAACCAACACCGGCGGACCATCCGACGCGGGCAGAAAGCTGCCGCTGCACTGGATTGGCGTTCTTCCTTTTGCCGTTTTTGTTCTGCTGTTTTTGATCCTGCCGACGATGAAGATCGTCATTGGCGCATTCCAGCATGCAGATGGCAGCTTCACGCTGGACAATATCGGTGGGCTTTTCACCTCCTCCATTCTGGCGGCCTACTGGATTTCGATCAAGATCAGCCTCGCTTCGGCGGCACTGGGTTGCCTGATCGGTTTTGCCGTCGCCGCCGCCGTGGTGCTGGGCGGCCTGCCGCAAGGCATTCGCGGACCGCTTCTGACCTTTTCCGGCGTTGCCTCGCAATTCGCCGGCGTGCCTCTCGCCTTCGCCTTCATCGCCACGCTCGGGCCGGTCGGCCTCCTCACCGTTTTCCTCAAGACGCAGATCGGCATCGATCTGAGGCTCCTCGGTTTCAACATCCTGTCCTTCTGGGGCCTCACCGTCACCTATCTGTTTTTCCAGATACCGCTGATGATCCTCATCATCACACCTGCGTTGGACGGACTGAAACGCGAATGGCGCGAGGCTGCGGAAATCCTCGGCGCAACAGGCCTGCAATATTGGCGCATGGTGGCTTTCCCCATCCTTTTGCCGTCGCTGCTTGGGACCATGTCGTTGCTTTTCGCCAACGCCTTCGGCGCCGTCGCAACCGCTATTGCGCTGACCGGCTCCTCGCTCAATATCGTGCCGATCCTGCTTTTTGCACAGATCCGCGGCGACGTTCTTGGCAATCCGCATCTTGGTTACGCGCTCGCCTTTGGCATGATCGTCGTGACCGGCATCGCCAATGCACTTTATATCTGGCTGCGCGCCCGCAGTGAAAGGTGGCTGAAATGAAGCGTTTCTTCGCCTGGGGCGCGCTGGTCTTCGGCCTGCTCTATTTCGCCCTGCCGCTGATCGGCATGACCAACTTCTCGCTAAAAATGCGGCGCGCCGAATATTCCTTCGACGCCTATGCAAAAGTGCTGGGCGATCCGCGCTTTCAGGAGACTTTCAGCTATTCGGTGGTGATGGCGCTGTTCACCATCGTCTTCGGGGTTCTGCTGGTGGTGCCAACCGCCTATTGGGTGCGTCTGAAACTGCCAGGCCTGCGGCCCTATATCGAATTCATCACGCTTCTGCCGCTGGTCATCCCGGCAATCGTCATCGTCTTTGGTTACATCCGGCTTTACAACACCTCCAGCTGGCTGCCGCTGACGGGAACAAGTTTCGGCACCAACCTGCTTTTGATGTTCGGTTATGCGACGCTTGCCCTGCCCTATATGTACCGCGCCGTCGATACCGGTCTCAGGACCATCGATGTGGCGACGCTGACCGAAGCGGCGCAGAGCCTCGGCGCGGGATGGACCACCATCCTGTCGCGCATCATTCTGCCCAATGTACTGGTCGCCGTGCTGTCGGGCGCCTTCCTGACCTTCGCCATCGTCATCGGTGAATTCACCATGGCGGCCCTTTTGAACCGCCCGGCCTTCGGCCCCTACATGCAGCTGCTCGGCGCCAACCGCGCCTATGAACCGGCCGCACTTGCCGTGATTTCCTTCGGCATCACCTGGGGTTGCCTGGGCCTGATCCAACTCGTTTCACGCTATCAGAAGGGCGCGCCTCCCAAGGCCTGAGGACACTATTTCATGAGCTTTTTGACACTTAGCAACATCAAGAAATCCTTCGGCTCCGTACAGGTCGTGCATGATTTCAACATGGCCATCGAAAAGGGCGAGTTCGTCTCCTTCCTCGGGCCATCGGGCTGCGGCAAGACAACCGTTTTGCGCATGATCGCCGGTTTCGAAACGCCGAGTGGCGGATCGATCGTCATCAACGGCAAGGACCAGACGGCGTTGCGCCCCAATCAGCGCAATATCGGCATGGTGTTCCAGGCCTATGCGCTGTTCCCGAACATGAATGTCTTCGAAAACGTCGCCTTCGGGCTCAAAGTCGCTGGCAAACCGAAAGCCGAGATCGATGCGCGCGTGAAGGAAATGCTCCAGCTCATCCATCTGGAGCATCTGGCGGACCGTTATCCCTATCAGATGTCGGGCGGCCAGCAGCAGCGCGTGGCGCTCGCACGCGCGCTCGCCCCGAAGCCGGAAGTGCTTCTGCTGGACGAACCGCTCTCCGCGCTCGACGCCAAGATTCGCGTGTCGCTGCGCGAGGAAATCCGCCAGATCCAGCAGAAACTCGGCATCACCACCATTTTCGTCACCCACGATCAGGAAGAGGCCCTGTCGATTTCCGACCGCATCGTCGTCATGAATGGCGGCCGCGCCGACCAGATCGGCTCCCCCTTCGATATCTATAACAAGCCCGCGACCCGCTTCGTCGCCTCTTTCGTCGGCACGTTGAACCTCATCGACGCCACCGTCGTGGATGCCTCTGCCAACGTCATCCGCGTCGGTGATCAGCAGATCACCCTGCCCCAGCCGGTGGAAGCGACCAATGGCGAAAAGATCACGCTGGCATTACGCCCCGAAGCCGGGGCGCTCGGCGCGAACGCCAAGGGTGATGTCGCGATATCAGGCAACGTCACCTCCAGCCAGTTCCTCGGCTCCGTCATCCGTACCCGTCTCGATCTCGGGGGCTCAACCCTGTCTTTCGACATGTTCAACGATCCCAGCACGGCGCCCCCGGCGATTGGCGAGCAAGTAACGCTGAAATTTGCGGCCAATGATCTGATGGTGATCAAAGATTAAATCGCTTTCCTCCGCCAGGGGAAAACGTTAAGCAGGCCTCATATCGATCGGAAATGAAGATGTGAGGCTGCTATGCGTGCGCTGTTCTATGAACGTTTTGGCGAAACCCCTGTTGTTGCCTCGCTTCCCGATCCCGAGCCGACAGAAAACGGCGTTGTCATCGCCGTGAAGGCGACCGGCCTCTGCCGCAGCGACTGGCACGGCTGGATGGGGCATGACCCGGATATCCGCCTGCCGCATGTTCCCGGCCACGAATTCGCAGGTGTGATCGCCGCCGTCGGCAGACACGTCACCCGCTTCAAGACCGGCGACCGCGTCACCGTGCCCTTCGTCTCCGGCTGCGGCCATTGCCATGAGTGCCGCTCCGGCAACCAGCAGGTCTGCGAAGCGCAGTTCCAGCCGGGCTTCACCCATTGGGGTTCCTTCGCCGAATATGTCGCCATCGACTTTGCCGATCAGAACCTCGTCCACCTCCCGGAATCGATGAGTTACGCCACTGCCGCGGGCCTTGGCTGTCGTTTCGCCACCTCCTTCCGAGCCGTGACCGATCAGGGACGCCTGAAGGGTGGTGAGTGGCTGGCGGTGCACGGCTGCGGCGGTGTCGGCCTTTCCGCCATCATGATCGGTGCTGGCCTCGGCGCACAGGTTGTCGCCATCGATATTGCCGAAGACAAACTCGAACTTGCCCGGCAGCTGGGCGCGACCGCCACCATCAACAGCCGCGCGGTTGCCGATGTTGCCGAGGCGGTTCGCGAGGTGACGGGCGGCGGTGCACATGTCTCTGTCGATGCGCTTGGCCACCCGCAGACCTGCTGCAACTCCATCAGCAACCTGCGTCGGCGCGGCCGTCACGTGCAGGTGGGGCTGATGCTGGCCGATCACGCCATGCCCGCGATCCCCATGGCCCGGGTGATTGCGCATGAGCTGGAGATCTATGGCAGCCACGGCATGCAGGCGTGGCGTTATGAGGACATGCTGGCGATGATCGAAAACGGCAGGCTCGCGCCGGAAAAGCTGATCGGCCGCCACATCACGCTTTCCGAGGCCGCAACCGCCCTGCCCGCCATGGACAGCTTCAGGGAAAGCGGCATCAGCATCATCGACCGGTTCGAATAGCGCAGGCTCCTGAGACCGCCTGAGGTTTAGGGGTTTTGCACCGCTCAGGCGCTCCTGCGTCCGAATGTCCGGACCGCAGTGGTTCCTCGGGTAGACGCATGGGCCGGCGATACTGCCGGGATACGCGCTGCGTGATCCGTCTGGCTATCGCTCCATTGACGGTTTACCAGCTGTTTCTTGCGGACCTCCAGCGGGTCGGGGGTCTCCTCCTCCCGCGTACTTCCCGCAACTGCGGAGATCGTCGCCAGTCGTGAAATCCATCGCACTAGCTGCATGCTCTTGTGGACAAGCACAAAGATACCAACAATTGCGACCGCTATGATAATCACGAGGTTCCAAGGCGTTTCGCCGCCCCTCGCCGCCCGCTCCATGCGGTCTTTTGTCGTCGGATCAAAACCAAGCGTCGCCTTCAGCCTGGCTATATCCGCATCGCTAAGCCTGCTGTACCGCTCGCCACGATACAGCACATAACCGCTCCTATCCCCGCTGTTGAGATAACCGATGTCGAATGCTTCCCCATCGCGAAGAAAAGGCTCGTTATCCGGCAGATCATAAACGAGATCGATTGTCTCGCCGCCTCCGAATCCGGGGACGGCAAAAAACCGGGACTTCCGCGCCTCAGTTTCGCTTACGAATATCGCGGAAAATAGAAACCCGACCGAAAAAAGCACAATATGCTTCATTCATTCTCTCCAATAACAACGAGAATGACAACAATTGGCATTACTGAATTAATTTGAAGTTTATACTTACTATAACATCTTAAATTTAAGATATATATTGTTTATATCTAATATTGATCGATTATTTCACCAAGAATAAATTGCACTAATTTATAATAAACTGAACTTCTAACGATGCGGCATGACGTATCTCCGCCGACGCCGCAAACCATTGGCGCGAACAGCGCCCCACGTTAAGCCGCAATCACACGCAATTGCTTTGAGCATAACGCCGCGATGATGCGACACAGCGCAACGTCGGCGAACATGACGGATTAGATACAAGGAACGCGACATGCTGTTTCTCGATAGCGTAACCATGAAAGAGACCCCGGACGGAAGAGACGACTATCCCTTCTCCGTTCCAGCGCTGCGCCATCTGGAACGCCTCGAATTCAAGACGCCGATCACCTTTTTTGCCGGCAACAACGGCTCTGGCAAATCGACGCTGCTGGAAGGGCTGGCAGCGGGAATGACGGCCTATGCCATCGGCAATCACGGCCAGGTTGCCGGCGACCTCTACCTTCAGCATGCCGAGACCGTGGCGAAGTCCTTCTATTTCGCCCGCAAGAAATATCCGAAAATCCGCATGTTCATGCGCGCGGAAGACGTGCTTGGTTATATCCGCCGGCAGAACGAGGACGCACTGGACGATTTTCGCTGGGAGCGGGAAAAGGCTCTCAAGAAGGGCGAAGACTTTCCTGAAGAAACCCCGGATACGTTTCGCAGGATCGTCAGGAACAATGTCATCGACCGGCGTTCGCATGGCGAAGGATTTCTCGATATCATGCAACAGCGGCTGCATGGCGCCGGCCTCTATTTTCTCGACGAACCGGAAAGCCCGCTTTCGCCGCAAAAGCAGCTAGAACTGGCGGCGATCATCCGCAACGCGGCCGATAGCGGCGGACAATTAATCATCGCCACCCATTCACCCGTGCTATTGGCCATTCCAGAGGCCACGATTTACTCTTTCGACGCAGACGGCATCACCGAGCGCCTTTATGACGAGCTGGAAAACATCAGTTTCCTGCGCCGCTTTCTTGATCGACCCTCGAAATACCTCAGCGATTGAGCGTCGATTAGGCTTGAAATCGCGCCCCGCTTGCCGCATGCCCATAAGTAATACGTAATTTAGAAAAGAAGCAGCCTCATGTCTCCCACCACCACACCGGCGGCAGCCCGGCCCCTCAATGGTCAGGATTACAAAACTCTTGGCCTTTCGGCCCTCGGCGGCGCGCTGGAATTTTACGACTTCATCATTTTCGTATTTTTCGCCACCGTTATCGGCCACCTGTTCTTCCCGCCGGAAATGCCGGACTGGCTGGTGATGATCCAGACTTTCGGCATCTTTGCCGCCGGTTATCTGGTCCGTCCGCTGGGCGGCATCGTGCTGGCGCATTATGGCGACCGTTACGGCCGCAAGCGCGTCTTTGCCTTCTCCATCCTGCTGATGGCGCTCTCGACGCTGGGCATGGCGCTGATGCCGACCTATGCAACCATCGGCGTGGCGGCTCCCATCCTGCTCATCATCCTGCGCATGCTGCAGGGTGCTGCCATCGGTGGCGAAGTGCCGGGCGCATGGACCTTCGTTGCCGAACACGTGCCCTTCCGCCGCGTCGGGCTCGCCTGCGGTTTTCTGACATCCGGCCTCTCCTTCGGCATCATGCTGGGATCGCTGATCGCCTTTGCCATCAACTCGCTCTTCACACCGGAAGACGTGGCCGGTTACGCCTGGCGCATACCCTTTCTGCTCGGCGGCATTTTCGGCCTGATCGCAGTTTATCTGCGTCGCTGGCTGGAAGAAACGCCGATCTTCATGGAAATGAAAAAGTCGAAATCGCTGACGGACAAGCTGCCGCTCGGGCTGGTACTGAAGCACCATATGCGCGGCGTGATAATCTCCGCCCTGCTCACCTGGGTTCTGTCAGCGGCCATCGTCGTCACGACGCTGATGACCGCCACCTTCCTGCAGAAGCTTTACGGTTACACCCCGACGCAGGCGCTGGCCGGCACCAGCTTCGGCACGCTGTTCCTGATCTTCGGCGTCATCATCGCCGGCGCGCTGATCGACCGCATCGGCTCCGGCCTCTTCTTCATGGGCGCCAGTATTTTCTTCGGCATCGCCACCTTCACCTTCTACAGCTATGCCGGCACATCGCTTCAAACCATGTTTGTGCTGTATGGCGTCATGGGCCTGTCGGTCGGCATGGCGGGTGCGGTGCCCTATGTCATGGTCCGCGCCTTCCCGGCCTCGGTCCGCTTCTCCGGCCTCTCCTTCGCCTATAACGTCTCCTATGCCGTCTTCGGCGGGCTGACGCCGATTGGCGTGACGACCGCGCTTGCGATCAACCCGATGGCCCATGCCTGGTATCTGGTCTTCATCGCCGTCCTCGCCTTCGCGATCGGGCTCTATCTTTACCTGCGCGGCAGCGAGGTCGAGAGCCATGTCGGTATAGAGGAACTGGCGGCGTTACGGTCTTAAACACCGACTGAATGCAAAAAGCGCGGGCAAGACCCGCGCTTTTTTATTGAATGGCAGCACACCGGAACATCAGGCCGCGCTGTCGATTTCCTCCGCGCCGTTCGTCGGCACGTAGTTGAGGACAGGACCGAGCCAGCGCTCCACCTCTTCCACCGGCATATCCTTGCGGCGCGCATAATCGAGAACCTGATCGCGCTCCACCTTGGCAACGCCGAAATAATAGCTCTCGGGATGGCCGATATATATACCCGAGACGGAGGAGCCGGGCCACATGGCGTAGCTTTCCGTCAGTTCCACACCCGCCGCATTGGTGGCGTCGAGCAGGGCAAACAGTGTCTTCTTTTCGGTATGGTCAGGCTGGGCCGGATAGCCGGGCGCCGGGCGAATACCGGCATAGGCCTCGCCAATCAGCTCATCGCCGTTGAGGTTTTCCTGCGGGGCATAACCCCAGAACTCCTTGCGTACTCGCTCATGCATGCGCTCGGCGAAGGCTTCCGCGAAACGGTCGGCGAGCGCCTTGACGAGGATGGACGAATAATCGTCATTCGCCCGCTCGAAACGCTCGGCAATCGCCACTTCCTCGATGCCCGCCGTCACCACGAAACCGCCGACATAATCGGCAACGCCGCTATCGACAGGCGCGACGAAATCGGACAGAGCCACATTGGGGCGGCCATCGCGCTTGGAAAGCTGCTGGCGCAGCGTGAAGAAGGTCGCCAACTCTTCGCCGCGGCTTTCATCCGTGAACAGGCGGATATCGTCGCCCACGGCGTTGGCCGGCCAGAAGCCGATCACCGCCCGCGGCCGGAACCAGTTCTCCTCAATGATCTTCTTCAGCATCGCCTGCGCATCGCTGTAAAGCTGCCGCGCCGCCTCGCCCTGTTTTTCGTCATCGAGAATGGCCGGGAAGCGGCCCTTTAGCTCCCAGGTCTGGAAGAACGGCGTCCAATCGATGTAACGGGACAGCTCCTCAAGGTCATAGGTCTCGAATACCTTGGTGCCGAAGAATTGCGGCTTCACGACGCTATAGCCCGACCAGTCAATCTTGTGCGCATTCTCGCGGGCGCGGGAAAGCGGCAGACGCTGCTTTTCGCGCTCGTTGCGGGCATGGGCCTCAGCCACCTTGGCATATTCACTGCGAATACCGTCGATATAAGCGGGCTTCTGCTCGGCCGAGAGAAGTGCGGAGACGACGCCCACCGCGCGCGAGGCATCGGTGACATAGATCGCCTGCCCCTGCTCGTAGCGCGGATGGATTTTTACCGCGGTATGCACGCGGCTGGTTGTTGCGCCGCCGATCAGGAGCGGGATGTCGAAACCCTGCCGCTCCATTTCGGCCGCCACATGCACCATCTCGTCTAGCGACGGGGTTATGAGGCCGGAAAGGCCGATCACATCCACCTTTTCGGCAATCGCCGTCTCGAGGATTTTCGTCGTCGGCACCATGACGCCGAGATCGATGATCTCGTAATTGTTGCAGGCCAGCACGACGCCGACAATGTTTTTGCCGATATCGTGCACGTCACCCTTCACGGTCGCCATCAAAACCTTGCCGGCGGCGCTGCGCTCGGCCCCGCCATTCAGGCGCTTTTCCTCTTCCATGTAAGGCAGCAGCACGGCCACCGCCTGCTTCATCACGCGCGCGGATTTCACCACCTGCGGCAGGAACATCTTGCCGGACCCGAACAGGTCACCGACCACATTCATGCCGGCCATCAGCGGCCCCTCGATGACATGCAATGGGCGCTCCGCCTTCTGGCGCGCCTCTTCCGTATCGGCCTCGATATAGTCGGTGATGCCGTTGACCAGCGCATGTTCCAGCCGCTTCTCGACGGGGAGTTCACGCCAGGAGAGATCCTGCACCTTGGCCTGTTTTTCACCAGTACCTCGAAAACGCTCGGCCACTTCAAGCAGCCGCTCGGTCGCGTCGTCGCGGCGGTTCAGCACCACGTCTTCGCAGGCATCGCGCAGTTCCGCGTCGATGTTGTCGTAAACCGCAAGCTGGCCGGCATTGACGATGCCCATATCCATGCCGACCTGGATGGCGTGGTAGAGGAACACCGCATGCATCGCCTCACGCACCGGCTCATTGCCACGGAAGGAGAAGGACAGGTTGGAAACGCCGCCTGAAATATGCGTGAGCGGCATGGTTTCGCGGATGGTCTTGGTGGCCTCGATGAAGTCCACGCCGTAATTATTGTGCTCCTCGATACCCGTGGCCACAGCAAAAACGTTCGGATCGAAGATGATGTCTTCCGGCGAAAGGCCCGCCTTTTCGGTCAGGAGCTTGTAGGCGCGCGCGCAGATTTCCACCTTGCGCTCGTAAGTATCGGCCTGCCCGACCTCATCGAAAGCCATGACCACGACCGCCGCACCGTAATTGTGGACAAGCCGCGCCTGCTGGAGAAACTTCTCCTCGCCTTCCTTCAGCGAAATCGAATTGACGATCGACTTGCCCTGAACGCATTTCAGGCCGGCCTCGATGATCTCGAACTTCGAACTATCGATCATCACAGGCACGCGGGCGATATCAGGCTCGGCGGCGATGAGGTTCAGGAACTCCACCATCGCCTTTTCGGAATCGATCAGGCCTTCATCCATGTTGATGTCGATGATCTGCGCGCCGTTCTCCACCTGGTCGCGGGCGACGGCCAGCGCCGCCGTATAATCGCCGGCGGTGATGAGCTTGCGGAAGCGGGCCGAGCCGGTGACGTTGGTGCGTTCGCCGACATTGACGAAGGGAATGTCTTTGGTCAGCACGAAAGGCTCAAGGCCCGAAAGCGACATGAAGGGCTTGTGCTCGGGGATCGGGCGCGGCTTGTAATCCTTGACCGCATCAGCAATCGCCCGGATGTGCTCTGGCGTCGAGCCACAGCAACCGCCGACGATATTGACGAGGCCGTCGCGGGCAAAACCCTGCACTTGACGCGCCATCATCTCAGGCGTTTCGTCATATTGGCCGAATTCATTCGGCAGGCCTGCATTGGGATAGGCGCAGACGAAGGTATCGGCCACGTCAGACAATTCCTGCAGATGCGGACGCATGGCATCCGCACCCAGCGCGCAGTTCAGCCCGATGGTGAAGGGATTGGCATGGCGCACCGAATTCCAGAACGCAGACGGCGTCTGGCCGGACAGCGTGCGGCCGGAAAGGTCGGTAATCGTGCCTGAGATCATCACCGGCAGGCGGATGCCCTTGGCCTCGAAACGCTCCTCGCAGGCGAAGATCGCTGCCTTGGCGTTCAGCGTATCGAAGATCGTCTCGATGAGGATGATGTCGGCACCGCCATCGATCAGACCGTCGATCTGCTCGCCATAGGCGATACGCAGATCGTCGAAACTGACGGCGCGGTAACCGGGATTGTTGACGTCAGGCGAAATCGAGGCCGTGCGGTTGGTCGGGCCGATGGCGCCGGCCACAAACCGGCGGCGGCCATCTTCCCGCTCTGCGCGCTGGGCGGCGCGGCGGACAATCGCTGCGCCCTCGCGGTTGAGGTCGTAGACGGCGTTTTCCATCTCATAATCGGCCTGGGCGATGCGCGTTGACGAAAACGTGTTGGTTTCGAGAATATCCGCGCCCGCCATGGCGTAGCGATAGTGGATGTCTTCGATGGCATCCGGCTGGGTCAGGATCAGAAGGTCGTTATTGCCCTTCTGGTGACATGCACAGCCGATAAAACGATCGCCACGAAAATGATCCTCGTCAAAACCCAGCCCCTGGATCTGCGTGCCCATGGCACCATCGAGAATGAGGATGCGTTCGCTGGCGGCATCGCGCAACGCCTTGAAAATTTCCGCGCCGTCACGCTTTGCCCCTTCAGGGCCGAACAGATCGTCAAACACGGGCACACTCCTCATTTCGATTTGCAAGATCGCAAGTCGTCAAGTCACATAAAGATATGTTTATGTCAATATATCTTCGAGGGACAGGCATGGCTTTGCGCAGTAGCAGCACGTTACGAAATATCGCTGACAGATGACAGGTTTATACGGCAAGGATATAAGCCGAAGCAGGAAACCGCATGGAGGACGAGAATGCCCGAGGACGATCACAACAGCCGCAACTGGAACACACTGCCCTGGCATCGCCAATGGCTGGCAAAACAGGCTGAGGGACTTTTCGATTTCTTCCAGTATCGTGCCCTCAATCCTGCCGGCGGCTTCTTCGATCTCGACGCCAAGGGTGCGCCGCTGCAGCCAAACGACCCCGTGCGTGGCATTCACGCATCCGCCCGCATGGTGCATTGTTTCTCCATCGGCCATCTGCTCGGGCGTCCAGGCTGCGGCGATATCGTCGATCACGGCATGACCTATCTCTGGAACAGGCATCGCGACGGCGAACATGGCGGTTATTTCTGGCAGGTGAACGATGCCGGCCCAGTGGACGCCACCAAGCAGGGTTATGGCCATGCCTTTGTGCTTCTGGCCGCCTCTTCCGCGAAAACCGTCGGCCACCCTCTCGCAGACAAGATGCTGGCCGACATTACCGAGGTGCTCGAAACCCGGTTCTGGGAGGAAAAACACGGCGCCATCGCCGAGGAATTCCATCGCGACTGGTCGCCCATCGAGAATTACCGCGGCCAGAACTCCAACATGCACCTGACCGAAGCGCTGATGGCCGCCTATGAGGTGACCGGCGACAATAGCTACCTCAGCAAGGCGGAGCGCATCGCCGATCTCGTTATCCGCCGCCGCGCCGGCGAGCTGGATTTCCGCGTGCCGGAGCATTTCGATGAGAACTGGACGCTCGATAAGGAGTATCGCGGCAACGAAATGTTCCGCCCCTCCGGCTCCACCCCCGGCCACTGGCTGGAATGGGCGCGTCTCATCCTGCAATTATGGGTGCTGGGAGAACGCCGCCATGACTGGATGCCGGTGGCCGCAAAATCGCTGTTCGTGCAATCCATGGCGCTCGGCTGGGATCGGGAAAAGGGCGGCTTCTTTTATACGCTCGACTGGAACGACAATCCCGACAAGCGGGCAAAGCTCTGGTGGCCCATGTCCGAGGCGGCGGGCGCTGCCCACTTCCTCAACGAGAACCTGCCGGCGGACGACTTCTATGAAGACAGCTACCGCCGCATCTGGAGTACGATCGCCAACAACTTCATCGACCATGAGAATGGTGGCTGGCATGAGGAACTGACGGAAGATCTGGTTCCCGCCCACACGCTGTTCCCCGGCAAGGGCGATATCTACCACGCGCTGCAGGCCTGCCTCATCCCGCTTTTCCCGGCGACGGGAAGCCTGACGAAGGTGATCAGGGAAAGCGGCGGGGATTATTAAGGCGTTGCCCAACCGTCCGTCGTGCCGGCCTTAAGCCGGCATCCAGCCACGGCGCCTCTGCGCCGTAAAAGAGTCTTTCTCGATCTACAGCGGCATCTCAAAACCCGATGGTTTCCTCGAAATCATCCCAGGACTGGTACATTTCATAGCGACCGATACCGGGGATCGGCACATGCCCGTAATAGGGTGAAAGCTGAAACTCGGCGGCCGCCTCGCTCTTGCCGGCGACGGCCGCCACGTAGATGGCGGAGGCAAGCCCGGTGCGGTTCGCGCCGTGTTCGCAATGGATGAGAACGGGCTTTTCCGCATTGCGCAGCACCGCCGCCAGCGTTTCCGAATCCTCCACCGACACCTTTTCGCTTGAACTCAGCGGATAATCGACAAGCCGGATACTGTTGTTTTTCGCCGCAAGGCTTTCGGCCTCGTACCATCCCTCACGCTTTTCATCGCGCAGGTTGATGATCGTCTTGATGCCATAAGCCTTGGCATAGGCCGCGATGTCCTTGCCGCTCGGCTGGGCCGAACGGTAAAGCTCTCCAGGAATGACTTCGTGAAAATTTCCGGTGAGCTGGCCGATGCCCATATGTGCGCCCGCCAGAACCGGCAGGGCGACAAGGCCAATGGCGGTTATTTTCAGAAACTTCAGAACAATACGCAAAACATCAACCCGCGACATTCATCGAATGGAGGGGAGATGGCATCGCAAATGGACGAAAACAAGTCGGCGGCTGTTCCAGCCGGTTTCGTTGCGGAGGAGGAGAATTCGCCTATCCGCCCGGATCTGCCGTGATGCCCGGTTCTTCCGCCTTCGCTCCTCGGCGAGACAATTTTCAAAATGCCGTGATAACCGCAGCCGCGTGAGCCGCTCATTCGAATTCTGCGGAAATGACGGTAACGCGCCACTCCAGCCGTTGCGGCTCTACGCTTTCATTGTTGCGCATACGGAACGCCCGGCAGGCCGAAAAAGTCTCCCCGGCCTCGATGCGCCTTTCGCTCACCTGATAGGGATCGAAGGAAACGGAGGCGCGGAAGGCCGGTTCAAACCCTTCAAGCGTATAGGTGAGCCGCTGGACCGCGACGTCATTGTCATTGCGGAAGCTGACGCGGATCGGCAATGCCGCATCCGGGCAGACCGAATCGAATGCCGCGCTCGCGACGATATGGTCGAGCCGCTGGTTGCCGCGCCGCCAGTCATAAATCACAAAAGCGGCTGTGGCCGTCCAGATCAGCAGCAGGCAGATGACAACGGATTTGAGATGCCGCGGAAACGCAATGAGGGTGAGAAGAAGAATGGCGCTGAGAACGGCTCCGACAATCACGTCGCCCCTCCTCCGCTAAAATAAAGCCTCATGCGATCTCATCCTCCCATGCCCTTCCCATCCGCATCAATCCCCCTCACCGGGAGGCCGCAATGATGCAGTATCAACCGCAGCTTATGCCGCCGGCAATCCAACGCAAAGCGCCAGCATCGTCTTCCACAACTCTATGGTCGCTCCCCCCGCTGTCAAGACAACCAAGCGTGACATCGACCGTCCACCGTACCGGACCTTTGCCCAAACGGCGAAGGGAACCAAACTCGGCTGAAGACGTTCGCCGCATCAGAACAGCATGGCGGGGCGATAAAAAGCCGCGATCCAGGGCCGTACGGGCAGCAACGCCGGGGGACACGAGCGCCTCCTGGAACCACTGAACCGCGGCCCATATTAAAAGCAGCTAATCTATGCTATGGATGTCTGTCAGCTCAGGGAGAAAAACGATGAAAACGCTGATCGTAACGTCACTCATGGCCCTGTCGGCCAGCACCGCAATGGCCGCGGATGCCGTCTACGAGACGCCCGCACCTCCGGTCGCGCAGGAAACCCTGCCGGTCTTCACCTGGTCTGGCCCCTATCTTGGTATTCAAGGCGGCGCGGGCTGGGCAAATGGTGATTTTTCGGCGGGCGGCCCGGTCGCCTCGGATGATTTCAACGGCGGCATTCTGGGCGCCTTCGTTGGTTACAACTACCAGTTCGACAATAATCTGGTGCTCGGCATCGAAGGTGATGTCGATTATAACTGGAACGACAATGACTATGCTGGCGTCAAGATCGGCACCGACTGGCAGGGTTCCGTTCGCGGCCGTGTCGGTTATGCCTTCGACCATGCCCTGCTTTATGCCACCGCCGGCTGGACCGCGACACGCGGCTTCATCGAAACGCCCGGAGCCGGCAAGGACAGCACCACCTTCAACGGCTACACCGTCGGCGCGGGCCTGGACTATGCCTTCACGGACAATGTGTTCGGCAGGCTGGAATATCGCTACAACGACTATAGCGACAAGGACATCTTCGGCATCAATACCGATGTCGACCAGCACACTGTCAAGGTCGGTCTCGGCGTGAAGTTCTAATCGCGACCGGTCGATTTCGCTAAAAGGCCCGGCCATCCGCCGGGCTTATTTATTGCTGAAAGCCTGCATCGGCCGCGATCTTCGCCGCCTGAGTTCAGGGAAATATGAACCGTGCAGAAATGAAATGTTCACAGGCCGTTCACCCGTCCCGTGCCATCATCCGGGCATAATGAGCCTCTATCTCCGCAGGCAGGCTTATGGAGTAGCCCCGATGAAAAAGATAATTCTTTCCACTGTTGCCGCGCTAATCGCCACCGGCAGCATTTTTGCATCCTATGGCACTGCTGCCGCGCAGGACTATCCCTATCGCCCGCGCTATGACCGTGGCTACGACCGCGGCGGCCCACCCCCACCGCCCTACCGCGAACACCGCCGCCACAATGACGGAGCAGCGATTGCCGGCGGCCTCGCCGCAGGCGTCATTGGCGGCCTGATCGGCGGTGCCATCGCCAACAGCAATAACGGCCCGCGCTACTACGAACCGCCACCGCCGCCCCGCCCCCGCTGCTGGTTCGAAGACCGCCGCGTGCCCAATTCCTATGATGGCGGCTGGCATACGGAAAGTATGCGGGTTTGTAACTGACATTGAAGCTTTTCTCGATCCGGCTTGCCCCATCGGCACGCCGGATCGACGCAGATGCATTCATTCCACTTCCGGAATTTGCCACCAGCATAGCAGAGATCACGCCTCAGACGTGACAGACGCGCGCGCTCGAAAAGTAGCGAAACATCCCAAGCAATTGATGTTGAAAGAAAATGTAGCTCGTCACATTCGACGATTTTCCAGCCTTTGAAAACATTGAACTTTCCTTGGGCTGTCGTCACCAATGGCTGACACTGTCGTCACATTCGTTGCTCCTACAGAGCCCTTTTCTCACAATCGATAATCCTGAGGCCAACCCCGGTTCTGGGTAACCGTTGTTCTGCTCCCACGTTGTCTGCCGCCTTCTGATCTGGGATCGACGTTCCATGGATGAGAGACAAGGAGTTTCTCCATGGAGACTACGTTGGAGGTTCTCACAGCGCGACGGAGCAGGCGTGAGGCGCATCGCCAATGGCCAGATGAAGTCAAGGCGCGGATTGTTTCGGAGAGCTTGCGTCCGGGCGTGACAGTGAATGAAGTCGCGGGGCGCTATGGGCTGAAGGCCAACCACCTGTCGTCCTGGCGCACGCTGGCGCGGCAGGGCAAGTTGGTGTTGCCAGAGCCGGAAGACGCTGTCGAGTTTGCGGCAATGGTTATCGAGACGCCATTGCCGGAGCCGCCGACGGCAAAGGCTGCCACGCGCGCCGAGATTGCCGTCGGTCCCGTCACAATCCGTCTTGAGGAAGGTGCGTCTGCTGCCCGGATCGCTGCCATCGCCCGCGCTCTGGCGGCGGCGACATGATCTTTCCGTCGAACCGCGTACGGATCATGGTGGCGACAAAACCCGTCGACTTCCGCAAAGGGCACGATGGTTTGGCTGCGCTGGTGAAGAACGAGCTGCACAAGGACCCGTTCACCGGAACGGTCTTTGTATTCCGCTCACGCAAGGCGGACCGGTTGAAGCTGATCTACTGGGATGGCTCCGGGATCGTCATGGCCTACAAGCGGCTGGAAGAGCACACATTCACCTGGCCTGGCATCAAGGATGGCCTGATGACGCTCACCCACGCCCAGTTCGAGGCCCTGTTTGCGGGCCTTGATTGGCGACGTGTTCATGCCATCCAGACACGAACACCGGAGGCCATCGAATAGCTGCGGCACGATGACTCAGCACGGCAGATTCCGAGGGCAAATCGGCTCGGGATTTGGTAGTTTCCGGCCATGCTTGATGCCACCGAACTTCCCGATGATGTTGCCGCCCTGAAGGCGATGCTGATAGCGGCGCGGGCCCGCGAGGCGGCCAAGGATGTCGCGATAGCCAGCAAGGACGAGCATATCGCCCGCAAAGATGAGCGGATCGAGCGGCTTGAGAAGCTGGTCGCCGCCTTCAAGCAGGCAGCCGTCGGGCGCAAATCCGAGAAGACCGATCCCGACCAATTCGATCTGGCGCTGGAGGACCTGGAGACGGCTATGGCCGTGATCCATGCCGAGGATGAGGCGGACGTTCCTCCTGGAAACAGGATCAGCAAGCCGCGCGCGATCAATCGTGGCTCTCTTCCGAAGCATCTCCCGCGTATCGAGGAGGTTATTGAGCCAGAAAGCCTGATTTGTGGCTGCGGCGGTTGCCTGCATTGCATTGGCGAGGATGTCTCCGAACGGCTGGACGTGATCCCGGCACAGTTCCGCGTGATCGTCACCCGCCGCCCTAAATATGCCTGCCGTGCCTGCACCGACGGTGTCGTCCAAGCCCCAGCTCCGGCACGGCTGATCCAGGCAGGGCTGCCGACGGAAGCGACCGTCGCCCATGTTCTCGTCTCCAAGTATGCCGATCACCTTCCGCTCTATCGGCAGGCCCAGATCATGAGCCGCCAGGGGATCGATCTCGACCGATCAACACTTGCCGACTGGGTCGGTCGGGCAGCCTATGAACTGCGGCCCGTCTTCGATGCACTGATTGCCGACCTGAAGCGCTCAACCAAGCTGTTCATGGATGAGACCGGTGCCCCAGTTCTCGATCCTGGCTCCCGTAAAACCAAGACCGGATACTTCTGGGCGCTTGCGCGGGATGATCGCCCATGGGGCGGCGGTGCTCCGCCAGGTGTCGCCTTCACATACGCTCCCGGTCGCGGGGGCATTCATGCGGAACGGATATTGCAGGGCTTCTCCGGTATCCTGCAGGTCGATGGCTATGCCGGATATAACAGGCTGATCGCTCCTGACCGTGTCGGATCAGACATTCAGCTTGCCTATTGTTGGGCCCATGCCCGGCGCAAGCTGGTGGAGATCACCCGCAATGGCACAGCACCCATTGCCGAGGACGGCGTCAAGCGGATTGGTGAACTGTATCGGATCGAGGCCGAGCTGCGAGGCCTTAATGCGGAGGCTCGACTTGCCGGACGACAGGAACGCTCAGCGCCACTGGTTGCCGACATGCAGACCTGGCTCGTCCATCACCGTGCCCGTGTCGCGGCAAAGTCGCCACTCGGCGAGGCCTTGGCCTACATTGCCAAATACTGGGATGGTTTGAAGCTCTTCCTGAGCGACGGGCGTATCGAGATCGACAACAACAGCGTCGAGCGGACCATCCGGCCGATAGCGCTCAATCGCAAAAACGCACTCTTTGCCGGGCACGACGCCGGAGCCGAGAACTGGGCAACAATCGCTTCGCTCATTGAGACCTGCAAGCTTAACGCTGTCGATCCACTGGCCTACCTGACAAAGGCGCTCACCTCCATCATCAACGGCCACAAGCAAAGCCAGATTGGTGAGTTGCTACCGTGGAATTGTCCGCGAGGCGGCGTTATCAAAGGCGTCTACCAGAAGCACTACGACGCCCTTCGCGATGTTCTGAACAAGCAACACGGCTGGAACGATCCGATGGCGCCGGAGCGCACCCGCGAGACCGTCAGCCTCATCGAGAGCGTGCGGCGCGGCGATGCCCGCGAGTTGATCCATGACTGGATCATCCAGCGCATCGAGACCGGCGAAATCCATGACCGCCCAAGCATGACCGAGGCTTTGACAGCGGCGGGGTTCGACCTGCCGCGCGCCGGCAAAAGCTACCTCACCGTGCGCGATCCGGAGACGGACGAGCGCTGGCGCCTGAAAGGAGACCTGTTCCGTGAAGACTGGACCCGAGAGAATACCCTTGAGCGAGCGCTTGAAAGATCGGCTGGCGAGCCCAGCCGCTCCGGAAGCCGGCTCGATGCCATCGCCCTCGACGAGCTTCGAGACCGATTGGAGCGAAGCCTTGAAGCGCGCGCAAGCTACAATCGAGACCGATATCCGCAGCTTCACGGACGTGAATCGCCAGCACTTGAGCGAGGCACTGGCGACGACCGAGGCCGACGTGAACCGGCTTCGGTCGATGGTGCAGCCGTTCTTCCTGACCATGAGCGCGGTCGCGTTGCTGGTGATCCTGCTCAGCTTCACCGCGAGCTGGTTTTGGGCGGGGCTGATGATCGACCACGCCCAGAGCGCCAGCCTCTGGCAGATGGGCTTGCAGGTCAACCAGACCAGCAGCGGCAAAGTCCTGACATGGGACGTCAACCGCCTTCAGCTGATCACTTGTCAGGCCGGGAGCGACAAAGCGCCATGCCTGAAGATCGTCCAGGGAGATTGACGAATGACCGAAACCACCAAACCACCGATGCCCGAGAGCCTGTCGCCGCTGGAACGCGAATTGCTGGGTTACGTCGAGACGTTGATGAACGCATTGAGCAGCGGAACCGCGCAGTTCGAGGCGCTGGAGAAACGCTCGACCGACATAATCGAAAACCGGCAAGCGGCTTTGGAAGGATCGCTGAAATCGCTCATCGCGTCACAGGCTACCTTCATGAACGCTTGGCTCGCCTCCGGCACTCATTCCAGCGGCACGGCCTCGACCGAGCTGGCGGAAGCATTCGCCCTGCTGGAGCAAGCCGAAGCGATGCTGGAGGCGGTCGCGCCGCCGACGTGACAGCCCGATCGCCCGCGCCAGGTCGCGACCGCAACTGATCCTCATTTCCGTCCGGAGTTCCGATCCATGAATTTGATCATTCAGCCCTATCGCTATGCCCTTGCCATCGCCGTTGTGGCAGGCGGTTTCCTGCTGATGGAAACCGCGCCGTTATTCTGGCCACCCATTTACCAGAACGCGCGCGCCGCGATCCTGGTCATGTTTTGCGGGTTTGCGCTGCTGACCTTGGCGGGAGACACCCAGGGCCGCATCCGCAGCGCGTCGGGCTTAGCTGTGGGGGCTGCCCTCCTTGCCGCGTCTGCTCTCGCCCTTACCGACCCCACCATTGCGGCAGGCGTCCTGCTCGACAGCTTCAAGGCTTGGAGAAATGCCGGCTATTCCGGAATCGAGAGCATCCGAGGCATGGTTTCGACATGGGATCGCTTCACCGAGGCGCAGAAGCTTGGCGCGCAAACCAGCCTCGCCATCGGTCTGCCTGTGCCGCTGTTCCTCATTCTGCGAGCGATCATGATCGCCGCGCCGGCATCATCGAGCCGTATTTCCAAACAGGGCCCATGGCGTGCCCGGTGGATGAATCGAGGTGAATTGCGCCAGCTCCGGCACAACGACAGCGGCTTGACGCGATCGTGTCGCACCGGCATCCGGCATATCGCGGCAAGCTGGACAGGAACCCGATGGTGTAGTTGGTATGCAAGGCGCTTGATCGGTATCGTTGAGACTTCCAATTAGCGGGGCGACAACTCCCAATCTGCCGAAGGTCGGTTTGCCAGTTGAGCTTCGAGTGATATTCCCGCTCAGGAAATTTTTTCATCAATAACCACCTTTCCGCATTGATTTTCCCGATCGGGAAATTTCTCTCGACAAGGCGACTGGTATGGTGCTATTTTCCCGATCGGGAAATAAAATGGCAAAACAAGTCAGAAGTCCAGCCGATATCGGCGCCCTGGTCCGCAGCACACGCAAGGAGCAAAACTTGCGGCAGGATGAGCTTGCCGGCGTTTCGGGCGTAGGCCTCCGGTTTATCGTCGATCTCGAAGCAGGCAAGCCGACAGCACAGATTGGAAAAGTCTTGCAGGTTCTGCGAACGCTCGGTTGTTCCATCGATATTTTGGCACCTGGGGAACGTAGAAAATGACGGTAAGGGTTCTCAATGTCTGGTGGGATGGTCGCATTGTCGGGCAATTCACCCAAGACAGACATGGCGATATCGGCTTTGCCTACACCGGAGCTTGGCTTGATGACGAAAAGGCTCTTCCGCTTTCTGCCTCCCTCCCAAAGCGCCCGGAGCGTTTTTCTCGCCGTGAATGCCGACCATTTTTCGGCGGCTTGTTGCCCGAGGAAAGCCAACGCCTTGTTGCGGCGCAAGCATTGGGAGTTTCACCTGCGAACGACTTCGCGCTTCTCGATCGCCTGGGCGGCGACGTCGCCGGTGCCCTTCAGCTTTTGCCAGAAGATCAGGAGCCGGTAGCGACAGGACCGATCACGGGCCAGCAACCGGCATATCTGGACGATGCCGAGATTGTTCGGATACTCGACGCACTTCCAACACGGCCGCTATTGGCAGGCCAAGAAGGCCTGAGGCTATCGCTCGCCGGTGCGCAATCTAAAGTGCCGCTTGTTTTGATAGACGGCCAGCTCGCCCTTCCAGTTCCCGGCCAAGCAACAACGCACATTCTGAAACCGCCAATCGCGCGCTTCCCAGGAACAACTGAAAACGAAGCCTTCGTGATGAAACTCGCTGCAGCGATCGGCCTCGATGTCGCACCGGTTGAAGCAAGGTCCGCGAATGGGCGCCCATTTCTCCTGGTCGAGCGCTATGATCGTTTTCGCGACGCCGATGGTGTGGTTCGCCGCATTCACCAGGAGGACTTCTGCCAAGCACTTGGTGTGCCGCCTGAAACGAAGTATGCCAGCGAGGGCGGGCCGACCTTTAAGGATTGCTTCGAGCTGTTGCGTCGCGTCTCTGAACGGCCGAGCACGGACATCGCAAAGCTCTTGGACGCTGCGATTTTCAACCTCATTGTCGGAAACGCAGACGCCCACGGAAAGAACTTCTCAATTCTATATGACGACCAGGGGCCGAGAATGGCTCCGTTGTACGACCTGCTCTCCACGGTGACCTATCCAGATCTTTCACCGAAAATGGCTATGAGGATCGGCAAGCGCGCAACGCTTGCCGACATGGACGCTAATGGTTGGCAGGCTTTCTCGAAGGAGACAGGTGTCGGCTTACTCTTAGTACGCCGTCGGGTGAAAGAAGTAACTGATGCCACAGGGGACGCGATTCCCCGATTATCAGAAAATATGTCCCCACTTGCCGCAGATTCTGCGACGTTAAATTACGTCGCGGCTTTGATCGCAGACCGTGCCAAACTCGTGGCCCTGAGCATCTAACTCAACAGCGCCAACCATCTCCGCCGACATAGCCCAAATATTGAGTTGCAGCCCCGGTCGCAGCGCACGCGACCGGCTTGCGGTGAAACCTCGTAAAACCAGACATAGCTTCAGAGCATCGAGGCAAAGAGCAGCCTTGATTTTTCCTCTTAAAACTACTATTTTTGCTTAAAGTGAAAACAGGAGGCAATAATGGCTACTATCGACGTGGACTTTGAAGTCTACAAGGCCCTCACCATTCGGCGTGAAACAGAGGAAATGACTTACAATGACGTCCTCAGGCATCTGTTGAGTCTCGGCGAGCAAAAGAGTTCTGAAAACGTCACCGAGAACCTTGGAGCGCTTGTTTACAAGGGTGCCGAGTTCCCCGAAGGGACGCAATTCCGTGCAACGTATAAAGGACAGACATATACAGGGGCGATTAAGGGCGGTGTTTGGGTTGATGAGAATGGGAGGGTGCAGAATAGCCCCTCTGAAGCCGCCTACAGCATCACAGGCAACCACGTAAATGGCTGGCGATTTTGGGAATGCCGCCGTCCGTCAGACACGGCCTGGCGGTCCATAGATTCTCTACGCCCAAAAAAATAGGCGGTTTGCATATGCCGCGAAGACGAGTTTCAGTTTGTCCGGGGCTACTTCGGCAGATCGGGGTTTCGAGGGACAAAGCCAACTTCGAAACCGAATAGCCTGCCAATCTTCTGCAAGGTGACAAGCGTCGGATTTGCCTTTCCAGCTTCAATCTCAGCGATTTGCCGCTTTTGCAGGAAAAGCATTCCGGCAAATTCGGCTTGCGTCATGCCCAAGCCTTTCCGGATCTGAACCAAGGCATCAGGCAAGCGTAGATCGCCAGTGCGCGCGCGCTCGGCAATTTCACGCCGGTTCGCTAATATCTCGTCCTTTGTAGGCTTCTTCCAGCGAGGTATGACCTGATCTCCGACGGTGAAGACCTGAGGACCGAACGCCCCAGATGACGGCCCCATAAATGGGATGATTGGGGCTAGAATATCCGCTTTTTCAACCCACCGGAATGGGTTGAAATCTCATCGTTTGCGGCTGAGTTGTCCGTGGTTCGACTCTGCCTGCTTTTAGAAGCCGAGCGAAGACCAGAAGCTTCTGGAATAGCAGGAGCCATCTCGCTCCCCTTCTTCGCATTCCGGCCTGAGCTTGAACTTTTCTCTTGCCATACACGCGTCGATGAGCGGCGCCTCCGTCTTCGCGGCAAACTTCCCTTCCGCGATAGCCTCCTGTCGACATAACTCGACAGCGCCATTTACTAGACCTGCAACGGTGGTCCGTTGTTCTGCATTGGCGCTAGTCGCCAAAGATGCAGCACAGATCGTTGCGAGGATAATGTTTCGCATGCTCTCTCCTGAAATATGATGTCTGTCGGACCAATGCCGGTTCTGAAGAGACACGCTGCGCCGCCGCCGCCGCCGCGTGTCTGCTGCCAGGCGACAGAAGCCCCACGATCTATGGCGCGAGGCTTCTGTCTTGACGGATTAGCCGCACTCCTGGAGAGCGAGCAGGTTATTGCTCCAGTACCCGTCTGCCTGAGTCTGAAGGTACTTGCGTCCGCTGGGGCTCACGCGCACATGAACCCAAGCCACAACCCCGTTTTCCTTGGTGTAGAAACGGTGGGTGTTACCCTCGATGAATCCGACAACATTCGGGACGGTATCGCGCCACCGCCCGGAGCCATCAGGCTTCGGCCCACCAACATGAGTGATGTGCTCATGGGTGCTGTTGCGGTCAGGCTTGTTAATGCAATCAATACGATAGTCTGCCATTCTGGCGATCTTTCTCAGAAATATGACCTGCCCGAAGCGTCAGGTCATTGATTTTTGAAACAGGGCCAGCTAGTTTCGCGAGTGTTCAAGTCACGACTAGCGGGCTTCGGCCCTGGTCTTTGGAAACCGGTTGTTAGCGCAGCCGGTTTTCCATCCAAGTCACCTTCGGCGTCAGATACGGCCCCTCCGGCGGAAGCTCGTCAGGGTCGGCAGACTGAACGTCTAAGAACCGTGATCCGTCCTTGATCTCGGCAATACGCCCCTGATTTACGCCAAAAAATGCAGCGATGTCGTGATGGCGGTCGCCTCGGCGAATCATCCCCTTGATGAGGGCTGCGTCTGCTTCGGTGAGTGAGAGCCGGCTCGGCTCGGCGCGTGTATGCATATATTTTTCTCCATAAAGTTAAGTTGAGTCAGGTTTTTCGGCCTGACTATCCCTATATGGCAGACTCAAAATCAGTTTGCAAGCCGAAATCTGATAATTAAGCTCCGTAACTGGCTACAAAATGCGATCGTATTGACCGCGATCTGAATTTGTGGCACGTTGCTGGCATGGAAAAGATAGAAGAAGACCGCCTCTCTCCGTATCGATTGTCGGATGTGGCTGAAGTGTTTGCCGGTGTCGGTGTCTCCCGGGAGGAGACGATTGAGCGCCCTGGTGATAAGCTGCCGGTGATTGGCGTGCGTGATCTCCAAGACGGCGCCGTTTCCCCTATAGAGCGGTTGGATGCCGTCGGCTTCCATGACCGCAATCGCGCTGTCAGTTATGCGGTTCGGGAAGACGATGTCTTGGTCACGGGCCGAGGTACGTTGTTGAAATTCGGACTTGTCGGCAGCGAAACCGCAGGCGCTGTCGCCAGTGGCAACGTCATCGTTATAAGACCCAAGCCCCCCACCGTGGGGGGAGCCCTTTTTGCCATCCTTTCAAGTGACGTCTTCCGCCCAAAGATAGAAGTGCTGCGCAGAGGAGCGACGACGCTCTTGTCGCTGTCACCGAAAGACCTTGCAAAAATCGAGATCGATTTGCCGCCTGTCGATGAGCAGCAGCGAATTGCCGCTCTCGTCACAGACACCCAAACCGCTTATCGCACCGCCATAGACGCAGCAGAAATCCGTCGCGCTCTTGCCCGTCGTTTGATCGACGCGCGCCTCTTCGGCACCAACAAACAACTATGAGAAGAACTATGGCCAAACTTACGCTGGACGAGCTTTATAATCATTTGTGGCGATCCGCCGACATTCTTCGCGGATCGATCGACAGCTCGGACTACAAGATTTACATTTTCGGCTTTCTCTTCTTAAAGCGCCTCTCCGATCGCTTCGAGGAGGAAGCTCAGGAGTGCATCCGAAACGGTCTTAGCCCGGAAATTGCCTATAGCGACCCGGACGAGCATGAGTTCTTCCTACCCGAACGGGCGCGCTGGGCAGAATTGAAGAAGCTGACGACTGGCATCGGCGACCAGCTCAACAAGGCCTGCGCAGCAATCGAGGACTACAATCCGTCGATTGAGGGCGTGCTCGCCAATATCGACTTCAATTCAGAATCGCGCCTTGGCGATGCAAAGAACCGTGAAGGCGTGCTCGCACGACTGATCGATCATTTCTCACGCATTGACCTTTCGAACGCCTCCCTTTCCGAGCCGGACATGCTTGGGCGCGCCTATGAATATCTGATCGACAAGTTCGCCGATGACGCGGGCAAGAAGGGCGGCGAGTTTTACACGCCGCATCATGTTGTGCGCCTGATCGTCGAATTGCTTGATCCCAAGCCGGGTATGCGCATCAGTGACCCCACCTGTGGTTCGGGCGGCATGTTGATCGAAAGCGCGCGCCACATCGCCGACATCGAAGGCAAACGCTTGGGACAGCCGGTGAACGTGACGCTGCACGGACAGGAGAAGAACCTCGGCACTTGGGCCATCGCCAAGATGAACCTTCTCTTACACGGGCTTCGCGACGCTAGGATAGAAAAGGGCGACACCATCCGCAATCCGCGCCTTCTCGATGCCGACGGCAACCTGATCCTCTATGACCGCGTTATCGCCAATCCGCCTTTCTCACTCGATGGTTGGGGCGCGGACGACGTGTCCGGCGAGAACGAAAAGACAGGATTTAATCGCTTCATCTACGGCATTCCGCCGAAGAACATGGGCGACATGGCTTTCGTTCAACATATGGTGGCAACCCTCTCGTCCAAGGGTGTCTGCGGCGTGGTCATGCCGCATGGTGTGCTTTTTCGGGGCTCGGGCGATGGGCGCATCCGGGAAGGGTTGCTGAGAGCCAACCTATTGGAGGCGATCATCGGCCTACCGGAAAACCTATTTGCTGGCACCGGTATCCCTGCGACCGTTCTCATCCTTAACAAGGACAAGCCGAAGGCGCGTGAGGGCAAGGTGTTGTTCATTCACGCAGCGAAAGAATTCGAAGAGCGGGCCAAGAAGAATGCCTTGGGAGAGAGCAACATCACCCGCATCGTCGACGCCTTTCAGGCATGGGGCGATAAAGGGGCGTTTTACGAGAAGGCTAAGGGCGTCCAGGAACTGAACCATCGCAAAGCCATTTGCGAACCGACCAATCGGTTCTTTCGCGTCGTTGATTTGAAGGAAATCGAGGAGAATGACTTCAATCTCAACATCTCCCGTTACATCGATACGCTGGAGCCGGAAAAGCCGATTGATGTGAAAGTCGAGTTGGAAAAGCTATGGATTGCCGAAAAGGCGCGGGATGAGGCTGCAGCGCGTATGAATGCCCTTCTGAAGGAGATGGGCTATGCAGTCTAGTATCCCGCCAGGCTGGCAGGAACTTCGAATTGGGCAAATCGCCCGCGAAATCTCTCAAAGAAATCGCGATTCCGCTGACATTCCTGTTTTGAGTGTGACGAAGCATAACGGCTTTGTCCGGTCGAGCGAGTATTTCTCGCGGTCCGTCCATAGTGAGGACACTTCCAATTACAAAATCGTGAGGAAGGGGCAGTTTGCATATGCAACGATCCATCTTGATGAGGGGTCAATTGCATTGCTGAAGGATTTCGAGCATGGGCTGATTAGCCCAATGTATACGGTCTTTGAAGCCTCTTCGGCCCTCGTTTGTGGTGACTATCTGTTCCGCTGCCTGAAGCGGTTTGCGCTCTCCGGCCGATTTGATCCTTACAGCAATGGGGGAGTGAACCGGCGGAAGTCGATTTCATTCGGCGATCTGAAGGCATTTCGATTTGCGCTTCCCCCGCTCGCCGAGCAGCGCGCGATTGCCGAGGTCTTAGGCATAGTGGAAGACGCCATGACGGTGCGCGAAGCGTCGATCACCGCGATTGGCGAGGCCAAACGGGCGGTCATGCGCGAACTTCTTACGCGGGGCGTTCGTCGCGGCAAAGCACCCATGCAGCCTATTCCCACGCGCTGGGTACTGGGCCGCGTGGCCGAAGGCGTCATCCATATTCCGAGCGACTGGCAACTTGTGACCCTAACGAAAGTGGCCAAGCTCGAAAGCGGACACACGCCCGATCGAAAGGAGCCTTCATATTGGGATGGCTCGATTCCCTGGATTTCGTTGCAAGATGCTGGTGCGCTTGGAAAGCTGACTATTTCGGAGACAGCGGAAAAGATTGGGCCAAAAGGGTTGGCCAACTCATCGGCAAGAATGCTGCCTGCCGGAACTGTGGTTCTTCAGAGAACCGCAAATGTCGGCCTCGCGTCTGTAATGGGACGTGAGATGTGTACTAGCCAACACTTTGCGAACTGGATTTGCGGGGCGAAGCTCGATCCTTACTATTTGCAACAGGTATTCCGACATATGTCGCGTGAGTGGTCGCGACTGGTCGCGGGTAGCGTGCTGCCAGACATATACATGGGAACATTTAAATCACTTCAAATTCTTCTGCCGCCGCTACCCGAACAGAAAACGATCGGCGAAATCGGCGCTTCCTTTGATTTGCAAATTGAACATGAGCAAGACGTTCTCAGTGAATTAAGGAGAACTCATGCCGCACTTGCCCAAGAACTCCTCTCAGGTCGCCTTCGCCTGCCCGAAAGCATGATCGCAAGGCATCGCGAAAAGCCCGAGCGCGCGGCATGAGCGCGGCCACCGACAGACTGGAAATTGAATGGGTTGAGGAACCGGCAGCAGAGCTGTTGCGCGTCCTGTTCGACTATCGGTTCCTGACCGGTGACGACGTGCGCGAATTGCGCGGTGGTCTAACCACCGAGCCGGTGCTAACCAACCGGCTCGCCGAATGTCTCATCCGCCTTAATCCTTGGCTTGACAATGATGGGGTGCGCCGGGTGGTCACATCGATCACACGTATCGCCGCTGTTGACCTGATGGAGGCCAACGAGAAAGCCCACACCGCGCTCTCATACGGCGTGAATGCAGCTCATACAGAGAAAGAACGTCGACAAGACCGCACGGTGCGGTTCTTTGACTTCGACAACGTAACCGCCAATAGCTTCGAGTTTGCCCGACAGGTGACGATCAAAGGGCCGCGACAGGATATCGTCCCTGACATTATCGTTTATGTAAACGGCTTGCCGCTAGCCGTCATCGAATGCAAATCGCCGGCGCTGGCCGACCCAATCGGAGAAGCCATTCGCCAGTTTCGCCGATACGAAGGTCGGGACGAGTTTTCCGGACTCGGCGCGACGCGGTTGTTTGAAACCGCACAAATCTCGATCGCCCTTGCCCGTGACGTGGCAAAGTACGGCACCACCCAGACACCGACCAGACATTGGGCGGAATGGAAGGACGCCTATCCGCTGTCACTCGATACACTCGCCTCTCAGCTGGGGCGCACGCCAACCGGCCAAGACATTCTACTCGCTGGACTATTAAATCCTGTCAACCTGCTCGATCTTGTGCGAAATTTCGTGATCTTCGAGACGATCGACGGGCGACGCATCAAAAAGCTAGCGCGCTATCAGCAGTTCGTCGCTGTCGGCAAGGCCATCGACCGTATTCGATCCGCTCAGGACCCGAAGCGACGCGGTGGCGTGATCCACCACACCCAAGGCTCCGGAAAGTCGCTGACCATGGTGTTTCTAGCGACTAAGTTGCGTCGTTTGCCGGAGGCTGAAAATCCGACGCTGGTCATCGTCACCGATCGCACTGATCTCGATGATCAGATCTCCGCCCAGTTCAAGCGTTCGGGGTTCCCGAACCCCATTCAGGCAACCAGCGGAGAGACCTTGCGCGAAGCGCTCTCGGGTGGCGCGGGAACCACTGTGCTGACCACCGTCCACAAGTTCCACAGCGCTGTGCCGAAGCGGTCCTCGGTGATCTCCGAAGCTGAGAACGTGTTCGTTATGGTGGACGAAGCCCACCGGACTCAATATGGCGCGCTAGCCGCCCGGATGCGCGCCGGCCTGCCCAATGCCTGCATGCTCGCTTTCACCGGCACGCCCATCGACAAGAAGGACCGCAGTACCCGTGAGGTGTTCGGCGACTATCTGCACCGCTATCTGATCGACCAGGCCGTGAAAGACGGCGCGACGGTGCCGATCTTTTATGAGATGCGGGACGCCCGATTGCGGATCGAGGGACGGGACCTGGAAAGGGCTGTCCGTGAGGCATTTCCCGAACTGAGCGACGACGAATTCGCAAAACTCAAACGGGGTTCGCGGCTACAAGAGAAGCTGGCTGGCGCTCAGGTCCGTATTGACGCCATCGCAAACGATTTACTCGACCACTACCGCACCGTCATCGAGCCCAACGGCTTCAAGGCTCAGGTCGTGACGATCAGCCGCGACGTAGCGGTCAGCTATGTCGAGACGTTGCGTAAGCTCGGCGCGCCCGAGTGCGCGCTGATCATGTCCAACTCCAACAGCGATAGTGCGCGGCTGCAAGCGCATCACCTTTCGAAGCGGGATCGCGACGATCGAATCGCCCGGTTCAAGAGGCCCAATGATCCGCTCAAGATCCTGGTCGTCTGCGATATGCTGTTAACGGGCTTCGATGCACCGGTCGAGCAGGTGCTTTATCTCGACGCGCCCTTGCGCGAACACACGCTTTTACAAGCCATCGCCCGCGTGAATCGCACGGCGGACGGGAAGACATATGGCCTGGTCGTCGATTACTGGGGCGACAACCGCCGCATCAGCGCCGCGCTCGACCTGTTTTCAGAAGAAGATGGCGTGCTAAACGCGATGCGTTCGTTTAGCGATAAGGTGCAGTTGCTCGAAAGTCGTCACCGCGCGGCCATGCGCCTCTTTGAGGGCATCGATAGACAGGATGAGGAGGCCTGCCTCGCTCAGTTGGAGCAAGACGATGTGCGGGCCAAATTCGAACTCGACTTCCAGCGCTTCAGCGAGGCGATGGACATGATCCTGCCCAACCCGAAAGCGCTGGAGGAGCCCTACGCCTCTGATTTGAAGTGGCTGGCCCGCCTGCGCGCCGTCGCTGGTCGGCGGTACCGTGAAGAAAGATTCGATGCCAAGCCTTATGGCGCGAAAGTTGGCGAGATCGTCACACGTTATCTATCGAGCGACGGTGTGGAGCAATTGCTTGCGCCGCAAGATATTCTTGATCCCGCATTTAAGCAGCACCTTGATATGCTGACTTCCGCTGAGGCGAAAGCCGCGGAAATCGAGCATGCGATCCGGCATGAAATTCACGTTCACCGAGATGAAAACCCGACGGCCTACGCGTCTATTTGGGAGCAAGTCGAGCGGATCGTTAATGAGCGGCGCGAAGCAAGAGTCTCCGCCGCTAGTGCGCTTAGTCGCTTACAGGATATTGTCGACCGGGTGGCAACTGTTCGGGCTGGAACGACGTCTGCTAGCCATGGTTTGTCAGGAACGGCCGGCGCGATATTTCCTTTCATCGATGCGGCGCTTGACGGAAAGGCGAGCCCCGATGCCGCATCAGAATTGGCGGGAGCGCTCGAAGGCTATGCAACTGTCGTAGATTGGCAGTTGAAAGAGGATGTGCAGCGCCAGATGAGGCGCGGCATCAAAGAAAAATTGAGAGCACAGGGCTTGGACGCAGCAAGAGTCGAGTCGGTCACGGCTATGATCATGGATGTTGCCAGGGCGAGACTATCGAGATGACTTCGTCCGGTACGCAAATCCTCGACTTTGGCGGGGAACGCATCGTTTATGCGGTGGAACGGACGGCGCGACGCAAGACGGTCGCGATCTCGGTTGGCTATGATGGAGTGCGCGTTTTGGCTCCTTTTGACGTGAATGACACCGACATAACTGAATTGGTTCGGAAAAAAGGGCCTTGGGTACTAAAAAAGCAGGCCTTGTATCAGGAACTCGGGGGAAATCCGCCACTTAGGGAATTCATCAGTGGAGAGACCTATCACTATCTGGGGCGGCCTTATCGTCTGAAGGTCATCCCGGACACTAATACGCTTGTCACCAGGATAACGGCACGAGGGGCGTTGCTTATTGCCCCAGCGCCTTCGGACGTTGATCCTGCGATTCGCCGATCTTCTGTTCGAAGCGGCCTTCGTCTCTGGTACCGCGATAAAGCCAAGCTTCAGTTTCCCAAGCGGGCGAAGGTCATGGCCAACCTCCTTGGGTTACCTACACCAATTATTCAGATCGTGGACCAATCGAAGAGATGGGGTAGCTGCGACGCCCATGGCAGAATACGGCTGAATTGGCGGCTGGTCATGGCGCCCATGGCGTTAGTGGACTACGTAATCGCACATGAGTCCTGCCATATCTTGGAGCACAATCACTCGCACCGTTTTTGGCGTTCACTTGAGACAATTATGCCCGACTATGAATTGCGTGTACGTCAGCTCGATCGGAACGGGCATATGTACACCTGGTAAAGCTGGGACATTCAGTTCGGCTATTCCAGATAAGGACGATAACGGCTTAGGAACGTATTCTGGCGTGCTTGAACCTTCTTAGCGGGATAGGCCGTGAAAAGTCCGCTCACGCAAAGGCAAAGGCAAAAAATCAGTATCGGCAGATCTTCAATTCGGCTGCGACCGGTGAGAACGACTATAGGGAGCGTGCCGCCCACCGCAAGCAATGCGATAGCTATGTGAAATCTTCTTGTTACATTGTCCAACCGAGCAGCTGTTTTCCTAATTCTAATTTTCTTTGACAAAGATCTTCGCTCTGCCGACAATTTTTCGTTTTGGCGCGCGAGACTATACACACCGAACATTACTTTCTCATCATAGTTGTCGTAATTCATACCGCTGACCTCAGATATTTTTCTGCAATTTCCTCTGTAAACTCGCCATGCTGCTCGGCGAAATCGACCAGATATTGGATCAAGCGGGTCCGTTTTTCGTCGGAAACATGGCTGCCGTCCCGCAAAAGAAATCTGTCCACGCAACCCACTACAGCCCGCTGAAGATCGCTTTGCTCTGCGTTGTAGGGACTGCCATCTCCGGTAATCATCCAAGTGGGATTGACGTTGAATTTATCATGAAGGATGCGCAGCAAACGCGCCGGCATTTCACGTTGTCCACGCTCATAAGTCGTGTAAGCGCTTTGTGATATATCGAGCGCCTCCGCGAAGGGAATTTGGTTCAAGCCCGAGTCTTTTCGGATTCTTGCCAATCGTTTCCCCATTTCAACCAGGAATGCGGACTGCACTCAATTTCCCTCATTTGCGATATTTTTATTGCGATTGAATTCATTATATGATCCATTTTGGCTTGTGTCGAATTATCTCTATGGAGTTGGGCAGTTATGCAATCTCAGCTTTTATCACCCAAACAACTCGCTGACCGATCCGGATGGCCAGTTGCTCGCATTCGAAACCTGATCGCCAAGCAGGAAATCCGGCATGTACGGATTGGAGGAAGTCTGTTTCTGCCGGAAAACGCCGTGGATGAGTATCTTGCGGCGAATATGGTCGAGCCCAAGCAGAAGGCTTTGGCGCTTGCTTCCAGGGCGTGAGGAACGGCACATGAAGCAACAAGCTGAAGCGCTGGCCCCGCGCCCCATTTACAAGGTCGCAGTCAGCCGCGTCCGTGCGGCGGAACTTCTCGATGTCTCGACGGGCACCTTTGACGATTGGGTTCGCCGTGGCCTTATGCCGAAAGGCGTGAAGATCGGCGCACTGCGCCGTTGGGATGCGGAGGAAATCCGGGCGTCCTGGTACGACATTAAAGAACAGGGCTTGAGCGGAGACGAAGACGATGGCGAAAACCCGTTTGATCACGCGGTTGGGTAGCCAGCGCGTCCCCTTCAAGTATTGCTCGCGGGATATCGACCGGCACGGCAATGAGCGGTTCTATCTCCGCCTGCCAGGCATGCCGAAATATCGCATGACGTCCGCCTATCTGGACGAGGCCGGCAGCGTCACCCAGGCGTTTACCGAGGAATATCATCGCGTGCTGGCCGGCGATCGTGGTGAAAAGACGGTCCCGATTTCAAGACTGGAGCCCGGCTCCGTTCGCTGGCTGGTCGAGACCTACTACCAATCAAAGACTTTCCAGAGCTACTCGCCTGCCACGCAGAAGGACAAAAAGAGCGTTCTCAATCGCTACTGTGAGGTGGTGGGGAATTACCCCTTTAAGCAAATGCGCAAGAGCGACATAGAGAAGAGCCAGATGAAACGCCGTGATACTCCCGGCGCGGCCGACAAGCTGGTGAAGTACCTGAAGGCGCTCTTCAATTGGGCCATCAGCGCGGAGTTGGCGACATTCAATCCCACGAACGGCGTCACCAAAATCCATAAGTCTCCCGGTTTCCATACGTGGAGTGAAGCGGAAGTGGCGCGCTATCGCGCAGCCTATCCGCTCGGCTCCACAGCTCGGCTTGCAATGGAATTGATGCTGAATTTGGGCGTTAGACGCTCAGACCTTGTCAAACTCGGTTGGCGGAACCTGGTCGGAGATCGCATCGAATTCATGCCGCAGAAAGGGTCGAAAAAATACGCGCAGTCGATCAGCCTGCCCGTTACAGACGAGCTTCGCGAGGCCATGGATCAGATCACGCATGATCAGCCCACATTCCTCATCAACGAATATGGCAAGGCGTTCACCGGCGATGGCTTTGGCAACAAGATGCGCCAGTGGTGCAACGACACGGATTTGCCGAAATGCTCGGCGCACGGCCTGAGAAAGGCGTCTGCGACGATCCTCGCCGAGGCAGGTGCTACCGAACATCAGTTGATGGCGATCTTCGGCTGGTCTGATTCCAAGATGGCGCAGCACTACACGAAAGCCGCCCAATCCAAGCGCATCATTGATGCCGGTTTCGAGCGCCGCAAAACCTACGTGGCCCGCAATAATGTCCCACTTTCATCGAGCCGGAATTCCGGTGAGACAAATAGAGGAAAAAATGATGGAAAAACAAAGTCCGAAGAAAGAAATGGTGGGCCCGGAGGGACTCGAACCCCCAACCAAGCGGTTATGAGCCGCCGGCTCTAACCATTGAGCTACAGGCCCCTTTCGGAAAATCAGTCCGAAGCACCGGTTCGCAATGGCTCGAATCCGGTGGGTCACGCTCTAACGTAATTTTTTGAGCCCGACAAGCCAATGATGCTTTCGCAAAGCAGCGCCGCCGTATTAGCTACACAATCTAAGGCAATACCCTTCAAAGGGACTCAATCAACGAGGAAACACCATGAAGACAAAAACGGCTCGCCTTTTCGCACTCACCGCAATGACCGCAGCAGCCATGATGCCGCTCGCCGCCCAGGTTTCTGCGCAGGAGACCACCCCACGCGAAGCCACCATCAGTGTTTCCGGCGAAGGCCAGGCGGCCATCGCGCCCGATATGGCCATCCTCTCCTTCAGTGTCGTCAAGCAGGCGGAAACCGCCGCGGCAGCGCTGACGGAAAACTCCAAGGCGCTTGCCGATGTCCTGAAGGCGCTGAAAGAAGCCGCCATCGAGGACCGCGACCTGCAGACCAGCAACTTTTCGGTGCAACCGCTCTATAAGCACTATGAACCCAAGGACGGCGTCTATGTCGCGCCCGAGATCACCGGCTATCAGGTGTCCAACGGCCTGACCGTGCGGGTGCGCGACCTTAAAAAGCTCGGCGCGATCCTCGATACCTCCGTCAAGCTCGGCATCAACCAGGGCGGCGACATCACCTTCACCAATGACAAGCCGGAAGCGACGGTGACCGAGGCCCGCAAGCAGGCCGTCGCCGATGCTCTCGCCAAGGCGAAGACGCTGACGGAAGCGGCGGGCGTGAAGCTTGGCCGCGTCATTCAGATCAGCGAGAACTCGCAGCGCCCGATGCCGGTACCGGCGGGCATGATGCGTGCTTCGATGATGAAGGAAGCCGACAGCGTGCCGATCGCTTCGGGCGAGAACAGCTACAGCGTGGTGGTCAACGTCACTTTCGCTCTCGAGCAGTAAGATCGGCGGCGGGCGGCACTCCTGTGCCGCTCTTCGCCATCCGAAGTTTGGCCATTGGCATGATACAAAACGAAATGCCCCTCGCCTGCCTTTTTGGACAAGCGAGGGGCATTTTTTAATCGTTCCGCCGGACGGGGGTATCAGCAGATCGATAAGGCTATACGCCGTTAGCGCCGGATCACCGGGCAACCGCGCTCATTGGCGAAAACGATGCGATCACGGCCGCGACGGTCGAAGCCTGCCACCACGACACGGCGCGGCGACACATCAACCACGCGGGCGCGGCGAAGACCCATGCGGCCTGCCTTTTCTTCCGCAAGCCAGGGCGAGCAGCCACGGCGCGGGCGATCCGGACGACCCCAGCCGGGGCGATGGCCATAACCATCCTGAACCTGAACCCTGAACTGAACGTCCGAGCCTGCGGAAGCCGCTGGCGCAGTAACGGAAATTCCACCGAGGGCGATGAGGGCAGCCAGGCCGGCTTTTGCGAAGGTGCTGAACATGAACTCACTCCGTTTGTTTCTTTGCCTACAGGGGAACATCCCCCGGCGATTGACGAGACCCTAGACCCGCCCGCCTGAATATTAACAGAACCGAATGTTCAGCAGGCGTTCAGGGTGCTTAACGCGAAGCATGGCGCTCTGGATCCGTATCTCAGGACGAGATATGCAGCACGATTTCGCGGCGATGCGGCTGGTCACGATGTTCAAAAAGATAAAGGCCCTGCCAGGTGCCGAGCACGAGCCTGCCGTCGCTGATCGGTACGCCAATGGAAACCGTGGTGAGCGCTGATTTGATATGGGCGGGCATATCGTCGGGACCTTCGAGCGTATGGATGATCCAGCGCATGGAGGGATCGTCGGAAGGCGGGACGAGGCGGGAGAAAAACGCCGTGAGATCGCGCCGCACATCGGGATCGGCATTTTCCTGAATGAGCAGCGAGCAGGATGTGTGCCGGACGAAGATCGTCAGCAAGCCTTCTTCCACGCCGGCGTGGCTGACGAACGCCTTGGCCTCGGATGTGAATTCATAAAGTCCCTGCCCCCGGGTGGCGACGATGATTTTTCTCTGCGGCACATTTTTTCCTTCACTGAGCTGGAACAAAATCGGCGATACCAACGTTTCAGCATGTCAATTTGTATCCGATGACGTAAGGGATACGACAATAGCGTGACGACGGCCCATAAAGCAGAACGGAACACCGGTGTCACAGTTGCAAAAAACGGGGAAGGGTTGGCACTGTCAGAATGAATTATCCAGGCTTACCCTTTTCTTTACGAACACAATGGTCCTCGTCCAAGACAGACACAGGGTGCGAAAGACTGATTCATGGCACCCAGTGATTATCATGTCGATCTGACCAATTGCGACCGCGAACCCATCCACATCCCAGGCTATATTCAACCGCATGGCTGCCTCATCGCCTGCGATAACGCCATGCGCATGGTGCTGCGGCATTCTGAAAACTGCCGCGAAATGCTGGGCGTCGAAGGCGACATCAACGGCAAAACCGCCGAGGAGGTGCTCGGCAAAAAACTTGTCCACGATCTCCGCAATGCGCTCACCGTCACCGGCAGAACCACGCGTCCCGCCATGCTGCCCGCCGTGGAAATGAGCGACGGTCGCGGCTTCGACATTTCGCTCCACCGCTACAAATCCACCACGATCATCGAATTCGAACCCTCCCGCAACGAGACGCAGCCGCTCGGCACCGCGCGCAAGATGGTGGACCGCATCCGCGAAGCGGACAGCGTCGAAAGCCTGATCTCCAGAACGACGCGGCTGATAAAGGCGACGCTCGGCTATGACCGGGTGATGATCTACCGCTTCGAGGAGGATGGCGCAGGCAAGGTCTTGTCGGAAGCGAAGCAGCCGGAGCTGGAAAGCTTTCTCGGGCAATATTTCCCCGCCAGCGACATTCCGCAGCAGGCCCGCGCGCTTTATCTCAAAAATACGCTGCGCATTATCTCGGATGCCAGCGGCGCCCGTGTTCCCGTCCTGCCGGTTGTCGATGCCTCCGGCGAGCCGCTCGATATGTCCTTCGCGCATCTGCGCAGCGTCTCGCCCATCCATTGCGAATATCTTCGCAACATGGGTGTTGCGGCTTCCATGTCGATTTCGGTGATTGTCGACGGTGCGCTATGGGGCCTGATCGCCTGCCACCATTATTCTCCGCGCGTGCTGACGATGCCAGTCCGGATCGCCGCTGAAATGTTCGGAGAGTTTTTCTCCATGCATTTGCAGGTTCTAAAGCAGAAGCGCAGGCTCGATACCGTCAACCATGCCCATGCCGCTCTTGACCGCTTCCTTCAGCTTGCCGCCCATCACGCCAACATTGAAGAACTGCTGGTCGACAGCTTTCAGGATTTTGCCGATCTGATGCCCTGCGACGGCGTTGGGCTCTGGGTCGATAACAACTGGCACGGCCATGGCGCAACGCCGCCGCATAATGCCATTCCAAGGCTGGCGCGTTTTGTCGCTTCGGCTTCGGAAGGCAAGGTCTGGGCGACGCATGCGCTATCGCAGGCCATACCGGAGGCGGAAATCTATGCCGGCACGGCAGCTGGAATGCTCGCCATTCCGCTGTCGCAGGTGAAAAACGACTATCTGCTGTTTTTCCGCAAGGAGATCGTGCAAAATCTGAACTGGGCCGGCAATCCTGAAAAATCCTATGAGACCGGCCCGATGGGCGACCGCCTTACCCCGCGCAAGAGCTTTGCGATCTGGAAAGAGACGGTCCGCTTGCAGGCGCAGCCCTGGTCGGAAGCCGACCGGGAGATCGCGGAAGCGGCGAGAATTGCGCTGGTCGAGGTCGCATTCCATCACAGCGAGCTGATGGCGGGCGAGAGGGAACGCGCGGAAGTGCGTCAGCGCATGCTGAACGAGGAGCTCAACCACCGCGTCAAGAATGTTCTGGCCATCATCAAATCGCTGGTCGGCAATCCCTCGCAGGAGGGCAAGACCTTGCAGGAATATGTGACCGCCCTGAAGGGCCGCATTCAGGCATTGTCCTTTGCCCATGACCAGATCATTCGCGGCGAAGGCGGCGGCGCGCTGCGCGACCTGCTGGAGGCCGAACTGTCGCCGCATCGCTCTCCGGAAACGACGGTGAAGCTTGAAGGCCCCCAGGTCACACTCGATTCCCGCGCTTTCTCGGTGATGGCGTTGGTGCTGCACGAACTTGCGACGAATGCCGCCAAATACGGCGCGCTTTCGCAAAATGGCGGGCAATTGCATGTGCGCTGGGACATCAACGAGAACCGCGATTGCGAGATCGAGTGGCGTGAAATCCTGCCGACCAAACTGCCGACGCCATCGCGCGCCGGTTTCGGTACGGCACTCATCAGCCGCAGTATTCCTTATGACCTCGGTGGGCGCAGCACCATGCGCTATCTGCCGGATGGGCTGGAGGCGGAAATTTTCCTGCCCTCCCGTCACGTCTCGTCGGCCACGGCAAGTACCGACACGCGAACCGAACTTGAAATTGCGCCGCAGCCCAGACGCTATAACCGGGAGGAGCCATTGAAAGTCTTACTCGTCGAAGACCAGATGCTGATCGCCATGGATGTCGAGAACATGCTGGAAGATAATGGCATCAAGGCAATCGAAACCGCGACCTCGTCGGCCATGGCACTTGAAAAGCTGAAAAGCTATGTGCCTGACGTCGCCATTCTCGACATCAATCTCGGCTCCGATACCTCGATCCCCGTCGCCCGCGAACTTCACCGCCGTGGCATTCCGTTCATGTTCGCCACCGGTTATGCGGATGGCAGCATGGTGCCGGATGAATTCGGCGCCGTCCCGGTGATCCGCAAGCCCTATGACGAGGATGCGCTGATGGCGGGGATCGGGGTATTGGTGGGGGATCCGGAGCGGGTTTGAGCGATCAGAGATAGGGGCAAGATTGTTTTTACTCGGGTGGGCGCGTCCGGTGGCGCCTGGGAATTACTTCTACCGTCCGGTGAACCCTCGTTTCGCTGCTTCAGCCGGCGTAATGACATCCCCTATCTTAATTCTAAAGGCAGTCACCGCGTAGTTGTCGACGTCCACCTCACATTGAAACGTGACATCGCGCCAGCTGTCGTCGACGTTGAATGCACCGCCGGTAGCGTCAAGCAAATTGCCAGTTATGCGTCCACCCGTGTCGGAAAAAGCGTACATGCCGCGAGTATCAGCATAAACCTCCCTTATTTGCGCCAGCGCTTCGGCTTGGCAAAGTTGCACGATACGACGACGTGGAGGAAGGTCCCCGAACATCTGCCGTCTCTGCGCCGGCGTCAGCAGAGACGATGACAGCAGGCTCTTAGCCGCAGGAAGTTTCGCAGGCTTGTTTTCCTTTGCATCGGAGGGCTTTTCCTCAGACGGTTTCGCCTGCGGCACAGGCGGTTGCTCAAGGGGGGGCTCCTCGCTCGTCGGCGAAACCGCGATCTCCCCCTGTTCGGCGGAAGCCTTGAGATCGCTGTTGGCGGCAACAGGCGCGGGCTTTTCCTCAGCCGTTTTCTCCGGCTGGCTAGCTGGTTCCGCTGTGGCGTCGCTCTTTTCCGCGTCTTCCGTCTTGCCGGGCTTGTCTTCGGGGTCTGCCCGCATCTCCTCCGGCCGCATGGAGATGGACGGCAATGTCGCCTGCGGCTGCGGAACAGGTTTCACCTCTTCTTTTGGCGGTGCGGGTGGCGGTGGCGAAGGTTGCGGTTTCTCCTCTTTCGCCGCCGCAGCCGGCGGAGGGGCCTCTTCCGCCTTTTTTTCCTCGGGCGGCGGCACGAGTTCGACGCTGACGCTCTCCGGCTCCTGCGGTTCGGCTATCCGCTCCGGCAATTCAAAAAAGAACAGTGCGACAACGGCCAGATGCAGCAGCACGGAGATGGGCACTGCCCATCCCTTCCCTTTCCACCTGCTTGCCGAAACCTGTTGCATCAATCGAACCAAATCGAAACCGAGCATTTCCGGCAAAGCGGAAAGCGATATGTTTCACACATAGGGCTTGTCGCAGAGTTCGCCAGTGCGGGAAACAAAAAACCCGGCCAGAGGTGACTGACCGGGTTCAATTTTAAAAGAAATAAACAGCTTAGCTGTCGAGGAAGCTCCGGAGCTTTCGCGAACGGCTCGGATGCTTCAGCTTGCGCAGCGCCTTCGCCTCGATCTGGCGGATACGTTCGCGCGTCACCGAGAACTGCTGGCCGACTTCTTCCAACGTATGGTCGGTGTTCATGCCGATGCCGAAACGCATGCGCAGAACACGTTCTTCACGCGGCGTCAGCGAAGCGAGAACGCGGGTGGTCGTCTCGCGCAGGTTCGCCTGAATGGCGGCGTCGATCGGCAGCAGCGCATTCTTATCCTCGATGAAGTCACCGAGATGCGAATCTTCTTCGTCACCCACGGGGGTTTCGAGCGAAATCGGCTCCTTGGCAATCTTCAGAACCTTGCGCACCTTTTCAAGCGGCATGGCGAGCTTCTCGGCCAGCTCTTCCGGGGTCGGTTCGCGGCCGATCTCGTGCAGCATCTGGCGCGACGTGCGAACGATCTTGTTGATCGTTTCGATCATATGCACCGGAATACGGATCGTGCGGGCCTGGTCGGCAATCGAACGGGTGATCGCCTGCCTGATCCACCAGGTCGCATAGGTCGAGAACTTGTAACCACGGCGATATTCGAACTTATCAACCGCCTTCATCAGGCCGATATTGCCTTCCTGAATGAGATCGAGGAACTGCAGACCGCGATTGGTGTATTTCTTCGCAATCGAGATCACCAGACGCAGGTTGGCCTCGACCATCTCCTTCTTGGCGATCCGCGCTTCGCGCTCGCCCTTCTGCACCATCGAAACGATGCGGCGGAATTCGGCGATGGAAATGCCGGTTTCCGTGGAGAGGTTCTGGATTTCCTGACGGATTTCCCGGATCGTGTTGCTTTCCTCGCGAGCGAATTCCTTCCAGCCGCGGGCGGCCAGATTGGCAATCGACTTCATCCAGTTCGGATCGAGTTCCGCACCGTGATACTGCTCAAGGAAGCTGTCACGCTTGACGCCATAGGATTCGGCAAGGCGCAGCAGCCGGCCTTCATTCTGCATCAGGCGCTTGGAAATATCGTAGAGCTGCTCGACAAGGCTGTCGATACGGTTCTGGTTCAGCGACAGCGACTTGACGGCCGTGATCAGCTGATCCTTCAGTTCCTTGTACCGACGCTCCTGGCCGGAAGACAGGGTGCCGGTGCAGGCGAGACGCGCTTCCACCTGCTGATCCTGAAGCTTGCGCAGCTTCTTGTAGGTGTCGGCGATGGTGTCGAGCGTTTCCATGACCTGCGGGCGCAGTTCGGCTTCCATCGCGGCAAGCGAAAGATTGGACTCGTCGTCGTCCTCTTCTTCCTCTTCTGGCGGAAGGCCGTCACCACCCACATCCGTCACGTCATCGTCACCGGAAGGTGCACGCAGCTTGCGGGTCTTTTCCTTCTCTTCGGCGGCCTTGCGGTCGGCCTCGATCTTTTCCGGACTCTGGAACTGGGGAGCCGCCTTGGCTTCCGGACCGGAATAGGTGGTTTCGAGATCGATGATCTCACGCAGCAGCGTCGTACCTTCGTTGAGTTCGTCGCGCCAGATAATCAGCGCCTGAAACGTCAGCGGGCTTTCGCACAGGCCGGAAATCATAGTTTCACGGCCGGCCTCGATGCGCTTGGCAATGGCGATTTCGCCTTCGCGCGACAGAAGCTCGACGGAACCCATCTCACGCAGATACATGCGCACGGGGTCGTCAGTGCGGTCGGTCGGTTCTTTCTTCTTTGCGGTCGCAAGCGCGGTGCCGCCGGAAGGAGCGAGTTCGCCGCCCTCGGATTCCTCACCATCGGAATCGCCGTCGTCGTCACTGCCGGCAGCTTCCTCGGCGTCCTCGTCCTCGATGACGTTGATGCCCATGTCGGACAGCATCGCCATCGTGTCCTCGATCTGCTCGGAGGTCACCTCTTCGGACGGCAGGACGGAATTCAACTCGTCCATCGTTACATAGCCGCGCTTCTTGGCGGCCTTGATCATTTTCTTGACCGCGTCATCCGAAAGGTCGAGAAGCGGGCCGTCCGTCGCACCGTCGCGTTCGTTTTCTGCTTCTTCGTTTTCTTTGACTTTGGTTGCCATCTATCTCGTCGCTTTCCCTGACGCTAACACCTGTTCCGCAGCATCGCCGTCCGCCCCTTGAGCATCCAGCGTTTGCCGCGAATCACTGTCAGACACCTAACGGAGTGATCTTTAATTGCCGATTAACCACGGCAGCCTCAGGCAGAATGCAAAGACAGTGCACCCGGAAATGCTTGCTCATGCAATTTCTATCCGCCAAGGCTCATTCCACTTTACTATTCATGAAATGGTGATTCCCGCTATTTCCCGCCCCGTCAAGCCTTTAAGGGCGAGACAGCCAAGGAAATTCTTAAAAAGAGCCGCATTTTGCGGGTTATCACCAGACTAACCCCTATTTAGGACGCCTGCCGCAAAAGGCAACCCCACCCGCCTTTCAATTCTTGGCCAGGCCTCTCAGCCATGGCCGAAGGCCGGCCCCTTCACCCGGCCGGACATGACCCCGAAACCATCGATGATAGCCTCCTGATTTTCCATACGACCGATTTCAAGCTGAACTTCGGCCAGCGCCCGCACCAGAAGTGTGCCGCGCTCGTCGTCTGTCGCTTCGGCGATTTCGCGCTCCAGTTCCTTTTTTTGCCAGAGCAGGGATTTCGTCCTCTTATGCAGGGAAAGAGCCTGCACGTATCCCTCGCGCGCATCCTCCATCGCCGCCTGCTCCGTCGCCGTCCACAGGCGGGCATTGCGAACCTGCTGATCCATCGCCTTCAGAAGCACCTCGAAACCCTGTTGCGACAGGCGCTCGATCAACCCGGCCCGCGAAATATCCGCCGCACTTTCCGCCGCATATGTCAGCACCTTCGACCACAGGCGCTGCAGATCGCGGTTCTCGTAATCGATGGCGGCGATCTCGTCATATTCCTCGAGCAGCAATTCGGGATGATTGACGATGGTGATGGCGAGAACGCTTTCCCGGAGCGAAGGCTTGGTCTGGTAACCCCTGACGAGACCCGATTGCGCCAGCCGGTCTGAAATGCTGCTGGCCGGTGCGGCCATCGCCCCGCCCCGCCCCGGCGCATTGCGCTGGAAACCGCGTCCCGCCGGCTGAGCGCCATTGCGACGGAAATTGCCGCCCTGTGCTCCGCCCTGCTGAAAACGCGGCTGGAAAAAGCCGTTCAGCCTCTCGCGCATATCCTGTTGGTAAAAGCGGCGCACCGTCTCGTCGCCGATCACGGCCACGATCTGCCGCAGCCGGCTTTCGAGCTGGGCGCGCTTTTCCGGCGTATCGAAAGTGACGCCGGAGGTCTCACGGCTCCAGATCATCGCGGCAAGCGGCTTGGCTTCCGAAAGCACCCGGTCGAAGGGCGCACGCCCCTCCAGCCGCACGAGATCGTCCGGGTCCTTGCCATCGGGCAGAAGCGCGAAGCTGACGGAACGATCCGGCTTGATATGCGGTAAGGCGAGATCGGCCGCACGGTTTGCGGCGCGAATGCCAGCGCCATCGCCATCGAAGCAGAGGACCGGCTGCGGTGACATTTTCCAGAGAAGGTCGAGCTGGCTTTCGGTCAGCGCCGTGCCGAGCGGCGCGACGGCATTTTCCACACCCGCCTGATAGAGCGCGATAACATCCATGTAACCTTCGACGGCAATGACCGAACCGCCTGCCGCCTGCGAGGCGCGCCGTGCGCGGGCGAAATTATAGAGAACATTGCCCTTGTGAAAGAGCTCGGTCTCGTTGGAATTGAGATATTTCGCCACCGCATCCGCCGCCATGGCGCGGCCGCCGAAAGCAATCACCTTTTCCCGTGACGACAGGATCGGGAACATGATCCGGTCGCGGAACCGGTCATAGGAGACGGGCACATTCTCATGCACCACCAGCCCGCAGGCTTCCATCTGCTCCTTCGTCACACCCTTGCTCGCCAGATGCTCCTTCAGCGCATTGCGGCTATCGGGCGCATAACCCAGCCGGAACGTCTCGATGGTGCGCCCGGTCAGCCCACGATCACGCAAGTAAGCCCGCGCCCGAGCGCCAAGCGCCGTTTGCAGCTGATCCTGAAAGAACAGCGTCGCCATTTCCATGACGTCCTGCAGCGAGGTCCGCTCGCGTTCCCGCTTTTCCGCCTGCGGATCGGGCTGCGGCATGGAAATGCCGGCCATGTCGGCGATCTGCTGCACGGCCTCCGGAAAATTTAAGCCCTCAAGCTCGGTCAGAAAGCGGAAGTGATCGCCGGAAACGCCGCAACCGAAGCAATGGTAGCGCCCCTTGCGATCCTCGCAATGGAAGCTCGGGCTTTTCTCGCCATGGAACGGGCAGCAGGCCCAATAATCCCCGCGCGACGTATTGGTCTTCTTCTTATCCCAGGACACACGTCGGCCGATCACATCGGAGATGCTCACGCGGTCGCGTATCTCATCGAGGAAAGAATTGGAAAAGCGCATGGGTTACCTGTTCGAGGCCAGTCTTTCATATAAGCGCATAAGAGCCGCAATACAAAATGGAGAGATAAACAATACCCACTATTCACAGGCGGCATTGACATGGTGTATATACAGAAGAACATACGGGTGTATATACATATTCGACGCATGAGTGCCTATGAACTGACATCAGTTGTAGGCAGCGCATGGAATCGATTTCGAGGACGCAGTCGAGGCACTGTTCGAGCCTCATATCGAATTACCTTCTGACCAAAATGGAGAGGTTCGCATACGCGCTATTTGCCCATTCACGGGGCGCCTCATAGCTGTCGTTTATACGATGCGGGGCGAGACATGTCGGATCATATCGGCGCGCGCGGCGAGAAAAAATGAGCAACAACTCTATAATGCGAACTACCCTGGAAGAAATTCGCGCTAAGCGCGCGCGCGGCGAGAAGAGCGCGACCGACTGGGCGCGCGTCGACGCCCTGACCGACGAGGATATCGACCGCGCCACGCGCGATGATCCCGATTGGGCCGGCTTTGAAGATATCGATTGGTCGAAGGCCGAAGTGGTTTTCCCTACTCCCAAACAGTCAATTTCCATTCGCGTCGATCAGGATGTCGTGGATTTCTTCAAGGCCACAGGAAAGGGTTATCAAACGCGCATGAATGCCGTCCTGCGCCACTATGTGCACGAGCAAAAAAAGCGGCAAGGCTAAGGGCGGCAAAGCCCTTTCGCCTGCTTTGGGCAAATTTGTGGCACTGCATCATCACTAAAAATTATGTTTTTGTAATTTGAGCAGTCTCTCCGCGCGATGTAAAAACATAGCCACAGTCAAAGAAACGAAATCGCAGAAATCTGCCGACGCCCGCAGGCACGTCCCCCGAAAAACGCCTGCGTTTGAGAGCATTCTGATCCGCCGGAATGCGTTTTTGTCGACAGAAAAAAGGCAGGGCAGCCGACATCTGCCCTGCCTTTACTTTTTAGAGTGTTTTTCGCTTATCTTCGAATCGCGAAAATACTCTTACTCTTTGTTTTGGCCCATTTCCGGACGGAAAACCGGGTTCCACTTTTCCTGGAAGTGCTTGGATCCCTGAACTTACTTCAGCAAATCCTTGACGACGCCGGAAGCCTTCGCGAAGTCGATCTGGCCGGGATAACGCTCCTTCAGCGCGTTCATGCACTTGCCCATGTCGCGCAGGCCGGCGGCGCCGGTCTCGGCGATGACGGCTTGGCAGAGTTCGCGCACCTTCTCGGCCGGGATTTCCTCCGGCATGAATTCCTTGATGATGACGATTTCCTCGCGCTCCTGAGCGGCAAGCTCGGGACGGCCGGCGCCTTCATAGATATTTGCGGATTCTTCCCGCTGCTTCACCATCTTGGTCAGAATCTGCATGATATCTTCGTCGCTGACGGGGTCCTTGCCCACGCCGCGATTGGCGATATCGCGATCCTTGATGGCAGTCTGGATGAGACGCACGGTCGAGGTGCGGCGTGCATCACGACCCTTCAATGCGTCCTTCAAAGCGGTTGCGAACGTGTCGCGCATCATTTTTCTTCTCCTTGGGAAAGCGCTTTCCGCAGCGTCTTGATACGGAAACTTTCCACCTCATTTTGCGAAACGACATAAACGAGCAGACACGCTCAAGCAAATCAAATGCATAAGACCTTGAAAATACGGTGGTTTAATTCCGCGTAAATCTTGGCCCTGCGGTTGACCGCTTGGGCTGCTTTCGTTATTTTCCGGCACCTGCACGAGATTTTAACGAAGGGTCGGAACGCGAGCTTTATCGCGCGCCCCTTTATGTCACGAAGCCTGCGACAAAAATGGCCCCTTACCCCCTGCCTTTCAAGAGGCGGGGTGCGAAGCGGCAGAAACGGAACGAGATGACCGAGACAGCGCCCTGGACTACCCGCAAACCGACCGCAATGCTTGTTCTTGCCGATGGCACGGTGATTGAAGGAACGGGCATCGGCGCAACCGGCAAGGTTCAGGCCGAGGTCTGCTTCAATACGGCGCTGACGGGTTACGAGGAAATCCTCACCGACCCTTCCTATCTTGGCCAGATCGTTACCTTCACCTTCCCGCATATCGGCAATGTGGGGGCCAATGACGAAGACATTGAAGACCTCACACCCGCCGCCCGCCGCGGCGCCGTCGGCGTCATCTTCAAGGCCGATATCACCGACCCTTCGAATTTCCGCGCCGTCAAGCATCTGGATGCCTGGCTGAAGGCCCGCGGCGTTATCGGCCTCTGCGGCATCGACACCCGCGCGCTGACGGCCTGGATCCGCGAAAACGGTGCGCCGAACGCGGTCATCGCCCATGATCCGAACGGCGTTTTCGACATCGAGGCGCTGAAGGCGGAAGCCAAGGCATGGAGCGGTCTCGTCGGCCTCGATCTCGCGATCGAAGCGACATCCGGCCAGTCCTCCACCTGGACGGAAACGCCATGGGTATGGAACAAGGGTTACGGCACGCTCGGCGAAGCCGATGCGAAGTACCACGTCGTCTGTGTCGATTTCGGCGTCAAGCGCAACATCCTGCGCCTCTTTGCCGGTTTGGACTGCAAGGTTACGGTCGTTCCGGCGCAGACGTCTGCGGAAGACATCATGGCGCTGAAGCCGGATGGCGTGTTCCTCTCCAACGGTCCGGGAGACCCGGCTGCGACGGGCGAATATGCCGTTCCCGTCATCCAGAACCTCATCAAGACCGACCTGCCGATCTTCGGCATTTGCCTCGGTCACCAGATGCTCGGTCTTGCCGTGGGCGCAAAGACCGAGAAGATGCATCAGGGCCATCACGGCGCGAACCACCCGGTGAAGGACTTCACGACCGGCAAGGTTGAAATCGTTTCGATGAACCACGGCTTTGCGGTCGATACCAAGTCGCTGCCCGAGGGCGTCGAGGAAACCCATATCTCGCTGTTCGATGGCACCAATTGCGGCCTGCGCATCACCGGCAAGCCGGTCTTCTCCGTCCAGCACCATCCGGAAGCATCGCCGGGCCCGCAGGACAGCCACTATCTCTTCCGCCGCTTCGTCAACCTGCTGCGTGAAAAGAAGGGTGAGGCAGCGCTCGCCGAGCGCTGATACTTTTCCAACCCGGAAGTTACATACGGCCCGCTTCTCAGCGGGCCGTTTTCATTTCACGCTTCACAAGCAACACGAAGCGGATGGTGAGAAGAACGGCAGCCGTCGAAAGACCGATCACGAAGCCGAACCAGACGCCGCGTCCGCCGAAACCGAGCGGAAAGGCCATGGTCCAGGCAAGCGCCAGGCCGATCGGCCAATAGGAAATCAGTGCCAGCATCGCCGGTATGCGTGCATCCTTCAACCCGCGCAGCAGGCCCGCCGTGACCGCCTGAATACCATCCACCAGCTGGAAGATGCCGGCAATCACCACCAGACTGCTGGCATAGGCAAGCACTTCCGCCGCCTCGGGCAATTTCGCATCCAGGAACCATTTCGCCAGGAATTCCGGCACGGCCGCAAACAGGATGCCGCCGCAAATGGCGATGCCGCAGGCAATGGCATAAATCATGATCGAGGCGCGGATGAGGTTCTTGAAATCCCCCTGCCCCCGCGCCACGCCCACGCGAACCGTCGCCGCCTGGGAAAGACCGAGCGGAATCATGAAGGCGATGGAGGCAAGCTGCAGGGCAATACCATGCGCCGCAAGCTGCACGGTGCCGATCTGCCCCATCAAAATGGAGGCTGCAGCAAACAGCGTCACTTCGGCAAGAATGGTGATGCTGATCGGCAGTCCAAGACGCAGCACTTCGAAAAGCGCATGCCAATCCGGTCGCCAGAAGCGCACGAAGAGCTCGTATTTCTTCGTTTCGTCACGCGTCTGCACATAAGCGACGATGAAGATGAAGCTGAAAGCGTTGACGATGACGGCAACGACGGCCGCGCCATTCATGCCCATGGCCGGCAGGCCGAAATGGCCGAACACGAGCGCGTAAGCCAATATACCATTCATGACGAGCATGATGATGGTTACATAAAGAATGACGCCAGCTCGGCCGATAGCGCTGACAAGCCCGCGCAGCACATAAAACAGCAATGCCGGTAGCAGGCCGAATTTGGCGATGGCAAGATAATGACCTGTCAATGCGGCCACGTCAGGGTTTTGCCCAAGCGCGAGCAAAATGCGCTCGGCATTCATGAAGATCGGGAGAGCCAGCAGCCAATAGGCGATCGCCACCCACATGCCCATGCGCAGCGATCGGCGCGCGGACGTTGCATCGCCCTGCCCGTAAGCCTGCGCTACCATCGGCACGACGGCGACGGAAAAGCCGGAGCCGAAAATGAAGACGACGAAAAAGAACTGCCCGGCCAACACCATGGCCGCCAGCTTCTCGGCTCCAAGCTGGCCGACGATGACCATATCCGTTGTATGGATGCCAAGCTGTGCGAGCTGCGCACCGATGAGCGGAATTCCGAGCGCAAGCGTAGCCTTAAAATGCGAAAACCACGACCCCGATCCGGAAGGAACGGTTCCTGCAACAACCGACGAAGACATTGTAATTCACCTGAACTTTGGCCGTTGCCCGCGAATTGCGCAACGGCAGCACAGGGATGAATAAAATAATCGCTGCCTGCATGCAACCGGCAGCAGTGCATGGTTAAAAATTACGCAGATCGGCAGCCAGGCGAAATCCGACCGTATTGCGCCCTGACGAAAGACAAATTTAGTCCAATTTTACCATTCGCCTCTATTTATTAGAACATCGGATAGTTCTTTAAAATCATAAGCTGCATGACGCAGAATATTCCCGCCTTTGAGGCATGTTTCCCCCATCAATGTTGAAGATGACCTCGACGGTACATCCGGCTTCAAGGATCTGTAGCTTGCCGAAGAAAACAAATCTCATGACGCGCATTCTTGTTGCCGCGTCATCTCTCGTCGTCGCAGCCTTTGCAGGCTTTTCCTATTACATCGACAGCCTACAGCATCGGGTTACGACCGAAGCAGTCGCGGAAAACATCGATTCCTCCGGCAAGCAGGCTGCGCAAAGCATCGCCAACTGGCTGAATGGCCGCATCATGCTGACGGAAACGGTGGCAGCGACCTTGGCCAAGCTCCCGGAGGACGACGCGAAGCTGCGGTTTCTGGAAAACGACGTGCTGACGGCACAGTTCATGTCGACCTATTTCGGCAATGCCGAGACAGGCACCTTCACAACCTTCCCGAAGACACCGCTGCCGGAAGGCTACGATCCGCGAAAGCGTCCGTGGTATCTGGATGCCGTGAAAGCCGGCAAGACGGTTCTGACCGAACCCTACAACGACGCCTCCACCGGCGGCCTCATCATCACCGCCGCCATTCCCGTTTCCATCGACGGCAAGCTTGCTGGTGTGACAGGCAGTGACTTCTCGCTGGATTCGCTGGTGAAGATGATCAAGTCGGTGGATGCCGGCACGGATGGATACGCCTTCCTCGTTAGCAAGGACGGCAAGATTCTCATCCATCCCGACCCAAAATTCGTCGACAAGCCGCTGGCCGATCTCTTCAAGGTCGACACGCCGGCGATTTCCTCCGCGATTTCAAAGACCGAGATCGACGGCAAGGGCAAGATCACCAGCTTCATTCCCGTAGCCGGCCTGCCTTCGGTCGACTGGTATCTCGGTTTCGTCGTCGATTCCGACGTCGCCTACAGCGCAATCGGCCAGTTCCGGCTGGCGGCAACCATCGCCACGATCCTCGCAGCCACGATCATGATCGGACTTCTCGCAACCGTCCTTTCCCGCTTCATCGTCCGCCCCGTCACGCAGATGACGTCGGCCATGGAAGGGCTTGCCGCCGGCAATCTCGATGTCGCCATTCCCGGTCAGGAACGCACCGACCAGATCGGCTCGATGGCCGCAGCCGTTGCCGTGTTCCGCTCGAACGCCATGGAACGCCTGCGCCTCGAAGACGACGCCGAGCAGAACCGCACGCTTTCCGAACAGGAGCGCAGCGACCGCGAGAGACTGGCGGCAAAAGACGCGGCGGACATCCAGTTCGCGGTCGACTCGCTTGCCAAAGGTCTGGCGCATCTTTCCGACGGTGATCTCAACTATCGCATCGATACGCCTTTCGTCTCCCGCATCGATCGCCTGCGCAACGACTTCAACAATTCCGTTGCCAAGCTGAACGCAGCGCTCAGCACCGTCGGCCAGAACGCCCGCGCCATCGACGCCGGCGCCGGCGAAATCCGCCAGTCCGCCGACGATCTCGCACGGCGCACCGAACAGCAGGCGGCGTCCGTGGAAGAGACTGCGGCGGCGCTTGAGGAAATCACCACCACCGTCAAGGATTCCGCCCGCCGTGCCGAAGAAGTCGGCCGTCTGGTCGACCGCGCCCGCAGCAATGCCGAACAGTCCGGCGTCATTGTCGAAGATGCCGTGCGCGCGATGGAAGGCATCGAAAAATCATCGTCCGAGATCAGCAACATCATCGGCGTGATCGACGAAATTGCCTTCCAGACGAACCTGCTCGCGCTCAACGCCGGTGTAGAGGCCGCCCGTGCCGGTGAGGCCGGCAAGGGTTTTGCCGTCGTCGCCCAGGAAGTGCGCGAGCTTGCCCAGCGCTCGGCCAATGCGGCAAAGGAGATCAAGACGCTGATCAACGCCTCGACATCGCAGGTGCAGTCCGGCGTCGATCTCGTCGGCAATGCCGGCAAGGCGCTGGAAACCATCGTCCGCGAAGTGCAGGAGATCAATCGCCACATCGACGCTATCGTGACCTCATCGCGCGAACAGTCGACCGGCCTTCAGGAAATCAACACAGCCATCAACACCATCGATCAGGGTACGCAGCAGAACGCCGCCATGGTCGAGGAGCAGACGGCTGCGAGCCACGGCCTTGCCTCGGAAGCGGCGGCGCTGAACGAGTTGCTCGCGCAGTTCCAGCTTGCTACGGCAAGCCAGCGCCAAGCGGAATATGGGCGGGCTGCGTGATGGCAAAAAAGAAAATGGCCGGAGCGATCCGGCCATTTTCTTGTCCGCCCCGGCAATAGCCGGTTTCCGCCACCGGCGCGATCCGCTAGAGCTTGATCGATCATGATCATGCGGAGGGATTCATGCTAGAACTGATTTGGCGCGGCATTGCCATGGGCATTGGCGGCACCGTGTTTATGGATATATGGGCAATCGTGCTGCACCGGTTCTTCGGCCAGTCCGCGCCGAACTGGGCGCCGGTCGGCCGCTGGTTCTGGCATGTGCCGAAGGGCCGGATATTTCACGACAGCATCGCCACGGCTGAACCCTATGAGCACGAACTGGCGCTCGGTTGGATTTCGCATTACGCCGTCGGCATTCTTTATGGCATCGTTCTTGCTCTGGTGGTCCCGGCCGCGTGGTTTGCCAATCCTTCCTTCATTGCGCCGTGGGTCGTCGGCATCATAACGGTCGGCGCGGGCTGGTTCCTGTTGCAGCCGGGACTCGGTATTGGCTGGGCGGCATCGAAGACCCCCAACCCGAACAAGGTCCGCTTCCTCAACCTTGTGGCCCATACGGTTTTCGCCCTCGGCATGTATGCCGTGGCGCTTTTGATGCGCTAAATGAAAAGGAGGCTGAAAAGCCCCCTCTCCTGTTGATTCTCAGATATTCGCCGAGAACGTATCGCAGTCCTCGACACGGCCGCTCTGGAAACCGCGCTTGAACCACTCCATGCGCTGCGCGGAGGTACCGTGGTTGAAGCTGTCAGGCACGACATAACCCTGTGTCTGCTTTTGCAGCGTATCGTCACCGATCTGGTGAGCCGCGTTCAACGCTTCCTCAAGATCGCCGGCCTCGAGAATGCCCTTCTGCTCGGTGAACTTGCCCCAGATGCCGGCATAACAATCCGCCTGAAGCTCGACACGCACCGACATCTTGTTGGCATCCACCTGGCTCATCGACTGGCGGCGGCGATTGAACTCCGGCAGGACGCCGGTCAGGTTCTGGATGTGGTGGCCCACCTCATGTGCAATCACATAAGCCTGCGCGAAATCGCCGGCGGCTCCGAAACGCTGATCCAGTTCCTTAAAGAAGTTAGTATCGAGATAGACCTTGCGGTCACCAGGGCAATAAAACGGGCCGCTGGCAGCGGAAGCATTGCCGCAGGCGGAAGACACCTGGCCGGAGAACAGCACCAGTGTCGGTTTTTGATAGGTTTCACCGGCAGACTGGAAGATACCGCTCCAGGTATCCTCGGTCTCCGCCAGCACGGTGCGTACGAAGGCGGTCGTCTCGTCGGACGACTGGCCCTGCGGACGCGTGCCGGACTGCTGTTGCGTCGTGCCGCCGCCATCCATCGACAAATCGCCGCCGGTCAGCAGCGTCAGCGGGTTGATCCCAAGCACCCAGCTGATGAGCAGAATGACGAGAAGACCGCCAATCCCTATACCGCCGCCGCGACGCCCGATTGGCACGCGCATCCCGCCACGGGAAAAAGGATCGCCCGATCCCGCCGACATACCGCGCCGGTCCTCGATATTGTCCGACTGGCGGCGCCCTCTCCATTCCATGCTCTTCTCCCGGCGGTTCCGCCTCAACAAGCTGCCTTATAACGGCACTATAATACATCTTGTTCCGGAAGAAAGCAGAGGCGGCAAACGGAGTCTCTCACGCAGTCCTGCGTCTTTGTTTCAGCACGATCACAAACAGGAAGGTAAACAGGACAGCGCCAGCCAAAAGCGCCACAAATCCGGCTCTGCCATCACCAAAAGCAACCTCGTGCATGATGCGTCCCGGAACGAAGGTGAAGCCTCCGGCAATCACGATGCCGCCGAGATAAACGCTCTGCATGATCCGCATGTGACGGGCGATATCGCCGCGGCGCGCAAAATGGACCGATTGCAGACATCCATAAAGGGTGAAGGCGGAGAGCAGGTGGATGGGGCTGAAACCATAAAACATCTTCAGCTCATGGATGAAGAAGGTTGAAATGGAAGTCGTCACCATCAGCATCACCCAGATCTTGCCGAGCAGCCGGTGAACGGCGTCGCCCTTGGGACGCAGGAAAATGAAGGCGCCGAGAATGGCCGCAGGAACGACAGTGGCGACATGGAATTGCACGGCAAGCGGTGCGTCTAACAATGGCTGAAGTGACATGGGCGCTGTTTCGGCTCGGTTGAAATCACCGGCAATTTCGGCAAAACATGCGCTCAGGAAAAACGGATTGACGCCAACCGCAGGAAAACTTCGTGGATCACCCGTATCTGCAGTCCACGCTTCGTGAAATGCACGCCATCCTGCAATCGTCCAGGCTATGGCTGACATTTCTCGCGGTGCTGGCGATCTTCATCGTGACCGGGCCTTTCGGCACGAGCGAAACCATGAGCTTCGCCGAGCGACTACTTTACTGGACAATCGTACAGGCCGGCGCCTGGATACTTGCCATATCCTTTTCCATCGTCGCCAACCGCGTCTTCGCCGATAATATCAGGAATATGCTGGCGCGCATGATGATCGGCTCGCTGACGGCCGCCCTGCCGATAGGGCTCCTGCTTACCATCACCAACCGGATCTTTTCGGGCACGGAAATGGGTTTCGGCCCATTTCTACAAAGCAGCCTGTCATCCCTGCCTCTTTGCGCCATCTTCTGCCTGCTGAGCTATCTCACCGCCAGCCAGCCGCTTGCAACAGCGCCAATCGCCATAATGGGCACAGGCAAAAACACCGGATGCGAGGTGAAAAGCACCGCGCCGCTGCTGGAGCGCCTGCCGCCGCAAAAGCGCGGCGAATTGCTGCGACTGTCAGTGCAGGACCACTATACTGAAATCGTCACCACGCGCGGGCGTCATCTCGTTCTGCTGCGTCTCTCCGACGCGCTGAAGGAAATAGGCCATACGGAAGGCTTGCAGGTGCACCGGTCGCACTGGATTGCCGATGCCGACGTTACCTTGCTGCGCAAACGAGCCGGTCGCCTGCACGTGATCACGAAAGACGGTACGGAAATCCCCGTCAGCCGCTCCTATAGTGCAGCGGTCCAGGCCCGTTTCACCGCACATGCCCCTGCCCGTTAAGAGTTTCTGTCGATTCCGGAATTTATGGGGTTCCGTTCTCAAAAACATTTGCCTATAAGCCGCTTCTAGCCTGAAAACATTTGAATTGCGCTCCCCGGCCGGTGATCTTCCACCCTGGCCGGTGTTTTGCGCAACCAAAAAGCGGAACGAGAGAGCCATGCCGAAGCGCCAAGATATCAAGTCCATCCTCATCATTGGCGCAGGCCCGATCGTCATCGGTCAGGCATGTGAATTCGACTATTCCGGCACGCAGGCCTGCAAGGCGCTTAAGGAAGAAGGTTACCGGGTCATTCTGGTCAACTCCAACCCGGCCACGATCATGACCGATCCGGGCCTTGCCGACGCAACCTATGTCGAGCCGATCACCCCTGAAGTCGTCGCCAAGATCATCGCCAAGGAGCGTCCGGACGCGCTTCTGCCGACGATGGGCGGCCAGACGGCGCTCAACACCGCGCTTTCTCTCAAGCGCATGGGCGTTCTCGATCGCTACAACGTCGAAATGATCGGCGCGAAGCCCGAAGCCATCGACATGGCGGAAGATCGCGCGCTCTTCCGCGAGGCCATGGCCCGCATCGGCCTCGAAACGCCGAAGTCCATGCTGGCAAACGCCACTGAAATCAAGGACGCCGACCGCAAGAAGCATGAAGCGGCCCGCACCGAACTGAAGGGCAAGCTTTCCGGCCCGGAACTCGACAAGGCGCTGGACGATCTGGAAAACCAGTGGAACCTCGGCGAAACCGACCGCAAGCAGCGTTATATGGCCCATGCTATGGCGATTGCCGCCCAGGCCATCGACCATGTCGGCCTGCCTGCCATCATCCGCCCGTCCTTCACGCTCGGCGGCACCGGCGGCGGCATTGCTTATAACCGCTCGGAATTCTTCGATATCGTCTCGGGCGGTCTCGACGCCTCGCCGACGACGGAAGTTCTGGTCGAAGAATCGGTGCTCGGCTGGAAGGAATATGAGATGGAAGTGGTCCGCGACAAGGCGGACAATTGCATCATCATCTGCTCCATCGAAAACATCGATCCGATGGGTGTCCACACGGGTGACTCGATCACCGTTGCACCGGCGCTGACCTTGACCGACAAGGAATACCAGATCATGCGCAACGCCTCGATTGCGGTGCTGCGCGAGATCGGCGTCGAAACCGGCGGCTCGAACGTGCAGTTCGCCGTCAATCCGAAGGATGGCCGCCTCGTCGTCATCGAAATGAACCCGCGCGTTTCGCGCTCTTCCGCTCTCGCATCGAAGGCAACCGGCTTCCCGATTGCCAAGATCGCCGCCAAACTCGCCATCGGCTATACGCTGGACGAACTCGAAAACGACATTACCGGCGGCGCGACCCCGGCATCGTTCGAACCGTCGATCGATTACGTCGTCACCAAGATCCCGCGTTTCGCCTTCGAAAAGTTCCCGGGCGCATCGCCGATCCTCACCACGGCCATGAAGTCCGTCGGTGAAGTCATGGCCATCGGCCGCACCTTTGCGGAATCGCTGCAGAAAGCGCTGCGTGGCCTCGAAACCGGCCTCACCGGTCTCGATGAAATCGAAATCCCCGGTTACGAAGAGGGCGAAGGCTCCAAGAACGCGATCCGCGCCGCTATCGGCACACCGACGCCAGACCGCCTGCGCATGGTCGCCCAGGCGCTGCGCATGGGCATGACCGAAGAGGAAGTCCACGAAAACTCCAAGATCGACCCGTGGTTTATCGCCCAGTTCAAGGCCATCGTGGATACGGAAGCCCGCATCCGCGAGCACGGCCTGCCGCAGGATGCCGAAAACCTGCGCATGTTGAAAGCCATGGGCTTCTCCGATGCCCGCCTCGCCAGCCTGACCTCCAAGCGCCCGAAGGAAGTGGCCGAGCTGCGCAACAGCCTGAACGTCCGCCCGGTCTTCAAGCGTATCGACACCTGTGCGGCCGAATTCGCGTCGCCGACCGCTTACATGTATTCGACCTATGAAATTCCCTTCGTCGGCGCAGCCCGCTCGGAAGCGCAGGTCTCCGACCGTAAGAAGGTCGTCATCCTCGGCGGTGGGCCGAACCGTATCGGCCAGGGCATCGAGTTCGACTACTGCTGCTGCCATGCCGCCTTCGCGCTGAAGGATGCCGGCTTTGAAGCGATCATGATCAACTGCAACCCGGAAACCGTTTCCACCGACTACGACACCTCCGACCGTCTCTATTTCGAGCCGCTGACGGCCGAAGACGTGATCGAGATCATGCGCGCGGAACAGGAGAAGGGCGAACTCGTCGGCGTTATCGTGCAGTTCGGCGGCCAGACGCCGCTGAAGCTCGCCGAAGCGCTGGAGAAGAACGGTATCCCGATCCTCGGCACCGCGCCTGACATGATCGACCTTGCCGAAGACCGCGACCGCTTCCAGAAGCTCTTGATGAAGCTCGATCTTGCCCAGCCGAACAACGGCATCGCCTATTCGGTCGAGCAGGCCCGCCTCGTCGCTTCGGAAATCGGCTTCCCGCTGGTGGTTCGCCCGTCCTACGTTCTGGGTGGCCGCGCCATGCAGATCATCCATTCGGAAGGCCAGCTCCAGACCTATCTGCTCGACACAGTTCCGGGCCTCGTACCAGAGGACATCAAGCAGCGTTACCCCAACGACAAAACCGGCCAGATCAACACCCTGCTCGGCAAGAACCCGCTGCTGTTCGACAGCTACCTGACCAACGCCGTGGAAGTGGACGTCGATGCGCTGTGCGACGGCGAAAGCGTCTTCGTCTCGGGCATCATGGAGCACATCGAAGAAGCCGGCATCCATTCGGGCGACTCGGCCTGCTCGCTGCCGGTCCGTTCGCTGTCGAAGGAAATCGTCGACGAGCTGGAGCGTCAGACGACGGCGCTCGCCAAGGCTCTCAATGTCGGCGGCCTGATGAACGTGCAATACGCCATCAAGGACGGCACGATCTACGTTCTCGAAGTCAATCCGCGCGCCTCGCGCACCGTGCCTTTCGTGGCCAAGACCATCGGCGCGCCGATCGCCAAGATCGCCGCCCGCGTCATGGCCGGCGAGAAGCTCGATCCGGCGATTGCCGCCTATGGCCAGAAGCCCGATCCGCGCAACCTCAAGCACATCGCCGTCAAGGAAGCTGTCTTCCCCTTCGCGCGCTTCCCCGGCGTCGACATTCTGCTCGGACCGGAAATGCGCTCGACCGGTGAAGTCATCGGCCTCGACACGGATTTCGCGCTCGCCTTCGCCAAGAGCCAGCTCGGCGCCGGCGTCGACCTGCCCCGATCCGGCGCGGTCTTCGTCTCGGTGCGTGACGAGGACAAGGAAGGCGTTCTGCCGGCCATCCGCATTCTCGTGGAAAGCGGCTTCAAGGTGCTGGCCACCGGCGGCACCCAGCGTTTCCTCGCCGAAAAGGGCATCAACGCCGAAAAGATCAACAAGGTGCAGGAAGGTCGTCCGCATATCGAAGACGCCATCCGCAACCGTCAGGTCCAGCTCGTCATCAACACCACCGACAGCAACAAGGCGATTTCGGACTCGAAGTCCTTGCGCCGCGCGACGCTGATGCAGAAGGTGCCTTACTACACGACGATGGCGGGTGCGGAAGCAGCAGCGCTTGCCATCCAGGCGCTGAAGGCCGGCAATCTGGAAGTGAAGCCGCTGCAGAGCTACTTCCAGTAAGCTGCGGGAACCGCAGGTTCCAACGCTGAATGAAAACAAAGCGCCGCAGGTCACCATGCCCGCGGCGTTTTGCATTGCGTAATCCTGCTGCAATTCATTGCCGGTATCAAAACATCAGTTCGAACGAGGCCCATGAGGTCCCTATTGCGCAATGACGGATCGCCCGCAGCCATTCGCCGCGCCGTTGCCAAAGCTGAGGTCAAACGCTCCATGAAGATGCCGAAGCGCCCCGCCACAGGGACCCAGCGATGGGAACACCTGGCCCTGATGGGCCAAAACACCGCCTTGAGGACCTGATCATGGCTGGACGTCCACCGGGACCGGAGCGGGTGGCTTTTCCGTTGCGGATCGAACCCGCAATATTGAACATTATCCGGCACACCGCGAGCGGCGAACTGCGCAGCGTCAATGCCCAGATCGAGGTTCTTCTGAAAGAGGCCCTGTCCCGCCGCGCCACGGCGGATGAAGCAGACAAGCCGCCCTTTTAGACCGCAGGGTGACAACGACGCTACAAGACACAAAGATGCGAGGCGGTCCTGCGGAAAGATCGCCGGCCCGCAGCCCCGCCTACGCCGCCAGCGCCTCGCGAACGCAATTCCGCCCTTCGGTCTTTGCCCGGTAAAGCGCACGATCTGCCTTTTCTGCGAGCGTCTGGAGATCGCAGCGCATGTCGCCGGTGGCGGCAACGCCGATGCTGATGGTCACCCCGACACGCAGACCGCCGCAATCGACCTCATTTATCGCAACCGCGTTACGAATGCGTTCGCCGATCATGCAGGCCTTGTCCACACCGGCGCCCGGCAGGAAGATGATGAATTCCTCGCCGCCATAACGCGCCAGCACGTCTCCGCCACGGATGCTGCCGCCGATGCGCCTTGCCACTTCCTGTAGCACACTGTCGCCGACGGCATGGCCGAAGCGGTCGTTGATCGACTTGAAGTGATCAATATCAAGCAGCATGGCCGCATCGTTGGGATCGGGGACGGCAGGCATCGTCTGAAAGAAGAAACGCCGGTTCTTGACGCCCGTCAGCGGATCGGTATTCGCCAGAACCAGCAATTTCCGCTCGGATCGCTCCGCCACCAGCATCATCACGAAGAGCGAGATGGCGAAGTTCAGCATGATAATGAAGAAGAACGCATTGACTAGGTTGATGCTGGCATAAGCGGGGAAAAGCACGCTTTTCATCACCGCAAGCGATATCAGGCCGGAGACGCCGGTAATCGCACCAAGCGCCAGCCGCGAAAGAAGCGGCTCTTTCCGCCACCGGGCAAAAAGCACGCCCGCCCCGCCAAGATAGGCCAGAGCCGCGCAGCCATTAAAAAGCGCCGCGCGAAACGCGTTGTTGCCGGCCACCTGCAACGCAACGCCAATCGCCAGCACTGCAATAAGACAGGTGAAAAGGATGGTTTTGCGATTGACGAAACGTCCATCGCTCAATGTCTTCAGACCCAGCCAGATCAGCGCATATCCGGCAATACCGAACAAAACGCTGCCAAGCTCCCAAACGATCGGCGACAATATTTTCCATTCGCCATAGCCGGCAAGCGTCGAACCAACCGTCATCGCCGCAAAACCCGCAGCAAGAGGAATGGGGCCCGGTAGACCGCGGCTACTCATTTTGAGATAGATAAAGCTTAACAGACCAACGATGTAAGAACATTTTTGCATCAGTATTACTGTCGCGAGGTCGAGCTCACCCAACATTATTTGTCCATACGGTGAATAAATTTAAAACAACCAAATACAATATCAATTATAAAATTTCAATAAAAATAACGAAAAACCAATCGTTAAACGATATTACGGGAGTTATGGCTCAAGTTTTCAATAAATCTCCGATATACAAATCGAAATCTATTCGAATATTCTAATAAACTTCATATCCTCAACGAACCGCGTCATTTCCGCCTCTTTCGCCCGCCCACCAGCAAGGCGCAGGAGATAGGAGGGGTGCACGGTGACAAAAAGCGTTCGGCCCTCCTCCATCGGTATAGGACGACCCCTGATCTCCGAGAGCCTTTCTTTGCCGCCGGTCAGCGCATAAAGCGCAGTTGCGCCCATGGCAACGATCAGTTTCGGCCGGACGAGCGCGATTTCCTGATTGAGCCACCAGCGGCATTGCTCCACCTCGCCTGCATTCGGCCGTTGATGGATGCGTCGTTTGCCGCGCGTTTCATATTTGAAGTGTTTGACGGCATTGGTGACGTAGAGCTTTTTGCGCTCAATACCGACATCGGCAAGAGTCCGGTCGAAAAGCTGGCCAGCCGGGCCGACAAAAGGCTTTCCGGCGAGATCTTCACGATCGCCCGGCTGTTCGCCAACGATCATGATTTCCGCATCCTCCAGCCCGGAACCGAAAACCGTTTGCGTGGCGCTGCAATGCAGGGGACAGCGGGTACAGTGGCCAGCCTCCCGCGCCAGCGACGCAAGCGTGCCGTCTGGCGCCAGTTGCGGCATCTCCCGTGCAGCGGCCGCAGCCTGCAGGCGATGATGAAAGGGCTGCGGCTGGCTCGCCGTTCTGGCGGCCATTTCCAGTACCCGCGCCTCCGCACCGAGAATGAGGTCGGGAATGAGATCGGCTTCCGGCAGGTTCTTCCAGTATTTCTTTGGCATCTCCGCCGTCATGGCCTTAATCTTCAAGCGGGCCGGATTGAATATATTGGCATAATAGGTTCGCCAGAGTTCATCCGTCTCGTCCGTCAGATCAGGCTTCGCCGCCGCCTTCCGAGAGGTTTGCAGCTCGCTTCCATCCCATCGGGCGGACCCTTTCGGCGTGGCGATCAGCCAGTCCATATCGGTAAACCGTCGCTGGAAAAACGCTGCCGTTCGCTCGACGATGAAATGATCCGGCTCGAACCAGGCCACGAACCGCCGTCGCCCGCCCTGCCCCTGCGGCAAGCACAACTCCTTGAAACGGACGAAGGCCGTCATCTTGTGACAATCCCGACGCACCGATTTCTCGAGCAAACGGGCCTCTGCAACATCCGGATCGGACTTGAACTGCAACAGGGCGCGATCCCGCTTCAGCCGCCACAACAAACGATAAAGCAGCGCAAACCGGCCGGGATCGCCATGGCAGATGACGGCCTGCGCCAGCGCCAAAAACGAAGCCGGAACGGAAACCTGCCCATTGCCGGCATCGACCGTCGGTAATGGCTCACCGGCGAAATCCAGCAGCCCTGCCCCGTAATCCTGCAACCGCCAGTCAATCGTCTCCGGTCGAATATCGGCGGCAAGGGCCGCACGCGCGGCATCGCGCCACTCGCCGAAATCGCCCCGCCCTTCCAGCACCGGACAGTACATCACAACAGCGACAATTGTTCGGGCTGCGGTGCAAACATCGCCCGCAAGTCCGGCCGCTCGGTCAGCTTGCCCGGCGTCCAGCCCTCTGCGACGATAAAAGCCTTCACCTTTTTCAGGGAAACGCCGAAACGCGCAATATCCTCCAGCCGCAGCCGCCGGAACCGCCGTGACGAGAGAACGGAGGCCACCGTCTTGGTGCCGAAACCGGGCACCCGCAGCAGCATTTCCCGATCCGCCGCATTGACGTCCACCGGGAAACGGTCGCGATGTTTCAGCGCCCAGGCCAGTTTCGGGTCGATATCGAGATCGAGCATGCCGTCACCCCCGGTCGCCGTTATCTCGCCAATGTCGAAGCCGTAAAAGCGGTAAAGCCAATCCGCCTGATAAAGCCGGTGCTCCCGCATCAGCGGCGGTTTGATCAGCGGCAGGTTTTTCGACGAATCCGGAATGGGGCTGAAGGCCGAATAATAGACGCGCCGTAAACCGTAGCTGCCATAAAGCCGGGCACTGGTGGAGAGAATGGTGTTATCGTCAGCGCCATCCGCCCCCACGATCATCTGCGTGCTCTGCCCGGCCGGCGCAAAGCGCTTGGTCTTTTTCGTCCTGACGGTCGGCTCCCCCGCCTCCTCAATCTTCAGGCGGATATCGGCCATGGAGCGGCGAATATTGGCGGGCTGCTTTTCCGGCGCGAAACGACCAATGCCGCTATCGGTCGGCAATTCGATATTGATCGAGAGACGATCCGCGTAAAGCCCCGCCTCCTCGATGAGCCTGGGCGACGCCTCCGGAATCGACTTCAGATGGATATAGCCTCGAAAACCATGCGTAACGCGCAGCTCGCGTGCAACCCGCACCATCTCTTCCATCGTATGATCCGACGACCGGATGATGCCCGACGATAGGAAGAGCCCTTCAATATAGTTGCGCCGATAAAACTCGAGCGTCAGCCACACCACCTCTTCCGGCGTGAAACGCGCCCGCTCCACATTGCTTGACGACCGGTTGATGCAATAGGCACAATCATAGATGCAGAAGTTGGTGAGCAGAATCTTCAAGAGCGAAATGCAGCGTCCATCGGGAGCATAAGCGTGGCAAATGCCCGACCCCTCCGTGGAGCCCAGACCGCCTGATGCTGCAGAGTTTCGCTTGGTCGTGCCGCTCGATGCGCAGGATGCATCGTATTTTGCCGCGTCGGAGAGAATGGCCAGCCGTTGCTTGATCGACTTCTTCATAGGTATGTTCACTATATGTTCTGACGACGAATGTCAATGAAACAGGTTAAGGCATTAATTATGAAAGGAAATATGCGCACCTCAAATTTGCTGGCATTTCGCTGCCGTCTTCTGATATAGTCGGCTCAGTTTTGATTTTGGCATGGTTCCGGAGTTCCTCTCCGGAACCTGTTTCTTTTTGTGTCTGCAAGTATAGCGACCGGAATGCGAAGGATAAAAAAATGGTAGAAAAAGTACCGATGACTCAGGGTGGATTCGTCAAGCTTCAGGAGGAGCTGCGCTGGCGCCAGCAGGAGGAACGCCCCCGTATCATCGAGGCGATTGCGGAAGCGCGCGCCCATGGCGACCTTTCGGAAAACGCCGAGTACCATGCTGCCAAGGAAGCACAGAGCCACAATGAAGGCCGCATCACCGAACTCGAAGACCTGACCGCGCGCGCGGAAGTCATCGATCTCTCCAAGATGTCGGGTTCGAAGATCAAGTTCGGCGCCACCGTCAAGCTGGTCGACGAGGATAGCGATGAGGAAAAGACCTATCAGATCGTCGGCGATCAGGAAGCCGATGTGAAGGCCGGCCGCATCTCCATCTCCTCGCCCATCGCCCGCGCGCTCATCGGCAAGGAAGTCGGCGACAGCATTGAAGTTAACGCTCCGGGCGGCGCCAAGGGCTACGAGATTCTCGCGGTTCAGTGGGGGTGACGCCCCCACATGCAATGCGCCCCATGCGGGCGCATTGCTTTTCTTGAAGTCTTCAATCCCCAAAATTAGCCGCAAAGACGGAAGCCCATCTTGTCCCACGTCAGTCTGAAAGATGTGCAGGTGCTTGCGCCGAACTTCAAACGCAGGCTCTCCGGCGTCACCTCAACCATCGTTCAGCTGATACCGGTGCAGAATCGGCTGGGACAGCAGGTCGCCGTCATCGGCCCCGGCCTGCCGCCGCATCTGCCGCATGTGCGCTTTCGTGATCTGTGGCGGCTCTGGCAGGACGGTCCGCAGGGCGGCCCGCGCATCTGGCATGCCCGGCGAAATCTTGAAATGTTGCCGGGTCTTCTCATGCGTGACGTGCTGCGCATGAAGGTGAAGCTTCTGTTCACCTCGGCAGCGCAGAGACGGCATTCCGCCTATACACGCTTTCTGATTTCGAAGATGGACGCCGTGGTTGCGACCAACGCGCGCTCCGGCTCGTTCCTGGAAGTGCCCCACCGCGTCGTCATGCATGGCGTCGATACCGAGCTGTTCCACCCCGCCACCGGCCCGGAAGACACGATCGCGGCAACCGGCCTGCCGGGGGAATATCTGATCGGCTGTTTCGGGCGGGTGCGCCACCAGAAGGGCACCGATCTCTTCGTGCGCGCCATGATCGAGCTTCTGCCCCATTACCCGCAATGGACCGCCGTCGTTTCTGGCCGCGTGACGGCGGAACACAAGGCCTTTGGCGATGCGCTCAAGGCCGATGTCGCCGCAGCCGGCCTTTCCGACCGAATCGTCTTTCAGGGAGAAGTTGACGACATCAAGCCCTGGTACCGGCGGCTGACGCTTTATGTCGCCCCGTCCCGCAACGAAGGCTTCGGCTTAACACCGCTCGAAGCCATGGCCTCGGAGACGGCCGTTGTCGCCAGCAACGCCGGCGCTTATGAGGAAATGATCGTCAGGGGCGAGACCGGGGCGGTTGTCGATGCGGGTAACTATGTCGCGCTGAGAGATGCGATAAAGATCTATCTCGCCGATCCTGCTCTGGCCAAAGCCCACGCAAGTGCCGGACTTGCGCACGTGCGCAGCACTTTTCCGCTGGAAAAAGAAGCGACAAGTCTCGGCGAAGTCTACGAGGCGTTGCGGCGGGGGTAATGCCCCCTCCGAAGTCGACGAAAAGCCGGCCGATCAGATTTCCACCAGACCGACGCGCTTCACCTGACGGATGGTGAGCATGGTGCGCACCGTATCGACATTTTCGTCCGCCGTCAGAACCTCGATGACGAAATCCTGAAATTCCGTCAGGTTTTTGGCCACGCAATGCAGCAGAAAGTCGCTTTCGCCCGACACCATCCACGCCTGCCGCACCAGCGACCAGCCAGCGGTTGCCGCCGCAAAAGCCTTCAGATTGCTGTCCGACTGGCGTTTGAGACCGATCATGCAGAAGGCGACGAGATCGAAACCGAGCTTCGGCGCGTTCAACATGGCGTGATAGCCCTCGATCACACCCGCCTCTTCCAGCTTGCGGACGCGCCTGAGGCATGGCGGCGCGGATATACCGACCCTTTCGGCCAGCTCCACATTGGTCATGCGCCCGTCGCGCTGCAATTCGCGCAGGATTTTCAGATCGATGGCATCGAGTTCGACGCTGGTCACGGAGGAGTACCTCGTTAAGCTGTAGAACTTCCTTGTACTATTCGGCGCGGGATTCGCAACATTATGCCACCGCCCGGTCACAAAATTGCGCGCGCATCCACAACTGCCTTGTTGGTAACGCAAGGCTGCCCTTGAATAAAGACACTAGACAACCTTAAATACCGGGCAACGAAGGGGTTGCGGCCCGTCCGCCGTCCTGCGGCTGGAAGGCCCTCGAGCGAAGACCCCGTTATTGAGAAGGAATATTTCCATGTCTGCCCGCCATACGAAGGTATTGATCATAGGCTCTGGTCCCGCCGGCTATACGGCAGCGATCTACGCGGCCCGCGCCATGCTGAAACCCGTGCTGATTGCCGGCATGGAACAGGGCGGGCAATTGATGATCACCACGGACGTGGAAAACTATCCGGGTTTCGCCGATCCGATCCAAGGCCCATGGCTGATGGACCAGATGCTGAAGCAGGCGACGCATGTGGGGGCGGAAATCGTCAGCGACCTCGTCACCGAAGTTGACACCACCGTACGGCCTTTCGTGGTCAAGACCGATTCCGGTCAGGTCTGGACGGCCGATACGCTGATCATCGCCACCGGCGCCAAGGCCAAGTGGCTCGGCATCGAAAGCGAACAGCGATTTCAGGGCTTCGGTGTTTCCGCCTGCGCTACCTGCGACGGTTTCTTCTATCGCAACAAGGACGTGATCGTGGTCGGCGGCGGTAATTCCGCCGTGGAAGAAGCGCTCTATCTCGCCCATATCGCCAAATCCGTGACAGTGGTGCACCGCCGCGACAGCTTCCGCTCGGAAAAAATTCTGCAGGAGCGCCTGTTCGCCAAGGAAAACGTCAAGATCCTCTGGAACACGGAAATCGCCGAAATCACCGGCGCACCGGCCAAGCCGCCCATGCCGCCTTCTGTCTCCGGCGTGAAGCTGCGTGATACCAAGACCGGCGCGATCAGCGAATTCCCCATCGACGGTGTCTTCGTCGCCATCGGCCATGCGCCGGCAGTCGAGCTGTTCAAGGGCAAGGTGAAGCTGAAAGACAACGGCTACATGTGGACCGCCCCCGATTCCACCGCTACCGACGTGGAAGGCATTTTTGCAGCCGGTGACGTCACTGACGACATTTACCGCCAGGCGATCACCGCCGCCGGCATGGGCTGCATGGCGGCGCTGGAAGCGGAACGTTATCTCACCGCGCAACAACCGCTCGCGGTCGCAGCGGAATAACCGAAAGGCAGGATAGGCATGGCAATGCCATTGGACTGGGATAAACTGCGCATTTTCCATGCCGCAGCCGAAGCTGGGTCTTTCACCCATGCTGCCGACAAGCTGCATTTGTCCCAGTCGGCCATCAGCCGTCAGGTCAGCGCGCTGGAGCAGGATGTCGGCGTCAAGCTGTTCCATCGCCACGCTCGCGGCCTCATCCTCACCGAACAGGGCGAGCTGCTGTATCGCACCGCTCATGACGTGCTGCTGAAGCTCGAAACGGTGAAGATGCAACTCACCGAAACGACGGAAAAGCCGAGCGGCAAGCTGCGCGTGACGACAACCGTCGGTCTCGGCCAGGGCTGGCTAACGGACAAGGTACAGGAGTTCCTGCAGCTCTACCCGGAAATGTCGATCCAGCTCATCCTCGACAATGAGGAGCTGGATGTGAACATGCGCCACGCCGATTGTGCCATCCGCCTGCGCCAGCCGCAGCAGTCGGACCTCATTCAGCGCAAGCTGTTCACGGTGCATATGCACGTCTATGCCGCACCGTCTTATATCAACCGTCACGGAGAGCCACAGTCGATCGAGGATCTCGACAATCACCGCATCATTTCCTTCGGTGAACCGGCGCCAAACTACCTGCTCGACGTCAACTGGCTAGAGAATGCCGGGCGCTCCTCTGACAACACGCGCATTCCACATCTGCAGATCAACAGCCAGACCTCGATCAAGCGGGCCTGTCTGCTGGGGATAGGTATCGCCTGTTTGCCGGATTATATCGTCGGTCGCGATCCTGGCCTCATCCAGCTGTCGCTCGCGGCAGATATTCCGTCATTCGATACCTATTTCTGCTATCCCGACGAGATGAAAAACGCTGCAAAGCTGAAGGCTTTCCGCGACTTCATCGTCGCCAAGGCGCGGAACTGGAACTTCTGACGTTAAAATAATCGACGTCAAAGAATAATCTTTCAAATTCAAAGCCTTACAAAGGCAGAAGCAAGAGGGGCGTACAGGCGCCCCTTTTCAGCTTTGCACATAAAATATACCGGAAATATCGAGGGCTGCGCGGCGCGCATGTCTGACCTGCACAAAAAAGAGTTGTTTCGTGCACAAAAAAGCACCATATCGCTCTCAGCTGATGCACACGGTGGCTTTTCCTCCCAGTTCCACCGCATCAGCTGTTCCCCTCTGGAGGTTTTTGACCTTCACACTTAAAGGGCCCTGGATCCATCCGGCGGCCCTCTTTTTTTACCCGCAAGAATTTTCTCCGAATTGGCGAAATATCGCACGATGCAACCTTGTTTTGCATTGTTCCCACACCCATATCTTAGTTGGCTGTCACGTTCGCCCAAGGCACGCGACAGCTGTTCCCCTCTGGAGGTTTTTGACCTTCAAACTTGTCAGGCCGCGGAGAGATCCAGCGGCCTTCTTTTTTGGAACAGCCTTTTCGTCCCCGCAACGTTCACAGAGACGTGACTTGTATATCGATAATGATCGATATATATATCGGTCATGTCAGATATTAAAGAAGCACCGATGAACCCGGAGGAAGTCCTCAAGGCCCTTTCACACCCGGCACGGCTGAAATTCCTGGAATGGCTGAAAAACCCTGAAAATCACTTCTGCCAGGAGCATCCGCTCAGCATGGGGGTGTGCGCCAACCAGTTTCAGATCAGCGGCCTGTCGCAATCCACCGTCTCGTCGCATCTGGCGGTGTTGCAGGCAGCCGGCCTCATCCGGTCGAAAAAAGTTGGGCAATGGGTGTTTTTCGAGCGGAACGAAGAAACCATCGATGCCTTCCGCCATTATCTGCAAGCCAATCTCTGAGCCTCCCAAGCTTTGAGCCCCGGGGTGCCGGACCGGAGACCGCAGCGGTTTTCACGCCGGCACCCGAAAAACAAAGCGCGTCCACCGCGCAATTTCGCCAACCGACCAGAAAGTGAAGTCGCATGACCAGTCTTTTCGAACCGGCACAGGCCGGCGATATCGTGCTCGCCAACCGTATCGTCATGGCTCCCCTCACCCGCAACCGTTCGCCGGGCGCCATTCCCAACAATCTCAACGCTACCTATTACGAGCAGCGCGCCACGGCCGGGCTGATCGTCACCGAAGGCACGCCGATTTCCCAGCAGGGCCAGGGCTACGCAGACGTTCCCGGCCTTTACAAGCGGGAGGCGATCGACGGCTGGAAGAAGATCACCGACGGCGTGCATTCTGCCGGCGGCAAGATCGTTGCGCAGATCTGGCATGTGGGCCGCATTTCCCACGTCTCACTACAGCCGCATGGCGGCCAGCCGGTTGCTCCTTCCGCCATTCCGGCGAAGTCGAAGACCTATATCATCAATGATGACGGCACCGGCGCCTTTGCCGAAACCTCCGAGCCGCGCGCGCTCACCATCGACGATATCGGTCTCATTCTCGAGGATTACCGCAGCGGCGCACGCGCAGCACTGGAAGCCGGTTTCGATGGTGTCGAAATCCATGCCGCCAACGGTTACCTGATCGAGCAGTTCCTGAAATCCAGCACCAACCAGCGCACGGATGATTATGGCGGCTCTATTGAAAACCGCGCCCGCTTCCTGCTGGAAGTTGTCGATGCGGTTGCGGAGGAGATCGGCGCCGGCCGCACTGGCATCCGTCTTTCCCCCGTTACCCCGGCCAACGATATTTTCGAGGCCGACCCGCAGCCGCTCTACAATTACGTGGTGGAACAGCTCGGCAAGCGCAATCTCGCCTTCATCCATGTCGTTGAAGGCGCAACCGGCGGCCCGCGCGATTTCAAGCAGGGCGACAAGCCTTTCGATTACGCAGCCTTCAAGGCGGCTTATCGCAATGCCGGCGGCAAGGGCTTGTGGATTGCCAATAATGGTTATGACCGCGAGAGCGCCATCCAAGCCGTGGAGAGCGGCAAGGTCGATGCCGTCGCCTTCGGCAAGGCCTTCATCGCCAATCCGGATCTGGTCCGCCGCTTCAAGGACAACGCGCCCTTGAATGAACCGAACCAGCCGACCTTCTATGGCGGCGGGGCCGAGGGTTACACTGACTACCCGGCGCTCGCCTGATAAAGGATAAAACAAAGACGCCGCATTGCCTGAAAGCGATGCGGCGTTTTTCTCTCAGCACGGACTTCGCGCCTGCCGCGCGGCGAAGTCGGAAAACGCGCCCATGACAAAAGCGTTGGGCACATGCAGCGCCTGCAGAAAACCATTGCCCGTTTCCCTGCCAATGCTCATCAGCGCCACCTGAAAACAATAGAGACCGAGCAGGACCAGCGCGCGGCCAAGATTGGGCCGCAACTCGTCGTATCGCAGAGCGAGGATTACCAGTGACAGGATCGGAACCGAAATCAGGAGACCGAGCCCCTTGTGCAGCGAAATCAGCGATCCGTCATAATAGATAGATAGCCCGGCCAGCAGCACCTGCGCGAAAATGAGTAACGGCACACTTGCCGAGATCACGACAAACAGGCGACGCCAAACCGACACCCCAATCCCGACCGTCGCCATCACACCCTGCCCCCGGCATCGACCGGTTGAGCAAGGCTCGCCGCACCCTGCCTTTGCTCGAGGCAGCCGAGGCTCGCCAATGTCGTCGATATCGCGACATCGATCGGTGTTCTGGGCTCCGTTCCGAGGAAATCCGTAAGCTTGCGATTGCTCATCCGGATCGGCATATGCCAGAGATATTGCATTTCCAGTACTTCACGGAACAGGGGAACGAAGGGCGCGGCCAATTTGATGCCCGCCCAAGACAGCCTCCGCCTCTTGACCGGATGACCGACAACCCGCTCGATGGCTTCAACCAGTTGCAGCCCGTCGAAATCCCAGAAACCCTCCATGTGATAGACGGCAAAAGCCGGTAGCTCATCTGCCCGGTCCAGCAGCCGACCGATCGTCTCCGCCACGTCAGGCAGATAGGCCCATTGGTGTCCTGCATGAGGGGCAGCCGGATTCTGGACGCTGCGAACCGGCTTTCCGGGCTTCACCAGCATCTGCGAAAACCAGTTGTTTCTGGCATCCGGCCCAAAAAAATCCCCCGCCCGAACAATCAGCACCGGCACGCCACGCATCGACGCCATTTTCAGCCGCCGCTCCATCTCCGCACGCAACGCGCCCTTGCGCGTAAACGGCGTTTGCGGGCTCTCTTCGGTCAGCAGCGGAAAGGCGTCCGAACCGAAATTATAGACCGTACCGGGAAAGACTATCCTGGCGCCGCAGCTTTCGGCGGCGGCGATCGTGTTGTCCAGCATCGGCACGACCTGCTTCTCCCAATCGCTATAGCCGGGAGGATTAACCGCATGGACGATGAGCTGAGCGCCCTGCGCCGCCTTGAGAACATCCTGCCGGTCCATCGCATCGCCTGTCACGAATTCGATGTCGCCAGCGACTTCAGACGCTGGCTTTCGGTGAGTCATCGCCCTTAACCGCCAGCCCCTTTGCAGCAGCATTCGCGAAACCTGGCCACCGACGCCGCCGTTCACTCCCAAGACGAGAGCCAGAGACCGCCGATCCTGCACTGCACTTGCATCGTTCTCGATTGACATTGTCATACTCCTTTGTGTGTCTGGAGTATCGACCCGATGTGCGATATACGAAATTGTCGAAATCAGTGGAGCGGCTATACAAAATATTATGACGAAGAACCGCGATATCAGCTGGGATTTCTACCGCACCTTCCTCAGCGTGCTGAGCGACGGTTCATTGTCTGCCGCCGCCCGCGAGCTTGGCATCACCCAGCCGACGGCGGGACGCCATATCGGTGCGCTGGAGGAGGCCGTTGGTTTTCCGCTGTTCATCCGCTCGCCCCACGGGTTGATGCCGACGGAAGCAGCACTTGCGCTCCGTCCCTATGCGGAAAATCTGGCAGCGACGACCGCCGCCCTTATGCGCGCCGCCTCCGGCGAAGTCGGCAAGATCGAAGGCACGGTGCGCATCAGCGCATCCGATATCATCGGTGTGGAAATGCTGCCGCCGATCATAACCGCCATGCAGGAGGTTCACCCGCGGCTTGAAATCGAGCTTTCGCTATCCGATACGCTGGAAGACCTTTTAAGGCGCGAGGCGGATATCGCCATTCGCATGACCGAACCGCTGCAGGATGCAATCGTCATGCGTTACATCGGCAATTTCCGCCTGGGATTTCACGCGACGCGCGACTATCTGGCAAGAGCCGGCGCCCCGGCGAGCATGGAAGATCTGAACCGCCACCGGATGGTCGGTTTCGACCGCAAGACGCCCTTTATCCGAGCGGCCATCCAGCGAATGCGCTCGCTTGACCCCGAAATACCCGATATTGAAGAAATTTCCTTCGAAATCCGCGCCGACAGCAATCTCGCCCAGCTTGCCATGATCCGCGCCAGCGCGGGCATCGGCGTCTGCCAGATCGGCCTTGCACGCAAGGACCCACGGCTGGTTCAGGTTCTCCCAAACATAGATATCCCGCTCCACACCTGGGTCGCGATGCACGAAAACCTCAAGACCTCGCCGCGATGCCGTGCCGTCTTCAGCGCCCTCGTCGAAGGCCTCAAGGGTCATCTTAAGGAAACCGACCCAAGTGCTCCGCCCAAACGGCGCTAGTGCCGAACAACTCTCGGCGAAGTGATCCCGGCTTTGCTGGAAATCCACGGATCGCGCATCAAAACGGTCTGGCCTGCTGCGTCGTCTTGTCGACCACCTCGGCTTCCGGCCGGTCGCCGCCCTGGCTGTATTCTTCATGCCAATGGCCGCTCTCATCCTGATAGCTGATTTCCTCGTCATCGCCGCCCACCTGCTGTTCGGCAGCAACAATACGCGCAGCCTCACGGGCATCGGCATAGGTGGGAAACGTCTCGGAATAAGCGCCGTTCATGCGGTAGGCGAAGCCTCCGTCATGTTCGACGATCTCGTACACCACTTTGGTCATGCATGGTCCTCCTGTATCGGTAGGCGACATGGCAACCACAACCGCGTTTCAAGCATTGCACCCGATGGGACAGCGCGGCATGAGCAGCATGTCCTGCGACACCACTATCCTACCAAAAGCATTCAAGCGCAAATCCTGCTTGATCTGAAAGACGATACGTCACAGCCTGAGCCGATCAGGGGGAAAGGAAATCAATGGCGGGTTCTATTCTGAAACAGGAGCGGATGCTCTTGCTGGCTATACCGGCGGCAATCCTCGCCTATCTGGCCGAACATACAATATTCGAAGCTGGAAAGACGGCGGCGCTGATTGCCGCGATAGCGCTGATCGGGCTCATCGTCCTCGTCTCGATGCGGGTTGCCCATCACGCCGAAATCCTTGCCACCAAGGTCGGCGATCCTTACGGTACCATGATACTGACGTTGTCGGCCGTCGCGGTAGAAGTGCTGATCCTCGCCATCATCATGAGCGAGTCCGCTTCGCCCACTCTGGTGCGGGATACGATTTACTCCGCCGTGATGATCGACATCAACGGCATTCTGGGTCTTGCAGCACTTCTCGGCGGTCTTCGCCACGGCGAGCAGCCCTATAATGACGATTCCGGCAAGACCTATGGCGTAATGATCCTCACCGCCATGGGTATTTCGATGATCGTGCCGGAATTCATTCCCAAGGAAAGCTGGCATGTCTACTCCGCCTTCACCATCGTCGCGATGATCGCGCTTTATGCGCTCTTCCTCAAAATGCAGGTTGGCCCGCACAGCTATTTCTTCAGCTATGCCTATCCCCGGAAGGCACATCCGGCCGGCCAGACATCCGACGGCCACGCGGAAGAGGAGGACGAAGGCAGCGTGCCCCTTTCCATCGGTCTCATCGTCGCTGGCGTGGTGTTGATCGGCGTATTGGCGGAATTCATGTCGACCTTCCTGAGCGAAAGCCTTGAGGGCACAAGCGCGCCGCCAGCGCTGATGGCGGTGGTGGTGGCCACGATCTCGGCATCGCCGGAAATCCTCACCGCGCTCCGCTCCGCCTTGCGCAACCGCATGCAGGCCGTGGTCAATATCGCCATGGGCGCATCCCTGTCGACGGTCATCCTCACCGTGCCCGTCATGGAGGGCATCGCGCTCTATACCGGTCAGCCCTTCATCATGGCGATGACACCGGTTCAGACCGTCATGGTCTTCATCACCCTCATCGCCGCCGCCATCAATCTCAATGACGGCGAAACCAACGCGATCGAGGGAATGACGCACTTCATTCTCTTCGCCACCTTCATCATGCTGCTGTTTCTGGGGCTTTGACCAAAACGAAAAAAGCCCGGCGTCGCTGCCGGGCTTCTTCATTTGAGATCACAACCGATCAGCGGCAATCGGCACAGAAGCGCTGAATGCGCTTGCATGCCTCTTCCAGCAGCGCTTCGGACGTGGCGTAGGAGATGCGGAAGTTCGGGCCGAGGCCGAAAGCCGATCCCTGCACGACGGCGACACCTTCGGCTTCCAGAAGCTCGGACACGAAATCCGTATCGGTCTCGATGACCTTGCCCGACGGCGCGGTCTTGCCGATCAGGCCGGCGCAGGACGGGTAAACGTAGAATGCGCCTTCAGGCGCCGGGCAGCTGATGCCCTTGGCCTGGTTGAGCATGGAGACAACGAGGTCGCGGCGGCCTTCGAAGATCTTCTTGTTTTCCGGAATGAAATCCTGCGTACCGTTCAGCGCTTCGACAGCGGCCCACTGTGCAATCGAGCTTGCGCCCGAGGTCTGCTGGCCCTGGATCATGTCCATGGCCTTGATCAGCGGCAGCGGGCCAGCGGCGTAACCGATACGCCAGCCGGTCATGGCATAGGCCTTGGAAACGCCGTTCATGGTCAGCGTGCGGTCATAGAGCGAAGGCTCGACTTCCACCGGGGTGACGAATTTGAAATCGCCATAGGTCAGATGCTCGTACATGTCGTCCGTCAGCACCCAGACATGCGGATGCTTGACCAGCACGTCCGTCAGCGCTTTCAGCTCGTCATGCGAATAGGCCGCGCCCGACGGGTTGGACGGCGAGTTGAACACGAACCACTTGGTCTTCGGCGTGATCGCCTTTTCCAGCGCTTCCGGCTTCAGCTTGAAATTGTCTTCCAGCGTGGCGTTAACGAAAACCGGCGTACCGCCGCAGATCGCCACCATTTCCGGATAGCTGACCCAGTAGGGCGCGGGAATGACGACTTCATCGCCCGGGTTCAGCGTGGCCATGAAGGCGTTGAAGAGAATCTGCTTGCCGCCGGTGCCGACAATCGTCTGCTCCGGCTTGTAGTCCAGGCCGTTTTCACGCTTGAACTTGTCGGCAATGGCCTTGCGCAGTTCCGGAATACCCGAAACCGGCGTGTATTTCGTTTCGCCGCGCTTGATGGCGTCGATGGCCGCTTCCTTGATGTTTTCGGGCGTATCGAAATCCGGCTCGCCGGCGCCAAGGCTGATCACATCGCGGCCCTTCGCTTTCAGCTCACGGGCTTTCTGGGTAACGGCGATGGTGGCGGATGGCTTTACGCGGGAGAGAATGTCGGCAAGGAAGGCCATTTTTAATCGGTCCTATTGGGGTTGACATCAGCAGAGGTTGGAAAACTTGTCATCTGCGGCATTTTCTATGTCGAAAGACAGGCCTTCTTTCAAGGTCAAAAGCCGGCTTATGTGCCGCAGCGGAGAATTTAAACCTTCCTTAACCCGGAAGTAACGCTTGATACGCTACATTGGCGAGCCTAGGGGTCGTGTCTCTATAGCTGGTTGAAAAATGGCGCCCAAAAGCATCTTTTCCAGTCTTGTCCGCGAGGTCGATGGCACATGGTCCACGGCCTATCGCACCTTCAACCTGAAATCGGCCCTGCAGCCGATTTTCCGCCGCACGGCAAGTGGCAGGCTCGACATCGATTCCTTCGAAGGTCTGGTGCGGCCGCACCGCAACGGCGAGCCGGTGACGCCAGGTGAATTCTTCTCGCTTGTGGCGTCTGAAGACATCGAAAATATCGATAGCATCCTGCGCACGATCCACATTCTCAACACCGGCAGGCTCAACCGGTCCCGCGCCCGCATCTTCGTCAATTTCCATCCGGGCCTGTTCCAGACGCCGGCCAAGATGCGCCAGGAAGTGGAGCGCATGCGTCTTGCCGCTCACGAGGCGGGCATGACGGCGGAGCGCATCGTCTGCGAAATCTCCGAGAAAAAAGCCTCCGACACGCAGATGGTCGCTGACTTCGCCTATCACATGCACGATATCGGCTTTCGCGTCGCGCTCGATGATTATGGCGCCGGCGATTCCGACATTGACCGGGTAAAGCTCATCAAGCCGGACTATGTGAAATTCGAAGCAGGCTGGGTGCGCGATTTCATGCAGAATTCAGCGGGCGCCGCCCTTCTGCGCGTCATCGTCAGCCAGTTTCGCGCCGATGGCATAGAGCCGGTCTTCGAGGGATTGGAAGCAGCATGGCAGGTCGATCTGTGCGAGGAACTCGGCGTCCTGCTGATGCAGGGCTACGTGCTGGCAAAGCCCGAACTTGCCCCCACCAGTTTCGACGCGCGTTTCCCGGAACTCGGCAGTGAATATCTCACCCCGCCCCGGGCGGAGAGGGGTCCTGCGCCACCGGCATTTTTCGGGGAAGAACGCCCGGCCGAGCCGCATCCGCTGCGCCAGACCCGAACCTTCGGAAAACGTCGCCTCTGACGCCATGGGCGACCAAACGGCTTCCATATCAGGCTTAGCCACAATATTGCCGCAATAAATACCGCAGAACGCCAGAATTCCGTCTCCAAGCCGTCCATTTCGAAGCCTCTCTTATCCTTTAAGAACAGGGACAAGAGGCGATAGCCATGTTTACCAACGATCGGACTTCCGTTGAAAGGTTAAGGGCGCAGAGAACGCTGTTTTCCCTCTGGATGGCCGTTGCGGCTTTTCTCGTCATCGTCACCATGGCCGCCGGCATAGCAACCTCGGCGAACGCCGCCACGCAGGCGGTCGATACACTGCATACGTCCGCCATCCCGCAGGTAGCCGCGACCACGCAGGCCGGGCCTCATATCCTGCTCATTGTCCTTTCGGCCGCAGCCTTCATCGGCCTTGGCGTCGGCGGCCTGATGCTCACCCGGCGCAGCCTGAAGGATGAGGCCCGCCGCTATAAATAAGCGGCCCTCCCCTCGACTTGCGGCCTCGGCATGTTGCTGCTAAAGCAGCCGGAAACAATCGTCCGCTTCGCGGATCGATATTTCAAAATTCCCCTGTTTGCCACGGCCGCGACTGAATGATCTTCCGGCCCTGCTGTGCTGGTGCCAAATAATGACGCGTATTCAGGCCAATATGCTGCTTCTGCTCGCCGCAGCAATCTGGGGCGGCGGCTTTGTCGCGCAATCCTCCGCCATGGCCTCGATCGGCCCTTTCTGGTTCGTCGGCCTGCGTTTCGCCATCGCCGCCATCGCCGTGCTGCCCTTCGCGCTCATGGAAACACGATCGCTGAAATCGCCGCCGCGCCGGCGCGAAATCGGCAGTTTCATCCTCGTGGGACTTGCCCTGTTCGGCGGGGCCACCACCCAGCAGGTCGGGCTTCTGACCACGACCGTCACCAATTCCAGCTTCCTGACCGGGCTTTACGTCATCTTCGTACCCGTGATCGCCGTCGTGCTTTACCGCCGCCATCCCCACTGGATCGTCTGGCCAGGCGCGCTGATGATGTTGGGCGGCATATTCCTCCTCTCCGGCGGCGCTTTCGAGGCGCTGACCACGGGCGATATTCTCAGCATCATCTGCGCCTTCTTCTGGGCGATCCAGATCACGCTGGCCGGGCGCTTCGTCTCCGAAAGCGGAAGGCCGCTCGTGCTTTCCTGCACCCAGTTCGCCGTTTGCTCCCTTCTTAGTTGCATGATCGGTGTCGTGTTCGAACCGATCAGCATGGCCTCCATCGAAGCATCGCTGGCGGAAATCCTCTATGTCGGCCTCGTCTCCTCCGGCCTCGCCTTTGTGCTGCAGGTCATCGGCCAACGTTACACTACTGCCCCGCAGGCCGCGATATTCCTGTCATCGGAGGCGCTTTTCGGCGCTTTGCTGGCCTCGATTTTCCTGAATGAAACCATTTCCGGCGCCGGCTATGTCGGCTGTCTGATCATATTCGTCGCGATCCTGATCGTCGAACTGGTGCCGGAACTGACGCGAAAACGGCAAAAATCCATGGCCGGAGCGGCCTGACGTAAAAAGAACTCATTTTTCTCATCCCGCCCCTAAATCCGGGCGTTGCACTCAAATTTTGTCGCAAAATCCTGCGGAGAACGGCTTTTATTTCATCGATTATCACTTCTGCGGAAAAATTATGCGATTACGCGCCGTTATTCTACCGCAGGTTTTTTATCTGACAAAAAGCCCGTGAAAACTTTTGCTTGCCAATTTTCGATAAACGCATCACTCTACCGCGGTTCGGGCAATTTGCGAGCATGGGAAGGCCTATAAATTTGCGCACTGGGGACGCTATAAACCTCAGGCGGTGGGACGAAAAACGTTGGATGAGAACGCCATTACTTCCCGCTGCGAAGGTCCTTTTTCTCAATAGTCAAAAACTGCCTGCCAACGCCCACGCGGGGCAAAACTGTAATGCTGCCTGTAGCTGAACGCGGGCAGAGCGAAAAGGACCTGATGCATGGCCGAAACTGGCACCGTAAAATTCTTCAATACAGACAAAGGCTTTGGCTTCATCAAGCCAGATAATGGTGGCGCTGATATCTTTGTTCACATCTCTGCCGTACAGGCTTCCGGCCTGTCCGGACTTTCAGAAAATCAGAAAGTGAGCTTCGACACGGAACCGGATCGTCGCGGCAAGGGGCCGAAGGCAGTCAATCTGCAGATTGCTGGCTGACCCTAAAACGGCTTTCTTTTCTAGTTGAAGCCCGGCAGGAATGCCGGGTTTTTTTGTGCGGTCCCGCAGGCCTTTGAGCATTTCCAGGAAAAGTGGAATTCGGTTTTCCGTCCGGAAAGGCGCCAAAACAAAGAGTTCTAATAGGCCGGCGCTCAGAGCCCTTTAAGATAGGGGTTGGTGAGCCGTTCCTCACCCAGCCGTCCTCCCGGGCCGTGGCCGCAGATGAAACCGACATCGTCGCCCAGCGGCAGGAGCTTGTCCCGAATGGACGCCATCAATTGCTCGTGGTTTCCGCCCGGCAGGTCCGTGCGCCCCACCGATCCCGAAAACAGCACATCGCCGACATGGGCAAAGTTCTGGTCGCGGTTGTAATAGATGACGTGGCCGGGCGCGTGGCCCGGACAATGATAGACTTCGAAGACGTGGTCCCCGAAAGATACCCTATCGCCGTCCTTGAGCCATTTGTCGGGCGCGACATTCCGAAGGCCGCTAACGCCGTATTTTTCGGCCTGCGCCTCAATCCTTTCGAGCAATGGGCGGTCGTCCTCATGCGGCCCGATGACCGGTAGCGACAGCTTTTCACGCAGTTCGTCAGCACCGCCGGCATGATCGAGATGCCCATGCGTCAGCCAGATCTCCTTCAGCGTGACGCCGTTTTCAGCGACGACCTGGAGAATGACGTCCACATCCCCACCGGGATCGACAACGACGCCCTCCTTGGTGTCCTGATCGAACAGGATAGTGCAATTCTGCTCGAATGGCGTAACCGGAATAATGCCCGCCTGCAACTTTCCCATATCCTGCGTCTCCTGTCTGAAAGCTCCCGCCTCCTATAGCCCGCGACCGGTTACGGCACAATGGCGACAGGTGACGCCCATTTTCAGCCCACCAATTCGTTAAGAAAATCCCTATGCCATACAGGCAGATAGCACGAACACGCCCTGTCTGTAGGCATCATCTCGTCGAAAAATGTGGAACGCCCGGATGGTTGCGACGTTGTAGCACCAGTCTTGAAAGGAGTGAGACACATGGACAAGACGCTTAAAATGCTGATCGCTGGTGGCGCCTTTGCCTTGATGGCAGGCTATGCAAATGCCGCCATGGTCGCAACAACCGCCTCGGATATTTCTGTTCGTTCCGGCCCCGGTGAGGATTATCCCGAAATCGGCCTTGCCACGCGTGGCAGCAACGCCGTGCTTGATGGCTGCATGGATGGCAGCAGTTGGTGCCGCATCGAGGTGAACGGCCTGCGCGGCTGGGCTCATGCGGATTACCTGAACGTGATGTATGAAGGTTCGCCCGTCATTCTGAAGGAACGCCGCGCGGAACTGAGCGTGCCGGTCGTAACCTATGAAAAGACCTCAAGCGTTCAGGCGGAGCCTAACCCCGGCGACCCGAACCTTGGCCGTGTCGGTGAAGTCGATCCGCCGCAGTCGGTCATTACCTATATTGATGAACACCCTGCCGATACCGTCACCTATGACGGCGATATTGCCATAGGTAGCGTCCTGCCGGCCGATACCCGCCTTGTGGAGGTCCCTGACTATCAGTACCGCTATGTCCGGGTGAATGACGTGCCTGTTCTCGTAGAACCTTCGACCCGTCGTATTGTCTACGTTTACCAGTAACATCGTCATTACGACAAAAAATGAAGGAGAGCGCGGAGTTTCCGCGCTCTTTTCTATTTCAGGTAAGTGTCACTCAGGATTCCAGTTGCACCCGCACCCGCGCCATATTATCCACCGCAACAGAAAATGATCGGCGGCATTCTCCCGAGCGGACGCATTTTCGGCTATGTTTACAGAATATTGGCGCATCGACGCCTGTCAGCCTATGATCAGACAGCCGCAGGATATGAAGGAACCGCAGTGCCACCGCAATCGCTCAAAACCGCCGCCTCCAGGCAAACACCGGCACTCCCGAAGGTTGACGACGGCAAGATCGACTTCGACACGATCGAGGCGCTGTTTTTCGCCTATCGCGATTTCGTCTCCGATCCCGATGTCATTTTATCGAAACTGGAATATGGGCGGGCCCATCACCGGGTCGTCTATTTCGTCAGCCGGCAGCCGGGCATGACGGTGGCGGATTTGCTCGATACGCTGCAGATCACCAAGCAGAGCCTTGCCCGTGTGCTGAAGCAATTGATCGACGACGGTTACATTCGCCAGATGGCAGGTCCGGAAGATCGCCGTCAGCGCAGGCTTTACCCCACGCTGACGGGCCGCGAACTGGCGCTGGCGCTGAGCGAGCCGCAATCGCGCCGCATCGACCGCGCGCTGGAAGGTCTCGGGCCGGACGCCCGCGCCTGCGTGCGCAAATTCCTGGCGCAGATGCGCAGCCCGACGACGACCGTGGAGGACGAGTGACGATGGCGCAAGCACCGACAAAACGTCCACCGGCGGATGACGATGCGGCCCATCTCTTGATCGTTGACGACGACGCCCGCATTCGCGATCTCCTGCAGCGTTTTCTGGGCGACAAGGGCTATCGCATTTCCGTGGCGGCCGATGCGGCCGAAGCCCGGCGCAAAATGATGGGCATCCGTTTCGACCTGCTCATCCTCGACGTGATGATGCCGGGCGAGAACGGGCTTTCGCTCACCCGCTCGCTGAACGAGAACAAATCCGTGCCGGTCATCCTTCTGACCGCCCGTTCGGAGGCGGATTCGCGCATCGCCGGGCTGGAGGCGGGAGCGGACGATTATCTCGCCAAACCCTTCGACCCGCGCGAACTCGTCCTGCGCATTAACAATATCCTGCGGCGCAATACCTCGCCCGATACCCCCAAGATCGAACAGATCATGTTTGGTCCCTACAGCTTCTCCATCCCCAAGAAGGAATTGCGGCGCGGCCCCGAAACAATCCGCCTGACGGATCGCGAGCAGGAGATCATGCTGCTTTTTGCGCTGCGCGCCGGCGATACCATTCCCCGCCATGAGCTGGTGGAAGCGGAATCGGAAGTGGGCGAAAGAACCATCGACGTGCAGATCAACCGTCTTCGCCGCAAGATCGAGGACGACCCTGCCAATCCTGTCTATCTGCAAACGGTGCGCGGCATCGGTTACCGCCTGAGCGTGGACTGACGAGCAACCAACGAAGGGCGAACGCACGGTCATGGCGAGCCTCGATTTTCTGAGCACGGTCAAAAAAAGCGGCGTGGCCAGGGCCTGGCGCCTTTCCGGCAGGTGGTTGCGCCATTGGCTGCCCACCGGCCTTTACACACGCTCTCTGCTCATCATCATCCTGCCGATGATCTTGCTTCAGGGCGTGGTCGCTGCGGTCTTCATGGAGCGGCATTGGCAGCTGGTAACGGAACGCCTCTCCTCCGCCGTGACGCGCGATATCGCCGCGATCATTGAGCTTTTGCAAACGGACCCGGAGGAAGACGACTATCAGCGCGTCATCCGCATTGCCCGCGACAAGCTGGGGCTGAGCGTCTATATCGAACCGAAGGCGGATCTGCCTGCTCCAAGACCGGAACCGCTGTTTTCCATTCTCGACAGAATCCTGGCAGATCAACTCACCCAGCAGATCGGCAGGCCTTTCTGGATCGACACTTATGGCAACGGTTCGCTTGTGGAAATCCGCGTACAGCTGGAAGACAAGACACTGCGCGTCTTTACCAGCCGCAGCGCGGCCTATGCCTCGAACACACATATCTTCCTTGTCTGGATGGTCGGCGCATCGCTGGTGCTGATCGCCATTTCGATCCTGTTCCTGCGTGGCCAGATCAAGCCGATCGAAGCCCTTGCCAAGGCGGCCGAAAACTTTGGCAGGGGCCAGAAGATCAGCGGTTATTCCCCGCGCGGCGCGGACGAGGTGCGGCGCGCCGGCCTCGCCTTCATCCTGATGCGCGAGCGTATCGAGCGGCAGATGGAGCAGCGCACCGCCATGCTGAACGGCGTCAGCCACGATCTGCGCACCATTCTCACCCGTTTCAAGCTGCAACTGGCGCTCGCAGGCGAAAATCCCGATCTCGAGGGGCTCGACAAGGATGTCGAAGACATGCAGTCGATGCTGGAGGCCTATCTGACCTTCGCCCGTACCGATGTCGAAGAGGATGTCGGCACGCTGGAGCTTCCAGCCCTTCTTGAAAAAATCGGTCATGATTTCGAGCTGCACGGCAAGAAATTCAGCTACGAACTCTATAATATCGAGAGGATCATCGCGCGGCCCAATGCGCTGTCCCGGCTTGTCGCCAATCTGGCGGAAAATGCAAGGCGCTACGCCAGTAATCTCCACATCGATATCCGCAAGGCGCCGCGTTCCATCATCATGACATTTGACGATGACGGGCCGGGCATACCGGAGAATTCACGCGAGGATGTGTTCAAGCCGTTCTTCCGGCTGGACGAAGCGCGCAACCTCAATGCTTCGGGCACCGGCCTTGGCCTCTCCATCGTTCGCGACATCGCTCGCAGCCATGGCGGCGACGTGTCGCTGGATGAAAGTCCGATGGGCGGCTTGCGGGTAATCGTCAAAATTCCGGCTTAGCGGCAAACGCACCGGTCAGCACATTTTCTCGCCGTTCGGCACCGGTCGCTCAACGGCGGCAAGCACGATATCGCCATTCGCATCGGCAAAACCGAGCGTCAGGACCTCGGACCGGAAAGGACCGATCTGGCGCGGTGGAAAATTCACCACGCCCAGAACCTGCCGGCCGACAAGGCTTTCCAGCGTATAATGCACCGTGATCTGCGCCGACGACTTCTTGACGCCGATCTCCGGCCCGAAATCGATCTTCACCTTGAAAGCAGGCTTGCGCGCTTCGGGAAAAGGCTCTGCCTCGATGATGGTGCCGACGCGGATATCGACCTTCTCGAAATCGGCATAGGAAATTTCACCGCTCATGACCTTGCCCCTTCAGCCCGCCAGCTCTTCGGCGCGGGCTTTTGCGGCAGCGACCGCCCGGTCGAAAAGGGGCTGCATGCCGTCATCGGCCATCAACACGGAGAGCGCCGCAGCCGTGGTGCCGCCCGGCGAGGTCACATTCTGGCGCAGGCGCGCCGCCTCGTCGGAGGACTGATGCAGCAGCTCGCCAGCGCCGGCCACGGTTTCGCGCGCCAGACGCATGGCCACATCCGCTGGCAGACCGGCCTTGCGGCCGGCTTCGGCCATGCATTCCACTAGATAAAAGACATAGGCAGGGCCGCTACCCGAAACCGCAGTCACCGCGTCGATATCGCTTTCGGCATCCACCCATTCGACCGGGCCGCTGACTTTCAGCAGCCCGTCCACCACCGTTTTAAGCTCCGGCGTCACCAGTTCGTTGGCATAGGCACCCGTGACGCCACGGCCGACCATGGCCGGTGTGTTGGGCATGGCCCGCACGGCGGCAACCCTGCCGAAATGCGAAACGAACGTCCCGATGGTCGTGCCCGCCGCGATCGAAACAACGACAGTATCCGCGCCGAGCAGGGGTTTCAGCGAGGGCAGCACGGCTTCCATCATCTGCGGCTTCACCGCCACGAAAAGAATACCGGCTTTCACGCCCTCGGGCACGCTTTCGCTGTGGGCAGCTCCGGCTTCCGCAATCGTCGTCCGCATGGCATCGGAAGGGCGCGGATCGATGACCATGACCTGCGATCCCGGCACACCTTTTTTCAGCCAGCCTGAAAGCAGAGCGCCGCCCATATTGCCGGCGCCCACCAGGACGAGCGGCCCGGAAGCCTTATACGCCATCTTACGCTTCTCCGACGGTCTCGAACATGACCGCTTCGATTGCACTTTTTGCATCCAGCCCAGACCAGACGACGAACTGGAATGCCTGATAATATTGTTCGCAGGCCTCCAGCGCGCTGGAAAGCAGCACTTCCACCTGCTGGTTGTTCGGCTCGGCGCCGCCCGCCAGAAGCAGGGATTGGCGGAAGATCACCACATCTTCCTGGCGCCACAGATCGAAATGCCCCATCAGCACCTGACCGTTGACCTGAGAAAGCAGACGAATGACTTCGTTGACCCGCTGGTCCGGCACCTTGATGTCGAAGGCGCAGGCAAGATGCAGCGCTTCGAAATCCTCCATCCACGCAAAGGAAACGTGGTAGTCGGCCCAGTGGCCTGCCACAGTCATGGCAATCTCGTCTTCGCCCGACCGCTCGAAAGACCAGTCATTCGAGGCAGCGACAATCTCGATCATGTCGACTGGATTGGACTGACGCTCAATTTCAAATTCTATCAGACTCATGCGGCACCTTCTCAGCCGGTAGGGATGTCCTGTTTTGAACGCCGGGCACAAAACGCACATACAAACCGGGATAAACATTTGAGACGATTGCCCGACACCACCAGAATTACGCATTGACCCTGTCTGGAGCTTACCGGTCTTTTCGAATCATCATTTAAAATCAGTGTATAATGGCCGAGTCCTGCTGCCACCCCTTCCCCGCCATTTTTGCCTTTTGAACAGTGGATATCTCCTCCCCCATCACCTCAGGCGAGAGTCTTAAGCGACTCTGCCGATTGTGTTTTTTGGAAGTGTCCACAGGCCCAAAAAATTCGCGTCCGAGCACGACTTTCGGCAACCGGAGGTCAAGTCGGCCAAAGGGAGCCGAAAAACAAAAAGCCCCGGAATCGCCTGCGATCCGGGGCTTCTGAGAAAAGTGATGAAAAATCAGTCCTTGGCGGCCGAAAGCTTTGTTTCGAGAGCCTCGATGCGGGCGCGCAGCGCGTCGTTTTCATCCCGCGCCAGGATGGCCATCTCGCGGACCGCGTCGAATTCCTCACGGCGGACGACATCCAGGTTGTTCAGCCAGCGATCCGCCTGCGCGTGAAACGCCGCTTCGGCTTCCTTGCGCACACCCTGCGCGGCACCTGCCGCATCGGTCATCAGCTTGGCGAATTCATCCAGAAAACGGTTGGTGCCTGTCGTGCTCATGGCGCTCATCCTTCGTCGGTTCAGGGGCATCGTCTTGCCCGCTGTTGCTAGCCTTCAGGTAGGCACTCCATCGCCGCCTTGCAAGCGAAATCGAAAAATCACAAGAGCTTGCGTGACCCACGGTATCTTGAGCCGGAGCTTAAAGAATCACCTTGACCGCCGCCATCGCAATCGCCATTTTCCTTGGCGTCAGGGAGACCGGTGAGCATCATCGCCCGGCCCCTTGAGACAATGGCTCGTTCCGTTGTCCTCCCAACAACGATGACGGAATATATACGGATTGATAGCCGCTCCCACCCAACTCGCCATCATGCCCTTCCCCAATATCGATCCGGTGGCACTGTCCCTCGGCCCGCTCTCGATCCACTGGTACGGCATCGCCTATGTCGCCGGCATCATGCTCGGCTGGTTCTACGCCCGCCGCCTCGCCCGTACGGATCGGCTGTGGCCGAACGAAACGTCGCCGATCTCGGCGCAGCATCTTGACGATTTCATCCTCTGGGCAGCCGGCGGTATCGTGCTCGGCGGCCGCATCGGTTACATTCTGTTTTACGATCTCGCCGCTGTCGCTGCCAATCCCGTCAGGGCGTTCGAGATCTGGAACGGCGGCATGTCTTTCCATGGCGGCCTGATCGGCACCACCATCGCCATGATCCTTTTCGCCCGCAAGAACGGCATTCCGGTCTGGAGCATGTTCGACGTCGTCGCGGCCGTAGCCCCCATCGGTCTGCTGTTCGGCCGCATCGCCAATTTCATCAATGGCGAATTGTGGGGCCGCATTGCCGATGTGCCATGGGCGGTGGTCTTCCCGACCGGCGGCCCCTTTGCGCGGCACCCGAGCCAGCTTTATGAAGCGGGCCTCGAAGGGCTCGTGCTCGTCATCGTTCTTGCAATCGCCATCTATGCCTTCAGGGCGCTGAAGACGCCCGGCACCGTCACCGGTATTTTCGTCTGCGGTTACGCGCTGTCACGCATCTTCGTGGAATTTTTCCGCGAACCGGACGCCCAGATCGGTTATCTCGCCGGCAACTGGCTGACCATGGGCATGGTGCTCTCCACCCCGATGTTCGCCCTCGGCCTCTGGGCGGTCCTGCGGGCTCGCCGTGCGACAAAAAGCGCCTAAACGGTATGATTGCCCATGACGACACCGCTTGCGCAACGTATTAAATCACTTATCCGGCTCAACGGTCCGCTCAGCGTTACCGACTATTTTTCGCTCTGCCTCGCCGATCCTGAACACGGTTATTACAAGAGTCGCGAACCCTTCGGTCGCTCGGGTGATTTCATCACCGCGCCAGAAGTCAGCCAGCTTTTCGGCGAAATGCTCGGGGTCTTCGTGGTGCATGCCTGGCAACGGCATGGCGCTCCCGCACAAACGCAGCTGGTGGAAATCGGCCCCGGCCGCGGCACCATGATGTCGGATATGCTGCGCGTCATCCGCCGCATCGCACCGCCGCTCTATGCGACGATGCGAGTGCATCTGGTCGAAACCAGTCCCCGCCTTTCCGCCATCCAGAAGGAAACGCTGGCCGAACATTCAGGTCGGCTGACATGGCATGACAGTTTCGACAATGTGCCGGATGGTTTCCTGCTGCTTGTCGCCAACGAACTCTTTGACGCCATTCCCATCCGTCAATTCGTCAGGACACCGCAGGGTTTTCGCGAGCGCGTGGTCAACCTCGATGCCAATGACGAACTCGTCTTCTCAACGGGCCTTGCCAGCATAGACCCGTCCCTGCTGCCGCCGCAGCCCGAACGGCAGCCACTCGGCACCATATTCGAGATTTCGCCGGCCCGCGAGGCAGTGATGACCGCGATCTGCCAGCGCCTCTCCGCCCATGGCGGCACGGCGCTCGCCATTGATTACGGCCATCTGGTTGCCGGTTATGGCGATACGCTGCAGGCCATGCGCAACCATGCCTTCGACCCGGCGCTTGCGCATCCCGGCGAAGCCGATCTGACCAGCCATGTCGATTTCGAAAGCCTCGTGAAAACAGCGGAAGCGACCGGCGTTCACGTCAACGGCGCGCTGCGACAGGGCGATTTCCTATATGGCCTCGGCCTCAAGGAACGGGCAGGCGCGCTTGCCGCCAAGGCGACGCCCGACCAGACGCTTGAAATTGCCGAAGCGGTCAATCGCCTCGCCGGCGAAGGCGCCGGCAAGATGGGGGAACTTTTCAAGGTCATCGCCGTTTCAAGTCCCGCGCTTCACCTTTTGCCGTTTCGAGCGGTGGATTGACAGCGCAATGGCCTCTGGGCCAACATCGCCGCGACACACGAAGCAGGCACACTGCATCACATCGCCGCGCAATGCCGCGGCAACAGGAAACATCTCGCTTAACCCTATTCCACTGGCCAACAGCGACATTCTCCAAGGAATTCCCACACCATGCAGAACGCAACGCTGCCGCTCCCGCTCCAGTCCCCCTTGCTCGCCGCGTCAGGCGAAAACCGTGTCCGCCACGGTTTCTTCACCCGGCAGGGCGGCGTCTCGGAAGGGCTTTATCAGGGCCTCAATGTCGGCCTCGGCTCCCATGACGAACCCGAAAAAGTGCAGGAAAACCGCCGGCGCGTAACGCAATGGTTCGGCCTGCCGCCGGGGCGCCTCGCCACCGTGCATCAGGTCCACTCCCCCGACGTCGTCGTTGTCGATGACAATTACGACGGCAGCCGTCCACAGGCCGACGCGATGGTCACGGCAACCCCCGGTTTCGTGCTGGGCGTGCTGAGCGCCGATTGCGGACCGATCCTGTTTGCGGATGCGGAAGCAGGCGTCGTGGGTGCAGCCCATGCCGGCTGGAAGGGCGCGCTCTTCGGCGTGCTCGAAAACACCATTGAGGCCATGACGAAGCTCGGCGCCAGCCGGGAGCGCATCGCTGCCTCGCTTGGCCCGTCTATCAGCCAGGACAATTATGAGGTCGGGCCGGAATATGTGGCGCGCTTCACCGATATCGATCCGGCCTACGCGGATTATTTCGCCGGGACGGAAAGGCAAGGCCACGCATTGTTCGACCTCAAGCAATTCACCGTCGACCGGCTGGCGAAAGCCGGCGTGAAGACGGAAAACCTCGGCCTCTGCACCTATCCCGACGAACATCGCTTCTATTCCTACCGCCGCACCACCCACCGCGCCGAACCCGATTACGGGCGGCAGATTTCCGCAATCGCAATTCTGGAGGACTGACATGGCCCTGCATTTCGAGCTTTCGGAATTCGATGCCCGCCGCGAGCGTCTGCTCGCGAAAATGGCCGAGGAGAAGCTGGACGCCCTGCTGCTTTTTGCGCAGGAGAGCATGTATTGGCTGACCGGCTACGACACGTTCGGCTACTGCTTCTTCCAGACGCTGGTGGTGAAATCGGACGGCTCCATGACGCTTCTGACCCGCTCGGCGGATCTGCGCCAGGCGCGCAATACCTCCATCATCGAGAATATCCAGATCTGGGCCGACCGGCCCAATGCCGACCCGACGCTCGACCTCAAGAACCTGCTGAGCGATCTTGACCTTTTGGGTGCAAAGATCGGCGTCGAATACGACACACACGGCATGACCGGCCGCGTCGCCCGCCTGCTGGACAACCAGCTCGCCAGCTTTTGCCAGATGAGCGACGCTTCCTATTTGGTCAGCACCCTGCGGCTGGTCAAAAGCCCCGCCGAGATCGCCCATGCGCGCAAGGCAGGCCAACTGGCCGATGCCGCGCTCGACGCGGCGCTTCCGCTCATCAGGCCCGGCGCGGACGAGGCCGCGATCCTGGCAGCGATGCAGGGAGCGGTTCTGGCCGGCGGCGGCGATTACCCCGCCAATGAATTCATCGTCGGTTCCGGCGCGGATGCGCTGCTGTGCCGCTACAAGGCCGGCCGCCGCAGGCTCGACGCCAAAGACCAGCTGACGCTGGAATGGGCCGGCGTCAGCGCCCATTACCATGCCGCCATGATGCGCACGGTGGTGATCGGCGAACAGGATTTCCGCCAGAAGGAGCTTTACAGCGCCTGCCTGCAAAACCTCACCGCCATCGAAGAGGTGCTGCGACCGGGCAAGACCTTCGGCGATGTCTTCGACGTGCATGCCCGCGTGATGGATGAACGTGGATTGACGCGCCATCGGCTGAACTCCTGCGGTTATTCGCTGGGCGCGCGCTTCTCGCCATCCTGGATGGAGCATCAGATGTTCCATACCGGCAATCCGCAGGAGATCACCGCCGACATGACGCTCTTCGTGCATATGATCGTGATGGATTCGGATTCCGGTACGGCCATGACGCTCGGCCAGACCTATCTCACCACCGACGGCGCGCCGGAGCCGCTCTCGCGCCACAACCTCGATCTTCTCACAGCTTAAATCGCCGCCGGGTTTGACAGAGCGGGAAGACCGCCCTTACATTGCGCCACCTTGGGCAAGAAGGAGCGGAACATGAGAGGGAAAATCGCATGAGCCGGATGGGGTTTACCCCCCTTTTTCCAGCCATCATTGTTCCAGCGATGATGCTGGCCCTGTCAGGCTGCAATACGACGGAAGCGCTGACACCACAGGTGGATGTCGGCCATAACACCTCGCAATCGACACCCGTAACGCAGGGCGACCTCGACCAGATGGCCGCCGCCGCTGACCGCGCCCCCGCTGGCGCTCCGGCAACCGCGACATCCGTTCCTGCCTACGCACCGCAGAACTCGTTGCAGGCGCAGGCGCAAGCCCTGTCCAATGGCAGCCAATATGGCGAACCGCTTCGCCAGAGCCAGACCGCCGCCGCTCAACCCGCACCCGCACAGCAGACGGCGTTACTTGCGCCTGCGACCTCCGGTAATTCCATCCGCTTCCTGCCGATCATCGGTGCACCGGTTCAGGCGGTCACGCCGCTGTCGCGCCAGCTCGGGGCCGAAGCACGGGCGAAGGGGCTGACCATCCGGGCCTCCAACGACAATTCGGCTGAAAACATCCTGAAGGGATATTTCTCCGCCTTTGCCGATGGCGGCAAGGTCAACATCGTTTACGTCTGGGACATTCTGGACGCCAATGGTGTGCGGCTGCACCGCCTGCAGGGACAGGAAAGCGTCGTAGCAAAAGGCAGCGATCCATGGGCCGCCGTGACCGACAGGGTCATGCAGGATATCGCTGCAAAAACGCTGGGTGAGTATACGTCATGGAAGCAGTCTCAACGCGGATGAGGTGAAACGGCGGGAGAAGTCACAGAGATTTCACGAAAATCATTGCGAAAGCGCGGAGTCCTCTTGCAATCGGAAGCAACAGCGCTATTAAGGCGCGCATGGCAACAAGGCGTATCCGGCAAAGGCTTTTCAGCCGGATGTTCCTCCCCTTGAACGACGCTTGGTTACGGTGGATTGAGCCCCGTAATGCAAGGCGATGGCATGGAAACAGGCGGCCGCAATGAAGGTTTTCGCAGGCAATTCGAACCGGCACCTTGCCGAAGCGATCTGCAAGTATCTGAACGTTCCTCTCGGAAATGCCACTGTAAAGCGGTTTGCTGACCAGGAAATATTCGTAGAAATCAGCGAGAACGTGCGCGGCGAGGACGTTTTCATCGTCCAGTCCACCTCCTTCCCGGCAAATGATCATCTGATGGAACTGCTCATCATGATCGATGCCATGCGCCGCTCCTCGGCAAAACGTATCACCGCGGTGCTGCCCTATTTCGGTTATGCCCGCCAGGATCGCAAGGCAGGCCCCCGCACCCCGATTTCCGCCAAGCTCGTCGCCAATCTGATCACCGAAGCCGGCGCCGACCGCGTTCTCACCCTCGATCTGCATGCTGGCCAGATCCAGGGCTTTTTCGACATCCCCACCGACAATCTCTTCGCAGCGCCCATTCTCGCCCGCGACGTGAAGGACCATTACGACACCAACAATGTCATGGTGGTTTCACCTGACGTCGGCGGCGTGGTGCGCGCCCGTGCCCTGTCGAAGCGTCTCGACTGTCTTCTGGCCATCGTCGACAAGCGCCGTGACCGTCCCGGCGAATCCGAGGTCATGAACGTCATCGGCGACGTCTCCGGCAAGGATTGTATCCTCATCGACGACATCATCGATTCCGGCGGCACGCTCTGCAATGCCGCAGAAGCCCTGTTGAAAAAGGGCGCGACCAGCGTTACCGCCTATATCACCCACGGTGTACTTTCCGGCGGCGCGGTTGCCCGCGTTGCCTCCTCGAAGCTGCGCGAACTCGTCATCACCGACAGCATCCAGCCGACCACCGGTGTCCAGTCCGCGCACAATATCCGCGTGGTCAGCACCGCCGGCCTGCTCGGCGAGGCGATCAACCGCACCGCGCAGGAACAGTCGGTATCCGGCCTGTTCGACTGAGAAGCTGCGGCAAACCTCGGCAATCATTCTGCGGCCTGGCGAATTGCCGCCCGGTTCAGATTTCCGGGCAGGCTGCGGTCCATCTCGAAATCGCTGGTTCCCTCGACGTCATCCTCGGCCCTGTGCCGAGGATCTAATCGCGGTGAATAAAATCAATAGGCCGCGGATCCCCGGGACAAGTACGAGGGTGGCGCAGGAGTATCTGGCGCGCTCGCCATTCACCTCATTGAAGCGAACTTTGAAGTTCCTCTTAAGACGATGCCGCACCCGCGTCCGGCGGCCGCTGCAGACGTGAGGCTGCAGCCTTGATTTTCGGCCACCAGCGCCGAAGCCGGGTGAGGACAGCATGGCGACCATTGCGCCAGATGCTGACCGTATCGGCTCTGACCGCATTGACGGTGAACAGGTGACGGTGACGGTTTACCGCCAGCAGCCGATAGAGGAACAGGGTCGTCAAGGCGGAAAACAGGATCGACATCACCACATCGCTGAGGAAATGTCCGCCGGCCGCAATGCGCAAGCCGGACATAAGGACGATCATGCCGGCAGCGATGCTTCCCATCGCCAAGCGTCCGCGCCGTTGCAGCCGGGGCCAGACGAGCACGCAGAGCGGCAGGAAGAAACTGGCGATCAGCGCGGTTTCGCCGGAAGAAAACGAGCAGTTCGAATAACATTGCGCACTGTACTGGAAAGGCGGCGTGAAAAGCTGCTGACCGCCGAATTCGGTGACGCTGAATGGGCGGGCGCGACCGATAGTCGCCTTCAGCACACCATTGACGAGAAGCCCGGCACAAAGGATCACCGGCCCGCACAGGAAGGCCCACACTCGCCAGCCGGTTCTTTGCAGCGTACCCAGCCGAAGATTGCCGACAAGGATCATGAAAGCCAGAAGAGTGGCAAGCTCCGTACCTTCGCGCAGCGTATCCCGCAACCATTCGGGAAACGGTTCACGGCCGGACCATGGCTGCTCGACGGGCGAGAAAAACAGGGCGGAGAAGCTGAGATCGATGGAGGGAAAGGTCGCGAACAGGATGACGAGCGCCAATGTCGCGAATGTCACCCAGATCGTGATCCGCATATGCGAAAGATCATTGTCCATTGCTGCCCTCCGGCATGCATCGCGGCGGCAGGCGCCAGAGGCCGATTTCCCTGCCCTCGAGGAAGCCCGGCCCGGCGGTCCAGCGGGCGACCGGCGCTTCACCGGCAAGGCACGCCGGCAGGCCATCCGCACTTGCCAGGAACAAGGGATATTTCGCCTCGCCGGGTTTCAGCGGGTAAAGAAGGGCATAATGACTGGAAGGCACGCCGGTTTCGGGCAGTGCGCGCGTCTTCACCTGTTTTTCGTCCCGCAATTGATAAAAGAGCTCGGCGAGTATCGAACGGTCCGTAGCAACAATGGCGTCCGCCCCCGCCTCGCGCGCCCGTAACAGACCGGTCGACACCAGGTCGGCGCGCCCCAGATACCGCTTCATCGCCAGTTCACCACTCGGCAGGCGCAATTGCGTTCCGGCAATGGTCATCAGCGGCAGCGCCGCGGCCACGATGCCGCCGAGCACGAGAGTGGACACGATGAGCCAGCGCCGCGACGCCAGGACCGGCACCGCCAGAAGCACGCCGGCCGCATAGGCCCCGACCGCCCAGTTGGCGAGCGCCCGCGACATCAAACCCTGCGCGGTGATCAGCAGAACAATCGGCACCGAAAGAGCGACCAGCGCCCGGGTTTCAGCATTCTTCGCACGAATTGTTGCGACGATCATGCCGACAAAAACGAATGGGCCGACCACGCCCGCCTGGGAGAAGAAGAATTCCAGCGCGGAACCGATCTTCAGCCGGACGCCATGCCAGTTCGCATTATCCGCCGTATGGCGTGCGGTCATGAAATCATGCGCCGCGTTCCACCACAGATTGGGCGCGATGACGACGACGCAGACGAGCGCGGCAAATGCCGCGTCACGCAGCCGGATGCGCCACGCCTCGCAGAGCCAGCCGGCGGCGATGAAGCAGGGCAGAAAATAGATCATCGCATATTTCGACATCAGCCCGAGGCCGAAGCACAGACCGAGGGCGATGCTCCAGCCCGACGACGCCCTGCCCTCGTAGCGGGCGAGCGCAAGCTTGCGCACGGAGATCATCGACAGCACGATGAACAGCATCATCGGTGTATCGGTGGAGATCAGCAGGCTGCCGAGCGTTACCGCCGGCAAGGTCAGATAGATAAGGGCGGCCAGGGATGCCAGCCTGACATCATAGATCATGCGGCCGAGGGCAAGGATGGCCACCGCCGCCACGCCATGCACGACGGGTGCGGCCAGCCGCACCTGAAAAGTGCCCTCGCCGCCGCCCATAACGGTTGCCGCGCGGATAAGCCAGCCGATCAAGGGCGGCTTGGAATAGGCGCCGAACGCCATCTCCCTGCCCCATAGCCAATATTGCGCCTCATCGACGAAAAGGTCGGTCCGGTTGAAGGCCAGCGCAAGGACGCGCAGCGCCGTCACGAGGACGATCGCCGCGAATGCAAATGTCAGCCACCGACGCTCATCGCCTGCCTGCGCATAAGGCAGGGTCGTCGCCTCATGCATGCTGGCGGCGTTCTGCATGAATCAACCAGAGATTTCGGGCATAGATAAAAAGGCCGGACGCCTGGCCCAGAATGAAGACCGGATCGCGCCGCCAGATGGCGTAGGAAAGCAGCACCAGACCGCCGAGAACGGAAAAATACCAGAACGCCACCGGAATGACCGAGCGGTTTGCCCGTTCCGAAGAAATCCATTGAACCAGAAAGCGCATGGTGAACAGCATCTGGCCCATGAAGCCGGTGCAGACCCACAGAAATTCCTTCCAGCTGTTCACATGCAGCATGGACCATAAAGCCGGTGCGTTCACGGCGATGTCTCCGTTTTGAAAGTTTCAGCCCAGCTTGACCGCTTTCGCCGGCGCAGCAGCCAGGCGACGCCGATCAGATCGTGGATGCCGACAAGCGCGCGGCCAATATTGGTGTAATGGGAATTCCCGTGCAGCCGTGCCCGGTGCGTGACGTCGACATGGGCGACCTGCCAGCCGTCGCGATTGAACAGCGCCGGGAAATAGCGATGGTGATGATCGAAATAGGGCAAGGCGAGATAGGCGTCGCGGCGGAAAGCCTTTAGACCGCAGCCGGTGTCACGCGTGCCGTCCTTCAATATCCGCGCCCGAAGCCCGTTGGCAAAGCGGGAGGAAAGGCGTTTTCCGAGCGTATCGCGCCGGCCGACGCGCTGGCCGGCCACGAGACCGAGCCGGCTGGAGGCGCCGGCGGAGAGAAGCGGCGCAAGAAGTGCCGGCAGATTGTCCGGCGGGTTCTGCCCGTCTCCATCCAGCATGCAGATGACCGGCGCACGCGCCGCCTGCACGCCGCTGTGGATCGCCGCAGACTGGCCGCCCTGGCGATCGTGCCGGACGAGCCGCAGCATCGGATAACGGTCCCCGAGCGCAAGCACCGCGTCGACCGTGCCGTCGGAAGACGCATCGTCCACAACCACGATCTCGAAGGCGCCGACCGGCTGACAGGCGACGAAAATCTCCGCCACGAGCGTTTCCACACTCGCTTGCTCATTGTGCATGGGCACGACAACGGCGAAATCCGGCCTCGGTTTCACGCTGGCTCCGTCATATCCGTCTGCATTCAGTCCGCAGACATCATCGATAGTGGCGAGAGAAGGAGCGCGAAAAGCTTGCATGAACATGAACAGCCGTTGATCTTCGCTCGATATGCGCCTGTTCTATTGCAGTTTTATAACGGCACGTTTCGGTGGAACCTCGATTGCTGTCGAAGTTTTTCTCACGGCATGCGGGAAATAATCCTACAATTCGCAACCCTTTAACGCGACCGTAAGCAATTTTTGCCACCGTGCGGCTACGTTTTTTTTTGGGGGGAGGGAACAGGATGCCGGGTGCAAATCCGACTGCTGTCAAAGCTAAATCATTGTCGATCAAGGCCAAATTCGCAGCGCTCGTCACGGGCGCGACGCTGGTCTCCTGCCTGTCCGTGGGGCTGTTATCCTACGAGATGGGCAAGTCAGGTCTTATAGACGCCAGCGAAATCAGGCTCGAAACGGTTGCAAGCAACCAGTCCAAGCAGCTTGATGCCTATACTCTGCGTGTCGAACAGAGCATCTCCGAACTGTCGCAGAATGCTGCAATCGCACAGGCGCTGGAAACGATGACCACCGTTGTGCCGACGGAAAAGGACGCCATCATCCAGGCTTTCCGCCGCGAGGGCGTTTCCGAGGAGGAGCGCGCCTCCTTCAACGGCGAAGGCCTGCGACTGCTTTACGCCATTCGCCACGCCACCATCAACGCCGCCATCGCCAGCGTCTGGCGCAACACCCGTGTCAGCGACATCTACGTGATCGACAAGACCGGCCTCATTATTTACACCGTGACCAAGGGGAAGAACTTCCTCACCAGCGTGACGGAACCGCAGAACGCTGCGATCAAGGAGCTGTTCGACCGCATCGAGGCCGGCAAGGACGGTGTCGTCAGCACCACCGGCTTCAGCGGTGGAGAAAATGATTCGGCCATGATCGGCATGCCGCTCGCCGTTTCCAACTGGGGCCAGATTCAGCGCAAGGGCGCCGTCATCATGCGCATCGCCGCGGACCGTATCGGCGCCGTTGTCACGCCCGAAGAAACCGGCAAGACAATCGATGACGCCGTTCTTCTGAGCGCGGATGGCAAACGCCGCGCCGGGATCCTCTCGGGCGGTGCGGATGCCACCGTTTCCGAAAATCTCGCGGCGCTGTCGGGCGCAAGCGATGCCGGAATGGTGATGGCGCAGACGCCTGCCGGTAACATCTTCTATGCCTATCGCCCGGTCTCCGTTTTCGGACAGAAACATCTTCTGGCCATCGGGCAGCAGGAGAGCAAGGTGCTGGCCGCCGCCAACGATCTCGCCTTCTGGGCAACCATCGCAACACTGGCGGTACTCGCGATCATGACGCTGATCGGTATTTTTGTGTCCGCCAGCCTCACCAAGCCATTGACCGGCCTTGCCGCATTGATGGAACGCCTGAACGGCGGTGATAGCAATATCGAGATCAAGGCCGTTTCCCGCGGCGACGAGATCGGCACCATGGCGCGCGCGCTGGAATCCTTCCGCCAGGGCATTCTGGACAAGCAGCGCATGGAAGAAGAAGCCCATCGCAAGGGCGAGGAACTGGACGAGGAACGCGCCCAGCGCGAGATGGAAAAGGCAAGAAGCGCCAAGGAACTGGAAGAGGCTGTCGACGCACTCGCCACCGGTCTTGCCAATCTTGCGGCCGGCAGGCTCGATCTCCGCATCGACAAATCCTTCGTGCCGTCGCTCGATCACCTGCGCGTCGACTTCAACAACTCCATGGCGGGCCTGGAAGCGACCATCTCCAACATCGGCGAAAGCGCCAATGCCATCCGCTCCGGCTCCGGCGAATTGAAAAGCGCATCGGAAGACCTGTCGCGTCGCACCGAACGCCAGGCCGCAGCCCTTGAGGAAGCGGCAGCAGCGCTCGGAGACATGACGCAGGCCGTCAATCTCTCGCTGTCGCGCTGCAATGTCGCCGTCGAGGCAACGGCCGGCACGATGCAGGACGCCCATAAATCCACCGCTGTCGTAAAAGAAGCGATTGTCGCGATGGAGCGTATCGAGACCTCGTCGGCCAAGATCCGCCAGATCATCGACGTCATCGACCAGATCGCCTTCCAGACCAATCTTTTGGCGCTGAATGCCGGTGTGGAAGCCGCGCGCGCCGGGGAGGCCGGAAAGGGCTTCGCGGTCGTGGCGCAGGAGGTTCGTGAATTGGCCCAGAAATCGGCAGCCGCCGCGCGTGACATCACGACGCTGATCGCAACCTCTGCAGGCGATGTGGAAAGCGGCGTGGCGCTGGTGCTGAAGACCGGTGAAAGCCTCGAGCAGATCCAGAAACGCATCCAGTCGGTCAACGACCAGATCGGCGAGATCGCCACCGCATCGCGCGATCAGTCCGGCCGTCTCAGCGAAATCAACGCCTCCGTCAACGAACTCGACCATGTGACGCAGCAGAATGCGGCCATGGTGGAGGAAACGACGGCCGCCGCCTTCTCGCTGTCCAGCGAGGCCGACGGCCTGACCGAACAGGTGGGGCAGTTCTCGGTCGGCAGCCTCCGCCAACAAGACCAGCGTTACGCGGCATAAACCGCAACGAAAAAAGGCCGGAGGCAGAACCTCCGGCCTTTCTGTTTGAAGCCGGGTTCCCAGGGGCCGAAACCCCTGGGAACACGCCGGCGATCTGGCGCCACAGCCCCTCGCCGGCTTCCGGGGAGGACCTCAGAAGAAACCGACCTTGTTCGGGCTGTAGGACACGAGCAGGTTCTTGGTCTGCTGGTAGTGATCGAGCATCATCTTGTGGGTCTCGCGACCGATGCCCGACTGCTTGTAACCGCCAAAGGCAGCGCCCGCCGGATAGACGTGATAGCAGTTCGTCCACACACGGCCCGCTTCGATGCCACGCCCGGCCCGATAAGCGATGTTCGTGTCGCGGCTCCAGACGCCCGCGCCCAGACCGTAAACCGTGTCATTGGCAATTTCGAGTGCTTCTTCCACCGTCTTGAAGGTGGTGACGGAAACGACAGGACCGAAGATTTCCTCCTGGAAAATCCGCATCTTGTTATTGCCTTCAAATACGGTCGGCTGGATGTAGTAGCCGTCCTTCAGGTCGCCCGTCAGCGTCTTGCGGTCGCCGCCGGTCAGAACCTTGGCACCTTCCTTCTTGCCGATCTCCAGATAGCTCATGATCTTGTCGAACTGTTCCTGCGAGGCCTGCGCGCCCAGCATGGTCGACGGGTTGAGCGGATCGTCCTGGCTTATGGCCTGAACGCGCTTGATCGCCTTTTCCATGAAGCGGTCATAGATCGATTCATGCACCAGCGCCCGCGAGGGGCAGGTGCAGACTTCGCCCTGGTTCAGCGCGAAGAAGGCGAAACCTTCGAGCGCCTTGTCGAGGAAGGCATCGTCCTCGTTCATCACATCGGCGAAGAAGATGTTCGGCGACTTGCCGCCCAGTTCCAAGGTGATGTTGGTGACGTTGTCGGCCGCATACCGCATGATTTCCTTGCCGACCGAGGTGGAGCCGGTAAACGCGATCTTGGCGATGCGGTTGCTCTGCGCCAACGGCTTGCCGGCTTCAAGGCCCGTACCGTTGACGATGTTGAGAACGCCGGGCGGCAGCAGATCTTCAATCAGCTCCATTACGATGAGAATCGAGGCAGGCGTCTGTTCCGCAGGCTTCAGCACCACGCAATTGCCGGCAGCAAGCGCCGGCGCAAGCTTCCACGCGGCCATCAGGATCGGGAAGTTCCACGGAATGATCTGGCCGACGACACCGAGCGGTTCATGGAAGTGATAGGCGACCGTATCGTTGTCGATTTCGCCGATCGTGCCTTCCTGAGCGCGGATGCAGCCCGCGAAATAACGGAAATGATCGATGGCGAGCGGAATGTCCGCATTGGTGGTTTCACGCAGCGGCTTGCCATTGTCCCAGGTCTCGGCCCGGGCGATGAGATCGAGATTGTCTTCGATCCGCTGGGCGATCTTGAGCAGGATGTTGGAGCGCTCGGTTATGCTGGTCTTACCCCATTTGTCGCGGGCCTTGTGTGCTGCGTCGAGCGCGAACTCGATGTCGGACGCATCCGAGCGCGGAACTTCGCAGATCTTGTGGCCGGTGACCGGCGAAAGATTATCCATGTAGCGGCCGGACTTCGGCTCCACCCACTTGCCGCCAATGTAATTGCCGTATTTCAGCTTGAAGGGCGCTTCGCCCGCTTTCTGCTGAACCTGAATGTTCATGATTTCATCCTCCCTGATGAAAACGATCCTGAGCGGACCGCATGGGAGGAAGGTGGGCCTAGATGATGCGGTTCGGTAGAGGGGCGGCGCTGTTCCGCAGCGCACATTGTCTCACATCTGCGACAAAGCCGCCGCGATCCGGCATGATTGGCCGGATCGCAACCGCGAGGACCTTAGTGCACGCCGAATTTCTTCATCTTGCGGTGAAGCGTGGCGCGGCTGATGCCGAGCAGCGAGGCCGCCTGCGTGACATTGCCGTTGGTGCGCGACAAGACGCGGCGGAGCGCCGAACGTTCCGCTTCCGCAAGGTCTGAACCGCTGTCGTGGCGCTGTTCCTGAAGAACATCCGCGGCGGGCAGTCCCTGCGCAATCCGGGCATCGTCCAGCTTCAGCGCAAGGCGTGCGGCGCGGGTCGCCCCCAGCACGAGATCGTCCTGATCCACGGCAAGCAGCGAAAGCGCCGCCCCGAAACCGCTCGGCACGACAACGATGCGCGCACCCGGAAAGGCCCGGCGGAAAAGATTGCCCTCGATTCGCTGCGCCGCATCCTTCACCGCTTGGGTGACGAAGGAGAAGGTCATCTCGTTGATATCGTCGCGGCAGGTGGAAATATCGAGGGCGCCGGTCACCCGGCCGGTATGGTCACGGATGGGCGCTGTCGTGCAGCAGAGTTCGGTATTCGACGTAAAGAAATGCTGATCGCGGTAGACCACCACCGAGCGCTCATCAACGAGCGCCGTACCGATGCCATTGGTGCCCACGCTCGCTTCGCTCCAGACCGCCCCGGACCAGAGACCAAGTGCCCGGAAATCACGATCATCGCCCGAGGCACCACGCCGCTCCAGCGCAACGCCCTGCGCGTCGGTCAAAAGCAGGCAGCAGCCGGATTTGCCGACGCTTTGGAAAATGCGGTCGAGTTCATCCGTGCTTTCGGCAATCAGGCCAGCCGCACTCTCACGAGCGCGGCGGAATTCAACCTCGCTAAGAAAGATCGGCTTGCGGTTTTCCTCGGGTGCAAGGTGATGTTTGACCATGCAGCGACGCCAGGAGGCCACAATCGGAGAACTTGCGGCGGCAGAACGGTGTCGCGCGGTTTCATACACGCGTTCCGCATGGGCGATGTCTGTCGGCATACGCTCCTCCCAAAGCTTTTGTGCGATGGTGCGCTGGAAGCGGCCATGTTTCAACAAAAAATTTCGAGGCTGGCCTTGCCGGGCGCAAGCGTGGCTGCGCCAGACTGTCAGACGGCCTTGAAATAACGCCGGCCGGCGGTCACTTCCGTTTCGTCCTCGGCCGAGAGGAAGGTGTCGTCCACGAGATTGGCAATCGAGGTCAGCGGACCGGGCTTGCCGAAAAAGAAGCCCTGAACCTGCAGGCAGCCTTCACGCCGCAGGAACTCGATATGGGCCTTGGTTTCGACCCCTTCCGCAAGCACCGGAATATTGAGGCTGTGCGCCAGGATGAGCGTGGAGCGAACGATCGCCTCCGACTGCACGTTGGTCGAGAGGCCGTCAATGAAGGCACGGTCGATCTTGATCTTGTCGAAGGGGAAGCTCTGCAGGGTCGAAAGCGAGGAATAGCCCGTGCCGTAATCGTCCATGGCGATCTTGACGCCGAGCGCCTTGAGTTTGCGGATGGTGACGAGCGCGTGGCGATGATCGGCTATGATGCTGCCTTCGGTGATTTCAAGCTCCAGCCTCTCCGGCGCAAGCCCGGTTTCGGCAAGAATTCTCTCAACCTTGTCGGGGAAATCGTTGTCCGCAAGCTGCTGCGGCGCGACGTTTACGGCAATGGCGAGTGACTTTTTCCACCTCGCCGCCTGCGCGCATGCCTCTCTCAGAACCCACTCGCCCAGTTCGACGATGAAGCCGGTCTGTTCGGCGATCGGAATGAATTCGACGGGAGAGACCATGCCGCGTTCGGGATGGTTCCAGCGCAAAAGCGCCTCGAAACCGACGATGCTGCCGCTTTTGGTGTCGTTTTGCTGCTGGTAATAAAGCTCGAACTCATTGTTGGCGAGGCCGCTGCGCATGGCGATGGCAAGTGCATTGCGCGCGCGCGCGGCCTCGTCCATGGATTTGTCATAGAAGCAGATCGTGTCCGAAGTACCGCTTTTTGCCCTGTACATCGCAACATCCGCCTGCGCCATCAAGGTATCGGCATCGATAGCACCGGTGTTACGCACAGAGATGCCGACGCTGGCGCCGACAGAAAATGTCTGGCCGTTCCACTCGACCGGCCTGCTGATTTGCTCGATCAGTCGTTGCGCGAATTCTGCCCCATCGGCCCGGGTGTAATAGGAATGGGTCATCGCCACGAATTCATCGCCGCCCATGCGCGCCAGGAACTCCCCGGCCTTCAGCACGGAACTCGCGCGGTCTGCGATGGCGCGCAGCACAGCGTCACCCGCCGCATGGCCATGCACGTCGTTGATTTCCTTGAAACGATCGAGATCGATCGACAGAAGCGCGGTATGCGCGCCTAACGAAATATGGAGTGTGCGGCGATTGAGATGTTCGATAAAGGCCGCCCGGTTGGGAATGCCCGTTAGCGGATCGTGCAACGAAAGATGACGATAGCGCGCGACCGCCTGCTGGGTGGACTGGGCATCGATGACATAGGTGGAAAGTCCGAGCGCCAGAAGCAGCAGCGTCACGGCGATTGCGCCCCCGCCCATGATGGTCGGCGGCAGCAGATTTTCCGGAATGACGATGCGCGGATCGAAAGCGAAGGACATGGAAGCCATGCCGGTATAGTGCATCGACGCAATGGCGAGGATGAGAAATGTCACCGCGCCATATTGGCAGAAACGGTTGAGGGGCCGGGCAATGCGATTGACCGCAAGGGCGCCAAGCACTGCCCCGAGCAACAGCGAAGCGATGACATAAGCCTGATCCCAGAAGATCATGCCTTGAACATTGTAGGCCGCCATGCCGGTATAATGCATTGCCGCAATGCCGAGCCCGAGGATCATGCCGCCGGCTTCCACCAGCACGCTGCGCCCTCCATAGGCGGAAATGCCGAAGCCGGCAGTCGTTGTGGTAATGGCGATCAAAAGCGACAGCCCGGTCAGATAAGGATCATACCCCACCTCACCGGCCGCGACGTATCCCAGCATCGCCACGAAATGGGTGGTCCATATCGCCGCCCCGCCATTGACGCCCGCCAGGAACAACCAGTTGACCTTCTGCACACCCGTCGCCAGACGCGCTTTCGAAAAAAGGCGCATCGAAACGAAACTGCCCAGCATGCAGACGAAGACTGCTGCGGCAGTGTATCGATAGTCGTGATCTATGGTGAGGCACTCGAGAACTTTGAGCATTGTCATCTACGCAATTGGAATTTTGCATAGCCTTATCATTCGCCAAGTTTTCACCGGGTTTATGTGCATGGATAAGCATATATTAAAGGTTGCAACAAACGGGTGAATTAGCGAATTCTAATAAAATTACAAAGCGTCAGCAGCCAAAACCTGGCCACTCTTGTCTTTGTCTGCCGTTTGTATTATAGCGCCCGCACCCGTGTAGACACCCTTGGAGGCAACGCGGGTGGGATGGTGCTTGCACCTCCCCAGTTCAGCGCCCGCGGGCATGAACTCTCCATATAACCTCGAAAGGAATTGCCATGAGCAAAGAATCGTATGAGCTCAAGGCCGAGGCGCGCGAACGAGTTGGTAAGGGGTCCTCTCGTGAACTTCGCCGCAACGGTTTGATTCCCGCTGTCATCTATGGTGACAAGCAGGCCCCCATTTCCATCGCTCTGTCGACCAACGAAGTCACCAAGCGTATCCACGCTGGCGGTTTCATGACGACGGTTGCGACCATCGACGTCGACGGCAAGAAGATCAAGGTTCTCCCGAAGGATTACCAGCTTGATCCGGTCCGCGACTTCACCATGCACGTCGACTTCCTGCGCGTTTCGGGCAACACGCTCGTCAACGTTGAAGTTCCGGTTCACTTCGAAAACGAAGAAAAGTCGGACATCAAGATCGGCGGCGTTCTGAACATCGTTCGCCACACCGTGGAGTTCCACTGCCCGGCCAACGACATTCCGGAATTCATCACGGTCGATCTCGCTGGTCTGAAGATCGGCGACAACGTCCACATTTCGAATGTGAAGCTGCCGAAGAACATCACGCCGGTCATCGCCGACCGTGACTTTACGATCGCAACGATCGTTGCTCCGGCTGCTGGCGTCGCTGAAGAAACGACCGAAGAAGCTTCCGAGGAATAATCGGCGGCCGTAAGGCCGGACGACCTTGAAGACAGCTTTGAAAAATGAGGCCCGTTCCGTATTCGGAACGGGCCTTTTAGTTTTCATGAACTTTAAAACCAGAAAGCTCGCCATCCTGACCTGATACGGAAACCGTTTCAGTGTCGATTAACACTTCCATGAAACGATACCCTCGCGCTGTCGTGGAACACCGGCCGGGCTGAGGAAATGCGTGGTGAAACGGGCTTTCGCCGGAAACCCTGCAAAACCCTCCGGGCGGACGAAACGCGGCGCAGCAAGTTTGGGGCAAAGGGTAGCTGCAATTTAACATGGCTCATTCCGTCGAAAGCCGCTTTATCGCGATAGTTTCCGGCGCACTTCTTACAGTGGTCGCCCCGCTCTTCACGCTTTTGCTGACGCTGTCCTATCACGAAGCCATTCGCAGCCAGCGTAACCACCTTGAGATTCTGCTGTCGACCAATGCGCAGGCGCTTGGACGACCACTGTGGGATCTTGATGACGACACCATAAACCAGATTACCGGAACGCTCATTTCCGACCCCGTGATCAGGATGGTCGAGGTCAGGGATACGTCCGGCCAACTCGATGTCGTCCAGACAGCCGGCAGCGACATCATTCAGGATGCAGCCTCGACGACGCGCGAAGTAACCTACAAGACCACGAAGGGCTCCGTCACCGTCGGGCAACTGACGATCTATTACGACAATGTCAGCCTTATGACCTCTTTGAGCCGCATCGAACTGGCTTTCATTACGATTTTCATCCTCGCCGTCCTCACTATCGTTCTCGCCGCCATCGCAGGCAACCGCTTCATGGTCATCCGTCCGCTGATGCGGCTTGCGGCGGCAATAGAGGCGACGCGGCGTCTCGGCTCGCGCCACCACGTCGACTGGCGTTCGAAAGACGAAATCGGCAGGCTGGCGAAAAGCTTCAACGAAATGCAGTCCCAGCTTGAAAAGGAAGAACTGGAGATCAAGAACGCACACGAGCGCAAGACGGAGATCTACAACCGGACGCCCGCCATGCTGTTCTCGCTCGACAGGCACGACCGCATTGCCGCCGTCAGCGACTATTGGGTGCAGGCGACGGGCTACGATCGTTCCCGGATACTCGGCCTGAACTTCGCCGATCTCATCCATCCCGATGACAGGCTTCTGTTCCAGCAGCGCAAGACCGCGCATCCCTTGCCCGATGCCTCGCATAGCGGCATTACCGTGCGTTTCCATTGCATGGATGGCGGCGTCATGGACGCTCTCATCCTGGAAAAGTCTCTTGATTCCGGCGATGCGGCCCATCAGAGCATCTGCCTCTGCGTCATGACCGACGTAACTGAACTGCGCCAGTCGGAAAAGCGCAACCGACAGCAAGCCATTTCAGACCACCTGACCGGCCTCTTCAACCGGCAGGGCTTCGAGGCGATTCTCGACGTGCAGATCCGCGATGCGGATCGCAATGGTAGCGAGTTGGCCTGCCTGTTCATCGACCTCGACCGGTTCAAGGCGATCAACGACAATCTCGGCCACGCTGCGGGCGACGCCGTGCTCAAACAATTCACGCTGAAGCTCGAACCGCTGCTGACGCCGCTGGACAGCGCATCGCGGCTCGGCGGCGACGAATTCGCCATTCTTCTGGCCGGTGACAAGGTGGAAGAGCGCGCCCTGCAATTCTGCGAGCGCATCTGCGCCATGCTGGACACGCCTTTCGAGATTGAAAGCAACAGCATCCGCCTCAGCGCCAGCATCGGCATGGCGGTCTATCCCCTGCACGCCGCCAGCGCCTCCGAGCTTCTGCAGAATGCCGACATGGCGATGTATACCCGCAAGCGCACGGGCAAGAACGGCTCGCAGGTCTTCGACAGCTCGATCATGGACCGGGCGCGCGAACATGCGGAGCTGGAACGGGATATCGCGCAGGCGCTTTCCGAAGACTGGTTCGAGGCCTATTTCCAGCCGATAGAAAACCTCGCCACCGGCCAGACGGCGGGTTTCGAGGCGCTGCTGCGTCTCAACCACCCGGACAAGGGCTTGCTTTCCCCGGCCGCGATCGTCAGCCTTGCGGAAGAAAACGGCACTATCCACCGCATCGGCAATGTCATTCTCGATCAGTCGATCGCCAATCTCGCCAGGCTGTCGCGCCTGCCGGGTATGGAACAGACCTATGTGGCGGTGAATTTCTCGCCGCTGCAATTCGAACCGGGATTGCCGACCCGCATCGCCGGCGTTCTGCACCGCCACGGCATTCTTCCGAAACGGCTGGTCATCGAGATCACCGAAGCCGTTATCATGAAGGACGATCCGCAAATCCGGGCGATCCTCAACGCCATCCACCAGCTCGGCTGCCGCATCGCGCTGGATGATTTCGGCACGGGTTATTCCTCGCTCAGCTATCTCAGCCGTTTTCCGGTCGATATCGTCAAGATCGACCAGTCCTTCACCCGCTCGATCTGCGACGACAGGATGGACATCAGGCAACGCAATCGAATGCTGGTCGAAGGCATCGCGGCCATTTCGCACAAGATGAACTGCGCTGTCATTGCCGAGGGTGTCGAGACGGAAGAACAGAAAGCGCTTCTGACCGACATAGGCGCTGATTTCGGACAGGGATATTTCTTCGCACGCCCGCAACCCGTGGAAAAACTGATCACCTCACTCGACACCGCGTCCGGGCAAGACCGCGCCGCGGCGCGACAAGCATGAACCGCAGGGGGCCAGCCATGGGACTGATCCGCTTTTGCCTCATCTTCCTTGCGCTCGCCACTCCGGCCAGCGCCGCCAAGCTGTTCCTGACCACCGAGATTTATCCGCCCTATAATCTGCAGGCCAGCGACGGCAGCGTGCGGGGTGTCTATTTCGACCAGCTCAGAACCGTGCTCGAGGACACCGGTACCAGCTACGAAGTCGCCGTCATGCCCTGGGCAAGGGCCATCGCACTGGCCAGAACGCAGGCCATGCACTGCGTCTTCGCCGCTGCCAGAACGCTGGAGCGGGAGAAGCAGTTCAAATGGGTCACGCCGATCCATATCGACCGCAACATTCTCGTGGCGCGCCGCGACGCGAATATCGAAGCCTCCAGCCTCGAGGACGCGAGGAAATATCGGGTGGGAACCCAGCGTGGAGATTACACCGAGGCGCTTCTCGAAAAGCTCGGTTTCCCGCAGGTGGATGTCGGCGCAGATTTCGAGATCACCCTTCACAAGCTGAATGCCGGCCGCATTGACCTGATGCCCATGTCGGAGAGCACCTTCAAAAGCCTGCCGGCCGACACGTTCAGGGAAGTGATAACCCTCTCACGGCAGCAGCTTGGCCTTGCATGTAACAAAAGCGTACCAGACGAGGTGATCGCAAAATTGCAGGCCCGGCTGGACAGGTTGATCGCCGATGGAACACAGCAGCGAATATTCGACCGCTACAATCTCGTCAGTCCCTGAACCATCCGAAACTCCATAAAAAGATTGACAGCCGGCGGTTTTCGGGGTGGTGACAACAGCATCATCAGGCAAAACGCGGACATGCCCCATGAAGATCATCGCAGGACTTGGTAATCCCGGTGCGCAATATGCGGGAAACCGTCACAATATCGGCTTCATGGCCGTCGATGCGCTGCAGCGCCTGCCGTCCTTTGCGCCCTGGTCGAAAAAATTCAAGGCGGAGATTTCCGAAGGCGAGATCGGCGGTGAAAAGGTTCTGCTCATGAAGCCGCTGACCTATATGAACCTTTCGGGTGAGTCCGTCGGCGAGGCCATGCGCTTCTTCAAGCTTGCGCCGGCGGACATCATCGCCATCCATGATGAACTGGATTTGCCGGCCGGCCGCGCCCGTATCAAGACGGGCGGCGGCCATGGCGGCCATAACGGCCTGAAATCGCTCGACGCCCATTGCGGCAAGGACTATCGCCGCCTGCGCCTCGGCATCGGCCATCCCGGTGACAAGGAGCGGGTGCACAGCCACGTGCTTGGCGATTTCGCCAAGGCAGACCGGGTCTGGCTCGATCCGCTTCTGGACGCCATTGCCGACAATGCCGCCATGCTGGTGAAAGCCGAGGATTCGCAGTTGATGAACAAGCTGGCGCTGGCTACGGGCAGCAAGCCGGAGTCCGAAAAACCGGCCAAGGCAGCCAAACCCGCCGCGCAGTCCCATATCCATCAGGCACGCAACAGCGCCCAGCCGAAAAAGCTGCCGGAAACCGGCCCTATGGCCGAAATGCTGAAGCGTATGTTCAGCAAGAAGGACTAGATCGCGAATGTCTTCCAAGCCCATCGTCCTGCGCGCAGCCAGAGCCGGCGATCTGGCCGGTTTGCTTGAACTCTACCGGGCGCTCAATCCGTCCGACCCTGAAATGACGGCAGAAGAAGCGAGCGCGGCTTTCGCGGCCATGCTCGCCCAGCCCGGCCTGACCGTGTTTCTTGCGACCGAAGGCGAAGAAGCGGTCGCCACCGCCACGCTCCAGATCGTGCCGAACCTGACGCGCGCCGCCCGCTCCTATGCCCTTATTGAAAACGTGGTGACGCTCGAAAACCGTCGCGGCCATGGATATGGTCGCGCGGTGGTGTGCCATGCCGTCGAGGCCGCTTTTGCAGCGAACTGCTATAAGGTGATGCTGCTGACCGGGCGACAACGCCCGGAGGTCCATGCATTTTACGAAAGCTGTGGCTTTGTGCAGAACAAGACGGGTTTCCAGAAAAGGCAGGATTAACGCTCACTCTTCCGGCTCGGTGGTGAACATCAGCGGAAATCCCGCTTCCTTGCCGAGATCGGTCGCTTCCTTGGCCTTGGTCTCGGCGATATCGCGCTCGCAGACAACGACGACCGCACTTCCGAAGCGGTGCGCCGTCATCATCACCCGGTGGCCGGTATCCTCGCTCATGCGGAAGACAGCTTTCAACACCACGGTAACGAACTCACGCGGCGTATAGTCGTCATTCAGCAGAATGACCTTGTAGAGCTTCGGCCGCTCCAGCTTCGGTTTGACTTTCGGTTTCGGTTTGAGATCGACAGGACTGTCACCCATCATGGTCGCTCGTGCCTGTCGCTCATCGCGGTTGTTCATGGGAAAACCCCGTTGATGACGAAAGATCGGTCGCTTGACCCGCTGATATTGCGCCGCAACCGCGGCATCGGCAACCCTGCCAGAAATTCCGCACCATTAAAGGGGCTTTGCCCGCACAAATCCGCCCGCGGGCTTGACCTTGCCCTGCCGTTTCCGCAAAAGGCTCCTCAACGAATTCTTTCAAACGGGCAGGTTTCAAGCCATGGGCTTCAAATGCGGTATCGTTGGATTGCCAAATGTCGGCAAGTCCACTCTCTTCAACGCGCTGACGAAAACGGCAGCGGCGCAGGCGGCCAACTATCCCTTCTGCACCATCGAGCCGAATACCGGCGAAGTGGCGGTTCCGGATGCGCGCATGAAAATCCTCGCCGACATTGCCGGCTCGAAGGAAATCATCCCCACCCGTATCTCCTTTGTGGATATTGCCGGCCTGGTGCGCGGCGCATCGAAAGGCGAAGGCCTCGGCAACCAGTTCCTCGCCAATATCCGCGAAGTGGACGCCGTGGTGCACGTTCTGCGCTGCTTCGAAGATGACGACATCACCCACGTCGAAGGCCGCATCAACCCCGTGGCCGACGCCGAGACCATCGAGACCGAGCTGATGCTTTCCGATCTCGAAAGCCTTGAGCGCCGCACGGAACAGACCCGCAAGCGCGCCACCGGCAAGGATAAGGAATCGCTGGCGCAGCTGCCGCTGATGGAGGCCTCGCTGAAGCTTCTGAACGAAGGCAAGCCGGTCCGCACCCTGCTCTCCACGCTGGATGCCGAGGAGCTGCGCATCCTTCAGGGCCTCAACCTTCTGACCGCGCATCCGGTCCTCTACGTCTGCAACGTCGCCGAAAGCGACGCCGTCGACGGCAACGAACACACGAAAGCCGTTGCCGAAATGGCCAAGGCCCAGGGCGCCGAATCCGTCGTCATCTCTGCGGCGATCGAATCCGAAGTCGCGCAGCTTCCCGATGAAGAGGCGAAGGAGTTCCTTTCGGCCCTCGGGCTCGAGGAAGCAGGCCTCGACCGCCTGATCCGCGCCGGCTACAAGCTACTCGATCTCATCACCTATTTCACCGTCGGCCCGAAGGAATGCCGCGCCTGGACGATTGAGCGCGGCACCAAGGCCCCGCAGGCCGCCGGCGTCATCCACTCCGATTTCGAACGCGGCTTCATCCGCGCCAACACCATCGCTTACAACGACTATGTCGCCTTCAAGGGCGAAGTCGGTGCGAAGGAAGCCGGCAAGGCTCGCGACGAAGGCAAGGAATATGTGGTTCAGGACGGCGACGTCATCCACTTCCGTTTCAATACCTGATCTGGCCTTTGGCGGCCTCGATAGGGTCGCTGAGAAGGGTAAGCCGAACATCGCGGCACGGTTTCTTCTCCCCGCCGGGGAGAAGGTGGCCCGAAGGGTCGGATGAGGGGGTAAGCTCTCCGAATATCTCTACCCTCGCCCCCTCATCCCGCTGCCGCGACCTTCTCCCCTCGGGGAGAAGAAACAAGCGGCAGCCGCCTCGCCCCATTCCTCTGCATTGCATCCTCAATTTGACCTTTACGTAAAGGGAAAAATCATTTTAGATGCAGCCGATATTGACTGTGCGAAGGGAGGACGCCATGACGCCGGTCGCGACTTATGCCTATGAGGATTTTCCCGTCGGACAGGAATTTCCCCTTGGACCGCAATCGATTTCCGCAGAGCAGATCGTTGCTTTTGCGAGTGAATTCGACCCCCAACCCATGCACCTGTCCGAAGAGGCCGGACGCCAGAGCATTCTCGGCGGGCTAGCGGCTTCCGGCTGGCACACTTGCAGCCTGCTGATGCGGATGATGGCGGATAGCTACATTTCGAACTCGACCTCGGAGGGCAGCCCGGGCATCGATTTCGTTGACTGGAAAAAACCGGTTTTGGCGGGCGATACGCTTGCGGGAAAATCCATTGTTCTGGAACAGCGGCCCTCCGCGTCGCGCCCCGGCATCGGCCTCGTGAAACTACGCCACGAGCTTTATAACCAACACGGCGTCCTGGTGTCGCACGGCGAAAACACCGTGATGTTCCGCATGCGCGACAATGGGGGCGCTGCAGCATGAAACTGGCAGAACTTTCTCCTATCGGCGAACGCGTCACACTCGATACGCTGCATTTCTCCGCCGAAGACATCATCCGTTTCGCCCGCGATTTCGATCCGCAGCCCTTTCATCTCGACGCGGAGGCCGCAAAGAACAGCATTTTCGGCGGTCTTTGCGCTTCCGGATGGCACACAGGTGCTGGCTGGATGAAGTGCTTCCTCTCTCACTGGGCCAAGGAGGTGAAGAGGCTGAAACTACAGGGCCTTGAGCCGCCCAAACTCGGCCCCTCGCCCGGCTTTCGAGAACTGAAATGGAAAAAACCGGTCTTTGCCGGAGACGATGTCACCTATTTCGTGACCCTGCTCGACACCCGGGCGCTGGAATCCAGAGCCGGCGTCTGGCTGAACACTACATTTAACGAGGGCGTCAACCAGTCAGGAGAAACGGTGCTGACCTTCCGGAGCGGGGTTCTGGAATTCGAATAGAATGAGCGCCGGGGCAATAGCGTCACCATTGCCCCGCTACCATCTCAATGGCCGGAAAATTCCACCAGCGTCCGCACCTCGACACCAAGGTTTTCCAGCTTCTTGCGGCCGCCAAGATCGGGTAGATCGATGACGAAGCAGGCGGAAACGATCTCCGCTCCCATCTGCCGCAACAGCTTGACCGCACCTTCAGCGGTGCCGCCCGTGGCAATCAGGTCGTCGACCAGAATGACCTTCTCACCCGGCTGGACCGCGTCCACATGCATTTCCATTTCGTCCACGCCGTATTCAAGGCTGTAGGCGACGCGGACGGTGGTGTGCGGCAGCTTGCCCTTCTTGCGGATGGGCACGAAACCGGCCGATAGCTGATGCGCCACCGCCCCTCCCAGAATGAAGCCACGTGCTTCCATGCCGGCGATCTTGTCGATCTTCGTACCCGCATAGGGCTGCACGAGTTCATCGACGGCGCGGCGAAAGGCGCGCGGGTTGCCGAGCAGCGTCGTGATGTCGCGGAAGATGATGCCCGGCTTCGGATAGTCGGGAATGGAACGGATGGCAGCGGAAAGCTCCGAAGCGATAACGGTCATGGTATTTCCAGTTGAGATAAGGGAAATGGATCAGAAGGTTCAGGCCACCCTATCAACTTGGCGGCTGCGGACCAACTAAAAAGGACCCGCGCTCATTCCCTGGCATTGCTGTGACCCGCGCTCCGGCCCTGCGGCGTCTCTCAGCCGGGCAACCGATGCTTGCCGTTATCACCAGCACCCATGAAAAGGCCCCCACGAAAGACCGTGGGGGCCAATGACTGACAGGCATCTGGATATCGATCAATGTTCCTTGTTGGCGTAGACCGATTTCTTGGTGAGATAGATCAGCGCCGTAAAGATGAACAGGAACACCATGACCATGAAGCCGGTGCGCTTGCGCTCTTCCAGATGCGGTTCTGCGGTCCACATCAGGAACGCCGCCACATCCTTGGAATATTGATCCACGGTCTGCGGCGCGCCGTCGTCGTACGTCACCTGATCGGCGCTGATTGGCGGCGCCATCTTCAAGGAGGTGGCGCCGACGAAATAAGGGTTAAAGTGGGTGCCTTCAGGCACGGTGTAGTCCGAACCATCCGTGTTTTTAATGCCGGCCGGCGCGTCCTGATAACCAGTCAGCAGCGCGTGGATGTAGTCCGGCCCGCCTTCCTGATAACCGCCGATGATCGGGATCATGTCGATGATAAATTGCGGGAAACCGCGCTCTACGCCGCGCGCCTTGGCGAGCAGCGACATGTCCGGCGGGGCCGCCCCGCCATTTGCAGCGGCTGCCGCCTCATGGTTCGGGAAAGGCGAAGGGAAATGATCGGAAGGTACGGCCTTGCGATTATACATTTCACCATCGGCGTTCGGCCCGTCCTGCACTTCGTACTCAGCCGCGAAAGCCTTCACCTGGTCGTCCGAATAGCCGAGGTCACCCAGTGTGCGGAAGGAAACCAGGTTCATGGAATGGCAGGCGGAGCAGACTTCCTTGTAGACCTTCAGACCGCGCTGCAGCTGGCCCTTGTCATATTTCCCGAAGGGACCGGCAAAAGACCAGTTCTGTTCCTCGGGCTTAATGATCGGGAAGTGGTTGCCGGCGATAGCATGCGTGGCCTGTGCGGCGAGATCATGGCTCTCTTCCGCCGCCGAAACGACGGTGACGGAACAGCCGATGGCGGCGAAAAGCGCGATGCTTGTTACAAGCTTCTTCATTGTCGTCATCCTTCCTTCGCGCTCAGACTTCGGCAGCCGCAGATGCGGCACCCGTCTTGGCGGCGTTCTTTTCGAGAACGGCCTCGGTAATCGAATTCGGAATACGCCGGGGCGTTTCGACCAGACCGAGGATCGGCATGATGACGAGGAAGAAACCGAAGTAATAAAGCGTGCCGAGCTGAGAATAGCCGACATAATTGCCTTTCAGATCGCCGGTGAGAAGACCAATCAGGCCCGTTCCTTCCGCCGGGCGCGAACCCAGCCAGCCGAGCATGATGGCATTCACCACGAAGACCCAGAAGAACATCTTGTACCAGGGACGATAAACGGCGGAGCGAACCTTCGACGTATCGAGCCAGGGCAGGAAGAACAGCACGACGATCGCGCCGAACATCACGAGAACGCCCCCAAGCTTGGAATCGATGACCCAGATGTTGAAGGTGATGGCGCGCAGCATGGCGTAGAACGGCAGGAAGTACCATTCCGGAACGATATGCGCCGGCGTCTTCAGCGGATCTGCCATGATGTAGTTGTCGGGGTGGCCGAGGAAGTTCGGCATATAGAAGACGAACCAGGCATAACCGATCAGGAACACGGAAACGCCGAGCGCATCCTTCAGCGTCGCATAGGGCGTGAAGGGAACCGTGTCGGTCTTGCTCTTGACTTCAACGCCGGTCGGGTTGGTCTGACCGGTGACGTGCAGAGCCCAGATGTGCAGGATAACGACGCCTGCGATCATGAAGGGCAGCAGATAATGAAGCGCGAAGAAGCGGTTCAGCGTCGGCTGGTCAACGGCAAAGCCGCCGAGCAGGAACTGCTGGATCCATTCACCGATGGCGGGGAATGCCGTGAAGAAGCCGGTGATGACGGTCGCGCCCCAGAAGGACATCTGGCCCCAGGGCAGAACGTAGCCCATGAAACCCGTCGCCATCATCAGCAGGAAGATCACGCAACCGAGAATCCAGAGGATTTCGCGCGGCGCCTTGTAGGAGCCGTAATAAAGGCCACGGGCAATGTGCAGGTAAACCGCGATGAAGAAGAACGACGCACCGTTGGCATGCATGTAGCGCAGCAGCCAGCCATGGTTGACGTCACGCATGATCTTTTCGACGGAATTGAACGCGACCGTCGTTTCGGCCGCGTAATGCATGGCCAGCACGACGCCGGTGAGGATCTGCACGATGAGCATGACGGAAAGCATCGCGCCGAACGTATAGGCGTAGTTCAGGTTACGCGGGACAGGGTAGGCAACGAAGCTGTCATAGATCATGCGCGGCAAGGGAAGCCGCGAATCGATCCACCTCTCGATGCCGGTGGACGGCTGATAACTGGAATGACCACTCATGAATATCTGTCCCCTTATCCGATCTTGATCACGGTATCGGATGTGAATGCAAATGTCGGGATGGCGAGGTTCTGCGGCGCCGGACCCTTACGTATGCGGCCCGCCGTATCGTAGTGCGAGCCATGGCAGGGACAGAACCATCCGCCGAAATCGCCGGCCTGGCCAAGCGGAACGCAACCGAGATGGGTACAGGAACCGACCATGACGATCCAGTTTTCCTTGCCCTGGCCGGCGGAGCGGTCGATATCCGTCGCCTGCGCGTCAGCGGCGATGTTGGCGTTGCGCGCCACGGGATCCTTCAGATCGCCGAGAGCGACGGCCTTGGCTTCCTCGATTTCCTTCTCCGTGCGGTTGCGGATGAAAATCGGCTTGCCGCGCCACTTCACGGTGAGCGACATGCCCGGCTCGACGGCCGCGACATCCACTTCGATCGAGGCAAGCGCCAGTGTCGATGCATCGGGACGCATCTGGTCAATAAAAGGCCATGCTACTGCGGCGGCACCAACGGCGCCCGCCATTCCCGTCACTAGATAAAGAAAATCGCGACGGGTCGGTTCACCCGAAGCGTCGTGATTGGTTACGTGCTCGCTCACCGCTACACCATCCTCTGCGCTGTTTTTGCCGTAAATCGCATGAGTCCTCCCGCTAAGATTTGATCCAGGACAAACTCCGTCCCACCGTCCTGGACACAACTGCGGCATCAAGAAACCGCGTCACTCTGTGTGATCGCAAAATATTGACCGACTTGGCAAGAGCAAAGCACACAAAGCTGCCGTAATTCTGCCGGAGGGGGCCAATTTGGCTCTCATTTTTTCGCCGTACTCGGCAGGCGGGCAACATTGTGCGCATCCGTGCACCATGTTAGGAGACTTCAAGGGAGAGCACGGAAAGCAGGGATTCGGATGACGGCGAAGCTCTCTTGCATGGTCTCCACGGCAGTGGCTGCCGTTCTTTTCGTCGCCAGCCTGCGCTACCTCACCGATTTCTGGCTTCTCGCCTTCGTCACCAGCTTTCAGCTCCATATCGCCATCGTCTGCATCCTGCTGTCATGCCTCGTCTTCTGGCTGACGCGCGATGCGGTTTCGGCGCTCCTCGTGGTTTGGTCGCTTGCGCTCGCCATCCACGCCATTGCCATGCTCCTGGAATTTCCCACATCCGCCGCCCCCGCGCCGGGCGCCAAACCTTTCCGGCTGCTGTCCTTCAACGTGCTGATGGACAATGCCGCCAATGCCGATGCAATTGCCGACAAAATTCTCGAATCGGGCGCGGATGCGGTCTATCTCTTCGAAGCGGCGGCGCTTGAATCGGCCCTGCCGCGACTGCAGCAAACCTATCCGCACAGGCTTGGCTGTTACGCCGGCACGCCCGGATGCGATCTGGTCATCCTGTCAAAAAGACCATTGCTGGAAGGCCGTTTCCACAGCCTCAGCGATCTTCGGCGGGATCGGTTCGCCATAGCCCATATCGATCTTGACGGCACGGAACTGACGCTCGCCGCCGGGCATATCACCAAGCCCTATTTCGACGATTATCATCGCGACGAACTCGACGAAGTGAGCGAAATTCTCTTTCGTGTCACCGGGCCGCTCATTCTGGCCGGAGATTTCAATTCGGCCAGCATCGCGCCTGACATGCGCGCTTTCCTCGCCGCCAACGATCTGAAGAAGGCGACCTTCGAACCCGCCACGTGGCCGACGGAGGCCGGTCGCTTCGGCATCGCCATCGACCACATCTTCGCCCGCGAACCGGCGACGCTGATGAAAACCACCCGCCTGCCCGACAGCCTCGGCTCCAATCACTTTGGACTGATGGCGGATTTCATGATCGGGAAATAGCCGAAGGCCCTATTGCGCCGCTTCGTCCGCGGCAAGAAAACCGCCCGACTGCCGCGCCCAGAGTTCCGAATAAAGACCGCCCTGCATGACCAGATCGGAATGGCTGCCCTCCTCCACGATGCGCCCCTGATCCATCACGATCAGCCGGTCGAGAGCAGCAATCGTCGACAGGCGGTGGGCAATGGCCAGCACCGTCTTGCCCTGCATCAGCTCATCCAGATTGCTCTGGATCGCCGCCTCCACCTCCGAATCGAGCGCCGACGTCGCCTCATCGAGCACGAGGATCGGTGCGTCCTTCAGCATCACGCGGGCGATTGCGATGCGCTGGCGCTGGCCGCCGGACAATTTCACGCCGCGTTCGCCCACATGTGCATCGAACCCCTTGCGACCGCGCTGATCCTCAAGCCTGGCAATGAAATCATCCGCCTTGGCGCGCCGCGTCGCCTCCTGCAATTGTGCTTCGGTGGCGTCGGTGCGGCCGAACAGGATGTTGTCGCGAATGGAGCGATGCAGCAGCGACGTATCCTGCGTGACCATGCCGATATGGGCGCGCAGCGATTCCTGCGTCACCCTGGCGATATCCTGCCCGTCGATCAGGATACGGCCTTTTTCGACATCGTAAAAACGCAAAAGCAGATTGACGAGGGTGGATTTTCCCGCCCCGGAGCGTCCGACGATGCCCACCTTCTCGCCCGCCCGGATATCGAGATTGAGATGGTCGATGACGCCGTTCGCGCGCCCGTAGTGGAAACTGACATTTTCGAAACGGATGCCCGGCTTCTTCACCTCCAGCACCGTCGCCTCCGGGGCGTCGACGAGACCGATCGGCTGCGAAATCAACTCGGCGGCATTCTGCACCGTGCCGAAATTGCGCATGATGCCGTTGAACTGCGTCATCAACCGGCCGAGCAGGAAGTTGAGGCGCAGCACCAGCGCCAGCGTGAAGGCGACCGCGCCGGAACTGATCTTGCCGGACAGCCACAGATCGGTGCAGAGCGCGGCCATGGATGTGATCATCACGCCCGACAGAAGCGCCATGGAGGCGCGCACGCCAGTGATGAACCGCGTAAACGTCATGGTCGCGGTCTGGAAGATATCGAAGCCCTGACGCATGTAGCGATCATTGGCGTCGTCGCGCCCGAACAGCCGCAGCGTCTGGATATTGCTATAGGCATCCACCATGCGGCCGGAGAGCATCGAGGCGGCTTCCGCCGTCTCCTTTGAATGATAGCGGATGCGCGGCACGAAATAGCGCGCCAGCAGCGAGAAGATCCCCACCCAGACGACGACCACCACGGCCAGCCGCCAGTCCAGCCCGCCGATCAGGAACAGCATGGAAACCGAATAGATACCGACGAACCACACGCTTTCCATCAGCGATGTAACGAGATCGCCCGCCGCCTGCCCGCCGGACCAGACCTTGGTCACGATGCGGCCGGAAAAATCGTTCTGGAAGAAGGTCAGCGATTGCCGCGCCACATGCATGTAGGATTGCCAGCGCACCAGATTGTAAAAACCGGGAGTAATGATCTGCTGATCCACCAGCGCGGTCACCATGGTGACGACAAAACGCACGATGCCGATCAGCACCAGCATGCCCACCAGTTCGCCGCCATGGGCCGCAAGCAGCCCCGCCCAGCCCTCTTCCGGCTTTACCGTCGAGAGAATATCAACGAGCCGCCCGACGAACCAGAACAGCGCCGCCTCGATGGCCGCCGTCAAACCGCCGAGCACCAGCATCGCGAAAAACGGCGCCTTGGCCTGCGAGATATAAAACCAGATGAAGGCGAACGTGCTCTCAGGCGGACGCACATCGTCCTTGCGGGCGAAGGGCTTTATCCAGTTCTCGAAAAACTCGAAGATGCGGGTAATAACCATGGTTCGGATATAGGCGGATTCCCGGAACGGGAACAGCCGCGAAGGCTTCGGGAAGAGATTATATTTCGGTAACATTCGAGGAATGAAAAAGGGCGAGGAATGTTCCTCGCCCTTTCGCTTTTGCTTACTCCGCGGCCACTTCCGCCTCGTGGTCGGCGATAAAGCCGCCGGACTGGCGACGCCACAGGTCGGCATAAATGCCGCCCATCGCCGCCAGCTCCGCGTGGCTGCCCGCTTCCACGATCCGGCCCTTGTCGAGGATGATGAGCCGGTCCATTTCCGTCAGCGTCGAAAGGCGGTGGGCAATCGCGATCACCGTCTTGCCTTCCATCAGCGCGAACAGGTTCTCCTGGATCGCCGCCTCGACTTCCGAATCGAGCGCCGAAGTCGCCTCATCAAGCACCAGGATAGGCGCGTTCTTCAGGAAGACGCGGGCAATCGCAATACGCTGGCGCTGGCCGCCGGACAGCTTGACACCACGTTCGCCCACCTGGGCATCGAGACCCTGTCGGCCATGCATGTCGACAAGCGTTTCGACGAAGTCCCAGGCATTCGCCCGCTTCGCCGCCGCGATCACCTGCTCGTCCGTGGCCTCGGGATGGCCATAGGCAATGTTGTCGCGGATCGAACGGTGCAGCAGGGAGGTATCCTGTGTCACCACGCCGATCAGCTCGCGCAGGCTGTCCTGCGAGACCTTGGAGATGTCCTGCCCGTCGATGGTGATCCGGCCGCCTTCGAGATCATAAAAGCGCAGCAACAGGTTCATCAGCGTGGTCTTGCCCGCACCCGAGCGCCCGACCAGACCGACCTTTTCGCCCGGTTTGATATCCAGCGTCAGCCCGTCGATCACGCCCTTGTTCTTGCCATAGTGGAAGCGGACGTTGTCATAACGGATGGCGCCCTGCGGTGCGGCAAGCTCAGGCGCCTTCGGGACATCGACAATATCATGAGGCTTCGTCATCATCGACATGCCGTCATAGACAGTGCCGATATTTTCGAATAGCGACGTGACTTCCCACATGATCCACTGCGACATGCCGTTGACGCGCATGGCAAGGCTGATCGCAATGGCGACCGAACCAGCCGTGACCGAACCCTGCATCCAGAAATAAAGACCGAGCGCCGCCGTGGAAAACAGCACCACGGCATTGTTGAGGTCGATCAGGATGTTGAAGCCGGAAATCTTGCGCATCTGGCGGTGAACGGTTCCAAGAAACACGTTCATGCCCTCACGCGCATATCTTTCCTCGCGGCCGGCATGGGAAAACAGCTTGATCGTCGAGATATTGGTGTAACTGTCGACGATCCGGCCCGTCATCATCGAGCGCGCATCGGCCTGTTCCTGCGCCAGCCGGCCGAGTTTCGGCACGAAATAGGTAAGTATACCCATATAGATACCGAGCCAGACCAGCAGCGGAATGACCAGCCGCCAGTCCGCCGCAGCCACCATGAACAGCATCGAAACCACGAAGCTGATGGCATAAACGAACACGTCGATCACCTTCAGCGCCACTTCGCGGATCGCCAGCGCCGTCTGCATCACCTTGGTCGAAACCCGGCCGGCAAACTCGTTGGCAAAAAAGTTCATGGAGTGGCGCAGCAGGAAACGGTGCATTTTCCAGCGCGCAATCATGCCGAAATTGCCGGCAAGCGTCTGGTGCATCGTCATGGTGTGGACAGCACCCATCAGCGGCAGCACGATAAGCACCAGCCCTGCCATGCCGATCAGATGCCAGCCCTCATCGGCAAAAAAAGTCTCGCGATTGGCCGTGGACAACCAGTCGACGATGTTGCCGAGGAATTTGTAGAGCATGGCTTCCGCGATGGCGATGCCCATGGACATCAGGCCGAGCAGCAGCAACCACGGCCAGGCGGGCTTCACATAGTGCCACAGGAACGGCAAAAGCTTCTGTGGCGCCACTGACGGCGCCGAAGCGGGAAAAGGATCGAGGCGTTTTTCAAACCAGCCAAACATAGGCCAAGCTCCGGCAATCAATCGCTCCATCGTCACAGGGTGAGCAGACACAAATATGGCTCACGACGGAACGGAAAAGTCTTTGAACATGGCCGCAACAGCCACATGGTGAATCAAAAAAGGGGAACGCGGCAGCGCCGCGGGATACCACCTAAGCCAGCAGGCGAACCACTGGGGCCGGGAGGCGAATGCGAATGTCATTTGGCATGAGAACCTCCTTTGGCTGGTGTTGAAGACGCCGATCTTTTATCGCAAAAGAAGACGAAACACCAGCCGCCTGCCTCAAAAAAGTGCAACCGTATATCGGCACGGATTTGCCCGTTCGATTTTCCCGGCAGTGCGATCTGGATTTGCCCGCAAAACATGGATCAGGAGACCATGCAGACAATCAGGATCGCCCTCTACCAGCCCGATATTCCAGGCAATACCGGCACCATCCTGCGGCTGGCCGCCTGTCTTGGCCTTGGCGTCGACATCATCGAGCCGGCGGGTTTCGATATTTCCGACCGCAATCTCAAACGGGCAGGAATGGATTACATCGCGGCGGCGGCGCTGACGCGCCATGTCAGCTGGGACCGTTTCGAGGAATGGCGGGCAACCACCGGCCGCCGCCTCGTTCTCGCCTCCACCAAGGCCGCCTTGCCCTATACGGATATCACCTATCGCGCCAACGATATCCTGCTGTTTGGCCGGGAAAGTGCCGGTGTGCCTGATCATGTGCATGACAAGGCGGATGAGCGAATCATCATCCCGATGATGGCCGGACAGCGCTCCATCAACGTCGCCATGTCGGCGGCGATGGTCGCCGGCGAGGCTTTGCGCCAGGTGGCATGGTCCTGACCCGCCATCTTTACAGCCAATTTTTCAGGCAAATATGAAAATTGAACGTTTTTACCGCGGAACTGTCGCAACCCGGCCTGTACCGAAGGCGTTCACGCTCCTATACTGATTAGCCGGACAACAAAAATCGTGCTCGCCGGAACCATCTGCCGGCGGGTGTGAGGAGACGTCGCATGCAATCCACCATTGTCATCGTCAACCTTCTCGGCGCCGTCGCGTTGCTGCTCTTCGGCCTTGCCCAGGTGAAGGACGGCGTAACCCGCGCTTTCGGCATGAAACTGCGAAGCGTGCTGGCCACAGGCACCCAGAACGGTCCGCGCTCCTTCTGTTCCGGCTTCTTCGCCACCGTCGCCCTGCAAAGCTCGACCGCGACGGCACTGACAGTCGCTTCTTTCGCGGAACGGGATCTCATCAAGCCACGCATGGCACAGGTCGTGCTGCTTGGCGCCAATGTCGGCACCGCCGTTACCGCATGGATCGTCGCCGCCGGCGTCGAGTGGCTTTCGCCGCTGCTGATCCTTGCCGGCATTATCCTGAAAAAAGGCAGTTCCAATGCCAGACAGGGCGGCGGAACCGCCGTCATCGGTATCGGCCTGATGCTTCTGTCGCTGCATCTCTTAAGCGGCGCCACCGAACCCATGCGCGCCTCTCCGGCGCTCGGCGTCTTCATCGGCCTGCTGGATGGCGCATGGCCAGTCGCGCTGATCTTTTCCGCCGTGCTCGCCTTCGTCTCCTCCTCCAGCCTCGCCGTCGTGGTGCTGATCCTGTCACTGGCCGCCACCGGCACCCTGTCCACGGGACTCATCATCGTTCTCATCCTCGGCGCCAATCTCGGCGGTGCCATTCCGCCCGTCATCGCCACGCTGTCCGGCCCGGCATCTGCGCGGCGCATCACCATCGGCAATCTTGTCGTTCGCACCATCGGCTGCCTGGTTGCCATGCCGCTCGCCTCCTATGGCGCAACGTATCTACAGCAATTGCCGCTTTCGCCCGCCAAATTGCCCGTCGACGCCCACCTGATCTTCAATGTCATCCTCGCGGCGCTGGCCTGGCCCTTCTCCGGCCTGATTTCCGACCTGATGACAAAGCTGGTGCCGGGTGATCCGAAAGCCGAAGACGGGCCGAATTTCCTCGACCAGCAGGCGCTGGATATGCCGGTCGTTGCGCTTGCCAACGCCACCCGCGAGGTCTTAAGCGTCGGCGACAGCATCGAGCGGATGCTGATCCGCGCCGAAAACGCCTTCAAGCACAATGATCTGGCACCGCTTCAGGAAGTGTCCCTGCTCGAAAAGAAGGTCGACCGCCGCCAGCAGGAGGTGAAGGTCTATCTCTCGCAACTGGGCCGCAAAGGGTTGACCGACGAGGAAGCGCGTCGTTCGATCGCCATCATCGATTATGCCATCAACCTCGAACATATCGGCGATATCATCGAAAAGGGCATCTGCGAGCAGATCCGCAAGAAGGTGCTGAACAGCTTCAAATTTTCCGATGACGGTTATGAGGAGCTGAAGACCCTGTTCGACATGACCATCGAGAACCTGCGCGCCGCCCAGAGCATTCTGGTAACCGGCGATTTCGAGCTCGCCCGCCGGCTGATGGAAAGCAAGGTGGATATACGCCGCCTCGAAAAACAATCCTCCAACCGCCATCTGGAGCGGCTGCGCGACGGGCTGGCGGAAAGCATGCAGACCAGTTCGCTGCATCTGGACATGCTGCGGGATTTGAAGCGCATCAACGCCCATATCGTGACGGTGGCGCATCCCATTCTCGATGAAAGCGGCGTGCTGATCGAAAGCCGCCTGCGTTACGCGGAGCCACGCGCCTAGAGCATTTCCAGGAAAAGTGGCCCCGGTTTTCCGTCCGGAAATGCGACAAACAAAAAAATTAGAGCGTTTTCGCGATTCGAAGAAAAGCGAAGACGCTCCAAAATTCAATCGGCAGAGGGCAGACGCCGCATGGTGAATTCGATGCGGTCGCCTTCCAGCTGCCGCCAGCTTTCCACTTCCGTCCAATAGGCCGCTTTGGGAAAGCTGTCGAACCATTCGCGCGCCTTGGCGCGGGCTTCCTCGCGGCCAAGACAGAAGGTCTGGCGCACGAACATGCCGTCGCGCTTTTGTTCACCGCCGGCGCTTTCACGTTCCCTGCGATGATTGGTGATCCTGCGCTTCAGCCCGTCGAGCGGCGGCGGTCCGGTAAATTTCGTCATGATATTCACCTCTGGCACCTACATCGATAAAGATAGTGCCCGCATGTGAACTTGGCGAGTCGAATTTGTGCGCGGGGCCTGCACCTGCTAGACGCGACAGGGAATCGACGTCACCAAAGGAGAATACGCATGGAACGGCCAATCTTGCCGAAGGGCTTGCCCGACGACATCGAGGACAAGAAGGCCCTTGCCCAAGCCTGGTTCCAGCATCTTCGCGACACCATCGTCGCCTCCTTCGAGACCCTCGAAAGCGACCTGACGGGCCCTCTTTCCGATCAGGAGCCCGGCCGTTTCGTGCAGAAGGACTGGCTGCGTGACAATGGCGAGGGCGGCGGCGGGAAGATGTCGATGATGGAAGGTCGCGTCTTCGAAAAGGTCGGCGTCCACACCTCCACCGTCTATGGCGAATTCTCGCCGGAATTCCGCAAGCAGATACCGGGTGCGGAAGAAGACCCGCAGTTCTGGGCGTCGGGTATTTCGCTCATCGCCCATCCGGTCAACCCTCATGTGCCGGCAGTGCACATGAACACCCGCATGGTCGTCACCACCAGCCACTGGTTCGGCGGCGGCGCGGATCTGACGCCGGTGCTGGGACGCAGACGGACGCAGGAAGACCCGGACAGCCAGCTTTTCCACCGCGCCTTCGAAATTACCTGCAACCGCCATCCGGTCGCCGATTATCCGCGCTACAAGACGTGGTGCGACGAGTATTTTTTCCTGAAGCACCGCAACGAAGCCCGCGGCATCGGCGGCATCTTTTTCGACTGGCTGCACCCACAGGAGGAAAATGGCGGCTGGGACGCCAATTTCGCCTTCGTGCAGGATGTCGGCCGCGCCTTCAATCTGGTCTATCCGAAAATCGTCCGCGCCAATTTCAACCAGAACTGGACGGAAGCGGACCGCGACGAGCAGCTTATCCGTCGTGGCCGTTACGTGGAATTCAACCTGCTTTACGATCGCGGCACGATCTTTGGCCTCAAGACCGGAGGCAACGTCGAATCGATCCTGTCCTCCCTGCCGCCGGTGGTGCGCTGGCCCTAAAGAACCTCACATAAATTTGACGCTTATCAGCCATTTCGTCGCAAATAGCGCAAATTAGGACTTATGGAAAAATCAAGGCAATGATAGTCTCCTCCTCGCAGACGTACTGGAGGAGCTATCGTCATGATTACTTCGAACAGCATGCCTATCTCTGCTTCCCCCGAGGGAGCACAGCAATCCATCGATACCCCGGAATTGATCGACCGCCTGGCAGCGGAAATGCGCGCCACGGGTGATCGCGAACTGCCGCATTCCTTTTATGTCGAACAGGTAAAACGCTCCCTTGCCGGACAAAAGACGGCGCGGCGGGCGGACAATGACGAAATGCCTCGTACAAAAATTCCGGCAGCCGGCACATCCTCTGTTTTCCAGTGCTGGGCGATGCCCGAATAGGGGCTTGAATAAGGTCGAGGGACGCCGCTGTGGAACATAAGCGGTGAACTTTCGTTTTTTGTTGGAGGGACAGCAGGCAAGTGGATTGCTGTCCCTCAATCAAAACAGGGAGGCAAGACCATGAGACTGTTTGAATGTGGAACGCTCGTGCCCGGCTGCGCCTGGCACACCCGCGCAGACGACGATGCCGAAGTCGTGCGCCGAACCGTTGAACATATGCGCTCGGCCCATGGCGAAACCGTCATCCGCGAAAATATGATCGAAAACATCAAGGCGCGCATCCGCGACGAAGCGAATGCGGCGTAAGCCGAAACGCCGCCACTATTGCGGCTTCAATTCTCCAGCATATCTTTCAGCCGGGCGGTCAACGCTGCCCGGTCCAGCGAGAAATTGACGTCGATCCACTTTTCCTCGAGGCTTTTCAGCACTTCGCCCACCTTCGGGCCGGCCTCGACGCCAGCGGCCATCACATCCGCGCCGCTCAGAGGAAAGCCCGGTTTGTGGAATTTTTCCGCCCGCGCCAGCAATGTCGAAAGCCGCGCCACTTTCCGCATGGCAGTGTCGCCAGCCGAAAGATCGGCGCGGGCCGAAGCAAGCGCCAGTTTCAGCCGCGTCTTCACGCCCTCCACACCCTGGCGATATAGCAGCCGGTCGAGCGCCGTCTCCTTCAACTCAGGGTCAGCCGCCGGAGCCGAGGCCCAGTGGTTAAGATAAGCCGCTTCGGCTTTCGACAGCCGGAGGCGCGCGGCAAGGGCAGCCAGCCTGTCCCTGTCCGGCGGCACGATGGCGGCAAGCCGCAGCATCGGGTCCACCGCCCAGCCGAGAGTTTGCTCCGTCGCCACCAGTCCATGAATGGCGTCGATGCCCCATTTTTCCGTTTCGGGAAGAATTTCCGCCAGAACGCCCGATTGCCGCATCCACAAAAGGGCGCGCGAAGGATCGCGGGCGGAAAGCAGCTTTTTCAATTCGCTCCACACCCGCTCGGCCGAAAGGGTGCCCAGCTTGTCCTTGGCCCGCGCGCTTGCCCGCAAGCCGTCCGCATCCGGGCGGCCGGAACCGTAATGGGCAAAAAAGCGGAAAAACCGGAGAATCCGCAGATAATCTTCCGAAATCCGCATCGCCGCATCGCCGATGAAACGCACCGTGCCGGTCTCGATATCGGGAAGACCATCGACAAGATCGATGATCTCGCCCTTTTCATCGGCATAGAGGGCATTGATGGTGAGGTCACGCCGCTCGGCGTCGGTCTGCCAGTCGGTGCCGAAGGCCACCTGTGCGTGGCGGCCATTGGTTTCGACATCGCGGCGCAGCGTCGTTACCTCGAAACCTTCGTCATCGATTACCAGCGTTACAGTGCCGTGCTCGATGCCGGTCGGCACCGCCTTGATGCCCACAGCCTTCGCCCGCTCCACCACCACGTCCGGAGTGAGCGTCGTCGCCATGTCGACATCGACGACCGGCAGGTCCATCAGCGCATTGCGCACCGCGCCGCCGACGATCCGCACCTCGCCGCCATCGGCATTCAGAAGCGTAAAGATGCGCTTCAGCGCCGGTTTTTGAAACCAGTCCCGCCCGGCAAGGCTGCTCATGAATAAAACCTCTCGTAAATCGTCCTGACGATGCCCGCCGTAATGCCCCAAATGTAGCGTTCGCCATAGGGCATTTCGTAGAAAAACCGCTCCTTCCCCTGAAAGATGCGGCTGCCGCGCCCGTGATTGGCCGGGTCCATCAGGAAGGACAACGGCACCTCGAAAACCTCGTCCACTTCAGTGGGATTAAGCGTCAAATCAAAGCCGGGGCGAACGACCGATAGCACCGGCTTGATGCGAAATCCCGTCCCGGAAATGTAGTCCGGCAGACGCCCGACCGTCTCCACGAAAGACCGCGAAAGGCCGATTTCTTCTTCCGTCTCCCGCAACGCTGCCTCTTCCGGCGTGCGGTCCTCGGCATCAATGCCGCCGCCGGGAAAGGAAATCTGGCCGGAATGTTTGCGCAGGGTTGCCGTACGCTGAGTGAAGATCACCCGCGCATCGTTGCCATCGTCGATGACAGGTATCAGCACGGCGGCATCCTTCAGCCGGATGCCGTTGCCAGAAAGCACCACGCCCGGATTGAGCACATGGTCGCCATTTTCCCGCTCGGCCACGCCCTCGCCTTCCTGCAGCACCCGGCGGCGGAAATCGCTGGCGGTAAAACCTTTGAATGTCGTCATTGTCATTGCGAAAGCCGTTCTAGTTCCTTGGCGGGCATCACGGGAAAGATCACCCCGCCCGAGCGCAGGGCAAATATCTCAACGCCATCCACGTCGATCACCTCGCCAAGGGCGACGAGATCATACATCACGGCCCGCGAGACGAGCGCTTCCAGCCTACCGCGCACCAGAAGATAGGGCTTCAATTCCCGGTTCTCACCGAAAACCTCGAACCGCAGCGGGTGCTCCGGCCCCGCCTCCACCACGTCGCCGACATTGGTGCGGAAGGTCAGCAGCGGCTCGCCATCATCCTCACCCGCCGTCACCTTCATTTCCACGGCGACGAAAGGCGCGTCCACCACGCGGATGCCAACTTTTTCCACAGGAGTTACGAGATAGGTCTTCCCGTCCTCATCCTTGCGCAGAACGGTGGAAAACAGCCGCACCAAGGGCGCTCTGCCAATCGGCGTGCCGAGATAGAACCAGGTGCCGTCGGCGCGGATTTCCATGTCCAGATCACCACAATAAGGTGGATTCCAGCGTTCCACCGGCGCCGGCCCGCGCTTCGCATCGCCGGTCTGTTCCGCGGCGCGGGAAATCATCGCCGCAAGCCCGGCCGCATCGCCTGCCGAATTTATCGTCTCCGCTGCCATATTCGAGTCTCGCTTTGCCGATAAGGAAATACTAAGTCACGACATAGTCATTCGAATGGCGCTTGTCAGCGGCCAAGAGAGCAATAAGCTGTAAGCGGGGCGATATAGGCCCGGTGGCGAAGGTATGAGGAGAGCGACATGGGCGTGATGAATACCGGCGAAACCCTTGATGAAAAGGCCATCGTCGCTGCGGCCGAAAAGGCGCTTTCCGACATTGCGGCCATCCGCACGGAAGTCTCCAAGGTCATTTTCGGCCAGGAAAAAGTGGTGCAGAACACGCTTCTTGCCATCCTCTCGGGCGGCCACGCGCTGCTCGTCGGCGTTCCCGGCCTCGCCAAGACCAAGCTCGTCACCACGCTCGGCACCGTAATCGGCCTCGATGCCAATCGCATCCAGTTCACACCGGACCTGATGCCGTCAGATATTCTCGGCTCCGAAGTCATGGATCAGGACGAGAACGGTCGCCGTTCCTTCCGCTTCATCAAGGGTCCGATTTTCGGCCAGTTGCTGATGGCCGACGAAATCAACCGCGCCAGCCCGCGCACGCAGTCCGCCCTTTTGCAGGCCATGCAGGAATATCACATCACCATGGCCGGCCAGACCTACGAGCTGCCGAAGCCGTTCCACGTTCTGGCCACACAGAACCCGCTGGAACAGGAAGGCACCTATCCGCTGCCCGAAGCCCAGCTCGACCGCTTCCTGCTTCAGGTCGATGTCGGTTATCCCGAACTTGCCGCCGAGCGACAGATCCTTCTCGACACGACAGGCGCCGCCTCGGGCGAAGCGCGCGGCGTGATCGATGCCGGGCGTCTGATGGAAATCCAGTCCCTGATCCGCCAGATGCCGGTCAGCGACAAGGTGGTGGATGCGATCCTTTCGCTCGTCCGCTCCGCCCGCCCCGGCCATGGCAACAAATTGACCGACAAGCACGTTGCCTGGGGACCGGGTCCGCGCGCCGGCCAGTCGCTGATGCTGACGGCCCGCGCCCGTGCTCTTTACGAAGGCCGGCTCGCTCCGTCGCTGGACGATGTCCATGCGCTGGCCGAACCGGTGCTGGAACACCGCATGGCGCTGACCTTTGCGGCCCGCGCCGAAGGCATGTCGGTGCGCGATGTCATCGCAGCGCTTGTGGAGCAGGCGAAGAACTGAACGCATCCCAGGCCTAAATTTTCGCGAAAGGACGGCATGTGGCATCCATCGGCCAGATCGTAGACAAGACGCCGGGTAGTGAAGTTCTGGCGCGTGCACGACAGCGCGCCGCCCTGGTGCCGGACTGCATGGTCGAGGCAAAGCGCATCGCCAACACCGTTATCGCCGGCTGGCACGGCCGCCGCAAGCGCGGCATCGGCGAAAATTTCTGGCAGTTCCGCCCCTATGCCGAAGGTGAGAGCCTGTCACGCATCGACTGGCGGCGCTCGGCCCGCGACGACCACACCTATGTGCGAGACCGGGAATGGGAAGCGGCCCACACCATCTGGCTTTGGGCCGACATGTCGCCGTCTATGATGTTCAAATCCACCCTTGGCTCTGTTTCAAAGGAAAGCCGGGCGCTGGTGCTGATGCTGGCGCTTGCGGAAATCCTCGCGCGCTCGGGTGAGCGCATCGGTTGCCCCGGCATCATGGAGCCTGTGTCGGCCAGAAACGCCGCCGAACGACTGGCCACCGCCATCATGCACGCGCCGCTGACCACTGGCATGCCGGAAACGGGCATGATCCGCGGCGCGAGCGACATCGTGCTGATCGGTGATTTTCTCGATGATGCACAGACCGTGATGGAGCGCATTTCGCCGCTCGCGCGGCGCGGCCTGCGCGGTCATGTGGTGGAAATTGCCGATCCGGCCGAAGAGACTTTTCCCTATTCCGGCCGCACCGAATTCACCGATCCGGAAACCGGTGAAAAACTGGTGTCGGGCCGTGCCGAAACCATTCGCGAGGATTACACCCGCGCCTATCTCGCAAGGCGTGAGGCTCTGTCCTCCTCGTTGCGCCGTCTCGGCTGGAACTTCGTGTTCCACCGCACCGACCATCTCGCCTCCGAGGCGCTCGTCGCCGTTCACATGTATCTTTCCGGCGCGCCGGCACAGGGCGGCGGGCAAGGCGGTGGCCGTCGATGAGCGCATTGCCTTTCGTCTTCACCAGTCCCTATATCCTCTTCGGCCTGCTGGCGCTGCCCGCCATCTGGTGGCTGCTGCGACTAACGCCGCCGCGCCCCAAGGCGGAAGTGTTTCCGCCGCTGAAGATATTGGCGACGGTGCTGAAACGCGAGGAAACGCCCTCGAAAAGCCCATGGTGGCTGACCCTCCTGCGCATGGCGCTCGCCGCCGCCGTGATTTTCGCGCTCGCCGATCCGGTGGTGAACCCGCGCAACAACAGCATTGCCGGCAGTGGCCCGCTGGTGCTGGTGGTTGACAATAGCTGGGCCTCCGCGCCAGACTGGGAAAGACGCGTTGCAACCGCTGAGGCCCTGATCGGCGATGCGGAACGGGCCGACCGCCCCGTCTCCATCAGCTTCACCGCCGATGCAGAACATGACGCTGTACCGGGAACGGCAGGCGTTGCACTGGAAAAGCTCGCCGCAGCAAAGCCGAAGCCGCTCGTGCCGGACCGCGTGCGCACGGCAGAAGCCATCACAGAGGCGCTGAACGGCACGCCCCCCGGCACGCTCGCTTATATCGCCGATGGCGTTCAAACCGCGCAGGATGAAAGCGCACTGAGGACGCTCGCCAGCCTCTCACCCGCCGAATTCCGCATTGTGAAAGGCGACGGCAAGGCGATCAACGCCATTACCGGCGCCAGCAACAATGCCGATGCCATGAGCGTCACACTGTCACGGCTCGACACGGCCGAAGCCGCCCGGCTGACCGTCAATGCGCAGGACAGCCAGGGCCGTATCCTCGCCAACGGCATCGCAAACTTCGCGCCCGGCGCGGCCGAAACCACGGCGACGGTGGAAGCGCCCTTCGAACTGCGAAACGATTTCGCCCGTCTCTCCCTCGAAGGTGTTTCGACGGCAGGCGCGGTGCATCTTCTCGACGACGGCTTCCGCCGGCGTCGCGTGGCGCTGCTGGCCGGCGAAACCGGCAATGATTTCCAGCCGCTGCTACAACCGCTTTATTATATCAGCCGTGCACTTCAGCCCTTCGTTGATCTCATTCCGCAGCGGCAGGCCGATCTCGCGCAGGCGATCCCGGAAATCCTGCAATCCAATCCTTCGGTCATCGTCATGGCCGATATCGGCCGCCTGCCGCAGGAAACCTATGAGCCGATGCAAAAATGGCTTGCGGGCGGCGGCACGCTCATCCGTTTTGCCGGACCGCGCCTTGCCGCAGCCCCGGCCGACGATCCGCTGGTGCCTGTAACACTCAGACAGGGCGAACGCGCGCTTGGTGGCGCGCTCTCCTGGGCCGAGCCGCAGCCGCTGGCCGATTTCCCGAATTTCGGCGCTTTCGCCGGCATGCCGAAGGCCGATGGCGTCCTCGTCAAACGCCAGGTTCTGGCCGAGCCGACACCCGATCTGGCTGAACGCACATGGGCTAGCCTTGCAGACGGCACGCCGCTCGTCACCACCCGCAATGTCGAGGCAGGCCGCATCGTGCTCTTCCATGTCAGCGCCGAAGCGAATTGGTCTGACCTGCCGATCTCAGGCCATTTCGTCGATATGCTGCGCCGTATCGTGCAATTGTCGAAGGCGGGCGGCGCTTCTGCCAACGCAAACGCCCCGGCCGCTGCCCTGCCCCCCTTCCGGCTGCTGACGGCCGAAGGCGCGCTTTCCGCCGAAATCGGCACTGCCCGGCCGCTGGAAATGCGCGCCGGCCAACCGCCCCGCTCCGGTTTCGACAATCCCCCCGGCCTCTATGGCACAGAGGATGGTTTCGTGGCTCTCAATCTTCTGCCGGCTGGCGCCACGCTTCGCCCGCTCGATACCTCGGTCGCCGGTGTCAACACCACCAGCGAAGCACTGATCGGCGAAACGGCGAAATCGCTGCGCCCGGCCTTGTTCATCGCTGCCTTCCTGATGCTGATTGCCGACAGTCTCATCGTGCTCTTCATGAACGGCGCCTTCGCACGCCTGCCGAAAGCCCGCAGCGCGACCGCCGCCACCGTGCTTCTGGCGCTCGGCGCCTTTGCCGCCATGTCTCCAACGGACGCCCGCGCCGACGACCCCAAACCCGGTGACGAGCAGATTTTCGAGCGGCTGGACACGACGCATCTCGCCTATGTCCGCACAGGTGAAGACGATGTCGACCGCATTTCCGAGCAGGGTCTCCAAGGTCTCAGCGAATTCCTGACCTGGCGCACGACGCTGGAACCCGGCCAGCCTGTCGGACTCGATATTTCCAAGGATGAATTGTCCTTTTATCCCATCATCTACTGGCCGGTTTCGGCCTCCGCCCCGATGCCGTCTAGCGCCGCTATATCGCGCATCGATGCGTATATGCGTGCCGGTGGCACCGTTCTGTTCGATACGCGCGACCAGTTTTCTTCGCTCGACACCGGCGCGACCAGCCCTAACGGCGAACGCCTGCAGGCGATCCTTGCCAATATCGACATTCCGCCGCTGGAACCTGTGCCGGAAGACCATGTTCTGACGCGCTCCTTCTACCTGCTCACCAATTTCCCCGGCCGTTACAACGGCTCACCGCTATGGGTGGAATCGCGACAGGGAGCGGCGAAGACCACCTCCGGTCTCTCCTCCTCCGGCGATGGCGTGACGCCGATCATGATAACGGGCAATGATTTCGCCGGTGCCTGGGCCGTCGACGCGCAGGGCGCTCCGGTTCTGCCCACTGTGCCGCCAGACGAATTGCAGCGCGAACACGCTTTCCGCTCCGGCGTCAACATCATGATGTATATGCTGACCGGCAACTACAAGGCCGATCAGGTCCATGTTCCGGCACTTCTCGAACGGTTGGGGCAGTGACATGACATTGACCTTCGCCCCGTTCCTGCCGTGGATCGTGATTGCCGTTCTGGCTGTCGCCGCCCTTGTCCTCTCCTTCATCGGCCTGTGGCGCGGTGTCCGCGGCGCATGGCTGCGCGGGCTGGCGCTCGCCGCTTTGCTTGCCGCCATCGCCAATCCGCTTTTGACGCAGGAGGAGCGCGAACCGCTTTCCACCATCGTTCCCGTCATCGTCGACCGCTCGCAGAGTCAGGATGTGCAGGACCGGCCGCAAATGACCGACACCGCCCTGAATGCGCTGCAAGACCGGCTGTCCCGCTTCCCGCGCATCGAGCCGCGCATCGTGGAAGTGCGTGACAATGGTGAGAGCGATTCACCCTCGACGCAGCTTTTCTCGGCCCTTTCCTCCGCCGTTTCGGATGTCTCGCCATCCCGCGTCGGCGGCGCGATCTTCCTCAGCGACGGCCAGATTCACGATATCCCGAATGCCCTGCCCAATGCCGAACAGGTGCTGGGCTTCCGCGCCCCCGTCCACGGACTGATCACCGGCAAGGCCGATGAATTCGACCGCCGTATCGAGATCGTCCGCGCCCCGCGCTTCGGCATCGTCAACGAGGAACAACAGCTGACCTTGCGCATCTTCGATGACGGTCGCCCCGCCGGCGGCGGTGCTGCGGAAGTGACGGTGAAGATGAACGGTGAGGAAATCGCGACGCTTCAGGCGACACCCGGCCAGCCGACACCATTCAGTTTCAAGGTTCCGCGCGGCGGCAACAATGTCATGGAATTTTCCGTCGCCGAGCTTCCCGGTGAAGTGACGGCTGCCAATAACCGCGCCGTTCACCTGATCGAAGGCATTCGCCAGAACCTGCGCGTGCTGCTCGTCTCCGGCGAACCCCACGCCGGGGAACGGGCGTGGCGTAACCTCCTGAAATCCGATGCCTCGGTCGATCTGGTGCATTTCACCATTTTGCGCCCGCCGGAAAAGCAGGACGGCACCCCAATCAACGAACTCTCGCTGATCGCCTTCCCCACCCGCGAGCTGTTCGTCGAAAAAATCGAGGATTTCGATCTCATCATTTTCGACCGTTACCAGCATCGCGGTGTGCTGCCGATCCTCTATTACGATTACATCGCCCAATATGTCGAAAAGGGCGGCGCGCTGCTGATCGCCGCCGGTCCGGAACATGCCGGGCAGGATTCGATCGCAATGACACCGCTCGCCTCCGTGCTGCCGGCGCAGCCGACCGGGCAGGTGCATCAGGCCGCTTTCTACCCGCGCCTTTCGGAAGCGGGCAAAAAACACCCTGTCACCCGTGGGCTGGATGGATCTGGCGCCGAGCCGCCGCAATGGGGCCGCTGGTTCCGCACCATCAGCGTCGACCCGCCGCAGGGCCAGACGGTGATGCTGGGCGACGGGCAGGACCCGCTTCTGGTGCTGAACCGCCAGGGCGAAGGCCGTGTTGCCATGCTGCTGTCGGATCAGGGCTGGCTCTGGGCGCGTGGTTATGAAGGCGGCGGCCCGCATGTGGCGCTTTACCGCCGTATCGCCCACTGGCTGATGAAGGAGCCCGAGCTTGAGGAAGAGGCTCTGACGGCGCGTGCCAATGGCCGTACCCTGCAGATCACCCGCCAGACTATCGGCGACGATCCCGGTCAGGCAAGCGTGCGTTTCCCTTCGGGCAAGACGGAGAACATGGCCTTCACCAGCACCGAGCCCGGTCTTTACAAAATCGAGCGCCGCATGGATGAAACCGGCCTGTTCGAGATCAAGAACGGCGATTTCACCACTCTCGTTCATGTCGGCGCGGTGGATGCGCCGGAATTCAAGGCGATGATCTCGACGACCGAAACGCTGAAACCGCTGGCCGATGCCACCAGGGGCAGCGTGCACCGGGTGGCCGATAGTTCCGGCCGCATCGCTCTTCCCGATATATTGCCGGTGCGCGGAGATATCAGGGTTGCCGATGAGGATCGCATGCTGATACGCATGACCGACGAGACGGTGCTGAAAGGCGTCAACACCCTGCCGCTCTTTGCCGGTTTTGCCGGGCTTGGCGCGTTGCTGCTTGCCTTTTCCGCGCTTTGGTGGCGTGAGGGCCGGTAAGGGCGTTTCCAGCGCAGAGCTTAAGACGATTCACGTCTCGGAACGGAAAACGGGAAACGGCTGCCGCCCGGCGGCCCGGGAAGATGAACATGAATTTCGTTTTGAGCGATGTTGCGGATGCAGAGGCTGAAAAGGCCATTCGCGATCCGCTGGTGGCCTATAATCTCGCCCGTTTCGGTGAAAGCGACAAACGTGAACTCAACATCACCATCCGCGACGACGAAAACATCGTCACCGGCGGCCTGGTGGGCCACACCGCTCGCGGCTGGCTTTACGTCCAGCTTCTTTTCGTGCCGGAAACCATGCGCGGTCAGGGCATAGGCCCGAAGCTGCTTGCCATGGCGGAGGCGGAAGCCAGAAAACGCGGCTGCATGGGCGCCTATATCGATACGATGAACCCGGATGCCCTGAGAACCTACGAACGCTACGGTTTTATCAGGATCGGCTCGCTCGGCCCCCTCTCCAGCGGCCATTCGATCACCTGGCTGGAGAAGCGCTTCTAGAGCATCCGCTAAGCGCCTCTAAGCGGCGATCCCCGATACCCCACCGTCGACCGTTCGGCCCATGGCCTCGCGGATTTGCTGGCGAAGCCACACGGCTCCGGCATCCGCGTCAGTCTGCAATGTCCAGACCATGGCGACGGGCGGGAAACTGAGCGTCACCGGCACGGGGCTTATTTCCAGCCCCAGCATTGGCGCGTAACGAAGGGCGATGCGTGAGGACACGGTCGCCAGCACCGCTGAGGATCGCGCCGTCGCCAGAACCGAAAGGAAATCCGGAGCAGCCGCAACGACATCGATTTCCAAGCCGCTCAGTTCCAGTGCATCCTTGATGCAGCCATGCAGGCTGTCCGTCTGCGATATGACCGCATGTTTGGCCTCGATATAGGCGTCCAGTCCCACGGGATTGGGCAGATCGAGCAAAGCCGGGTTGAAGCAGCACAGCACGCTGGAGGAATAAAGCGGTTCACAACGGTGGCGCTGCTCCTTCGAATAGGTGCATCCAACAGCCATGTCGATCACGCCCGTATCCAGCATCGCCGTGATCTCCTGCTCCTGCCCGCTGCGGGCCAGAATGCGGATGCCGGGCGCGATTTCGCGCAGCCGCGCCGTCAGATCCGGCAAAAGCAACAGCTCCACCTCGCTAGACATGCCCAGCCGGAACGTGCGGCGCTCGGTGGCCGGATCGAACACATCCGCCGTCAAAACCGCCGCCTGCGCCTGCCGGAGCGCCTGCCGCACCGGGCCAGCCAGATGGAGCGCTCGCGCCGTCGGCTTCATCTCCTGCCCCACGCGGATAAAAAGCTCGTCCTGAAACAGCGTCCGCAGGGTGGAGAGATTATGGCTCATCGCCGGCTGCTGGATTTTCAGCCGCCGCGCGGCGCGCGTAACGTTCATCTCCTCCATCATCGCATCGAAAGCGATGAGAAGATTGAGGTCGAAGGAACGGAGATTGAAATGATCGATAGTTTGCATAAGTCACATCGATTTGATTGCTGACCTGTCTACACTTAGCTGGAGTGCGGAAAGTTTCAAGACATTCCTTCAACCCAGGAGTCCCCCAATGCCGTCACGTCGCTCACTTCTAAAAGGCGCCGCCAGCGCCATCTTCGCCGCGCCTTTTGTTGCACCCGCCGTCGCATTCGCCAAGGCGCCCCTTGCCGCCACACAGGCCCCCGGCTTTCATCGGCTGATGGTCGGCAAGGCGGAAGTCACCGCCCTCTCGGACGGAGTCATCGCGCTGCCACTCGCCAAGATTTACACCAACACCACACCGGAACACGCCTCGAAGGTCTTACAGGACGCCTTCCTGCCGGAAGAGACGCCCACCTCAGTCAATGCATTTCTCGTCAACACAGGAGACAGGCTGGTGCTGATCGACGCCGGCACCGGCGCCTATCTCGGCCCGTCCCTCGGAAGGCTCGTCGCCAATATTGAGGCCTCCGGTTATAAAAGCGCTGAAATAGATGACGTTGTCCTCACCCATATCCATACCGACCACTCCGGCGGGCTATCGGCCGATGGCAAACGTGTCTTTGCCAATGCGACCCTGCACGTCAACGAGCGCGAAGCCGCCTTCTGGCTCGATGCGGCAAAGGCCAAGGCGGCCCCCGAAGCGCTGAAGAAGGGTTATGCCGAAGCGAAGGAGAGCATCCAGCCCTATATCGATGCCGGCAAATTCGAGACATTCGGCGATAATGCCGCGCCGGTTGCCGGTCTCGGCTCTGTCCTTTACGCCGGCCACACGCCCGGCCACAGCGCTATTGTTCTCGAAAGCGACGGCCAGAAAATCGTCTTCTGGGGCGATATCACCCATGGCGATATCCTCCAGTTCGATGAGCCGGATGTGGCGATCGAATTCGACGTCGACCATAAGGCCGCCGTCGTGGCGCGTGATCTGGCGTTCCGGCAGGCGGTGGAAGGCAGATATCTGGTGGCTGGCGCACATATAGCCTTCCCCGGTATCGGCCATGTGCGCACCGACAGCACCAATTACGATTGGCTGCCGGTCAATTATACGGCGCTCTAAGGGGCGAAACAGCCTGGCCTGATCCTCAACGGGTCAGGCCTTTGCGCGGGAACGACGCGTCAGGTCAGCGCCACCTGCCGCGTTTCCGCATTGATCATCGTCGCGGCAATGGCGGCAAGCACCAGCAGACCGGCGAAAATGCCGATTGCGACGCCAAAACCCTGCGCTATGGCATAGCCAAGCAGAGACGGCGCCAGCAGGCCGCCCAGCCTTGCCATGGCGCCCGCAGCCCCCATGCCGGTTGCGCGCGATTCGGTCGGGTAAAGCTCCGGCGTAAAGGCGTAGAGCGCGCCCCAGGTGCCGAGAAGGGCAAAACTCATGATCAGCAGCGAAGCGGCAATCATGACGCCGCCGACCGCGAGTGTGAACAGCAGGCAACCGAGCGCCGAGAGCAGGCAAAAACCGATCAGCGTCGGCTTGCGACCCCATTTTTCAACGCCATAAGCGGCAAGCGCATAACCGGGGATCTGCGCCAGCGCCACCAGCACCAGAAACCCGTAACCGCGCACGAAACCGAAACCGTCACCCGCCAGTTTCGCCGGCATCCAGGTGAAGACGCCGTAATAGGAAACAGAGACGAGGAACCAGATCGCAAGGATCATGAGGCTCCGCTGCCTGAGCGCCGGTGAAAATATCCCCTGGCCCTTAGCCACATCAGGCTGGAAAAGCGCCGTCCCGGCATCGAGCGGCGCGCGCCCATTCGTCACCAGCATGCGGTTGACGACGGCCTTGGCTTCCTCCAATCGCCCGCTGCGCAGCAGGTAAAGCGGCGATTCCGGCACCAGAAAACGTAAGCCCAGACCCAGAACGGCCGGGAACGCCGTCACGGCAAAAATGTAACGCCAGGCGTCGGCGACACCGGCAAGGCTCGCGCCCCAGGCCGCCAGCGCCACGATCAGCGTGCCGACAGCCCAGAAACCCTCCAGAAAGACCAGCCAGCGGCCACGATTTTTGGCGGGCAGGAACTCGGCCATCATCGCATAATCCACCGGCAGCGTGCCGCCCACGGCGGCACCGGTGAGAAAGCGCAGAACAAGCAGGATGGTAAAATCGGGAGCGAACACCGAAAGCACACCGAACAGCGCATCGCAGGCCACGGTGACGATCAGCACACGGCGACGCCCGTAACGATCCGCCAGCCGCCCGAAGCCGGCAGCACCAAGCAGCATGCCGAAAAAGAACGCCGTGCCGGTCTGCAGCGCCTGCGGCACCGTCAGCCCGAAGGTTGCGGCAATCGAGGCGGCGGTGAAGCCGACGGCGAGAACCTGCATGGCATCCGCGGCCCAGACGAGGCCGAATATGCCCATCAGCCGCCGCTGATAGGCGCCTGCGCCCGCGCGCTCCAGCGCATCGTTCATGGTGATAGCCGTCATGCCCCGCCCCTTTGCAGAAATCGACTTTGACTTGCTATCGTATAGGGGAAGGAAACGGAATTGAATTCTGTGGAGGGTTTGCACGGTTGGAACGAAATGCACGCCGCAACGATAGACGAACCCCTCAGCCGTAAACCCTGAGCGGCTCCTCAAAACCCTCATCTGCCGCCATGGCGGCCGGCATGACGGCCTGGCAATTGCGCCAGCCGATCTTGCCCTTCAGCCGCTGATGCACGTCGTCTCCAATTGGCACCACCAGCACCCGGCTCGGGTCCACCGGACCCGGAAAATCGAGCGCCGCATAAGCGACCTTCTCGAAACCGAGCGGCATGTAATAGGGCGGATCGCCAATCAGGATCACGGCTTCCGAGCCGTTGCGCCGGGCGGCGGCAATGGCGATCCGGACGAGTTCCCGGCCGATGCCCTTGTTCTTGTGCGAGGGCCGAACGGCAAGGGGCCCGAGCATATGGCCCTTCACCCCGCCGGCCAGAACCGGCGTCATGCGCACCGAAGCGATCGTCTCGCCATCATCGGCGCAGACGAAGGACAGCGACCGGTCATGCGGCCCCTGCTCGCGGATGCGCGCGGCCGCACGGGTATGCCGGCCGGGACCGAATGCTTCTTCGTTGATGACGTCGATGATGGCGTCGTGCGACGCGTCCTCGGTGAGGTAGACAAGATCGTGCTTGGACATGAAGAGACCGAAACTTCCAGAATACGGATGCGACAATAGATGACGGCTGCGCCGGTAAGGGCGTTCAGGAGCGTCAGCGTCGTCGGAGCATCCGTGGTTCGATCATAATCAAAAATTTCCTCAGAATTGTGAAAATCGCAATTATCAGGAAAATAGCGGCCCGTCCAGAACAAATCGCTACGCCGTGCCATTCCCGCTATGCGAGGCGGAAACGCATTGTTCAATACCTGGCGGGTTCGCGCCTGACCGTGAAACGGGTAGGATCGGCCACAAGGAAACAACCAAGGAGATCATCATGGGTATGCTCGTGGAAGGCGTATGGAAAGACGTCTGGTACGACACCAAGGAAACCAAGGGGCACTTTAAGCGCAGTGCCTCGCAATTCCGCAACTGGATTACAGCGGACGGCGCACCCGGCCCTTCCGGAGAAGGCGGGTTCGAGGCGGGGAAGGACCGTTACCACCTCTACGTCTCCCTCGCCTGCCCCTGGGCGCACCGCACCCTGATCTTCCGCAAGCTGAAGAAGCTGGAAGACCTGATTTCCGTCTCCGTCGTCGATCCGCTGATGCTGGAAAACGGCTGGGAATTCAAGCCTGAGGGCGAGCGCACACCGGGCGCGACCGAGGATCACCTCTTCGGCTCCTCGGCGCTCTGGCAGGTCTACACCAAAGCAGACCCCAAATATTCGGGGCGTGTCACCGTGCCAGTGCTGTGGGATAAAAAACGCGGCACCATCGTCTCCAATGAATCGGCGGAAATCATCCGCATGTTCAACGTGGCCTTCAACGATCTCACCGGCTCGCAGGCCGATTATTATCCTGAAGCACTGCGCTCGGAAATCGACGCACTGAACGAGGTAATCTACGACACCGTCAATAACGGTGTTTACAAAGCCGGTTTCGCCACCACGCAGGATGCCTACCAGCAGAACGCCGTAAAGGTATTCGAAACGCTGGATATGCTGGAGGACCGCCTGAAGGATCGACGTTTCCTGTTCGGCGCGGAGCAGACGGAAGCGGACTGGCGGCTATTCACCACGCTGGTGCGGTTCGATCCTGTCTATGTCGGCCATTTCAAGTGCAACATCCGCCGCATCCACGACTATCCGCACCTGACAGCTTATCTGCGCGATCTCTACCAGACGCCGGGCGTACCTGAAACGGTCGATATGCGCCACATCAAGGAACATTATTACCGCAGCCACCGCACCATCAATCCGACCGGCATCGTGCCCGTTGGCCCGGAACTGGACCTGACCATGGCCCATGGCCGCGAGGCCCTTGCCTGACGGCAGAAATGCCGCCGCTACCAGTAGTCGGCAATCGCCGCTTTGCCGGAAAGTTCGGCAAGGCGGCGGCGGGTGGCGGGCGTCACATTTTCCGGCAGGTCTGAGAGATCGAAAAAACCGCTTTCGGTGATTTCATGATCCGGTTTTTTCGGCGTGGTCTGGGTGACCTGAAGCCGGTAGAGCGCCACATGATCGCGATTGCTGCCTTCCAGATTGAGGTAGACATGCAAAAGCTCCGGCTTCGAGGAAGCCTCAAGATTGCCTTCCTCGCGAATTTCCTTGTGTAATGCCGCGAGCAGGGTTTCGCCGCGTTCCACCCCGCCGCCCGGCAGATACCAGCCGGGCAGATAGGTGTGCCGCACGAGAAAAATCCTGCCCTGTTCATCGTAGCAAGCGGCGCGCACGCCAAGGGTTGCACCGCGCGTGAACAGGAAAACGAAATGCAGAATGCGGATCAGCAGGCGCGTGTGGAACGGGCGGGCGTCCCGCCGCATTGTCTCATCACTCACTCTGGTTTCTCCCCGTCGGCAGGCTTTTGTTGGACGTGTGGCATATCATAGGTTATCTCTCCCGCCATGTTCAAACTTGCGCATATTTCAGACGTCCATTTGGGGCCTTTGCCGAAACTCACTTTCCGGGAACTTGCATCGAAACGGATCACCGGTTTCGTCAACTGGCATCGCAACCGCCGCAAGCATCTCTTCACCGATACGCTTGAAAAGCTGCTCGACGATCTCGAGACAAAATCGCCGGATCATCTGGCTATCACCGGCGATCTCGTCAATCTTGCGACCGGCATCGAAATCCGCGCCGCCGCCGACTGGCTGGAGGAGGTGGGCGATCCCGAAAGGACCTCCGTCGTTCCCGGCAATCACGACGCCTATGTGTCCGGCGCGCACGACAAGGCCATGCAGGCCTGGTATCCTTACGTGCGCGGTGATGGCGACCCTGCGGAATGGGATGATGACCGCAAGATTTTCCCCTATATGCGCGTGCGCGGCCCCGTCGCACTGATTGGCTGCTCCACCTCCATTGCCACACCGCCCTTCTCCGCAACGGGATATTTCGGTAACCGGCAGGCCCGCGCCACGGCGGAACTCTTAAAAAAAGCCGGTGAACAGGGCTTGTTCCGCGTGGTGATGATCCATCATCCGCCGATCCGGGGTGCCACTGCCGCCCACAAGCGCATGTTCGGCGTTCGCCGTTTTGCAGCGGCACTGGGCGTCGGCGGTGCGGAACTGGTGCTGCATGGGCATACGCATTTGAATACGGTTTATTGGCTGAATACGCATCACGGGGAAGACCATATCCCCGTCGTCGGCATTTCCTCCGCCAGCCAGGGGCCGGGCGGCGAAAAACCGCGGGCGGCCTATAATCTCTTCAACATTTCCGGCGGTCCCGGCACCTGGAACGTTGCCTGCGAACGGCATAGCCTCAATGAGGCCGGCACGGGTGTGGCGCTTGAGGATATCAGGGTGTTTTATGAGAATGGTAGGCCGCTTGGGTTTTCGCGTCCTGCGGAGCAGAGTCCGGAGGAGTAAAGCGACGGAGGGTGGGGGTAAACCCACCCTCCAAGCAAGCTCACTTCGCCCGCTCTTCCAACACCCGGTTGGCCGCCGAAACGATTGCCTCCAGCGAAGCCGCCACGATATTCGTGTTGATCCCCGCGCCGAACAACTTACCACCCGGATGCTCCATCTCGACATAGGCAATGGCCGAAGCATTCGAACCATGCTGCAGCGAATGCTCCGAATAATCGTTCACCGACAGATCGATGCCGAGATAGACCGACAGTGCATTGATGAACCCGTCGATCGGACCGGTTCCCTTGCCCTCGATGCGCTTCACCTCGCCATTGTCGGTGATCTCGGCGGCGACGATGCGCACGCCCTTGAAATCGCCGGCCGGATAGGTGTGGTGATCCACGAACTTGATGCGCGCATTCGGCTGTGTCACGTAGCGCTCGATAAAACGCTCGTAGATGCGCTTGGCCGGCAGCTCGACACCCTCTTCATCGGTGATGCGCTGGATGTCCTCACGGAACTCCACCTGCAAATTGCGCGGCAGGTTGATGCCGTAATCCTGCTGGAGAATATAGGCGATGCCGCCCTTGCCGGATTGTGAGTTGATGCGAATGATCGCCTCATAGGAGCGGCCGACATCCTTCGGATCGATCGGCAGATAGGGCACTTCCCAAACGGGGTGGTTGGCGACCTTGATCGCCTTCATGCCCTTGTTGATCGCATCCTGATGCGAGCCGGAGAAGGCCGTATAGACCAGTTCGCCCACGTAAGGGTGGCGCTCCGGGATCGTCATCTCGTTGGAATATTCGTAGACATCCTTGATGCGCTCGATATCGCGGCAATCCAGTTCGGGATCCACACCCTGCGTATACATGTTCAGCGCCAGCGTCACGACGTCGACATTGCCGGTGCGCTCGCCATTGCCGAACAGCGTGCCTTCGACGCGATCCGCACCCGCCATCAGACCCAGTTCGGTCGCGGCAATGCCGGTACCACGGTCATTATGCGGATGCAGGGAGATGATGACGTTTTCGCGGTTATCGATATTGCGGCACATCCATTCGATCTGGTCGGCATAGATGTTCGGCGTCGCCATTTCGACGGTCGAGGGCAGGTTCAGGATCAGCTTGTTGTCCGCCGTCGGCTTCACCACCTCGACCACGGCATTGCAGATTTCCAGCGCCACTTCCAGCTCTGTGCCGGTAAAGCTCTCGGGCGAATATTCGAAACGATAACCGCCGCCAGCCTTCGCCGCCATATCGGTGATCATCTTGGCGGCATCGACGGCGATCTGCTTGATGCCATGCACATCCTTGCCGAACACCACGCGGCGCTGCAATTCCGACGTGGAATTGTAGAAATGGATGATCGGCTTGTTGGCGCCTTCCAACGCCTCGAACGTGCGGCTAATCAGCTCCGGGCGGCACTGCACCAGCACCTGCAGGGAGACATCGTCGGGCACGTTGCCCTCTTCCACGCACCAGCGGGCGAAATCGAAATCCGTCTGCGAGGCGGAAGGGAAACCGATCTCGATTTCCTTGAAACCCATTTCGAGCAGCAGCTTGAACATGCGTGCCTTGCGGTCGTGACCCATGGGGTTGACCAGCGACTGGTTGCCGTCGCGCAGGTCCACCGAACACCAGATCGGCGCCTTGTCGATGGTCTTGCCCGGCCATGTACGGTCGGGGATATTGATGGTCGGGTAAGGGCGATACTTCACGCTCGCGTCAGCCATGCCCTTGGAAATATTGGTGATCTTGCCGTCCATTTCGCTTCCTCCTTGCACAGTCCGCGGGCGTCTTTCGCCATCGGCGGATGCGCGGCCCTTCAGAGCCTAAATCCAGTATAAAATGAGATTTCGAGATGAGGAGCGTTTGCGCCAGCGGGCTTTCGGCCGCCGGGCGCTCCTCACTGGACCCGGCAACCGCGTGTAAGGTCGAGGCTAAGAAGCGAGAGTGCACCGCACGGAGAGGCCTTCGCAGAAATCTGCGCGCTCATGCCAAAAATGGTTGCGATGCTGTTGCTCATGGCGATGTGTATAAACAGCGGCTGGCGGTCTGACAAGTGATCTTGTGATGCGCAGGCTTATTTTGCTTGACGGCCAGTCTCCAGCCTTTCAGCGATCCACAATTTGACAAGCGATTGACGGGTCACACCGAGACGACGTGCTTCGTTGTCGAGATCGTTGACGACCCACGTCGGAAAATCGATGTTCACGCGCTTGGGTTCGATGTTCAGATGGCGCGCCGTCGACCAGTCGAGATATTCGCTGATGTCTTCGCCGTCATCGGCCATCCTGTCGAATTCTTCTGCGCTTATTGTCTTCATAATGATACCTCTCTAATTCTCGGACACGTCGCACGGAAATGATGCGAATACGGCCACCCCGCACTGTATGGACAGCCAACCACAACTTCTCCCCGAGAAGTGCGATGAGGGCGAACCGCTCTTCTCCAATATTCTGCGCTGTAACCGTCAAACCGTATTTATCGTGCCACAATGCCTGTGCATCGACAAAATCGATGCCGTGTTTGTCTTTATTGCCAGCGCTCTTTATCGGATCAAATTCGAATACCATAGGAATATAATATAAAAACTATACCATTTCCACCATCTAACCACGCTTCACCACCCGCTGCAACGCCATCATCAGCCCGCCACCGATCAGCCCCCAGAAGGCTCCGGAAATGCCGCCGAAGGAAAGGCCGGATGCGGTGATGAGAAAGGTAATGGCCGCCGCCTCGCGGGTTTCCGGCTCCCTGAAGGCTGCGACTGCGGAGCCGGAAAAGGCGCCGACCAGCGCCAGCCCCGCCACCGCCTGGATGAGGATGGGCGGCGCCAGCGCCACGAAGGCGGTGACCACGCCCGCCAAAAGACCGAAAATAATATAGCCGACACCGCCGATGATCGCCGCCCAGTAACGCCGCGTTGGATCGGGATGGGCGTCCTCGCCCGCGCACATGGCCGCCGTAATCGCCGCGAGATTGACCGCATGCCCGCCAAACGGCGCAGAGAGCAGCGAGAAAAAGCCGGTCGAGGCGAAAAGCGGTCCGGGCTGCGGATTGTAATGATTGACCTTGAGCACCGCGATACCGGGAATATTCTGCGAGGCCATGGTGACGATGAAGAGCGGCAGCGCGATGGAAACAACCGCGTGGAGACTGAAGACAGGCGTTACCCACTCCATCGGCGGCGTCAGCGATTGCGCCACGCTGTCCAGCGCACCCGCCGGAATGTCGACGCCGAAAATCATCACCAGCACGAAGGCGGCAAGGGCGGCGGGCACAGCGAACAGCCGTTTGAAGGCTCCCACCACGATCCAGGCAAGGATGATGGGCAATCCAAGCGCCGGGTTGAAACCGATCGCCTTGATGGGCGCGAAACACAGGCCGATGATGACGCCCGAAAGCATGGCGTTGGCAAGCGGCGCAGGAATGGAGGCGACAGCCTTTCCCAGCGGCCTGAATAGGCCCGCGATGATGATCAGGATGGCGCAGATGATGAAACCGCCGACGGCCGCCGGAAAGCTGCCCTCAATGACGCCGGTGGTCGCAAGCAGCGCAGCGCCCGGCGTCGACCAGGCGATGCTGATGGGAAGCCGGGTGGCGGCGGAAAGGATAATGGCGCAAAGCCCCATTGCTACCGAAAGCGCCATCAGCCCCGAAGCCGCCTCGAAATCCGTCGCACCGACAGCTTTCAGGCCCTGCAGCACGACGGCGAAGGAGCTGGCGAAACCGACAAAGGCGGTGAGGCAGCCCATGAACAGGCTCTGGACGGAAAAATCTTTCAGCATGAAGCACTCTGCGGCCTGCTGCCTGTCGCAAACAACCGCAACGGTCCACATTGGCGACAGGCAGAAACAAAACTGAAGCGTGACGCGCGAATCCGGGGATGGCGACACGCTCTGGATGAAGCGTGATTATATTCAGGATCAAAAAAGACGCCGCTTGGCAAGATGAGCCGCCAGACTTCAGGTACGGCGGAGCGGAAAACGTCATCAAAGTTTAGCGGCGCGGCGCTAATCCTGCCTGCATCACGACCGATCATGCACAACAAGAGGGACCCTTGCCATGCTCCGCACCGTCACCATCGTCGCCTGCTGTTTTGCAGCTCTGCCGGCCGTAGCCCAGACCCCGCCGCCACCGGCGTTTCTGGGCCAGATCGTCGTTCCATCGGGTCTTTCCATCGATGGCGTTACCTTCGGCGGCATTTCCGATCTCGCCTTTGACAGCGAAACCGGACGTTATCTCGCAATTTCCGATGACCGCGTGGAAAAAGGGCCGGCCCGTTATTACGAGCTGGAACTGGCCGTGACGGAAGGCGCCGCCACGCTCAACATCGCCGCCACGCGCGAACTGAAGGATGAGACTGGCGCCGCTTTTGCGCCGAAGGGCATCGATGCGGAGGGCGTCGCGCTCGACCGCAAGGGCGGCAAGCTCTACTGGTCGTCCGAACGCGACCTGAAGAACCAGCCGGCTCTCTACGTCGCGGACCTCGACGGCAGCAATGTGAAGCGGCTGGAGCTGCCGGACGCCTATCTCGTCGACGACGCAAAGACCAATGGCGTTCAGAACAACCTCGCTTTTGAAGGCCTGACCCTGATGCCCGGCCGGCTGATCGCCGCCACCGAAAATGCTCTCATCCAGGACGGCCCCAAGGCGACGCCGCAGGCGGGCAGCCCGGCCCGCATCCTCGTCATCGACACGGCGACGCTGAAGCCGGTCGCCGAGCACGTCTATGTCACCGAGGCAATCTCGAAGACGCCGGCGGCCGCCGAGCCGAAATATAACGACAACGGCCTTTCCGCCATCGCCGCACTGCCGGATGGTCGTTTTGTCGCCGTCGAGCGCAATTTTGCCTCCGGCGTCGGCAACCACATCCGATTTTTCATCGCCGACATGTCCCGCGCCGACAATATTCTCGGCAAGGACAAGGTCGATCCGGCATCCGTGGCCGCCGTATCCAAATCACCCTGGTTCGAAATCAACGAAGGCGATTTCGGCCTCGATATCGACAATATCGAAAGCTTCGCCTTCGGCCCGGTGGTGGATGGCAAGCAGCTCTTCGTCATCGCCTCCGATGACAATTTCAACACGGGCAAGCAGTTCACCCAGTTTGCAGCTTTCGCAATTCCCGCCAACCTCAGTCAGTGAAATCCGCCAGAAGCGGAATGCCGGCTCTGAATCAGCTCAGGGCCGGCATCGGCAATTATTCCGAGAGGCGTCTTCACCAGCGAAGCAGACGTGAGCCGGCAAAAGCGCCAGCGATGCCGGTCACCAAGATGCCCAGCGAATACCAGATCAACACGAAAGCCATGCCGTTTTCGGTGCAGAACCACGAATAGACCCAAGCTCCGGCCGCACCCGCGGCAATGCCTGCGGCAAATCCCGCAAGCGTGGGATCAGCGGGAGCCGAACGCTTGAGAACCGCAAAATTCGCCATAAACAGCGGCAGTGCAAAAGCAACGATGAAAAACGGGCAATGCAGCGCCGACGACCCGATAATAAGGGTGCTGTAGGTGCCGGGCACGGCAAATCCGAGTTGAACGAGCGCGATAAGCGCCATGGCGACAAAAATCAGCGCAAGCCACACAAACAGGAAACCCCGCTCGCCTTCCGGCCGCGCAAGCCGCATGACGGCGAAAAAGGCAACCGTGGCAAGAACGGCGTTATAGGCGGATTTGACCCAGAAACCCGGTTCGGTCATGGCGTCACTCATGTCGACGCGAAGCCCCAGAATGGCCAGCATCAGCACCAGCGAAAAGCCGAGCGCAGGCAAGACGGCGAACGCCAACCTCCGCTCCAGCGCGAAAGCGGCAACAGGTTTCAGATCGTCCGCCAGTTGTTCGATGATGTCTTCCGTCTTCTTCACGTGTCCCCCCGCAACTTTGCCGCCAGGACTTTCAGCGTTCTGTGAATACCGACCCTCGCCGCAAGCTCGGTCTGGCCGGACTGTTGCGCCGCTTCGGCAATTGAGTGACCTTCTAGCTTCACCCTTCGAATGAGATCCCGTTGCCGTTCCGGCAGTTCATCGAGCAGCCGCTCCACATCCATGCGGGCTGTGACCGCGTCAACAGACGGTTCCGCCTCCAGCGTTTCATCAAGTTCGACTTCCGCCAACAGGCGCGCACCCCGGCCCCGATAGTGATCGATGAGCTTGTAGCGCGCTATCGAAAAGAACCACGCCGTGAAAGGTCGCGCACGATCATAGGTCTCTCGTTTGGCGTGAAGCGACAACAGGGTTTCCTGCACAATATCTTCGACATCGCCTCTGGCGGCGGCGGCCATGCGCCTGCCGTAATAGGCGATCAGCAGCCGTCTCAGGGCATGAAGCAAATGCCTGTAGGCACCTTCGTCCCCATCGAGGGAACGCAGCATCAGCATTTTCAGTGTCTCTTCCGAAGGGCTGCCTGTCATCGTCACTATCGGGTTATTCGCGCTCAGGAGGATATTGTTACATGGTGACTCAAAAAAAATCTCGCTCGAACTTGCCCTCACAAGCACGTGAAGATGTAACGGCCGGCCCAAGGCCTGCGACATGATGAAATAACACCGACCTTAAACGAAAAGCCCGCACCGGCTTCCACCGATACGGGCTTTCTCAACTGAAAAATCGAAAGCTCAGAGTTCCGACTGGCTCTCGACGATCTTGCCGACGAGGCCGTAATCCCTGGCCTCTTCCGCGCCGAGCCAATAATCGCGATCGATATCCTTGGCGATCTTTTCTTCGCTCTGGCCGGTGGCCTTGGAGAAGATCTTGATCAGGCGCTGGTTCATCTTGATGATTTCGCGGGCCTGGATTTCGATGTCGGAGGCCATGCCGCGCGTACCGCCGGAGGGTTGGTGCAGCAGGAAGCGGGTGTTCGGCAGGCACAGGCGCCGTTCCTTCGGCACCGAAACGTAAATCAGCGCGCCGGCGGAAGCGACCCAGCCAGTGCCGATGATATAGACCTTCGGCTTGATGAACTTGATCATGTCATGGATGGAATCACCCGATTCGACATGGCCGCCCGGCGAATTGACATATACGCGAATGTCGTCGTCGCTGGCGGCGGCAAGGGCCACGAGCTGCGTGCAAACCTTCTGCGCCAGTTCCTGCGTGATGCCACCATAGATGAAGATCGAACGCGACTTGAAAAGATTCGCTTCCGTTTCCTTGCCGATCGGCAGTTCCTTGCTCTTGTCGTCTTCGTCTTCGTTCATCAACGGCTCTCTCCAGCAAAATTCGTGCATGCCCTTCGGACATAGTGCGACTTGTTACGTAAGGCAATGAGCGAAAAAGGCAAGGTTTGCCCTCCAACAATAAACAGCACCACCGGCAGATGACGCATGGACAGCCTGTCTGCCTTCGCGATATCGTTGACGCCTCATTACAGCGCCGCCGGCTGCGGGAAGCCCAAGATCCCGTTGCGGGCGGTCATAATCTCAAGAGGGAACCATGCTGAAAAGACTAAGCCTCGCAGCCGCCGCGCTGGGCGTTACCGCCCTGCCCGCTTTCGCCCATTTGAACCCGGAAGAACACGGCTCCTTCATGGCCGGCGTCTCCCACCCCTTCTTTGGTGCGGATCACATTCTGGCGATGGTGGCCGTCGGCATCTGGGCCTCGCAGATCGCCGTGGCGCAGAACGACCGCAAGGCGCTGTGGATAGTGCCTTCCGCCTTCGTCGGCACCATGGCCGTCGGCTTCCTGATGGCGGTTTACGGCATCGGGCTTCCCTTCGTCGAACCGGCCATTCTCGCCTCCGTCATCGGTCTCGGCCTGCTCGTCGCCATGGCCACAAGGCTTCCCACGGCAGCGGCGGCGGCCGTCGTCGGCGCTTTCGCGCTTTTCCATGGCCATGCCCATGGCGGTGAACTCGGCAGCGCCGGCGCGCTTCAATTCGGCATCGGCTTCATGATCGCCACCGCCATCCTGCATGCGGCCGGCATTGCGCTCGGCCTCGGCATTGCCCGTTTCGGCTCAGTAGCCAGCCGCACCGTCGGCGCCTTGACAGCGATTGCGGGTCTCTCGCTCGCCTTCGGCGGCTGACGATCATTACCGAAATTTAAAATTCGGGCCGCTTTGAAAAGCCGGAATTGAGGCCTACCTCCTTATCGTGGATTTTCGCTTCACGGTAAGGAGGCAGCATATGTCACCGGAAGAAAGTCAGCTTCTCAAGGGCCTGTTCGAAAGAACCAGGGCCGCATCCGCCACCCCGCGTGACCGCGAGGCGGAAACATTGATCGCAGACGCCGTGCGCGATCAGCCCGCAGCCCCCTATTACCTCGCCCAGGCGGTCATCGTTCAGGAAAAGGGACTGGAAGCGGCCGCAGCCCATATCAAGCAGCTCGAAGACCGAATCCACGCGCTGGAAAGCGGCAATAGCGCCCCACAGGCCGCATCGCAGGGCGGCTTTCTGAGTTCCATCTTCGGAACCGGCCAGTCACAGCCGCCAGCACCGACACCCGTCCCTGCCCCGCAAGCCTCATGGCGCAACGATACCGCCGGCCAGACGGCGGGTCCCTGGGGATCGCCCGCAGGCCAGCAACCCGGCGGCCCCTGGAGCCAGCAGCCCGCCGCATTCGGGCGCACATCAGGCGGTGGTTTTCTACAGGGGGCGCTCGGAACCGCCGCGGGCGTCGCCGGCGGCATGCTGCTCGCCAATTCGTTGAGCGGCATTTTCGGCGGCCACATGTCGTCGCTCGGCCTTGGCTCTCCCTTCGGCGGCAATAGCGGCATCGGCAACGCGCCAGTCGAGGAAACCGTCATCAACAATTATTATGGCGACAGCGCCAGCCCGCAAAACAACGACGATGACGATATCCAGCAGGCCGATTACGACGACAACGCCGACGATGCGGATTTCGATTCAGGCGACGACGGTTCGTTCGCCTGAATCATCGATCCCGACAAAGCCGGATCAGCCGCGACCGCGATAGGTGGGAACGCCCTGATCCGGCAGCCACACACCTTCAGGCGCCGGTCCGGTCTGCCAGAAGACGTCGATCGGAATGCCGCCACGCGGATACCAGTAAGCGCCGATGCGCAGCCATTTCGGCTGCAGCAGCTCCACCAGCCGCTTGGCAATATAGACCGAGCAATCCTCATGGAATGCGCCGTGGTTGCGGAAGGACTGCAAAAACAACTTCAGCGACTTGGATTCCACCAGGAAATCACCCGGAATATAGTCGATGACGATATGGGCGAAATCCGGCTGGCCGGTCATCGGGCAAAGCGATGTGAATTCGGGCGCAGTGAAGCGCACGACATAATCGGTGCCGGCATTGCCGTTCGGCACTTTTTCGAGCACGGCCTTTTCCGGGCTCTCAGGCGTATCGACCTTCGTGCCCAGCTGCGACAGGCCGGAAACATCCGTCACGGACATGGAAAACTCCTGTTTTTCAAACAATCACTTTGACGCCATGCGCCTTTTCGCCCTCAGGCTCGACGTGAATGGCAAGGCTGGCGCCGGGTATGACGTCCCTTATGGCATCTTCGAGGCGGTCGCAAATATCATGCGCCTCGCGCACCGTCATGACAGCAGGGACCACGACGTGAAAATCGATGAAGGCGGCCGAGCCGGCGCGACGTGTCCGCAGATCGTGTACGCCAATCACACCGCCGGAATGTTCGGCGATGGCCTTCTTGATCGCCTCGTCCTCTTCCGGCTCCACGGCCCGATCCATCAGCCCGCCAAGCGAATGCAGAATGACCTTCGATCCCTGGAACAGGATGTTTATGGCCACCAGAATGGCAAGCAGCGGATCGAGAATGGCGTAGCCCGTCAGCAATGCAAGGACAAGGCCGACGAGAACACCCGCCGAGGTAACGACATCCGACATGATGTGGTGGCCATCGGCCGCAAGCGCGGGTGAGGAATGTTTTTTGCCGACGCGAATCAGGATTATCGCCCAGACAGCATTAACGATACCGGCCACGGCATTGATCGCAAGGCCAAGCACCGGCGCTTCCGGCAATCTCGGATTGAACAGAGCGCCCCAGGCCTCCTGCACGATCAGGAGCGCGGCAACGACGATGAGTACACCCTCCACGACCGCGGAAATATATTCCGCTTTATGGTGGCCGAACTGGTGGTCGTCATCGGCCGGCTTCTGCGCATAGCGAATGACGAAATAGGCGATGAAGGCCGCGACCACGTTCACGGTCGATTCCAGACCGTCCGATAAAAGCGCGACCGAGCCCGTGACCCACCAGGCCACGAGCTTCAGGCCAAGGACGCCGAAAGAAAGCGGGATGCCCCAGAATGCGAGCTTACGGACCAGCGCCCCGGCCGGCATATTGCCTTCATTGTTCATTTTCTGCCCCCGTGCGGATGCGAACGAATTGCATCATCAAGTGCCAAAACGCACGAACCGCGCGCACGGGGTCTCCGTACGCGCGGTTCGCTATTTGCGCGTTCTATCCTTCAAACGGAGAACAAGGTCAAGGGCCTTGAGCCCTCGTCCAAAACGTCATGCTTCGCTTTTTTGCTCGCAGAAACGAATGCGGTTGCCAAACGGATCGGTCACTTCCATCACATCGCCCCATGGCAGTTCTTCAACGCCCGGCTTCATGAAGCGATAGTCCTTCGCCGCCAGTTCCTGTTGATAGGCGTGAACGCCGTGCATGGTGACGAAGATGTTGGAACCCGGCGTCGCATCCCCATGATGGCCGCTGAGGTGAAGCCCCATTCCGGCTCGTGAAACCTGCATATAGAGCGGGAAATTATCGCCGAATCGGTGTTCCCAATCGACCCCGAAACCGAGAAACTCGACATAGAACTCCCGCGCCTTGGCCTCGTCGAAGATCCGGACAATCGGGAACGTCCGTCCGAAGCCGATGTCTCCAAAAATCTGTTTCCCGGCGTCGCCCATGCTGCCTTGACCCATTTTCGGCCGCAAAAATGAAACCGGCCGCACAGGTGCGGCCGGTAGGATCAGCTTATTCGGCTGCGACGATCTTGCCGTCCTGCCACTTGAAAAGCGAGAAGGCCTGCGAGGTCAGGTCGCCGTTTTCGCCGTAGGTCACCTTGCCGATTGCGGTCGGGAAAGCATCACCGCTTTTCAGGGCCGTGGCGACGGCTTCGGAATCCTTGGCGCTTCCGGCCTTCTCGATGCCGGCCTTCAGCACTTCAACAGCGGCATAGGCGTTGAGCGTGAAGGCTTCCGCCGGAATGTTGGCGGCCTTCAGCGCTTCGGCAGCGGCCTTGGAATCGTCGTTCTTCAGCGCGTCGGAAGCGTTGGTGAAGATCGTGCCTTCGCCAGCCTGCGAGCCGATGTTCCAGAACTCGCTGTTCGACAAGCCGTCACCGCCGATAACGGCAGCCTTGGAGCCGATATCCTTCAGCTGACGCACCAGAAGACCCGCTTCCGGATGGTAACCGCCGAAATAGACGATGTCGACATTGTCGGACTTCAGACGGGCCGTCAGCGCGCCGAGATCCTTTTCGCCGGGCGTCAGCGCGTCGTAGAGCACTTCGGTCACGCCGCCGGCGTTCAGCGTGGTCTTGAAGGCGTCTGCCAGACCTTTGCCGTAAGCGCCCTTGTCGTGAATGATGGCGATCTTCTTGTCCTTGAGGTTGGCGAGAACATATTTCGCCGCAACCTCGGCCTGCTGGTCGTCACGACCGCAGGTGCGGAAAACGTTGGAAAGGCTGCGGTTGGTCAGGCCCGGCGCGGTCGCCGTCGGCGTCACCATCAGCACGCCGTTTTCGGCAAAGACATCCGATGCCGGAATGGCGACGCCGGACGTCACAGGACCGACGACGAAGTGGATGCCCTCGGCAACAAGCTGGTTGGCCGCGGAAACGCCCTGCTTCGGCTCACCGCCGTCATCGGCAAGCTTCAGCACGACCTGTTCGCCGAGGATGCCGCCCTTCTTGTTGATTTCATTGACTGCCGTCTGGGCGCCGTTCTTAACCTGGTCGCCATAGGCGGCGACAGGACCGGTGAGCGGCGCAATCAGGCCGATGACGATCTCGGCATGAGCAAGGGGTGCGAATGCGAAGGACGCTGCAAGCGTCACGCTGGTCAATGTCTTCAGTTTCATCCTGGTGTCTCCTTAAAGGGGGTCGCGGGACCCGGTGAGCGCCATGGGCGCCGACCGAATGAAACTATCGGACGCCTCCCGGCGAAAACTCGTTCCATTTTTGAATTCCGAGCCTTCCACTCAACTCATACGGAAGGTTTGATGATTTATGCAAGTCACCTTTGCTGGATTAGCTCTATTAGCGGTAAATCAATCGCCGGATCGACCGTGATTGCGCCATCGGAAAGGACGCATCGGCTTTCCGTAAACGCTTGGCGTTTGGTCGCCGCTGGAGGATAATACGCCATGATCGCAGCAGATGAAGAATTTCTGACGGGCCTGCCCGTCTTCCGGCATTTTGAAGATGTGGCCGACCCGACGCTTTATCGCGCCCTGCCGCCGGGATGGGGGCTGGCCATCGCCGATATCGTCGATTCGACTTCGGCCATCGGCACCGGCCGCTACAAGGCCGTCAATATGGCGGGTGCGGCGGTCATATCAGGCGTATCGAACAGTCTCGGGCGTCACGACCTGCCTTTCGTTTTCGGCGGCGATGGCGCCGCCGTCACGGTGCCGCCCCAGGGGCTGCCTGTCGCACGAACGGCACTTTCGAATGTGCAGCGTTGGGTAAAGGACGATCTCGATCTTGCCATGCGCGTGGCGCTGGTTCCCATCGAGGATATTCGTGAGAATGGCTTCGATATTCGCGTCGCGCGCTTTCAGGCAAGCGAGGATGTTTCCTACGCCATGTTCTCAGGTGGCGGCAACAGCTGGGCGGAAGCGCGGATGAAGGACGGGCAATATGCCCTGCCCGCCGCAGAAACGGGCGAACGCCCCGATCTCACCGGTCTTTCCTGCCGCTGGAACCCCATTCCGGCAACCCACGGCAAGGTGGTGTCGATTATCGCCGTGCCGGGACCGTCGCGGGACATGCCGGCATTCCGTCAGCTGGTCATCGATCTCGTTGATCTCGCCGAGCAGGATGCAAGACACGGCCACCCCGTGCCGGAGGATGGGCCGAAACTCGGTTTCGTGCGCGAGGGTCTTAGCCTCGAAGCCCGGGCCGGCGCTGCCTATCACGATGCCTGGGGCAGGATGCGCCGCTCGTTTCGCATCCTGGGTGAAAGCTTCCTCGTCAATCTCCTCGGTTTGACCAAACTGTCGCTTGGACGATTTAATGCGGATCGTTACAGACGCTCGGTCGCCAGCAACACCGATTTCAGGAAATTCGACGACGGTCTGAAGATGACCGTTGATATCGACGCCGCCCGACTCGAAAATATCCGCGCGCGGCTGGAACAGGGGCGCCTGTCGGGAAGCTGTTATTACGGCCTGCACGAACAGGATGCCGCATTGATGACCTGTATTGTTCCATCTCCGCTTTCGAGAGACCACATGCATTTCGTGGATGGCGCCGACGGCGGATATGCCGCTGCAGCAACCCGCCTCAAACAACAGATACAAACGGCTGCGCCGGTATGAAAACCGCGCTAATATGCAGCCCCGATCCCTGTGCCGGATGCAGCCGCGGGAAGGCCGCTGAAAAGAAAAACCGGCGTCGTGCGCCGGTTTCAATTGGGTGATGCTGCCGGGCCTTAACAGGACCTTGGGATCAAGCCGCAGTCTTGCTGCTTTTCTGCGCCTGGCAGTAGATGTCCTCGAGTGAAGCAAGGATCTTCTTCACGGATTCGGAGTTGCTGGAGTAATAGATGGTCTGCGCATCCCGTCGTGTCTTCACCAGTCGCTGCGCACGCAATTTCGACAAATGCTGCGAGAGAGCGGACTGACTGAGGCCAACCTGAGAAGCGAGAACACCAACAGGCACTTCCGTATCCACCAGCGTGCACAAGATCATCAGGCGCTTTGGGTTCGCCATCGCTGAGAGCAAGTCTGCAGCGGCGATGCTGTGTTCCGACAGAGATTGATTATCCATACGCTCAAGTCTCCTGATGACAGTCCGAGAGACGGTCATGGTGGCAATAATAGGTGTTCTAAAGGTGTTTTTATAATTCGGTCGATACGTTGTATATACCTAAATCTTGCTTATATCGCGCCCCTTCCAAAGACTATTCTTGACCGATTATTTACTTAATAAATTGTGATTAATTTATCGGCGTTTCGCCTGATTTTATGAAAAATATAATAAAATTATGTATTAGAAATAGCATCCATAAGAAATAAGAGATTAAAAATTGAGCACTTCAATACCAACGCTCGATGCCGGATTTTGACGCCACAATCTATTACCACCTTAAATTTGATAGCGAACCAAAGAATCTAGATTAACATTGCGCAATTTTCGCCGAATTTGCAATATGATTTTTATTAGTAATTATTTTAATGCATAACTTGTGAGGTCAAAAAATATTCTTTGCTGCCGTGGGAAGGTATAATTTGCGCCGCAGAGACCTCGCCGGAAAAGACGAAGGGCCCTCCACGACGGAAGACCCTTTCTTTTTTGGGGGAGAGGCGAATCGCTATTTCTTGCGGTGACGCGTCAGCCCCGCCACAACTTCATCGGCGGAAATCGTGCCGACGATCGCACCATTGTCGACAACGCCGATCGCGCCGGAATGTTTTGACAGCGCATCGAGAATATCGATCAGCGGCGATGACGGACGGGCGGTGGCGGCGACTGCCATCTGTCCATTGCGTTCGTCCACGCCCCTTTTCATCACATCGGCGGCGGTCAGCATGGAGATCGGGTTCATGTTCTGCACAAAATCCGCGACATAGGGCGTGGCCGGCTGCTTGACGATCTGCTGCGGCGTTCCGCACTGGATGATGCGTCCGCCTTCCATCATGGCGATACGGTTACCGATGCGGAAGGCCTCGTCCAGATCGTGGCTGACGAAGAGAATCGTTTTCTTCAGCCGGCTCTGGAATTCCAGAAGTTCGTCCTGCAGGCGGCTTCTGATGAGGGGATCGAGCGCCGAGAACGGCTCGTCCATCAACAGGATCGGCGCGCCGGTGGCGAAGGCTCTGGCCAGCCCCACGCGCTGCTGCATGCCGCCGGAAAGCTCGCCCACCTTGCGGTCGGCCCAGGCGGAAAGATTGACCAGTTCGAGCTGCTCGGCGACCATGCGCTTGCGCTCGGCTTCCGGCACGCCGGAAAGCTCAAGCCCGAAGCCGACATTGTCGGCCACATTGCGCCAGGGCAGCAGGCCGAATTGCTGGAAGACCATGGAGACCGTGTGCATGCGCAGGTCACGCAACGTTTTCGCAGGGCAGCGATAGGGATCGACATAACCCGAACTGGTCTTCACGCCGACATTGCCGCGCACCACGGGCGCAAGCCCGTTGACGGCCCGGAGCAGCGTCGATTTGCCGGATCCGGAAAGCCCCATGAGGACGAGAATCTCGCCTTCCTTGACGGACAGCGAGGCATTGGCGACACCGAGCACCAGCCCGGTTTCGGCATTGATCTCCTCACGCGTACTGCCCTTGTCGATCAGCGGCAAAGCAGCATCGGGCCGGTTGCCGAAAACGATATCGACATTTCCGAAGATGATAGCATCACTCATAGATCATCCTCCGCGCCGGGAAGTCGGAAAAGTCGGTCGAGAACGATCGCCAGTATGACGATGCACAATCCCGCTTCGAAGCCCATGGCTATATTGACGGTATTGAGCGCGCGCACCACCGGCACCCCCAGGCCATTGGCGCCCACAAGCGCGGAAATGACCACCATCGACAGCGACAGCATGATCGTCTGGGTGAGACCGGCCATGATCTGCGGCGCGGCGAAGGGAAGCTCCACCTTGCGCAGAACCTGCGATGGCGTGGCGCCAAAGGCGACGGCCGCCTCCACCAGCGCCGGCGGGGTCGAGACGATACCGAGACGGGTCAGCCGCACGGGAGCTGGAATGGCGAAGATGACGGTGGCGATGAGCCCCGGAACCATGCCGAGACCGAACAGCACCAGCGCCGGAATGAGATAAACGAAGGTGGGGATGGTCTGCATCAGGTCCAGCACCGGGCGCATACCGGCATAAATCCATTTGCGCCTTGCCGCCAATATGCCGAGCGGTATGCCGATGATCATGCACACGGTGCTGGCGGCGATGACAAGCGCCAGCGTCTCCGTCGTCGCCTTCCAGTAGCCAAGATTGATGATGAGCAGCAGGCCGAGCGCGGTGAAGACGGGCATGCCGACTGAGCGGCGCGTCCAGGCCGAAAGCGCCGTCAGGATCGCCACGATGATAAGCGGATGCGGCGCCTGCAACACATAAAGCAGGGCGTTGATGACACCTTGGAAAATGAAGGAAAGCCAATCGAAGAAAAAAGCGAGATTGCCGGTCAGCCAGTCGATGGCCTCCTTGGCATATCGGCCGACGGGCAGGCGGTTTTCAGAAGCGCTGAGCCATTCCACGGTAAGAAAAGACCTTTCGTGAACTAAAACAATTCCGGCAAAACTGCAGAGCGGTTTTGCCTCCGGAATTGCGCAGACAACAAAGAAATAGAGCATCGTCATCCCGTTTCACCGGGATTGCTCCAATGCAAAAATGACGGCCGGCAACAAAACTGCCGGACGCGGTGCTGGCGCATGACCTTCAATGTCTGAAAATTCACAGGCAAGGTCATGCATGGGCATCGTTATTTCCCGCTGATCCGGCCTGCCGCGCAGGCCGGATACAGTCATGCATCGTCTTGCGGCTTAGAGGCCGAGAGCTTTCTTGGCGGCAGGCAGGGCATCAGCGCTGCCGTCCTTGGTCTTGACATTGGCGAGCCAGGGCTCGATCGCCGTCGGATTGGCCTTCAGCCAGGCGGTTGCAGCCGCCTCGCCCTCAAGGCCGTCATTCAGGATCTTGCCCATGATCTCGTTTTCCATGGGCAGGGAAAATTGCAGGTTCTTGAGGAAGGCGCCCACATTCGGGCATTCCTCGACGTAGCCCTTGCGGACATTGGTATGGATCGTCGCGCCACCGAGATTGGGGCCGAAGACATCGTCGCCGCCGGTCAGATAGGTCAGTTTGAAATTCGCATTCATGGGATGCGGTTCCCAGCCGAGGAAGACGATGGGCTCGCCGGATTTTTCAGCGCGGGCCACCTGGGAGAGCATACCCTGTTCGGACGACTCGACCACCTCGAACGACTTCAGACCGAAACTGTCCTTGGCCACCATGTCGAGAATCAGGCGATTGCCGTCATTGCCCGGCTCGATGCCATAGATCTTGCCGCCGAGTTCGGCGCTGTGGGTGGCGATGTCCTTGAAGTCCTTGATACCGAGTTCGGCGCCCTTGGCGTTGGTCGCCAGCGTGTATTTCGCGCCGGTCAGGTTTTCCCGTAGCGTCTCGACGGATTTGTCTTCGCGGTAAGGCGCGATATCGCCTTCCATGGTCGGCATCCAGTTGCCGAGGAAGACGTCGATGTCCTTGTTTTTCAGGGATGTGTAGGTGACGGGTACGGAGAGAAGCTTGACGTCGGTTTCATAGCCAAGGCTTTTCAGAAGCACGGTGGCGGTCGCCGTTGTGGCGGTGATGTCGGTCCAGCCGACATCGGAAAAGCGCACTGTGCCACAGCTTGCCGGTTCCGCAGCACCGGCCGCACTGAACGTCATGGAGGAGATTGCTGCGGCCAGGGCCAGACAGCGGCTTCTATTTGCAAACATATGGCTTGCTCCCTGTTTTTCGTTCCCTTGCCATTATCAATATCTGCCGGACACAATCAACTCGCGCGCATTTGCGTGCTTTGGCGCACCGTTTGCGACAAAATCGTGAAAATGTCGGTATTCAGCGGAGCAATGTCGAAAAAGGACAGACCGTAGAAATCTGTGTTTTTCACATAGCCATACTTTTCAACCCGCCTCTTCGCCGTCAAAAGACGCTGAATGCAGCATCGGCTGGAAATCCGGGACCGATTGTGAAACACGGTGTGCCGATTGATGAGGCCGGAGCATTCAAACGCACGTCGGAATGATGAAACGGTGCTCCTGGAGTGGATAATGGCAAAACTCTATTTCAATTATTCGACGATGAATGCCGGCAAATCGACCATGCTGCTGCAGGCCTCCTATAATTATCAGGAGCGCGGCATGCGCACGCTGATTTTCACCGCTGCCTTTGACGACCGGGCCGGCGTCGGCCGTGTTGCTTCGCGCATCGGTCTGTCCTCCGACGCCCTGACCTTCGATGACAAAACCGACCTGTTCGCCGAGGTATCGGCCCTCACCGCCGAAGCGCCGGTCGCCTGCGTTTTTGTCGATGAAGCCAACTTTCTCTCCGAACACCATGTCTGGCAGCTTGCCGACATTGTCGACAGGCTGAACATCCCGGTCATGACCTACGGCCTGCGCACGGACTTTCAGGGCAAGCTCTTCCCCGCCTCGAAAGAACTGCTCGCCATTGCCGACGAGCTTCGCGAAATCCGCACCATCTGCCATTGCGGCCGCAAGGCGACGATGGTGGCCCGCTTCGACAGTGAAGGAAAGGTCGTGACGGAAGGCGCGCAGATCGATGTCGGCGGCAACGAGAAATATGTTTCCTTCTGCCGCCGCCACTGGGTGGAGACGTTTAAGGGCGAGTGAACATCTGCGTCCGGTTGCCGCATTTGATTTTCCGCAAAGATGGCCGCCCTGCTCCCGGGCTAAGACGACGGCGACACATTCGCGTGGATGTGCTTTCTCTCAGGAGCAAAACTATGCAGAACAGAACTGCCAAATTCGCCGGCCTCGCCATTCTCGCAGGTCTTTTCGCCTTTCCCGCCCTTGCTGCCGAAATCGAAGTGAAGATGCTCAACAAGGGCAGCGACGGCCAGGCGATGGTCTTCGAACCCGCAACCGTCAAGGCCGCCGTCGGCGACGTCATCACTTTCGTACCGGTCGACAAGGGCCATGACGCGGCAGCCGTGAAGGACATGATCCCCGAGGGGGTCGCCGAGTTCAAGGGCAAGATGAACGAGGCGGTGAAGGTCACGGTCGAGAAGGAAGGCGCCTACGTCGTCAAATGCACACCGCATCTCGGCATGGGCATGATCGCCCTTGTCGTCGTCGGCGATGCGGCGCCGGCCAATCTTGACGCCGTCAAGAACGGCAAACTGCCGAAAAAGGCGCGCGACCGCCTGAATGACGAGATCGCCAAGCTCGGCCTCTAACCACATATGCCTTGGGTTCCGCGGCGGCTGTTCCACAATCCGTGTGAAAAGCCATGACGGCCGGCGCGGACCGCAGGTTGAGAAAAGTTTCGCAATCATGTTGTATCCCGGTTGACCGGGACATATCTGGAAGACAGTAAATGACCGCGGCTTATACCAAGCGCCGAAGGGTGCGGGCGGACCGAGGTCTTTCTTCCGGCGTCCAGCCCCACGGGCAGAGGAGACTATGACGACATGATCGACCGGATCACCGCCTGGATTCAGGCAGCCTTCAGCGCCATCGGCAGGGCCGCCGGTCTTCTCGTCGCCTGGCTTCTGTGGCCCTTCATGGCCGCCCACGGCTGGTACAGCGGCCGCAACTGGCTCATCAAGGGCCCGATTGCTCTGATCGTCATCCTGCTGGCCGGTTTCTACGGATATTTTGTCTGGCAGACGCAGGTCTGGACGAATTTCGATCCGGATTACATTTCCCGTTACAAACTTGCCGAACGCACCGTGCCCCCCGGACAGGAATTGCCGGCCGTAACCCCTGCTGCCGCCGCCGGCGCAACCGGTGTAGCCGCAAACACATCCGCGCCGGTCTGCCAGCGTTCGGCCATCGTTGACGCGGCCGCCGACCTTACCGATTTCAACGTCAACCAGAACGCATGGATTTCCTCCATGCTGCTCTATCGCCTCGGCCTCTTCGGCATGGACTGGGACAGCACGCCGTTTCTGGACAACAAGGCGTCTTTCCAGCGCGGCGTAAACCAGGCCGTGCGCCGCACCTCGGTGGAACTGGTGGATACGCTCGGCCGCGTGCGCGGAACCTCCGGCATCAACAACAATCTCCAGGAAGCACGCGGGAACATGCAGTTCAGCGAATATTCCTGGTATTTCGGCCTCGATCCCTTCGGCCCGAAGACGCCGACCCCCAGCTATTACCGCGCCGCCATCCGCAGCTTCCAGGCCTTCAACGGCGAACTCACGGCCTGCAAGGCGGTTTTTGACACCCGCGCCGACAACCTGATCCAGTTCATCGACCGTATCGCCGGCGACATCGGTTCGACTTCGGCGATCCTTCGCGAACGTTCGGAAAACTATAATGGCGGCTGGTTCGATACCCGCGCCGATGACCGCTTCTGGTTCGCCTATGGCCAGCTTTACGGTTATTACGGCGTGCTTTCCGCGGCCGGATCGGACTTCGCGCAGGTCATCCGCGAGCGCAACCTGACCAACCTATGGAACGACACGCTGTCGCAGACCCGCGCAGCTCTGCGCATACAGCCGGCGATCATTTCCAATGGTGAGGAAAGCGGCTGGATCATGCCCTCGCACCTCGCCACCATGGGATTTTACGTTTTACGGGTGCGCTCGAATCTCGTCGAGCTTCGCTCGGTTCTCGACCGGTAAGGCGAGGCCTGCCGGGAACGACAGGATCGATCAGTCTATCAGGCCAAGGCGTATGGTCTTGGCCACCAGCTGGGTGCGGTTGACGCAGTCGAGCTTGCGGATGGCGTTGTTCATATAGGCATTGACGGTATGTTCCGAGATGGACAGAAGCTCGGCTATCTCCACGGAGGTCTTTCCCTGCGCCGTCCAGCGCACCACATCGAGTTCACGCTTCGTCAGCGGTGATGGACCTTTTGAGTTGGTGCGGCAAAGCCGGTCATAAACCTCCAGCGCATGCAGCACGATCATGCCCAGCTCGTTGAGCGCGGCTTGCGGCAGGAGATCGCGATCGCCCGCGAAATTCATCAGATGCCGGTTGCCGTACATGCCATGCACCGGCACCATCAGACCGGACGTAATGCCCATGCTGCTCAGCGAGGCCGCCGCATCCACCAGCGGTCCGCAGGCAATATCCGGATCCTGCAGCGACCAATATTGCGGCATCATCGACGACGCGCCGCGCTTGATGACGGGACAGTCCCCAAGCGCGCCATCCCTGGTCATTGCATTCACGACCCAGATGGGCAGGCTGCTTTCGACAACCGTCGGCAGGGCATAGGCATTCTGGCCGTCGGGCAACCGCAACAGGGTCACATAGGCGTAACCGAAGGCGCGCATCACTTCCCGCAGCGCCTCCAGCCATTGGGATTTGTCGGCGGCAGCCGACAGATCGCTGCAAAGCCTGGCCTGACGCTCCGTCTTCACCATTCACACACCCCCGCCACCCCGGGACGCAGCGCCCGGAGCGAGAAACATGCGGCATGGCCAGAACGGGGTTGCGACCTTCATATCGGCTGGACCACCCTGATCAAAGCACCGGCTTTTCGGATTTGCCTTTCGGCTTGGCCATCAGTTTTTCCAGGAAACCGAGCATGACCGCCGAGACGACAAAAGCCAGATGAATGATGGTGAACCACATCAACTTGCTGTCCGAATATTGACTGGCGTTGAGGAAGATTTGCAGCAGGTGGATCGACGAGATCGCCACGATCGACGACGCGACCTTGATCTTCAGGCTGCCGGAATCGAGCTTGCCCAGAAAGGAAACCTCGGCATCGGCATCGTCGAAGCGGCTGACGAAGTTCTCGTAACCGGAAATCATCACCATGACGATCAGGCTGGCAACCAGCGCCGCATCGATCAGACCCAGCATGGCGAGGATCATGTCCGCTTCGTCATAGGTGAAAACGTTCTTGGCAACTTTCAGAAACTTGAGCGCGAAGGAAAACGCATAAACCGCCAGCGCCGCGACGAGCCCGAGATAAAAAACGACGAGCAACCAGCGGCTGGAGAGGATGATCCGCTCAACGAGCAGTTCAAGAGACTTCATTTCCGTATCCGATTAATAGTCCATTTATTGTACCGCCATGTAAACTGGCTGCGAATATCCTAGCAAGCCGCCATGTCCGGACTTTGACCATACCGTGGCGTTTTCCCACCTATTCACCGATCAGGTCCGAGAACGGATAAGCGTCATATTTTTGCAACATGCCGTTATGCTTTAAAACATGATTAGAAAAGTCATATATAATATGTTGACAGTTATCATCATGTTTTTTAGTCCTCGCTTATCGGCTCGCCCGTAACAATCAAAACAGTTTCAGCCGCAGCGGCAAGCGCGGCGTGCCTTCGCACGCCGCGGCCCGTTCGCGCGCCTACCTGGGGGTAATTAATGTCCATTTCGCGCACGCATTCCGCGCTGCTTTTGTGCACTGCCATCTCTCTTCTGCCGCTTGCCGGCCCCGCCCTGGCACAGAATGCCGCGTCACAGGCGGACGGCGCCACCACGCTTGAAAGGATCGTCGTCAAGGGCAAGCGTGTCAAAAGCGCCGATGCCGCCGCTGACACGCCGCTGGCGAGCCAGACGACAGCGGAAGACATCCGCAAAAAAGACATCGGCAGCATCAAGGACCTCGGCAACAGCACGGAACCGGGCGTCGATTACGTCGATGCCAAGCCCGGCCGGCCCGGCGGCCTGTTCATTCGCGGCCTCGGCGGCGCGCGTGTCGTCACCTTGATCGACAATATTCCCGTTCCCTTCTTCGAAAACTTCGCCCGGCAGGGTCAGGCCACGACCACCCTCAGCAATACGAGTTCGAGCTTCGATTTTTCCTCGCTCTCGACGGTCGATGTGGTGCGTGGCGCAGATTCCAGCCGTATCGGCTCCGGTGCTCTCGGCGGCGCGCTGGTGCTGCGCACGCTCGAGCCGGAAGACCTGATCGGCGAAGGCAAGGACTGGGGCGGTGTGGCAAAGACCACCTATGACAGCGAAGACAGAAGCGTGGGCGGATCGCTCGCTGTCGCCAAGAAGATCGAGAATACGTCAGTTCTGTTCCAGGGCTCCTACAAGCGCGGCAACGAGACAGACAACAAGGGCACGGCCGATATCTACGGAACACGCCGCACCAAGCCAAACCCCGCCGACACCTACGAAAGCAACCTGATGTTCAAGATCCGGCAGGATCTGGAGGGCGGTCACAGCATCGGGCTGACGGCCGAGCGTTATTCGCTGAGAAACCGTAGCGACATGAAGACCCTGCAGGGCGTGAGCGTTTCAGGCTCGACCTACCGGATCGGCGATTACCGGGGCTACGAGGATACGGAGCGTGATCGCGTATCGCTCGATTACGAATACGAAGCGCCCTCGACCGACGGCGTGATCGATGCCGCCAATCTTTCGCTCTACTGGACGCGTCTTTCCAAGGAGTCCGGCGCCGGTGACCGCCTGACCAATAATTCGCTCTATATTCGCGAAGACAGCATGCGCAACAGCGCCTTCGGCATCGTCGGCGGCCTTGAATCCGGCTTCGAGCTTGGCGGCGTGCAGCACACGGTCCGTTTCGGTGGCAACGCCATGACGACCGATTTCAGCCAGGAGCTTTTCGCCAACACGGCCGGCGTGACCTCTTCGTCCCAGTCCGACATGCCTGACGTGAGCGGCAAGAGCCTCGGCCTTTATCTCGATGACGAAATTGCCTTCGGCAACGGCTTCCGCCTGACCCCCGGCCTGCGCTTCGATTCCTATGACTACGACCCGGACGGCTCGGTTTCGAGCAACAGCGGCTACAGAACGTTTGGCCTGCCGACCGGCAATAGCGGTTCGCGCTTCTCGCCGAAGCTTCTCGCGACCTATGACGTCACGCCGGAACTGCAACTCTTCGCCCAATGGTCGATGGCCTATCGCGCCCCAACGATTAACGAACTCTACCTGAACTTCTCCAACGTCAGCTCCGGTTACGCGGTGGTCGGCAATTCCGCCCTCAATCCCGAGACCAGCAACGGTTTCGAAATCGGCGCGAACTACGCCTCCGGCGACCTGACGGGAAGCCTGACGCTATTCCACAACAAGTACAAAAACTTCATCGAGCAGTACACGACCTCGACGACGCTCTTCCCCGGCTTCGGTGGCAGGGGCAACGGCTCGCTCTTCACCTATCGCAACCGTAACAACGTCGAAATATCAGGTGTCGAAGCCAAGGTCCGCAAGGATCTCGCAAACGGCTTCTTCGCCCATGCTTCGCTCGCTTACGCCTATGGCAAGGACACCGACACCAACGAATTCATTCGCACGGTCGCGCCCTTCAAATCCGTCGTCGGCATCGGCTACGAGCAGGACGTCTGGGGCACGGAACTGACCGGTGTCTTCTCCTCCGGCATGCGTGACGACAGGGTGGCCAACACCTTCGACGCCCCCGGCTACGGCGTCTTCAACCTGACCGGCTGGTGGGAACCGGAACAGACCAAGGGCCTGCGTATCCAGGCCGGCATCTACAATCTGTTCGACAGGAAATACTGGAATGCCGTCGGTGTTCGCGACGTGAACCCGAATTCCGTCAGCACCGTCAACCAGCCGGCCGACTTCTATACGGAAGCCGGACGCACCTTCAAAATTTCTCTGACCCAGAAATTCTAAAACCGGGCAGAAACATCATCTCCAGTCGGGGCGGCCTTCGGGTCGCCCCTTTTTTGTCAGCGGCAATAGAGATAGCCGCCTTTTCGCTCCAGCACGTCGAGATGCAGGTGATCCTGATGGGTGGCGTCGCTGCCGGGCGAAAGAACCGTGCGGAAGAATAGGCAGGCGGCGGCGGTAATCGTGCGCTGGAAAGCGCCTTCCGGCGTCCCGTCCTCGCCGCGCGGCTTCATCACCAGCGGCTCGCCCTTGTCAAAGGCGATGGTGGAGATATCTACCGCATTGCCCTTGGCATGTTCGGAAATCTTGCCGTTTTCCGCGCTGTTGCGGTTGCGGCAGATATAGGTCGAGGCATTGGCGATAGACCTCACCTTTTTTTCCGGCATTGCCAGAGCCGCCGCCGGTAGCATCATCTCCTTTGTCCAGCGGGAAAGCGCGAGCGCGGTTTCGCAGCGCATGGTCCCCGATGGCTCCAGCTTGATACCGGGCAAAACCACGGAAAGCTCGACAGGCGCTTCGATGCCGCAGCCCTGCTCCACATCGCGGATCGGCTCAAGCTGTTTGAATTCAGCGCCGATCTCCTTCAACGCGCCAAGGCATGCCTGAAGCGCGGCCGGGTCTTCCGGCCTCACCGGCTCCGGCGGCTTCTCTTCCGGTTTTGCAGCGTCAACATCCGGTTTCGGTTGTTCACCCTCCTCTTTGCCCTCACCCGCCTTGTTCTCCACGCCTTTCTTGCTGTCATCGGGCCCCTTGTCTTCCGGCGTCATGCCGTCATCCGGTTTCCGCTCTTCCGGGACCTGCGGCTTCGGGGCCGGTTTCGGCGCTTCCGCCGGGCTTTGCGGCGGCTCGTCCGATGGCTTTTCCGAGGGAGTGGCAGGTTGCCCCTCACCCGGTTTCGGTTGCGGCACCGGCACCTGCGCCGGCGGTTCAGAGGCGGAAATGAATGCGAGGGTGGTTACCAGAAGACAGACGCGATGAAGCATTTTATGGGGCACTCCTGACCGTTTCGGCAGAAGTGCAACGCGGCGGCGACGGGTAAGGTTCATTCCGCCTCTAAATCCGCTTGCCAAGGCGGATCGTGCACGCTAACAATTTTCCCATGAACATCGTGTCTAAGAACATTGCTAACTGGTGGTGGAGCAGCTTTTTGCGGCCTTGACCAGTCATGTCTTCAGACAAAGTCCAAGCCGCCCGAATTTTCAGGCGGCTTTTTTGTTATTTTGCCGCCTGTCATCGGGCTTGAACAACAGACAGCATGCGCGCAAAAGTGCCTGGCGGTTTTGCGACAACGACATGCGACAAAATGAGTGCGAGAGAAATGGTAACGATCATTCAGGATGACGGAGCGGAAACCTACGAGACGAAAGGCGGCATCAAGGTCAGCCGAAAGCGTCGGCCCGCCGATTACGCCAGCGCCATCGATAATTATATCGAAAAGCTCGATTCCCATCGCGGCGCGGTTTTTTCGTCCAACTATGAATATCCAGGCCGTTACACCCGCTGGGATACAGCCATTATCGATCCGCCGCTCGGCATTTCCTGTTTCGGCCGCAAGATGTGGATCGAGGCCTATAATGGCCGCGGCGAAGTGCTGCTCGATTTCATCACGGAAAAGCTGAAGACAACGCCCGACCTTACCCTCGGCGCCGCCTCGACCCGCCGCCTTGATCTCACCGTCAACGAACCGGACCGCGTTTTCACCGAAGAAGAACGCTCGAAAATCCCGACCGTCTTCACCGCACTGCGCGCCATCGTCGATCTCTTCTATTCGAATGCGGATTCGGCCATCGGCCTGTTCGGCGCCTTCGGTTACGACCTCGCCTTCCAGTTCGACGCGATCAAGCTGTCGCTGGCGCGGCCGGAAGACCAGCGCGACATGGTGCTGTTCCTGCCGGACGAAATCCTCGTCGTTGACCACTATTCCGCCAAGGCCTGGATCGACCGCTACGATTTCGAAAAAGGCGGCGTGACGACGGACGGCAAGTCCTCCGACATCACACCCGATCCGTTCAAGACCACCGATACCATCCCGCCCAAGGGCGATCACCGTCCGGGCGAATATTCCGAACTGGTGGTGAAGGCCAAGGAAAGCTTCCGCCGCGGCGACCTGTTCGAGGTCGTGCCCGGACAGAAGTTCATGGAGCGCTGCGAAAGCAATCCGTCGGCGATTTCTCGTCGTCTGAAGGCGATCAACCCCTCGCCTTATTCCTTCTTCATCAATCTCGGCCATCAGGAATATCTGGTCGGCGCTTCGCCGGAAATGTTTGTGCGCGTCTCCGGTCGCCGCATCGAGACCTGCCCGATATCAGGCACCATCAAGCGCGGTGACGACCCGATTGCCGACAGCGAGCAGATCCTGAAGCTGCTCAATTCGAAGAAGGACGAATCCGAACTCACCATGTGCTCGGATGTTGACCGTAACGACAAGAGCCGCGTCTGCGAGCCGGGCTCGGTGAAGGTCATCGGCCGCCGCCAGATCGAGATGTATTCGCGCCTCATCCACACGGTGGACCACATTGAAGGCCGCCTGCGTGACGATATGGACGCCTTTGACGGCTTCCTCAGCCACGCCTGGGCCGTCACCGTCACCGGTGCGCCGAAACTCTGGGCCATGCGCTTCATCGAAGGCCATGAAAAGAGCCCGCGCGCCTGGTATGGCGGCGCAATCGGCATGGTCGGCTTCAACGGCGACATGAATACGGGGCTCACGCTGCGCACCATCCGCATCAAGGACGGCATCGCCGAGGTGCGCGCCGGCGCGACGCTGCTCAACGATTCCAATCCGCAGGAAGAAGAAGCCGAAACCGAACTGAAGGCGTCGGCCATGATATCGGCCATTCGCGATGCAAAAGGCGCCAACTCCGCCGCCACCAAGCGCGACGCCGCCAAGGTGGGCACCGGTGTGAAGATCCTGCTCGTCGACCACGAAGACAGTTTCGTGCATACGCTGGCGAATTATTTCCGCCAGACGGGTGCCACGGTCTCGACCGTCAGATCACCGGTCGCAGCCGACGTGTTCGATCGCTTCCAGCCCGATCTCGTCGTGCTCTCTCCCGGACCGGGCAGCCCGACGGATTTCGACTGCAAGGCGACGATCAAGGCCGCCCGCGCCCGTGACCTGCCGATCTTCGGCGTCTGCCTGGGTCTTCAGGCACTGGCGGAAGCCTATGGCGGCGAGCTGCGCCAGCTGGCCGTGCCGATGCACGGCAAGCCCTCACGCATCCGTGTACTTGAGCCCGGCCTCGTCTTCTCCGGTCTCGGCAAGGAAGTGACCGTCGGCCGTTATCACTCGATCTTCGCCGACCCCTCCACCCTTCCGCGTGATTTCATCATCACCGCGGAAAGCGAGGATGGCACGATCATGGGCATAGAACACGCCAAGGAGCCGGTGGCCGCCGTTCAGTTCCACCCGGAATCGATCATGACGCTCGGCCAGGACGCCGGCATGCGCATGATCGAAAACGTCGTGGTGCATCTGACCCGCAAGGCGAAGACCAAGGCTGCATGATGCCGGCTGCCGACGCCATCAGCATCGAACCCATCCGGACAGAGCACGTTGAAAGCTTTCACCGTGCTCTCGATGCGGTATCGCGCGAGCGGAAATATCTGAGCTTTCTGGAGGCGCCGCCGCTCGAAGCGGTCCGCGCCTTCGTTCTCGACATGATCGAAAACGACCATCCGCAATTCGTGGCGATTGCGGATGGCGAAGTGATTGGCTGGTGCGATATCCGCCGCCAGGACAGAGCGACCCGCGCCCATTGCGGCACGCTCGGCATGGGTATCCTGCCTGCCTATCGGGGCAAGGGACTGGGTGGACGACTGATGCGGCGGACGCTCGATGCCGCCCGCGAATTCGGGCTGCATCGTGTCGAACTGAGCGTGCATGCGGACAACGCGAGAGCCATTGCACTTTATGAAAAGATCGGCTTTGTGCATGAAGGCCGGGCCCGCGATGCCGTTCTGATCGACGGGCGTTACATCGACAGCCTCAATATGGCGATCATCTTCGGCAACTAACCCCTCGGCAGCGAGGCGGAAATGCACAGCGCGAATTTCTTCAGCAGCTGCATGTCGAAATGCCCTTCCCGCCGCAGCATCCAAGTTAACGCATCATTCGCAGTCCACGGCTTCTTGTAGGGCCTGACCGAGGTGATGGCGTCATAGACGTCGCAAATCGCCGCGATACGCGCATAGAGGCTGATCTGGCTGCCCGCACGTCCGCTCGGATAACCGCCGCCATCCATCCGCTCATGATGATTGAAACAGACATCGAGCAGCATCTCCGGCATCTGCGCGTTGCGCGACAATATATCTCGGCCGAATGCGGGGTGGAGATTGATGATTTGCCGCTCGCTGGCGCTCAACCCTTCCGCCTTGTTGAGGATCGATGAAGGAATTTCCACCTTGCCGATATCATGTAGCAACCCGCTGATACCGAGCAGATTGACAGTTGCCCTGTCGAGCCCGAGATAATTACCGAAAAGGATCATCAGCCCGCTGACGGAGACGGAGTGCACAAACGTCGTTTCGTCTTTGGATTTCAATCGGGTGACCCCGATGAAAATCGCCGGGTTCGACTGCACGGCGTCGGAAATCCTACCCGCTGCCGTCGCCATGCTTGTCAACGAGACACCGCCACCGGTTTCCGCAACCGCAAAGGTTTCCGCAACCGCATCGGCTGCCAAACGCACGGCATGGCTGATCACAGCGGTGGTCTCTGGGGAACTGTCCGTTTTCATTGTCGCCGGTCCGCCAACACCCAAACTTGCTTCGACATCGTTTCCCCTGGCGGTATTGATGACGATGCTTTCCGCGCCGCTCGCTTTCAGCTGGCGCACCCCATCCTCATGCCGCAGGAGAAAGCGATGTCGTTGCATAATCTGCCGGTTCGACGCCGTTCCCTCGACCGCCTCGATAAACATGCCAACAGTTAATTGCCGGGTGGAAATTCGCTTCAACATCAGACGCTTTTATTTTCCTCCCCGGGAATGTTAACGTGGCCCGCTATTGATAAAGGCCGACATAAACCAGCCTCCAGATGGACAAATATAAGCCCGTTAAAATATTCAAGTATGCAACACTAAACACAACATAGCACAAATATGAAAATTATTTACTCAGGATATATTTAAAATACGAAGAATCAATACGAAGACACCAAGAAACAACCCACGAATGTAAATACTGAAAATTCTCGCATATGACGCAAACCAGAAGTCGAAGAAGAGCCGCATGAATTCGAAACTTGAAACGCGCATCGATCAGGGTACGGGCCGCGAACCGGCAGATATGGTTCTCAAAGGCGGGCGATTCTTCGACCTGGTGACCGGGGAACTTGTTGCTTCGGACATTGCCATTTGCGGCGATACTGTCGTTGGCACATGTGGAGACTACAAGGGTCGGCGGGAAATCGACATTTCCGGCAAAATCGTCGTTCCCGGCTTCATCGATACGCATCTCCATATCGAATCGTCGCTCGTTACACCGCATGAATTCGACCGCTGCGTTTTACACTATGGCGTTACCACCGCCATTTGCGACCCGCATGAGATTGCCAATGTTCTGGGCGTTGAGGGGCTTCAGTTCTTCCTCGACAGCGCCATGGAAACCATCATGGACATCCGGGTGCAGCTCTCCTCCTGCGTGCCCGCCACCCACCTTGAAACCGCTGGCGCCGATCTGCCCATCGAAAAACTGCTACCGTTCCGAAATCATCCGAAGGTCATCGGGCTTGCCGAATTCATGAATTTTCCGGGCGTCATCCACAAGGACCCGGTGTGCATGGCAAAGCTGGAGGCCTTTCAGGGCCAGCATATCGATGGGCATGCGCCGCTTCTCTCCGGCACGGCGCTGAACGGCTATCTTGCCGCCGGCATCCGCACTGAACATGAATGCACGAGCGCGGCTGAGGCGTTGGAGAAAATCCGCAAGGGCATGCATATTCTGGTGCGCGAAGGCTCGGTCTCGAAGGACCTGCACGCCCTCATGCCGATCATCACCGAGCGCCTCTCGCCCTATCTGGCGCTCTGCACAGATGACCGCAACCCGCTCGATATCGCCGAACAGGGCCATCTCGACTATATGATCCGCACGGCGATCGCCAGCGGGGTGGAACCGCTCGCCATCTACCGCGCCGCCTCGATTTCCGCCGCAAAAGCCTTTGGCCTGCGCGACCGCGGCCTTGTCGCACCGGGGTGGCGGGCCGATCTCGTGGTCATCGACAGCCTGCAGAACTGCAAGGCCAGCATGGTGCTTTCCGGCGGCAGGATCGTCGATGACGCGCTGTTTGCCACCCGCAAACCGGTCGCACCCGTCGGCCTTGACAGCGTCAAGGCAAGACCCGTGCTCGCCTCGCATTTCGGCGTGCCGGTCACAGAGGGCGAAAGCCCCGTCATGGGCGTGCTTCCCGGCAAGATCATTACCGAACACCGCCGCTACAAGCTGCCAACGGACGGCAACCAGACCACCGTCGATCTTGAAAACGACATCATCAAGGTCGCCGTCATCGAACGCCACGGCAAGAACGGCAATCACGCCAATGGCTTCGTTCAGGGCTTCGGCCTGAAAAAGGGCGCCATCGCCTCCACCGTCGGCCATGACAGCCACAATATCTGCGTTGTCGGCGTCAGCGAAGACGACATGGCGCTGGCCGCCAACCGGCTCGGCGAAATCAAGGGCGGCTTCGTGGTGGTGGAAGACGGCCGGGTGACGGGCGAGATCGCTTTGCCCGTCGCCGGGTTGATGAGCCTAGAACCCTACGAGACCGTTCGAGATACGCTGCACACGCTCAGAAAAGCAGCCTATGCGCTCGGCACGACACTGGAAGAACCTTTCCTGCAGGTCGCCTTCCTGCCCCTGCCCGTCATCCCGCATCTGAAGATTTCCGATATGGGTATGGTGGATGTGGACAGGTTTGCGCTGATCTGACGGAGGCTTGCCGACCGGAGCAGCGGAAAACGCTCAATTCGCGCTTTGAGGCTGCTAGAGCGGCCTCATGCTTTCGCTTCCGAAGGCCAGGTGACGTAATAATATTTGCCCGCGACCCTGCCAAAATAGGCGTGTTTTCCTGTCGCATTGTCGACATAGCTGCCGCTTCCATCCCTGGAAAGCGCGCCGTCTTCGCTGCGCTTCAGCTGCGTATTGAGAAAATCCACCCAGTTGGTCTTGGCAATGTCAGTGGCTGTCGTCGGCTTGGCGTTTTTCTGGTTCGGGTCCCACGCATTGATCGTTTTGCCCTGAGTGGGGTTCGAAACCTGCAAGGCCCCACGCTCGAGAGCACTCATCATCGACCGGGCGCGCAGATATTGCGCCGGATCGTCCCCCGCCAGGGAAAGCTTGGCCCTCAGATTCCGCATGAAGTCGGGCGATGCGATATAGTCGGCTGACGAGGTTTTGGGGGCTGGTTTCGGTGTTGATGCGCGGGCTGCCGATTGTCCGGAGAGAAAGACCTCTCGGATGGATGGAGGCGCGGCCTTAGCTTTGGCGCGCGACGAGGTGGAATTCGCGGTATTGGGCTGATTGAAATTCTTGATTGAAACGGACATGACAATCCCTGCTTCACTTTATGGGTGGAGACCGAAAAATCTGTAGGCTTCAACGATTAATACTGGAAGCTTGCATAAGGCTCGCCAAAAGCGAAGTAAATCTGAAAAAATTTCCACTCAATAGCTATCATCGCGAATATAAATAATTTTTAATTATGAGATAATTAAAATTGAAGAGATTTTAAAATTCACAAATACTTAAATATTACTATTAACCGCCCCAAGACGCGATCATGGCGCCACATTTGATCGTCAGAACGCACCCGCAATGTCTGATATTATTCCATCGCCGAACAGTGCCGGGAGGTTATGAACCCAAAGGCAGGGACTTGCGAAAATAAACCACCCGCTGCGTTTCCTCAAATCCCAGCGCCGCATGCATGCGGTGTGAATCGACATTGGAAATGTCGGCATCGGAAGCAAGTTCGCTCACACCCTTGCTGGTCGCCCAACGGGTTACTTCGGCAATCAAAGCAGCCGCAACGCCCCGTTTGCGAAAGGCCTCCTCCACATAAACGCCTTCGAGAAACGCCACGGGTGAGGTGTCGCATCCGTTGACATAATCATGCCGCAGGCTGGCTTCGGCAAAACCGATGGCCATGCCCGCCGGATCATAGGCAATAAATCCAACTTCATTGTCGGAGACGTCCTGCAACTCCGCCCGGTGTTCGGTGGGTGAAGCATCCGGCCACAAACGGTGCCGCAGAAGCGACCACTCATCGAGCGATGCTTCGCCAGCCGCCTCGATGGCAAATTGCCCGCTCATGCAACGACCCCGCAAAATACATCCAGCCCCTCGAGCGTCACGATCCCCGCATCGAATAACGGTGCGAAACCCGGCATCGGCAGTATATCGGTGACCCGCATGGCCTTCGGTATTGGGAACTCCACCGGTTCGCGGGTGAGGTTGAAAACGAAGAGCAGTTTTTCATCGCCCTTCTGGCGCGTGAAGGCCAGCACGTCGAGATTGGTCTTGATAAAGTGCATATCGCCATCGCGCAGTGCGCCGTGACCTTTGCGGAAGGACAAAACCGCGCGGTAATGGTTCAGAACCGAGTCCGGCTTGCGCTCCTGCGCATCCACAGCTTGCATGGCATGAACATAGGGCACCGGCAGCCACGGCTTTTCAGCGCTGGAAAAACCGGCATTCGGCTTGCCTGTCTCCCACACCATCGGCGTGCGGCATCCGTCCCGCCCCTTAAAGGCGGGCCAGAAGCGGATGCCGTAGGGATCGCGCAGATCCTCAAAAGCAAGTTCCGCCTCGGTCAGACCCAGCTCCTCTCCCTGATAGAGACATATGGAACCGCGCAGGCTGGCGAGAACGCAGATGGCAAGCTTCGCGACCCGCACCTGCTCCTCCGCACTTTCGGAAAAACGGCTGAGGTGACGCACCACATCATGGTTGGAAAAGGCCCAGCACACCCAGCCATCCGTCACCACCTTGCCGAAGGTCTCGACCGAGGCGCGCAGATGCTTCGCGCTGAAATCCGGCCCCAGCAGGTCGAAAGTGTAGCACATGTTGAGCTTGTCATTGCCGGACGTATAGGCCGCCACCGTCTTCAGCGACCGCGCCCCGTCTCCCACCTCACCCACCGTGGCGCGGCCCTCATAGTCGTCGAGCAGCGCGCGAAAACGCTTGAGGAAGGCCACGTTTTCCGGCCGCGTCTTGTCGTACAGATGGTCCTGCATGCCATAGGGATTGACGTCGGAAGCATCGAGACCGAAACTTTCCTCGTCGAAAAGCGGCGGGTTGTCGCGCAAAAGCCTGTCATGGAAATAATGGTTGACGGTATCGAGCCGGAACCCGTCAACGCCGCGATCCAGCCAGAAACGCACGGTTTCGAGAAGCGCATCCTGCACATCCGGATTATGGAAATTGAGATCCGGCTGCGACGCGAGGAAGCTGTGCATGTAATATTGCTTGCGCACGCCGTCCCACTCCCATGCCGGGCCGCCGAAGACGGAAAGCCAGTTGGTGGGTGCGGTGCCATCCGGCTTGGGATTGGCCCAGACATACCAGTCGGCCTTGCTGTTGGTGCGGCTCGCTCGGCTGTCCACGAACCAGGGATGCTGGTCCGACGTGTGCGAGATGACCTGATCGATGATGACCTTCAGCCCCAGCCGGTGCGCCTCGGCCATCAGCGCGTCGAAATCGGCAAGCGTGCCGAACATCGGATCGACATTGCAATAATCGGAAACGTCATAGCCCATATCGGCCATGGGCGAGGTGAAGAAGGGCGAGAGCCAGATGCCATCGACGCCGAGCGAGGCGATATAGGGCAGACGTTTCGTCACTCCGTCAAGATCGCCATAGCCATCGCCGGTCGTATCCTGAAACGAGCGCGGATAGACCTGATAGATCACCGCTCCCTTCCACCAGTCCGATTGTGCTTGAGATTTGTGGACCGGGGCATGGGGCAGTGTCATCGGCGATCTCCTGAGGGTGTCACGCCGGGAGAATATAAAGCCCTTGCGCCCGCGTAAACCGGAACTTCGCACATGCACAAACGGCCACAACCGCCCTTGTCAGCGGCGCGCACTCGTCGTAAGCCGCATGGCTGGAAAAAACGGGAGGATGACGGCGTGGGCGGACGGTTTCTGTCGATTGGCGAATGCATGGTGGAACTGTCGCAGGCCGGCAACGGGCTGCTGCGCAAGGGTTTTGCCGGCGATACGTTCAATACCGCCTGGTATGCCCGGGCTTGCCTGCCGCAAGACTGGTCCGTCGATTATTTTACCGCGCTCGGCGACGATCCTCTCTCTGAAGACATGCTCACCTTCATCGCGGATGCCGGCATCGGCACGGAAAAAATCCGCCGCATCAAGGGTGGAACGCCCGGCCTCTATCTCATCAACCTGAAGGATGGCGAACGCACCTTCAGCTACTGGCGCAATGCCGCCGCCGCAAGGCAGCTTGCCACTGACGCGGACCACCTGCGCAAAACGGTCGAGAGTGCCGATGTGGTCTATTTCTCCGGTATCACGCTCGCCGTTCTCGCCTCCGCCCATGATGTCGATACGTTCCTCGCCGAACTGCGCCGCGCCAAGGCGGCGGGCAAGCTGGTGGTCTTCGATCCCAACATTCGCCCGCGCCTGTGGGCGGACAGGGATACGATGCTCGAAACCATCTCCAACGGTGCGCGCACCGCAACGCTTGTCATGCCGAGCTTCGATGACGAGGCCAGCCATTTCGGCGATGTGTCCGTGGAAGCGACCATCGACCGCTACCGTTCACTTGGCGTTGAAAACATCGTCGTGAAGGACGGCGCCAAGGGCGCGACGCTCGATTTCGGCGGCAGTCGCACTCACGCCCCGGCGGTGAAAGCCGTGGACGTGGTGGATACGACAAGCGCCGGCGACAGCTTCAACGGCGCCTTCCTCGCCCGTTACGTGACCGGCAGTTCTCCCGAAGAGGCCGCCACCTTCGCGGCAAGGGCTGCGGCGACCGTCATCGGCCACCATGGCGCGCTGATCAGCCCCGAGTTGCTTCCACTGGTGGGATAGGGCTCGCTACACTGCGCGAACGTGGATTTTCGCATGCAGCCACCTCGGGTTCCCTCATTCCTGTTCCCCGGAACAAGTCCGAGGCACAGGGATAAGGACAGAAGGCAGCGCCGCCGACAACAGCAAAATTTTGAGCGCAACCACGATTCCCCACCGCCATACACCCTGACATGATCCTGTAACACGCACGCCGCATATACGGGCAGAAGCCGGGCAATGGGGATTCGCCCGCGCGCAGATGAGCAGGATCAGTGTTTCATGACGAGAATCACGATTGTCACAGATGCCTGGCACCCGCAGGTCAACGGCGTGGTTCGCTCCATTGAAAACACCAATACCGAACTCGCGCGGCTCGGCGTCGATGTGCACATGGTCACACCACAGAGTTTTTACAGCATCCCCTGCCCCACCTATCCGGAAATCCGCCTGTCGGTCGCCGGTTATCGTCGTGTGGCGGCGGAGATCGAAAAAAGCCAGCCCTCCTTTGTGCATATTGCCACGGAAGGGCCGCTGGGCTTCATGGCCCGGCGCTGGTGCGTGAAGAACCGTATGCGTTTTTCCACCAGCTACCACACCCGCTTTCCCGAATATGTAGCCGCCCGTTTCCCCGTCCCGGAAAGTTGGCTCTACGCCTTCGTGCGCTGGTTCCACAATGGCGGCAACACCTGCATGGTGGCCACGCCGAGCCTTGAGACCGAACTGGAAGCCCGCGGCGTGCGCAATCTGAAACGCTGGAGCCGCGGCATCGACGCCGAGCTTTTCCATCCCCGCCCGAAAACTAAGCTGCCTTTCGATCTGCCGAGACCGATCTTCATGACGGTGGGACGTGTGGCGGTGGAAAAGAACCTGCCGGAATTCCTGGAACTCGACCTGCCGGGATCGAAGATCGTCGTTGGCGACGGTCCCGCCCGCCATGAATTGCAGGAAAAATACCCTGATGTTCTGTTCACCGGCATCAAGACCGGTGAGGAGCTGGCCGATGCCTATGCGCAGGCCGATGTCTTCGTTTTCCCCTCGAAGACCGACACCTTCGGCAACACCATTCTCGAAGCGCTGGCCAGCGGCGTTCCAGTTGCCGCCTTCCCCGTGACCGGACCGATCGACATTCTCGGCGGAAACCCCGCCGCCGGTGCGCTGGACAATAATCTGCGCGATGCCTGTCTGGCGGCGCTTCACTGCTCACCACAGGCAGCGCTTGCCCTTTCCAAAAGCTACAGCTGGGAAAAGGCCTCGCGACAATTCCTCGACAATGTCATCCATGCCGCCGGAAAATCACTGCCGCTTCTGTCGCGCTCGCGGCTTGCATGAGGCAATCCCCGAGATTTGTGCGGGAATGAGTGGACGAAACGGTACGGGAGTGTCACAAGGCGATCAGGACGCGACTGCCGTTATCTTTAGAACGGGGTCGGGCTGCTGATTGACGTCAGGCGGCTGCCGCGAGATTACGCTGGCCGTCCTTTTATCAGATCGCCCCCGCCATCAAACAACCTCACCAGTTACCAGTGAGAGACTGGCCCGTCAGCGGCACTGTCCGCGCCTTGCCGTCGCTGTCGGTCACCGAAAGCGATGCCGCCATCTGCTTGGGGGATTTGCGGAACCAGTTGGCGGCAACGCTCGCCATATCGCCGATCATGGCCTGTTTGTGCCAGTCGGCAAAACGTCTGGCCGACGCTTCCGGCTCGGAACGGTAGAAGAAATCGCCGGATTGGCCGAGATCATTGATGGACGCCGCCATGGCCGACAGCGGCCGCTGGAACATCTTTGCCGGCACCGCAAGCGCATCGGCACCTTCAGAAAAGGCGGGCGCCATGAAGTCGATCGCCCAGCCGTCGGCATCGACCCAACAATGGAAATTCTCGCCCGCACCCGTCACATAACCGTCTTCGCGATGGTCTGCGAACAGGAGAACCGTTCCGCCGAGATTATAGGCGGCAAGCCCGCCCCTCGGCACCGCTTTCACCTTGTAGTGCTGCTGCAGAATGAAGGCGCCGAAGGTGCTGAAATACATGGAGGCCGAGGCAGGATCGGCATTCTGGCTGATGAGCAGGCTGTTGATGACGCGGTAAATCCTGAAATAGTCGGTCTGCTTGATCAACATAGTCTTTTACTCTTCAAAGCCGGACAGTGAAATTGGAACGAGCGAATGCCGCTTGTTTCTTCTCCCCGCCGGGGAGAAGTCCGCGGCAGCGGGATGAGGGGGCGAGAGTATAGATATTCGGAGAGCGAGCCCCCTCATCCGACCCTTCGGGCCACCTTCTCCCCGGCGGGGAGAAGAAACAGGCCGCGACCCTTCACGTCAAAATCACCGCCGCTTCTTCGCCTTGCTCTCGAACGGATTGTCCGAACCCCGGTAATGCACCCGGATCGGCACACCCGGCATGTCGAAATCCTTGCGCAGGCCGTTGACCAGATACCGCGTATAGCTTTCCGGAATGGCTTCCGGCCGGGTGCAGGAAATCATGAAGGCCGGCGGGCGGGCCTTAACCTGGGTCATATATTTCAGTTTCAGGCGGCGGCCGGAGACGGCCGGCGGCGGATGCTGCGTGGTTTGCGCATCCAGCCAGCGGTTGAGACGGGCCGTGGAAATGCGGCGGTTCCAGACCTTGTCGGTATCGATGATGTTCTGCATCAACCGGTCGAGGCCATAACCCGTCTGGCCGGAAATCGGCACGGCGCGAATGCCGCGCGCCTGCGGCAGAAGCCGCTCGGTCTTTTCGCGCAGATCGGCCAGATAGGCCTGCGGGTCTTCGACCAGATCCCACTTGTTGAAGGCAAGCACGGCGGCGCGGCCTTCACGGATGACGAGGTCAACCAGCTGCAGATCCTGCTTTTCGAAGGGGATGGTGCTGTCGAACACGATGACGACGGTTTCCGCAAAGCGGATGGAACGCAGCGAATCTGCGACCGAAAGCTTTTCCAGCTTCTCCGTCACCTTGGCCTTGCGGCGCATGCCGGCCGTGTCGAACATCTTGATGGTGCGGCCGCGCCAGTCCCATTCGACCGAGATGCTGTCGCGGGTAATGCCGGCTTCCGGGCCGGTCAACAGGCGGTCTTCACCGAGGAAACGGTTGATCAGCGTCGACTTGCCCGCATTCGGCCGGCCAATGATGGCGACGCGCAGCGGCTTGGTCTCATCGTAAACCGGCTCTTCGTCTTCTTCGTCCTCGCTGCCCGGTTCGCTGCGCGGCAGAACGATATCCGTCTCCGCCTCATCCACTTCCGGCGGGAAAGCCACGTCCTCGCCGATTGCCTCAACAATGGCGTCGCGCAGGTCGATCATGCCCTGACCGTGTTCGGCCGAGATCGGGCAAGGGTCGCCGAGGCCGAGCGTGAAGGCGTCGTAGAAACCGGCATCGGAACCGCGCGCTTCGGACTTGTTGGCCACCAGTACCACCGGCTTGCCGCGACGGCGCAGCATTTCGGCCAGCGTCTCGTCGGCCGGCGTCAGGCCCGCCTTGGCGTCCACAACGAACAGCGTCACATCGGCATCGTCAATCGCCGCTTCGGTCTGCGCCCACATGCGGCCCTGAAGCGTTTCCGGACCGGATTGCTCCAGACCGGCGGTATCGATGATGGTGAAACGCAGGTCGACCAGCTTCGCCTCGCCGGGGCGACGATCACGGGTCACGCCCGGCGTATCGTCCACCAGCGCCAGCTTCTTTCCAACCAGACGGTTGAAAAGCGTGGACTTGCCGACATTGGGGCGCCCGACTATGGCGACGGTGAAGCTCATTGATCCTGGTTCCTTAAAGCACGTCTGCCCAAAACACTACCTGTTTTGGGCAAAGGACATGCGTAAAATAATGAGTTGGATCGCTTTGGCAATGCGGAGAATGCCGGCGCGATCTCGCGTGGCGAAGCGACCTTAAGCAGCCTTGCCTGAAGCGGTGATATTGTCGAGCATGATCTGCGCCCGGTTCGTCACGTTGCGCGGCGCCTGCGCGTCGCTCACGATCTGCTCGAACCATTGTTTGGCCTTGGCGAAATCGCCGGCCTTGTAGGCGGCGAGACCCAAAGCCTCGCGGGCGGAAGCCTTCATGGTCTGGCCTTCGCCGCTGAGCGGCTCCACCAGTGCGGCAACCTGATCGTAGGTGCCATTATCCACCAGCAGCCAGGCCGCGCGCACCTTGGCGGTATCGCGGAAGACCTGCGGTGCGGAGGTGTCGTTGCCGATGGCGGTGAAGGCGGCGATGGCGCCGGCCGCGTCGCCCTTCTGCGAAAGCAGCGTGGCCGAGCGGAACTTCGCCAGAACCGGATAATTGCCGTGACCGGAGGTTTCCAGATCGGCAAGGGCCTTCAGCGCATCATCCGTCTTGTTTTCCGAAGCGAGTTTCAGCGCCGCAAGGAACTGATCGCCCGAATTGGAAGCGCGGCTGGTGTTCCAGTATTCGTAGATACCGGCACCGGCGGCGCCGAGAACCACCAGAACGGCCGCACCCACAACCACGATACCGTACCGGCCCCAGAAGCGCGACAGCTGCTCGGAACGGATCTGCTCGTTCACTTCGCGGATAAAGGTATCATTTTCGTTTGCCATCAAATTCTCCGTTACCCGCGCGGAGATCGTCACCGATCCATCCGTCCGCGGACATACCAAGCCGCTTACCCGGGTCAGCGAAAGTCAGGCCAACCGGGTCTTGGTCGGCCTTCTAGCCTATTTTGCCTGATATGTAAGGGGGAAACGTTGATTTCCTACATGGCGATAGGCTGAACGCCGATCAACGATTCGTGCAGTTTCAGGATGAATGCGCCCCACAGAACGATGCCGCCGACAACGGCCACCAGATCGTAGCGGCTTGAAACGAAGTCCCGGACCACTTTGTCACCCGCTCGCTCCCGGCGCTTCAACGAGATCCGCATCACCACACCCCAGGCGAGGAACGATGCGAAAAGAAGAATGGACGACGTCTCGCCATTGGCCAGAAGATGCGCCAGCGCCCAGATTTTGACCGAGAGGATGAGCGGATGTTTCGTCTTCGTTGCGATATGGCCAGCCGGGATGAGGCTGGCGACAAGACAGATCATCGCGAGCAGCATCAGGGTGACGGCGATATGGCTCATCCAGACCGGCGGATACCACAACATGCCGGTCTCCTGCCGTGCTTCACCGAAGGCATAGATGACGAGGCCGAGCGTGACGAGGCTGACAACGGAATAGACGCCCTTGAAAGGCCCTTCGCCCATCGTCGCGATCATGCGGGCGCGAAATTGCGGCGCGACCACCTTCAAAAGATGCGTCAGCAGGAACAAGGCAAGACAGAGTGCGAGAAAAAGCATGGAATACGGTCCCCCGGGTGGAACGAAGCGGCCCTATCACCGCGGTTGATAACAGGAATTAGGCCGAAAGCCATGAAAACGCCAGCCACTTCAAAGCTTCGCCTTATTCCACCCGCAAAAGGCCACGGTGTTTCATATGACGGATGACTGATGTTTCGCCCCTTTGCCGCTTTTTCCCTGTCGCTTCTCGCCGCCCTTCCCGCTTTTGCGCAAGAGGCTGAGAAGCCGAAGCAGCTCGTGATCGTCTCCTTCGACGGCGCGGGCGACAATATGCTGTGGGAAAGAAGCCGGGCGACGAGCAAGCAGGTCGGCGCTCATTTCACCTATTTTCTCGCCTGCACGCTTGTCATGGACCGCAAGACCAGCGCCAAGACCTATCAGGGACCGGGCCAGAAGGCCGGCCGTTCCAATGTCGGTTTCGGCCAGTCACCGGAAGAGGTGGAGACAAGGCTCAGAAATATCTGGGCCGCCTATCGCGAAGGCCACGAGATCGCCAACCACACCTGCGGCCATTTCGATGGCGGGCAGTGGACCGCCGAACAATGGGACGGCGAATTCACCACTTTCACCAGCACGCTGGAAAATGCCTGGCAGATGATCGGCAAGAAGGGCGAGGAGCCCGAAGGTTGGCGCGATATGGTGAAAAACATCAACGGTTTCCGTGCACCCTATCTGTCGCAGGGATCGGCGCTGACCGCCGCGCAGAAAAAGCACCGTTTCGTTTACGACGCCACCAGCATCACCAAGGGGCCGGAATGGCCGGTGGAGCGCGACGGCATAGAGCATTTCGGCCTGCCGCTCATTCCGGAAGGTCCGGGCAACCGCCCGATCATCGCCATGGACTACAATCTCTTCATCCGCCACTCCATCGGCGTCGAGACGCCGGATCGTTCGAAGGAATTCGAGGAGCGCGCCTATACGGCCTTCCGCAATGCATTCGACAGGCAATATAATGGCGAGCGCATTCCGCTACAGATGGGCTTTCACTTCGTGAAGATGAATGGCGGCGCCTATTGGAACGCCTATGAGCGGCTGCTGCGCGAAGTCTGCGGCAGGCAGGATGTCGCCTGTGTGAGCTATGCCGAGGCGATGCCGATGATCGAGGCGCGCAGGAAGCAGAAGACCGAGGGTTAAAATCTCTGAACTTATGAAAAAGGCGGCCAATTGGCCGCCTTCTTGTTTGCTCAGGGGCGGTTGGCATTCAACTCGCCGCCTTTGGCTTCTCGCAGTAGATATCGCTGGTCAATTTCGGGAAGCTCCTGCCCCTCGATCGCCGCTTCGAAGGCTTTCAGACGTTTGTAGATCGACAGGAGTTCGACAATGGTCGTCCAAGAGTTCACGAGATACTGGAACGAGCCGCGCACCTGTTCGAAAACATTCAGGACCTGGTTCATAAGTCCGAGCGTGACCTTGCCGGCGACGATCGACGGGATGAGAACCAGCGTGCCAAAGATGTTGTCCGCCTGCAGATAAAAAATGCGGGCGACGTTGAAGTACAGATAGTGGAAATAGAGGCGGAAATAATTCTTCCGCACATTGGCAAACAACTCGCCGATCGTCAGAGGATCCGCGCGCTCTTCATGGTCTTCGCCATAGACCAGCTCCTTACGATAGGCAGCCTCCACGCGCTGATTGCGGAACTCCAGCCCGGGCAGCTTGATACCCACGAGCGCGAGAAAAACCGTGCCGAACACTGACCAGACGATGGCGGCCCACACGAGAGCATGGGGCACGGCTCTGAAAAGCGGCAGGTCCGTAATCGTTTCCGAGAATGTGAACAGCACCGGCAGGAACGCGATCAGCGTCATGATCGCCCGCACAAACCCCACACCCAGTCCTTCGACGGTGGAAGAGAAACGCATGGTGTCTTCCTGCACACGCTGCGAGGCGCCCTCGATGTGGCGAAGCCGATCCCAGTTCGACATATAAAATTCGTTCATCGCCGTGCGCCAGCGGAAGATATAATGGCTGACGAAAAACAGATTGAGCACACCGACGAAGATGGCGACGAAGGCGATACCCGCAAAACCGAGCGACCCCATGTAGAGTTGTTCGGCCGTCACAGGCGCCGTCCGCGCCAGAGCCTGCTGGATAAGGTCATAAAACGGCCCATACCAGGCATTCACTGCAACACTCACCTGCACGGAAAAATAGGTCGCGAAGATGATCAGCGCCGATCCAAGAACCGACCAGTTCTGCCAGCGATGCGGATGATACCAGAACCAGAACGCGGAAAAGATCAGCGCGGCAACGGCATAATAAATATAGAACCACAAGAACGGGGTGGACCAGAAAACCGAAACGCCGATGACCGGCTCTTGTCCGGCAGGCAGAGGCGGCAGACCAATTATGGCACCCCAATTGCGGCCGCCGGCGTACCACACGCCGATCATGGCCATCGCCCAGACGAAGGCCGACGTGAAGAACAATTTCGGTTTGGGAAAGAAGCAATGAAACACGTTTCGAACTCACGCGCGTTTGAAATCAGCCATTATTGGCGAAGCACTAGATGGCCCGAACCTAGGGCAGAAATTTGTGCACAGCAATGAAGAAGCACTGACCTTAACAAGATGTAAGGCGCAGACGGCGGGCGACGCCCCCGGAAACAGCGAATGAAAGGCGGAAGAGACGGTCAGCGGCCTAGCGCCGCCGCTCCGTGGCGAGCACCGGCAACATCAGCAGAATGCTGACAACGAGCACGGCGGAAGCGAGAATGCTGGGCGCGGTAAAACTTCCCGTCACCTCGGCAATCCAGCCGGCGGCAAGCGGCCCGACGATCTGGCCCGTGCCGAAAGCGGCCGTCATCAGCGCAAAGGCGCGACGTGGGCTCGGGCCTGCAAATTCCCGGCCGAGTTGCAGGCCATAAGCGGTGATGACCATGAAGGTCAGCCCGAGAAGCAGGCCGCCGGCGAGAACGCCCGGCACCGGCGGCAGCATCACCGAAGCGAAGACACCGACAGCTTCCAGCGCCAGCACGATAACGAAAGCGCGCTTTAGCCCCTGCGATTTCAACACCGGTTTCCACAGGAACAGCGAAATGGCAGCTGCGCAGCCGGTGATGAACCAAGCCAGAAACTCCACGAAAGCACCGGCAGCGGCCATCCGGGCAATCGCCACGATAAAAGTGGCGGTGATGACGTAACCGAAGCCGAAAAGCCCATAAGCGAGCGTCGTCAGAAACAGGGGCCTTGTCCAGACAAGCGGCGGTTCCGCCGCCGAAGATGCATGCCGCGGCGGGCCAGCGGGAAGCACGCGAAAGACAAGGAGAAAGGTGAGAAAGGAAAAGACCGCACCGGCAATCCATTCCTCTCTCCACGAGGAGCCGCCGCCGTCAAAAACGACGCCAATCAGATAGACCGCAAGCGAGGAGATCGCGATACCGGCCCCGACACCGCCATAATGCAGCGCCTGAACGCTGTCCCTGCCCGCCTTGACGGCATGGCCGATAACGATCTGCGAGGTGAAGATCATGGTCATCGCACTGGCGACGCCGGCCAGAAACCGGATGACGGTGAAGGCCGCGACGGAATTGAAAGCCGCCATGGCAAGCAACAATGCCCCGGTGGAAAACAGGCCGCAAAGCGCCACCAGCCGTTCCCGCCCCGATCCCCACGAATAGGCCGCCAGAACCGCCCCGGCCAGATAACCGGCGAAATTCCCGGCCGCCACGATCCCCGCATCCCCCGCCGAAAGCGGAACGTCGGCCATCATGCCAGGCAGGATGGGCGTGAAGGAAAAACGGCCGAAACCCATGGCGGAGGCCATCATCAGCGCCCCGGAAAATCCGAGTGCAGTCAGATGTCTGACGGAAAGTGGCTTGTCGATGCTCATGCATGGCTTATCGCAACCGGGCGGATAGGCGACAAGCGAGTTATTTTGATCGGCGTTATAAGCGGTCGTTATCGGTCACGCGGTGAGCGGCGATGCGTTCCGAGGGTGCCGTGTATTCTTCTCCCCGAGGGGGAGAAGGTGGCCCGAAGGGTCGGATGAGGGGGAACGTTGCCGGACTTCGGAGAGCTTGCCCCCTCATCCCGCTGCCGCGGACTTCTCCCCCTCGGGGAGAAGAAACAAGCCGCACGCGCTCGCTCCGACCTTAAAAGTGAGGGTGACGGAGGCAGATGTAGCCGTCACTCCGCAAGCGTCAGCACCAGCGGCCCGTTTTTCGTCGCCACCACGGTATGCTCATATTGCACCGTCGGCGCGCTCGGGTCACTATAGAGCGTCCATGGATCATCGTCGCCGTCCTCGGCCCAATAGGCCCCCGTCGAAAGAAACGGCTCGACAGTGAATACCATGCCTTCTTGCATGATGCGGCGCTCGTCCTTGTCCGGCCAGGTCGCCAGTTCCTTCGGCTCCTCATGCAGGGAACGGCCAATGCCGTGGCTGGCGAGATTGGTGATCAGCGTGTAGCGGTTCTTTTTGGCAAAGGCACCGATGGCATTGCCAATATCGGCGAAGGGCCGACCGGTTTTCACCTGCTGCAGGCCCGTCCACATGGCGCGTTTGCCATCGCGGCACAGCCGCTCGATTTCCTTTTTGACAGGCGGCACGGCGAAGGACGACCCCGTATCACCGAAAAAGCCGTTCTTCACCGCCGAGACATCGATATTGACGAGATCGCCCGCCTTGATGATGCGCGGGCCGGGAATGCCATGGGCCACTTCCTCGTTGACGCTGATGCAGGTCGCGCCGGGAAACTTGTAGCAGAATTCCGGCGCCGATTGCGCACCGTTATCTTCCAGCACCTTACGGCCGATGGCGTCCAGCTCGGCCGTGGTGATGCCCGGTTCCAGCGCGTCAGCCATTGTCTGCATGGCAACGGCGCACAAGCGGCCGATATCCTTCAGCAGATCCAGTTCTTCTTCGGTGGAAATGACCATGTCTCTGTCCGTTATTGTGTATGGCGGGTCTCGAAACGCCCACCTTAGTAATCATCAGGCCGTGGCTTTCACCGGATCGGCGCTCCCCGTCAATTCTTTTCTGACGAGTGGGGCGACTTTCGTACCATAAAGCTCGATGCCGCGCATGATCTGGTCATGCGGCATCAGACCGATGGCCATCTGCAACAGAAAGCGATCATTCCTGAACACGCCATGCGCCTTGATGATCTTTTCCGCCACCAGCTCCGGCTCACCGAGGAAGAGATTGCCCTCCGGCCCGCGTGCCGCATCGAAATGCGCGCGGTTCGTCGGCCCCCAGCCGCGTTCGCGGCCGATGCGGTTCATCACCTCCGCCTGCGGTCCGTAAAATTGGTCCGCCGCCTTGTCGGTGGTGTCGGCAATGAAGCCGTGCACATTGATGCTGGTGCGCAGCTTGGTCTTTTCCTGGCCCGCCCGGCGCGCGGCCTCGTGGTAAAGATCGAACAGCGGTGCGAAACGGCGATATTCACCGCCGATAATGGCAAGCGCCACCGGCAGGCCCATGGCGCCCGCCCGCGCCACCGATTGCGGCGTGCCGCCAACCGCGATCCAGACCGGCAGACGCTCCTGCAACGGACGCGGATAAACACCGCGACCATTGATGGCGGGATGCTTGGTGCCGGACCAGGTGACGATTTCCTGCTCCCGCAGCGCCAGAAGCAGATCGAGCTTTTCGGCGAAGAGCACGTCGTAATCTTCGAGATCGTAACCGAAAAGCGGGTAGGATTCGATGAAAGAACCGCGCCCGGCCATGATCTCGGCACGGCCGTTCGAGAGGAGATCGACGGTCGAGAACTGCTGGAACACGCGAATGGGGTCATCTGAACTCAGCACCGAAACGGCGCTCGTCAGGCGAATATTCTTCGTCTTTACCGCCGCCGCCGCAAGCACGGTGGAGGGTGAGGAGACGACATAATCCGGACGATGATGCTCACCCAGGCCAAAAACATCGAGCCCGACCTGGTCGGCAAGCTCGATTTCCTCAAGCAGTTCCCGCAGCCGTCGCGCACCTTCTGGCCCACGGCCATCGGCGGGGTTGGGATTGACATCCGCGAATGTGTAAAGACCGAGTTCCATAAACGATACCTCTGTTTGATTGTCTGAGAGATAGGCATGGAAAGCCCCGCAGGCAAACGCAAAATCTGCCGCAAAATCTGGATGCTTGGCGTCGAAAAAATCGATGGTAGCACCCACACGAACCGCCTTGCGCGCTCAATCCTAAATGGCGATTGCCAGCCTGCCCCCTTTGGGCATAGGCTGCTTAAATATGTGCGAAGTAATGCAAAAAGGGGAAAGCATGCATCGGACAGTTATCGTGACAGGCTCCACAAGCGGCATCGGCCTTGGCATTGCCCAGCGATTTGCGCGCGACGGCGCCAATATCGTGCTGAACGGCTTCGGCGATGAGGACGAAATTGAGAAGTTGCGTCTGCTGCTGGAGGCCGAAAGCGGCGGGCGCGTGCTTTATCACCCTGCCGATATGACGAAACCGGACGAGATCGCCGATCTCATTCAATCCTCGCACGAAAAGCTCGGCTCGGTGGATGTGCTCGTCAACAATGCCGGTATCCAGCACATCGCGCCCATCGAAGAATTCCCGACGGAAAAATGGGACTGGATCATCGCCATCAATCTGACCAGTTCCTTCCATAGCATGCGCGCTGCGATACCACTGATGAAGAAGGCCGGAAAAGGCCGTATCATCAACATCGCATCCGCCCACGGCCTTGTCGCCTCGCCGTTCAAATCGGCCTATGTGGCGGCCAAACACGGCATCATGGGCCTGACGAAAACGGCGGCGCTGGAGCTTGCCCAGACCGGCGTCACCGTCAACGCCATCTGTCCCGGTTACGTGCTGACGCCGCTGGTGGAAAAGCAGATACCTGAGATGGCCAAGGTGCGTGGCATCAGCGAAGAGGCGGTGAAGAACGATGTGATGCTGGAGTTGCAGGCAACCAAGCAATTCGTCACCGTCGACGATGTGGCCGCCGCGGCCGTATTTCTGGCAAGCGATGCCGCAAGCAACATTACCGGCACGCATATTTCCGTGGATGGCGGCTGGACGGCGCAATAATTACCGAACTTTCTTTCCGTTTTGGAAATAATGAATTGCCAAAACGGAAATCGATATGCGCGCGGCGGCGTGCATATGATGCGCAGGGATAATGACAAGAAACCGGCTCGGCAGCCGGTCAAAAAAAGCAGGGCATTGCATGAACGACGCGATCAGTTTCATCCTCAACAGCGAAACCATCTCGCTGAAGGGTTTCGGACCGACAGACACGCTTCTCGATTATCTCCGCATCAACAAGCGGTTGACCGGGACCAAGGAAGGCTGCGCCGAAGGCGACTGCGGCGCCTGCACGGTGCTGGTCGGGCGGCTGCTGGACGGTTCTCTGCGATATGAAAGCGTCAATGCCTGCATCCGCTTTTTAGGTTCGCTGCACGGCGCCCATATCGTCACGGTGGAGCATCTGGCCGCGCGCGACGGCACGCTGCACCCCGTACAGCAGGCGATGGTGGATTTCCACGGCTCGCAATGCGGTTTCTGCACGCCGGGCTTCATCATGTCGCTCTACGGCCTGTGGCTATCAAGCGAAAACCCCGGCGGCGCCGACATCGAAAAGGCGCTGCAAGGCAATCTCTGTCGATGCACGGGCTATGAGCCGATAGTCCGCGCCGCCGAAAAGATCGCCGCCGCGCGCCCGAGCGCCCTCTTCGACCCGCTGCAACGCGACCGCACCGATATCATGGCAAGGCTCTGGGCGATCCGCGCCAATGAAACGATCACCGTCACCCACGGCGAGGGCCGCACCATCATTCCAGCGACGCTGGCCGAGCTGACCGAGATTTACGCTGCCGAACCGAAGGCGACCATCGTCGCCGGCTCCACCGATGTCGGCCTGTGGGTAACAAAGCAGATGCGGGCGCTGAACCCTGTCATCTTCATCAACAATCTCGGGGATCTGCAAACCATCACCGTGGGTGAAGACGGCGTGACACTGGGCGCTGGCGTCACCTACAGCCAGGCCTTCAAGACCATCGCGGAGTACTTCCCGCCGATTGCCCGGTTGTTCGATCGGCTCGGCGGCGAACAGGTGCGCAATATGGGCACCATCGGCGGCAACATCGCCAACGGCTCGCCCATCGGCGACACGCCGCCAGCGCTGATCGCCCTCGGGGCCACGCTCACCCTGCGCTCGTCCTCCGGCAGCCGCACCGTGCCGCTGGAAAGCTACTTCATCGATTACGGCAAACAGGACCGGCTGAGCGGCGAATTCGTCGAGAAGCTTTTCATTCCGTTCCAGACGCCGGAAAGTCACTACGCTGTCTACAAGATTTCCAAACGCCGCGACGAAGATATTTCCGCGCTCTGCGCCGCCTTCAATCTGACGCTCGATGCCGATGGCGCAGTCGACGACATCCGCATCGCCTTCGGCGGCATGGCCGGCACGCCGAAACGCGCTGCACATCTGGAGGCCGCGCTTCTCGGGAAAGAGTGGTCGCAGGAAACGATCGACGCGGCGCGCGATACGCTGGATGAGGATTTCACCCCGCTCACGGATTGGCGCGCGACCGCCGAATATCGCCAACTGACGGCGAAGAACCTGCTGATACGATTCTTCCTGGAGACATCAGGCGAAAAGCAGGAACTTGCGCGTTTCACGCTGGAGGAGGCTTGAACCATGGACACCACAAGCTTCGACAAGACCAAGACCGAAATCGACGGCCCGATGCACACCTCGCTCCGGCATGATTCCGCCCACAAGCATGTGACCGGCAGCGCCGAATATATCGATGACATTCCCGAACCCGCCGGCCTCGTCCACGGCGCACTCGGCCTTGCCGACCGTGCTCACGCGGAAATCATCGCGATGGACCTCGCCGAAGTGGAGGCCACACCGGGCGTACTTTGGGTGATGACGGGCAAGGACGTGCCCGGCGAAAACGACATCTCCTCCGGCGGTCGTCACGATGAGCCGCTGCTGGCGGAGACAAAGGTCGAATTCCACGGCCAGCCGGTCTTCGCCGTCTTTGCCGAAACCCGCGATATCGCCCGCAAGGCCGCACGCAAGGCAAAGATCACCTATAAGGACCTACCGCATTTCACCGATATCGATACCGCAATCGAAAATGGCGGCGCGCTCGTCATCGACCCGATGACGCTGAAACGTGGCGATGCGAAGCTGGAGATGGATGTCGCGCCGCGCCGCCTCACCGGCACGATGCGTATCGGCGGGCAGGAGCATTTTTATCTCGAAAGCCATATCGCCATGGCCGTGCCGGGTGAGGATGACGAGGTGACGCTGTGGAGTTCCACCCAGCATCCGAGCGAAATCCAGCATATCGTCAGCCACATCCTGCAGGTGCCGTCCAATGCCGTCACGGTGCAGGTGCGCCGCATGGGTGGCGGTTTCGGCGGCAAGGAAACGCAGGGCAACCAGTTCGCAGCCCTTTGCGCCATCGCCGCCAAGAAGCTGAACCGGGCCGTCAAAATCCGCCCGGACCGCGACGAGGACATGACGGCGACAGGCAAACGCCACGATTTCCGCGTCGATTACGAACTGGGCTTCGATGAGGAAGGCCGCATCCACGCTGTCGATGCCACCTATGCCGCACGCTGCGGTTTTTCCTCCGATCTGTCCGGGCCGGTCACCGACCGTGCGCTGTTCCATGCCGATTCAAGCTATTTCTACCCGAATGTGCATCTGACCTCCCGGCCCCTGAAAACCCACACAGTCTCAAACACCGCCTTTCGCGGTTTTGGCGGCCCGCAGGGCATGCTGGGGGCGGAACGGTTTATCGAGGAAATCGCCTATGCGGTGGGCAAGGACCCGCTCGATATCCGCAAGCTGAATTTCTACGGCGAGACCGGCTCCGGCCGCACCACAACGCCCTATCATCAGGAAGTCGAAGACAACATCATCGCCCGCGTCGTCGAGGAGCTGGAGGCGTCAAGCGACTATCGTGCGCGCCGGCAGGCAATCGTGGATTTCAACAGGACAAGCCCGATCATCCGCAAGGGCATCGCGCTTACCCCGGTCAAATTCGGCATCTCCTTCACCATGACCGCCTTCAATCAGGCGGGCGCGCTGGTGCATATCTATAATGACGGCTCCATCCACCTGAACCATGGCGGCACCGAAATGGGTCAGGGCCTTTACACCAAGGTGGCGCAGGTGGTGGCAGATGCCTTCCAGGTGGATATCAACAGGGTGAAAATCACCGCCACGACGACGGGCAAGGTGCCGAACACGTCGGCCACCGCCGCCTCCTCCGGTACGGACCTGAACGGCATGGCCGCTTATGACGCCGCCCGCCAGATTCGCGAGCGCCTCGTCAAATTCGCCGCCGAGAACTGGAACGTGCCGGAAGACGAAGTCGTCTTCCTGCCGAACCGCGTGCGCATCGGGCTTGAAGAAATCGCCTTCAACGATTTCATCAAAAAAGCATATTTCGCACGCGTGCAGCTTTCCGCCGCCGGTTTTTACAAGACGCCAAAAATCCACTGGGATCGCGCCGCCGGCCGTGGCACACCGTTTTATTATTTCGCCTATGGCGCGGCCTGTTCCGAAGTGTCGATCGACACGCTGACTGGCGAATACCTGATGGAACGCACCGATATCCTCCACGATGTCGGCAAGTCGCTGAACCCGGCCATCGATATCGGCCAGATCGAAGGCGCTTTCGTGCAGGGCATGGGCTGGCTGACCACGGAGGAACTGTGGTGGGACGGCAAGGGGCGGCTACGCACCCATGCACCTTCCACCTACAAGATCCCGCTTGCCTCCGACCGGCCGAAGAGCTTCAACGTCAGGCTGGCGGAATGGGCGGAAAATGCCGAACCCACCATCGGCCGCTCGAAGGCCGTGGGCGAGCCGCCCTTCATGCTGGCGATCTCGGTTCTCGAAGCGCTCTCCATGGCCGTCGCCTCCGTCGCCGACTACAAGGTCTGCCCACGCCTCGATGCCCCGGCAACGCCGGAGCGCGTTTTGATGGCGGTGGAACGGTTGAAGAAGGTGTGAGGGGGAAGTGTCCATGCGGCCGAGCCCCCTCATCCGTCCCTTCGGGCCACCTTCTCCCCGGCGGGGAGAAGAAACGAGCCGCGCCGTCGCAAATTTCCGCAAAGTGGGTGAGGTAAGCGAAAACATCGCTCCGGGTTTCTTCTACCCGCCGGGGAGAAGGTGGCGCGTAGCGCCGGATGAGGGGGCCAGCGCCAATGCCTGACGCCTCCCTCTCCGCCTTCCTCGCCCGCCCTGCCCCCACCATCCTCGTGGAAATCGAGGCAGTGAAAGGCTCATCCCCACGCGAGGCTGGCACCTTCATGCTGGTCAGCCAGGAAGCCTTGTGGGAAACCATCGGCGGCGGACAGTTCGAATATATGGCGATAGACCACGCCCGCGCCATGCTGCGAACAGGGACGGCCGAAGACCGCATGGATATTCCGCTTGGGCCGGAAATCGGCCAATGCTGCGGCGGTCGCACCCTCATCCGCTTCCGGCGGATAACGGCAGAGATTGCCGCCGGGCTTGAGGCGCGGCTGAAGGGCGAAGCCGAACAGCAGCCCGCCGTCTTCATTTTCGGCGCGGGTCACGTCGGCAAGGCGCTGGCAGATGCCCTGTCGCTGCTGCCCCTGAGCCTGACGGTGGTGGAAACCCGTGAAAGCGAGTTACGCGATCTTCCATCGACGGTGGGGTCCATCCTCACCCCCATGCCGGAAGCGTTCGTTCCGAAAATCCCGGCAAACGGCGCGGCGATCATCGTCACCCACGACCATGCACTCGATTTCCTGATTGCGAAGGAAGCGCTTGCCCGCGACGATCTCGCTTATGTCGGCATGATCGGCTCGAAGACCAAACGCGCCACCTTCGCCCATTGGCTGGAGCGGGAGGGAGAGCCCGCTTCCCGCCTTGCAAAGCTCACCCTGCCCGTCGGCGGCAATAGCGTCAGGGACAAACGGCCTGCGATCATAGCGGCCCTTGTGGCAGCCGAGTTACTGCAAGCATTTTCCGCTGCCGAAATCCGTCGCAACGAAAATCGACACGGCCATCCTCAAGGCCAAGATCACGCCTGAGCCCATCCGGCAGGCTTTCATCCGCCAGATTGTCGGGTTGAAGGCTTTCAAGGGTAAACCGTTCCACTGTCCGCAGACCCGCACACAGGCGGGACCACGCGCGCAAGAGTGCTGTGCGCATGTTCGTCTCCATTCAAAAATGTCAGAAGCTCAGTTGATGAATTGAGCTAAAAATGCTCTGTTTTCCGGAGAAAAACCAATGAAACCTTCGGCAATTGGCATAAAGAGAACTTATCCATGAAAATGTCGCGCCAGTTCCCGCTGAACGCCCTGCGGGTGTTCGAAGCCGCCGCAAGGCATCTCAGTTTCACCAAGGCCGGTGAGGAACTGGGCATGACGCAGACGGCGGTGAGCTATCAGGTGAAACTGCTGGAAGAGAATATCGGCGAGCCGCTCTTCATCAGAAGGGCGCGGCAGGTTTCGCTGACCGAGGCCGGGCAGAAACTCGCGCCGAAAGTCGCCGAAGCTTTCAATACGTTACAGGAGGCCGTAGATAGTGTGCGTGACACGCCTGACGCCACCTTGACCATCCATTCCACGGCCACCTTTGCGTCGCGCTGGCTCTCGCGGCATCTGGGAGCTTTCCAGCTCGAACATCCTTCCATCGCCGTGCGGTTGGAAACGTCGGGGACATTGATCGATTTTTCCCAATCAGATTGCGATGTCGCCATTCGCTGGAGCAAAGATAACGGCAAAGGGCTTATCTATCATCAATTGCTGCGCGGCGTTTATACGCCGATGCTGCATCCGAGCCTTGCCGAAAGCATCGGCGGATTGCACAAACCGGAAGACCTGCTGCGCCTGCGCATCATCGATCCCGGCGATATCTGGTGGAGCCAATGGTTCCAGGAAGTCGGCGTCGAAAATCCCGGCCTAAATCGTTATCCCCGCAGCCGCCTCAATGTACAGGCCTTCGAAGCCGCCGCCGCGATCGCCAGCCAAGGGGTGGCCATGCTCACCCCTGAACTCTATGCCGATGAGATTGCCCTCGGCCGCCTTTACCAGCCCTTCGAACACCTCAGCAGCGAAGGCAAGAACTATTGGCTGGTTTACCCCGAAAACCGCAGGAACATCCGCAAGATCAAACTGTTTCGCGACTGGATATTGAAGCGGATCGAAGAAAGCCATCCGCAGCAACCGCCTCAAAACCCCATGTCCGGCGCGTAAAAACAGCGCGGCGTATCCTCATCCGGAAACAAGCAGAGATGATATTCGCCATCTTCGGATCGTCTTGCCTCGCGCTGCGACCAGTTGAAGACGTGGCGTCGCGTGACCATGCGGTGATCGCCGGGCGCGAGCGAGACCTCGTAACCGTCGGACGTGACACGAACACTGCGCGTGGGGATCATCTGGCAGTCGCCGGTTTCGGCGTCGCCATTGCAGCAATAGCTTTCATATTTAAACCCCTTGTGGGATTCATGGGCAAGCGCGGTGGCGCTGAACGCCAGAGATAGGAAGAGGACCGTCAGAACAAGGCGCATCGGCATGGTCTCCGTTGAAACAACGGCGGCAGCCGGAAGATCATTGCGTCCCTTTATTCAAATTTCACATCAACACTTACCCGGACACAACGGCGCCGGGAACTGCGATACCTGCCCCCTGACCTGCCCCCACCCAGGGTTCGCAGCGCCCGCTTCCGGAAGAACCGCCAGCGAAACATGTCATGGAAGCCCTGCGTATCGCGCATAAAACCGGAATGGATTTCCGGCAAGACGCCCCACAGGACTCCGCAGCCTTATATTTTAGCACATCAGCAGACTGCACAAAGGATAATAGCTGAGTCGCGTTAGCCAGCTAAGCACAAACGATGCGACAGGAATGAGCTAGTGCAACTTTACCGGGCCAACCCACGCTAAAGGATACAACAAACTGATATTGCAGACACAAAAGCATCGGATTGTGAACAATCGCGCCCCAAGCTTTGCTTTCCCCTTCCCTAAAGGCCAAATTTCTCGCAAGGTGCGCTGCACAAGGATCAGGGGAACCGCATGTACGAATACGCCATTGCGTGGGAATGGATGGCCTTTGCCGTCCGCTGGCTCCACGTCATCACCGCCATCGCCTGGATCGGCTCATCCTTCTATTTCATCGCGCTCGATCTCGGGCTGGTCAAACGCCCGGATATGCCGCCGGGTGCCTATGGCGAGGAATGGCAGGTGCATGGCGGCGGCTTTTACCACATCCAGAAATATCTGGTCGCCCCTGCCCGCATGCCCGAGCACCTGACATGGTTCAAATGGGAAAGCTACGTCACCTGGCTTTCCGGCTTCGCCATGCTCTGCATCGTTTATTATGGCGGCGCCGATCTCTTCCTCATCGATCATTCGGTGCTGGCGCTCACCCAGTTCCAGGCCATCGGCCTGTCGCTTGCATCGCTTGCCATTGGCTGGCTGTTTTACGATTTCCTCTGCAAATCGCCGCTCGGCAACAACACATGGGGCTTGATGATTGTCCTTTATGTCGCGCTGGTGGCGATGGCATGGGGTTACACGCAGGTCTTCACCGGCCGTGCCGCCTTCCTGCATCTCGGCGCGTTTACCGCCACCATCATGTCGGCGAATGTGTTCTTCATCATCATCCCCAACCAGAAGATCGTCGTCGCTGACCTGATCGCCGGGCGCACGCCGGACCCGAAATATGGCCGCATCGCCAAGCAGCGCTCGCTACACAACAACTATCTGACGTTGCCCGTGATCTTCTTCATGCTGTCGAACCATTATCCGCTGGCCTTTGCGACCCAGTTCAACTGGATCATCGCAGCGCTGGTGTTCCTGATGGGCGTCACCATCCGCCACTGGTTCAACACCACCCACGCCCGCAAGGGCAAGCCGACTTGGACCTGGCTCGCGACCGCGCTCATCTTCATCGTCATCATGTGGCTTTCCACGGTGCCGAAGGTGCTGACCGGCGAAGAAGAACAGAAGGCAGCGACGCTTTCGCCGATGCAGCAGCAATTCGTCACCGACACCCATTTCGCCAAGGCCCGCGATGTGGTTCAGGGCCGCTGTTCCATGTGCCATGCGGCCGAGCCGGTGTGGGAAGGCGTGCCCTTCACACCGAAATCGGTGAAGCTCGAAACCGACGAACAGATCGCCGCCCATGCGCGCGAAATCTATTTGCAAGCCGGCCGCAGCCATGCCATGCCTCCCGGCAACATCACCGCCATCACCCCGGATGAGCGCAAGCTGCTGACCGCATGGTATGAAAGTGCGGTTTCCGGGGCTGGAACAGCGGAAGGAAAAACCGAATGAGCATGGTTCTGCTGCGTGGCCGTCTGCTGAGCTTCCGCCGCGCGCCGCTCGCAATCGACGATACGCAAAGCTATGTCTATATCGAAGACGGTGGCCTGCTGATCGAAGACGGCAGGATCGCTGCCATTGGCGACTACGCCGATATCCGTGAGACAGCCCCCGAAAACGTCGAGGAAAAGGACCACCGCCCGCATCTCATCGTGCCCGGCCTCATCGACATGCACCTGCATTTCCCGCAGATGCAGGTCATCGGCTCCTATGCCGCCAATCTCTTGGAATGGCTGAACACCTATACCTTCCCGGAAGAATGCCGTTTCGTCGAAACTGCCCACGCCCAGCGCATCGCCACGCATTTTTACGACGAGCTTCTGCGCCACGGCACCACCACCGCCGTTGCCTATTGCTCCGTGCACAAGACCTCCGCCGACGCCTTTTTCGCGGAAGCTCTGAAGCGCAACATGCTGATGGTCGGCGGCAAGGTGATGATGGACCGCAACGCCCCGCAAGGCCTGCTCGACACGCCGGAAACCTCCTATGACGAGACCCGGCAAGTGATCGCCGACTGGCACGGCAAGGGTCGCAACCACGTCGCCATCACCCCCCGCTTCGCCATTACATCCACGCCGAAGCAGATGGAAGCCGCCCAGGCGCTGGCGCAGGAATTCCCCGATCTGTTCATCCAGACGCATCTTTCCGAAAATCTGGATGAGATCAAATATACCTGCGAGCTTTACCCTGAGGCGACCGACTATACGGATATCTATGTGCGCTACGGCCTGATGGGCGAAAAGACCCTGCTCGGCCACGCCATCCACCTCTCTGACCGCGAGGCAGATGTACTCTCGGAAACCGGCGCGGTAGCCGTACATTGCCCCACCTCGAACCTCTTCATCGGCTCCGGCCTGTTCCCGATGAAAAAGCTGCAACGGCGCGAAAAGCCTGTTCGTATCGCGGTTGCCACCGATATCGGCGGCGGATCGAGCTATTCCATGCTGCGCACCATGGACGAGGCCTACAAGATCCAGCAATTGCTGGGCGAACGTCTCAACCCGCTGGAAAGCTGGTATCTGATGACGCGAGGCAACGCCGAAGCCCTCTCCATGGTCGATCGCATCGGCACGCTGGAGGCCGGCACGGACGCCGACATCACCGTGCTGAACGCCTCCTCGACACCCGCCATGGCGCTGAAGATGGAAGTGGTGAACAGCCTGACGGAAGAACTGTTCCTGATGCTGACCATGGGTGACGACCGCACCGTCGTCGAAACCTACGTGGCCGGTAAGGCGATGAAAAGCACGCTTGCATAGTTCGGGCGGGGCCGAAACATCCGGTCACGATCTCGTTTAAACCAATATCTATCGAGCGAGCGGATGCCCCTTGTTTCTTCTCCCCGCCGGGGAGAAGTCCGCGGCAGCGGGATGAGGGGGCAACGTCGGCGATATTCGGAGAGCTTGCCCCCTCATCCGACCCTTCGGGCCACCTTCTCCCCGGCGGGGAGAAGAAACCGTGCCGCACCCGCTCGCTTCATATGACTGGCTGGCGTCACCGGCCGAAATGCGAATGACCTCTGGAGTGCCCCATGCCGGATCTAGACCCAACCACCCTGCTCATGATCCTCGCGACCTTCATCGTTGCCGGCATCGTCAAGGGGGTGACCGGCATGGGACTGCCCACCGTCGCCATGGGCGTGCTCGGCCTCTTCATGCCGCCGGTCATCGCCGCCGGCCTGCTCATCCTGCCCTCCTTCATCACAAATATCTGGCAATTGCTGGCTGGGCCTGATTTCCGGGCCATCGTGAAGCGGCTGTGGCCGATGATGATAGCCATTGTGCTTGGCACCCTCATCGGCATCCGGCTGATGACGGCGGGCACCGGCGTCTGGACCACCTCGGCGCTCGGCCTGTGCCTTGCGGTTTACGCGACGTATAGCCTGCTTGCCAGACCGGTCTCGTTTCCGGCAAGACTGGAACCAAAACTCTCACCCGTCATGGGGCTGGCGACGGGCCTTCTGACCGGCGGCACCGGAATTTTCGTCGTGCCCGCCGTCCCCTATGTTCAGTCACTCGGATTTAACCGCGACGATCTCGTGCAGGCGCTCGGCCTTTCCTTCACCGTTTCAACCATTGCACTGGCTACCGGGCTTGCCTCGCAGAATGCCTTTCACGTCGAGCATCTGTCACTTTCCGCGCTGGCCGTCCTGCCGGCCCTTGCCGGCATGTGGCTCGGTCAGAAGGTTCGGCGCATCGTCAGCCCGGCGACGTTCCGGCGTTGGTTTCTCATCTGCCTGCTTCTGCTCGGCTGCGAACTGTTCCTGCGCGCATTTTGGTAACAGTACGGCGACGATTTTGATGTCGCCACCACGCCATCCATGCTATGTGAAGCCTTCATTCAAATGTGAAGGCTTTATCCATGGGCAAAATCCTGACCATAGCGGACCTGAAGCAACAGGCTCAGCGCCGTGTGCCGAAAATGTTTTTCGACTACGCCGACAGCGGCGCATGGACGGAAGGCACCTACCGCGCCAATGAGGAGGATTTTTCCAAGATAAAGCTGCGCCAGCGCGTGCTGGTCGACATGACCGACCGGTCGCTTGCCACCGAAATGATCGGTGAGAAGGTTTCGATGCCAGTGGCTCTTTCCCCCACCGGCCTGACCGGCATGCAGCACGCCGATGGCGAGATGCTGGCGGCACAAGCAGCCGAAGAATTCGGCGTACCCTTCACGCTTTCCACCATGAGCATCTGCTCCATCGAGGATGTCGCCTCGGTCACCTCGAAACCCTTCTGGTTCCAGCTCTATGTGATGAAGGACCGCGACTTCGTCAACAATCTGATTGACCGGGCGAAGGCCGCCGGGTGCTCGGCACTGGTGCTGACGCTCGATCTGCAAATTCTCGGCCAGCGCCACAAGGATCTGCGCAACGGCCTCTCGGCCCCGCCAAAATTCACCCCGAAACACATCTGGCAGATGGCGACCCGGCCGAAATGGTGCCTGGACATGGCGCGCACCAAGCGGCGCAGCTTCGGCAACATCGTCGGCCACGCCAAAAACGTCTCCGACCTCTCCTCGCTCTCCTCCTGGACGGCGGAACAGTTCGATCCGCGCCTGTCGTGGAAAGACGTCGAATGGATCAAGCAGCGTTGGGGCGGCAAGCTTATCCTCAAGGGCATCCTTGACGAGGAGGATGCGCGCGCCTCGCTCGATACCGGCGCCGACGCCATCATCGTTTCCAACCATGGCGGCCGCCAGCTTGATGGCGCGCATTCCTCCATCGCCATGCTGCCGAAGATCGTCGACGCCGTCGGCGACAGGGTCGAGGTGCATATGGATGGCGGCGTCCGCTCCGGTCAGGATGTGCTGAAAGCCGTGGCGCTCGGCGCCAAAGGCACCTATATCGGCCGCCCCTTCCTCTATGGCCTCGGCGCCGATGGCAAGCGGGGCGTAACCACGGCGCTGGAGATCATCCGCAAGGAGATGGATGTCAGCATGGCGCTTTGCGGCAAGCGGCTGATTACGGATGTGGATCGCAGCATTCTGGCGTGATGGTGATAACTCAGAGCCAGTGTCTCAGAACGCCCCGTCGTACTTTGCCTCCCTCATCCCTGTGACGAGCACAGGGAGCCAGCCCAAGTCCTTGGGCCGAAAGGACTCTCCCCGTCGCGCAGACGCGCGCCGGCTGGATTCCTGTGACGGGCGCAGGAATGAGGAAGGGTGCAGGAGTGCCGTTAATGCCCCACCGTCTTCGAAAAAACATTCACAATCACCACCCCCGTCACGATAAACCCGAGGCCGATGACGGCGGCGATATCCAGCGTCTGGCGGAAAACGAAATAACCGATCCCGGAAATCAGCACGATGCCCAGCCCGCTCCAGATCGCATAGGCCACGCCGACCGGCATGGCCCGCAGTGTGAACGACAGCAGATAAAAAGCCGCACCGTAAAACAGCGCCATCAGCACCGTCGGCAAAAACCGGGAGAATTGCTGCGACTGCTGCAGAAAGGAGGTCGCGATGACTTCGCAGACGATGGCGGCGACGAGCGCTCCATAGGTCAAGACAGCTGCATTCATCACCCTGCATCCTTCTTCGTCTGCGCGATCATGCGCGCTCTGAGAGCCGCCCTGTCGCCACCTGCCCTGCCATCATCGGCCAGAAGATCGGCGAACCAGATGCCGTCAGCGGCAAGCCGTACCAGCTCCAGTACCACCCCACTATCCGTTTCCTTATGACGGGCAAGCCGCCCCTCGATCCAGCTGTTCCACATGCGTCGAAGCGACGGTTCACCGACCATGGAAACCGAAATCGCGGCCCACTGTTTCCCCGAATCCCTGCCCCGATCCGAGAAAACTGCATTCACATAGGCCCTCGTGAAGCGTCCGAAAGCTTCACAATCCTGTGAGAGGAGGTCATCGATTTCACAGTCCAGAGCCGCCAGAAGGTCCGCCATGACCGCTTCCAGCAGCGCCTGCTTGGATGGGAAATGATGGAACAACCCGCCTTTCGTCACCCCGGCCGCGTCCGCAACCGCCTGCACCGAGAGCGCCGCAACACCCTGTTCAGCAGCGAGTCTGGCCGCGCAATCGAGAAGATTGCGGCGCACGAGTTCGGGTTGCTTCTTGCGTTCATATGCATTTGTCATGACACTAAACATACCGGATGGTTGGTTTCTTTTCAAGGAAATAGCAGGGCCGCCCGCCAGCTTGAAATTCATACTTAATTAAGCATGAAAGCGATCTCTAAAGTTTTAGCGGTTTTGTTGCCGGAAAGTGTCAGTAAAACTTCGCCCATCGCGGCGATCGAACAAAAGGGGTGAATTATGTCGGGAACGGTCAAACGGGGAATGGCGGGTGCATGGGTCTTCGCGCTCGCCTTCTTTTGCGCGATCCTCTCATTGCAGGCGTCGCCTGCGCAGGCGGGTTATGCCCATTTCATCATGGACGCCAATACCGGCAAGGTTCTGGCCGCTCGCAACGCCGATGTGCTCAACCACCCCGCATCGCTCACCAAGATGATGACGCTTTACATGACCTTCGAGGCCCTGCATTCCGGGAAACTGCGCTGGGACCAGAAGATAAAGATGTCAAAGAACGGCGCGTCGGTCATCCCCTCGAAGCTCTATGTACGCCAGGGCCAGACCTTCACCGTGCGCGAGGCCGTCTATGGCATGATCGTCAAATCCGCCAACGACATGGCGGAAGGCATGGGCGACCATCTCGGCGGCTCGGAGGCGCGCTTTGCCCAAATGATGACCCGCAAGGCCCGCCAGCTAGGCATGACGAAAACGGTGTTCCGCAACGCCTCCGGCCTGCCCAGCAAATCACAGGTGACGACAGCGCGCGACATGGCGAAACTCGGCCTGGCGCTGCAGCGTGACTTTCCCAAGGAATACCGCCTCTTCGCCATGGAATCCTTCAGCTTTCGGGGAAAACGCATCCGCGGCCACAACAATCTGATGTATCGCTACAAGGGCATGGACGGCATCAAGACCGGTTACACCAATGCCTCCGGCTTCAACCTCGTCAGCGCCGTCAATCATAATGGCCGCCGTGTCGTTGGCGTCGTGCTAGGCGGCAAGACCGCCCGCAGCCGCGATGCCCAGATGGCCGCCCTTCTCGACAAGGCCGTGCCGCAGGCATCGAGAAGCCGCAATACCGAACAGCTCGTCGCCAGCGCGAGTGTCAGCCGTACCTTCGATGTGCCGCCCGCAGCCGTGCCGCTGCCCATGTTTGCCGAACGCCGCCGCGCAGATCCGGTCGCCATGCAGATCGCCACAGCGAACGATCAGGTGGCCGACATGATGCAGGTTTCAGCCATTCCGCGGCCGGCACCCGCTGCAGCCTCCGTCGGCCAGCGCAGCCGCTGGGAAGTGCAGATCGCCGCCACCGACAGCGAAGCCGCCGCCCGCTCGCTGCTCGCCAATGCCCGCTCCAACATCGCCAGAAACCATGCCGGGATCGCTCCCTATACCGAAGCGGTGCAAAGCGGATCGGCAACGCTTTACCGCGCCCGGTTCACCGGCTTCGAAGACCAGTCTTCGGCGGTTGCCGCCTGCAAGGCGCTGAAGGCGCAGTCCTATGCATGCGTGGTGATGACCAGTGAGGGGTGATCCTTACCGCTTCAGCCAGCCGTTCTCCAATGCATCAGCCAGATAGGGAATGCCGTTGACCCTCGCCATTTCCGACATGGCCAGATTGTCGTAGCGGATATTCCGGAAATAGACCTGCCAGCCGCGCCCGGTCTCTTCCAGCACGGCATAGGTGGCGAGCGCATGGCCCGCCTCGACATGATGATCGAAAGGCGTGTCGTCCTTCCAGCCGGGGCAACCGACGCTACCGGGATTGACGATCAACCGGCCGTTGGAAAGCTGTACCGCACGGGGAATATGCGTGTGCCCGCACAGCATCAGCGGCTGGGAGATACCTTCCGCCCGCTCCTCTATTTCGGTCAGCGGCCGCAGTTTCAGCACGCCTTCCGGCGACAGCGTTTCCAGCCAGTAGTCGAGATCACCAAGCGGCGAGCCATGGCAGCAATAGGCGATATCCTTGAACACCATGCTGAAGGGTAAGGTTTGCAACCAGTCCAGATGGGCGGCGCTCAGCTGCGCATGCGCCGGTCTTTCCCAGCTTCCCATCTCCTCCGGCGCGCGCTCGATCAGTTCCCGGTCATGATTGCCGCGAATGCTGGGAATCCAGTTGCTAACAAGCACGTCGCCGGTAAAACCCGCTTCCAGCGGGCCGCTGAAACAATCGCCGAGATTGACGATGTCCTTGATGCCAAGACGGGCGATATCCTCCAGCACGGCTTCAAGTGCTGCGCAGTTTCCGTGAATATCGGCAATAGCGGCAAAGATCATGGCAATCAGCTTCCTCGATAGGTGGAATAGCTATAGGGCGAAAGCAGAAGCGGCACGTGGTAGTGGCCGCTCTCGTCGGCAATGCCGAAACGGATCGGGATAATGTCGAGAAAGGCCGGCTCCGCCAGCACCACGCCCTTGCCGCGCAGGTAATCGCCGGCATGGAAAACCAGCTCGTATTCGCCGGCCTTGAAACTGTCGCCGACGAGCAGCGGTCCCCCATCGACACGGCCGTCGCTATTGGTCTGCACCGTCTTCAGCTTTTCGCGGCGATCGCCGGAGAGCCGGTAAAGCTCGATCGTCAGCCCTTGCGCGGGCGTGCCATGGGCGGCATCGAGGACATGGGTGGTCAAACCGGTCATGGCTTGGGCTCCGCGATCATATAGGGCTCATCGAAAAAATACTCTTCCAGATTGTTACCCGGCCCATCGCGGTCGGCAACCAGAAAATCCGAAACCGCCTGCAACGGCATCAGCGGATAGTGCCAGACATTGCGGCGATAGTTCACGCCCTGATCGCCCCTCGCCAGAAACACCTGCGGCCGGCCGGGCCGGCCGCCATCGTCATCGGCGACGACCACGAGGAAAGGCCGGCCGGAGAGCGGCGAAAAACTCTGGCTGCCGAGCGGATGCCGCTCCATCATTTCAATCTCGTGCGGAAAGACCCGCGGCTGCCCGCGGAAAATATTGAGGATGACACGCGCACCCTCGCCCGCAGCCTCCGGCGCTGCAAGCGCATGGTGCCGCTCGGTCTGGCCGCCATTGATGTGCCGCATGGAAGAGGGTGTCGTTTCGATCACATCGCCAAAGGATGCGAAAGCCTCTTTGGTGAGAGGTTTTATGTCGAGAAAATCAGTCAAATGTCATTCACCTTGGGCATGCCAGTTTCGGAGAAGGGAGAGACGCGCCTGCAAATCCGGAATGCTCTGCGTTATCGTTTTCCAGACGACCGAGAGTTCCGCCCGGAAATAATCATGCACGATTAGATTGCGCATACCCTTCATCTTGATCCAGGGGATCTCCGGGTGCTGCTGTAAAAACGCGGGGTATTGCTTATCCAGCTTGGCGACCGCCTCGCCAATCACGGCAAGACCCATCATGACCGCCATCTGCGTCCGCGTGTCGGAAGAAAAAGCGGCCTCATCCATATCGTGAACGAAATCACGTATTCTGGAGGCGGCAACATCCATCTCCTTCAGATAGAGCAGAAGCCGATCCGTACTCATACCGCTTTGGCTTCCTTCAGAACCCGCGCCCGTATGTCCGAATGCAGGCCGCCTGAGGTGACGACGTCGACCTCCACACCAAGCAGCGCCTTCAATTCCTCCAGCAAGCCGCCAAGGTCGAACAATGTCGTGCCCGGCAGCGCATCCACCAGAATATCGAGGTCGCTATCCGGCCGGTCCTCGCCGCGGGCGACGGAGCCGAACACGCGCGGGTTCGCCGCGTTGAAGCGTTTCGTCGCTTCGCGGATCGCTTCCCTGTTCTTTTCCAGCACCTCGGAGGGTCTCATGATCTTCATCTCCAGACGGCACGATTCTAGCAGAACGGCCACCGCTCGCCAATTCAGCCTTCCGGCAGCATCGAGGAAAGGCGCAGCCAGGCGATCTTCTCCACCTGCGCCATCGCCGTCTCAAATTCTTCGGCCGCGCCGTTGCCGATGCGCGTCTCGAAGGCGGAAAGAATATCGTGCCTGTTCAGCCCCTTGACCGCGATGATGAAGGGAAAGCCGAATTTTTTGGTATAGGCGCCGTTCAACGTGGTAAAGCGGGCGTGCTCTTCGGGGGTAAGCCGATCCAGCCCGGCGCCGGCCTGTTCGTTGCGGCTGTCGGCCGTCAACTCGCCCGCAATCGCCAGCTTGCCGGCCAGATCGGGATGCGCCCGCAATACGCCGAGCCTCTCCGCCTCCGAAGCCGCGCGAAACTGAGCGCTGAGCACGGCGTGAACAGCCTTGGCCGTTAGCTCCAAACCCGCTCCGCCGGCGTCATAGGCCCGTTCGGCTATGAAGGGCGAATGTTCGAACACGCCCCCGAATCGGGTGACAAAGTCCTCGCGCGTCACCATCAAAACACCTCCGGCCTGTGATGTTCATGCCAGTGACGGGCGATCTCGATGCGCTGCGGGATCCACACTTTCTCATGACCGAGCACATATTCGATGAAACGGCGAAGTGCCGCCGCGCGCCCGGGACGGCCGACAAGACGGCAATGCAGGCCGACGCTCATCATCTTCGGCGCGCCCTCGACACCTTCCTGATAAAGCACGTCGAATGCATCCTTCAGATAGGTGAAGAACTGGTCGCCGGAATTGAAGCCCTGCGGCGTGGCGAACCGCATATCGTTGGTTTCAAGCGTATAGGGAATGATGAGGAAAGGCTCTTCCTTCGGACCTTTCACCCAATAGGGCAGATCGTCGGCATAGGAATCCGACGAATAAAGGAAACCGCCCTCTTCCATGACGAGGCGCAGCGTATTGTCGGAAGGCTTACCCTGATACATGCCGTAAGGGCGCTCGCCGGTAACCTCCGTGTGCAGACGCACGGCCTCAACGATGTGCTTGCGCTCTTCCTCTTCGGAAAAATCCTTATATTCCAGCCAGCGATAGCCATGGCTGGCGATTTCCCAGCCCGCTTCCTTCATCGCCGCTACGGCCTCGGGGTTACGGGCCATGGCAGCGGTCACGCCGTAAACGGTGGTGGTGACGCCAAGCCCGGTGAACATGCGCCACAGCCGCCAGAAACCGGCGCGCGAGCCATATTCGTAGATCGATTCCATGTTCAGGTTGCGCTGGCCCGGCCACGGCTGCGCGCCGACGATTTCCGAAAGCAGCGATTCCGACGCCTTGTCATTGTCGAGAATGCAGCTCTCGCCGCCCTCCTCGTAATTGATGACGAATTGCACGGCGATGCGCGCGCCGCCCGGCCATTTCGGATCGGGAACATTGCGGCCATAGCCCACCAGATTGCGGGAGTAATTTTCGGAAATCATTCAGCCACCCAGACCATCTCTCCCAAGGCGGAAACCGATTTCGGGAGACATAAAACAGACCTCCGAAGCGCGATGACCCGCAACGGGCACAACATACGCTTCAGATATGCGATATCCGAACGGTAGCATCCGCTTCCGGAATGTCGAGATCAATTTTGCTGACATTCCGATGCTTTTTTGTATACGATTGTGCCGTTGCGCTCTTCAGGCGATCTTTCGGGCGGAAACACGGCCCATGGGGTGAAGCGAGTGCACCCGGAAAGGCGCGCCCGGCTCATCCTCAATGAAAAGCGCAAGGCTGGAAAACTGCAGGGATCGGGTGAGCAGCGGCTCGAAAACCTTGCGCACGGCCCGCTCTATCCTCTGGCTGCTGGAAGCTTCCACACCGCCCGTCAGCGACATCTGAAACCGGAACTCGTCCATCACATGCGGACTACCCCAGCGATGCAGATTGGTGAGCTGCGAAGCCGAAAGCCGGTCCGGATCCGCGCGCTCGATTTCCGCGTCGGAGAGCGGCGCCCGATAACGGTCGAATTCCTGCACCACGCGGGCGGCGAAAAAATGCAGCATTTCACAGGGACGCTCGGGAACGAGACTGAAGACATTCTCCTGCCTTGCCACCACAAGTTGCGGCAACATGAAAGGCTCATGCTTGCCGGAAAAATACATCAGGTCGCGCAAAAGCGCGGCCTCGGAATGGCCTTCGGCAAGGCGGAAGGGAGCCTTGATCGTGCCATGGAAACCATACCTGCGCGGCAGGGCCGTATGGTAGGAAATCTCCTGCATGCCGAGGTCGATCGTGCCGGGAGGTTCCACAGCCTGACCTGAATAGACATCGCGCCCCAACCACGCGGCCGCCGCCTGCGTCAGGGGGTCATTGGGGGAAGGCGTGAAATGAATGGCGTATCGCATGCACTGTCACCTCGCCGCAAATGCGGACAAACCGGCCTCTTTGCAGGCCAGCAAATAAGTGATTTGCGTGACAGATTAACGACGTGGGCGGCCTGGTCAGAACTTTCTAAAGGCCGCGACGGCAATACTCACGTGTTGTTGAAGGTGAAAGCCCGAGGGGATGACAGGCGTGTGACCGCACACGGTTTGCAACGCCGCATCGGCAAGAAAATGCGCCAGCCCGAAGCTGACCTTGAAGCCGCCGGTCAGCGCAACGAGCCTCGGATGGCCGGGGATCGCGCCCACCATCGGGTCCCTCCCCACCGCTTTCGGGCGCAGCCCCGCCCAGCGTTCCAGCACCGGCGCGCGGACAAGCGAGGGAACAACGGCAGACGCATCCGCAAGCAGTTTTTCAAGTTTTTCATCGGTACTTAAGGGATCGGAAAAACAATCTTCGCTGGTACTGCCGATCGCAACAGTGCCGTCTTCATGCGGCACGATATAAAGACCGTTCAGAAACACCACCGGCATCGCCGCGTCGGCCGCCGCATCGAGAAGCGCCGCCTGCCCCTTCACCGCCTGCCCGAGCGTCACACCGGCATCCACACCGAGGGCGTCGCGGATAAGGGGAAAAGAACCATGGCCGTTGGCGACAATGACATGGCCGAAAGAAACCTCCTCGCCCGACGACAGCACCGCCCGCCCGGCATCCGCATCGAGCAAAAGAACGCCACGACCTTCCGCCAGCCGCACATGCCGCGCCTTGCCGAGAAAAGCCGAAAGAAGGGCGATCAGCGCACGCGGCGAAACCCGCGCCGCCAGCGTATCGAACACGAAACCCGCCTCACCCGCCGCATCATCCACCCAGCCCGCGACCGAAGGGCTGTCGACGACATGCCAATGGAACCGGCGCTCACCCGAAACCCAGTTCTCCAGCGCATCCCGTTCGTGTCGCTCGGCAATGGCGCGCAGATGCGGCTTCGGCAGCGGAATGATCCGGCCTGAGCGACGGTAGCCGGCGGAAAGCCCGGTCTCCGCCTCCAGCCCGGCAATCTCTTTTTCCAGGGCAACGAGAGCGTCGAACTGGAACTGCTTCTTGTCCGACCAGCGGTCCGGCATATGCGGCATCAGTGCGCCCAGCAGCCCGCCGCTGGCGCCGCCGCCGGTGCGATCCGCCTCCACCAGCAATGTCTCGATGCCGAGCCGTTCCGCCTTGACGGCGGCCCACAGCCCCATGATGCCGCCGCCGACGACGAGGAGCGGCACGGAAGCCGGTAATCTTGGAGATTGACCGTTTTCGAAAGCAGGATTATCGGCTTTAGCCATGAAACATTCCAACGAAAATATCACAGAGACCGGCGCAGCGGCCGGTTCATCGGTCGGGGAAGCCTCAACCGCGCTCGACTGGCGTGAAGGGGATATGCCCTATTCACTGGCCTTTGACGACCATTTTTATTGCCAGACGGATGGCCGGCTGGAATGCGGCCATGTCTTCCTCTCCGGAAACGGCCTGCCGGAGCGCTGGCTCGAACGCGAGGGCGTCTTCCGCATTGGCGAACTGGGCTTCGGCACCGGGCTTAACCTCTGCGAGACATGGCGCCAATGGAAAGAGATGCGCAACGGCCGCTCCACGCTGCATTTCATCTCCTTCGAACTCTACCCGATGAAGGCGGAGGAAATCGACCGGGCGCTTTCCCGCTGGCCGGAAGTGGATGCCGAACGCAAGGCGCTCACCGCCCTCTGGCCCGCCGAGCCGAAAGGACGGGTCGAAATCCAGCTCGATGACGAAACGCGCCTGACAGTGGTTTGCGGCGAAGCGCTCACCGGCATTTCCGCAAGCGAGGAAAATTTCGACGCCTGGTTTCTCGATGGATTCGCACCCGCGCGCAATCCGGACATGTGGTCGCTGGAAATCATGCAGGCGCTTTTCGCAAAGACGGCGCCCGGTGGCACATTCGCCACCTATGCCGCCGCCGGCTTCGTTCGCCGCAACCTCATCGCCACCGGTTTTGAGCTGGAGCGTCGGAAAGGATTTGCCGGAAAGCGGGAGATGCTCTGCGGCATAAAACCATTCGGCTGACAGCAGCACAGCGCTGTTCTGGTCGAAAAGTCAGACGCGCGGCGCATCGCGGCGCGGCATGTTTTCGCCCAGCCATTGCGCGATCTTGTCTTCCAGCGTTTCGGGGCTAATGGGCTTCGACAGATAGTCATCCATACCCGCCTCCAGGCATAGTTCACGGTCCGCCTCCTGCGTATGGGCGGTTACGCCGATGATCGGCACATGTCGGCCGTCGGCGGCGGTCCGTTCCGCGGCACGTATGGCCTGCGTCGCCTGATGCCCGTTCATGACCGGCATCGAGACATCCATCAGGATAAGTGCGGGATTATTCTCCTGCCACGCCTGCACGGCTTTCTTGCCATTGCCGACAATCAGAAAGCGCAGACCCGCCTGCTGCAGTATCTGGCTGAAGACTATCTGGTTGACGTCATTGTCTTCCGCCACCAGCACATCGACCAGATTGGACCGATGCCGTAAAGGCACTGCCGTGGCTGTGTCAGCCCGCTGTTTCCTCACCACGGGGCCGTTTTCCGGCCGGACGGCGCGCGCATCGTGGCCTGCCTCAAGCAGCGCCGGAGCCTGGCGAGCGCGTTTCAGGCGCACATCCCGCACCACATCGAACAGGGTGGAACGGAGCAGCCGCGCCCGTGCCGGCTTCATCAGATGCGCCTGCACGTTGAGATCGGTGAACAGCGTCTCGTCACCGACGACATCCATGGAGGTCAGGAAAACAATGGCGATATCGTCAAAACGCGCATCCGCCCGGATCCGCTCCACCACATCCAGCCCGTTCATGACGGGCATGTGATAGTCGAGAATGACGGCGTCAATGGCAAATCCAAGCGCCACCGCCTCCTCCAGCACCGCAATGCCAGTAGGTCCGTCACCCACCGCGTGGCCGTCTATGCCCCAGCTTCTCAACTGCTCCGTCAAAATACGGCGGTTGACGTCGTTATCGTCAATGACGAGCACGCGAATATCGTCGATCGCCACGGAAAGAAACGGGAGATCGCGCTGTCTCTCGGTCACCTGAAACGGAATATTGACCTCGAAAGTCGATCCCTTTCCAACGTCGCTGACGACATTGATCGCGCCATCGAACAAACCGACGAGCCCGACCGTAATCGCCAGCCCCAGCCCGGTTCCCTCGTGCCGGCGCGTGGCGGAACCATCGACCTGGCTGAACTTGTCGAAGATGGTTTCAAGCTTGTCGGCCGGAATGCCGATCCCGCTGTCTTCGACGCGCAATGACAGAATGGCCTCGGACGTTTCCGCCGACCGCGCCGAAAGCTCGACCAGCACATGCCCCGTTTCCGTAAACTTGACGGCGTTTCCAACGATATTGGTGACGATCTGCCGAAAGCGGCCGGCATCGCCGATAACCTTGCCGAAGACAGAAGCATCGATCCGGACGATCAGCTCAATGTCCTTTTCAAGCGCCGCCGAGGACAGGAGCGACACCACATCCTCGACCGCCTCCGCCGGATCGAAGGGCACGCTGCGCAGCCTCATCTGCCCGGCCTCGATCTTCGAAAAATCGAGAATGTCGTTGATGATCGTCAGAAGCGCATTGCCGGATTTGACGATGATATCGGTAAAGGTCTTCTGCCGCGTATCGAGATTGGATTTGGCCAGAAGCTCCGCCATGCCGAGAACGCCATTCATGGGCGTGCGGATTTCGTGGCTCATATTGGCCAGGAATTCCGATTTGGCCCGATCCGCCGCTTCCGCGCGTGACAGAAGCCGCTGCAATTCCTCTTCACGCAGCTTCATCTCGGTCACATCGGTGACGATGATGAGCCAGTAATTGCCGGAACTGTTGGTGGCTTCCAGATTGAGCCAGCTTTTGCCAGCGACATGGATGAGCCACGAAAACGGCCGGTTGGCGGCAATATTCTCCCTCCAGGCGCGCAGCGTCTCGGCAGCCTCCTCGGCCGTGCCGAAATCGCCGCGGCCGGCGCAATGGGCGAAGAAACCCGACCAGTTGCAGCCCTTTTCCAGGAGATGCGGCGGAACGTCGAACATGCGCGCCATCGCCTCGTTGGACATGATGATCGTGCCCTGCTCGACCAGCACCAGCCCCTGCGCCATGGCGCGCGTGGCTCCCTGCATATATTCGCCGACCCGCTCCAGTTCGGCCTTCGCCTTGCTGATCTCGACATCGCGCATGCGCACATCGGTGACATCGGCATAGGTGCTGAGGATTTTCCCGCCTTCGAGCCGGGTTTTCGAAATGACCGTGACCTTGCCGCTTTTGCTTCGCACCTCACGGGGCGCAAAGACCTCCTCCTTTAAAAGCCGCTGCACCCGCTCGCCATAGACCTCATCGAAAGGCCTGTCGCCATAGTCATAAAGGCCGCTGTCGAAATTCATCTCCATGAATTCGCGATAAGTTTTGCCGACAAGCGACTTTTCGCCGCCGATCTCTCCCCAGACCTCATAAAAGAACGGATTGACATATTCGATGACGAGATCGGCGTCGAGCAGCAGCACGCCCACCGGCAGGGCATGAAGAACCGCTTCAAGCTGGCGGTGCAGCTTCTCGGCTTCGGCCTGGGCGGCGATCAGCGCCTTTTCCCGCTCCTGCAAAAGGCTGACATCGGTAACGGAACCCACCAGATAATATTCGTCATCCGGCGTCGCAACCCGGCCGAGCCGGGTGATGACGGGAATGGCCTGTCCGTTGCGCTGAGGCATGTTTCCCGTGCGTTCGAGCGCCTCTCCGGTCTGCAAAATCCGTTCGTTTTCCTGCTGGAACTGGGAGCCGTTCTGCGGGAACATTTCGGATTCGGTCTTGCCCATATAGTCGGCGAGATTACCGCCCAGGAACGTATCGTAGGCGGCATTGGCGTAGGTCAGCCGCCTGTCCTGATCCCTCAGGAACACGCCGACCGGCAATTGTTCAAGCGCAGCGCGCAGCAGCCATGTCTCGCGGATTTGTGTGCTCAGAAGAGTCTCATGCGCCTTGAACTCGGTCACATCTACCCTGAGCCCGACAAGCATGCCGTTGTCCAGCCGCTTGTTGATCATGCGCACCCAGCGGCCGTCGGCAAACTGTTCGACCCTTTCGAGATAGGAGAGGGAAAAATCACGCAGCTGCTTCTGCATCCAGTCTTCGAAAGACGGCGCGTCACCCTCCAGAAAACGATATCCGCTCGAAAAATAGAGCGTTTTCATCAATGCTTCGAGCCGGATGCCGGGTTTCAGCTCGATGTCGAGATCACCGTAAAACTCTGCGAAGCGCGCGTTACAATAGACCAGCCGATTATCCCGGTCATAAACGACGATGCCGGCATCGATGAAATCCATGACGCCGCTGCTGAACAAAATATCCGACGCACCGCCCACGGCCGCGGACTTGCGCGAAACAGCCGACGGCGTCTCCTCGAACATTTCGAACAGGAAAAGATTGCCGTCTTCACCCACGAAGCGTTCGCAGCGAAGCAAGGACGATTCCACGCTGGTCGGGACATGACAGGCTATCGTCTCGTCAGTCGCAAAGACCAGCGAACGACGCTCACGATCCTCCCGCTCTGCATCGCGAATGTCGGCGGAGAGGGAAAGAGTGGTATGACCTTCAAATCCTGAAGGCTCTTGCCCCATGACCCGGGCATAGGCGGCATTGACCACGACATAGCGCAGCTCGCTGTCCTTGATGCACGCGGGCAGGTCGAGGGCGGCAACAGCCTTGCAAGCCTTTTCCAGCAACCCGCAGCCTTCGGTCAATCGATACTCCACACCTTGCAGTCCATCCCTGTCGAATCAAATATTTCCGGACGCCGTCTCAGAAAACGTTATGTGAGAAAATCGATCTTTGCTATGTATTCGAGGGTGTCGTTACCCTTTTTTAACCATAATTCTTCGGCTGCACCCGCGTCGTTGCGGCAATCGCCGGCCACCGATGCGCATGGCTGCCATGCGCCCGCCTGCGGCCATGTTACAAAACTATCGCTTGACTTTGATGCGCAAAACGCCCACATCCCCGTCAAGCTTTCACCTTCGGCAGCCGCGTGAGCTGCAGCGTATGACCGGAAAACACCCTTAAGGTATCCGGCCCGCATGAAGGAAAAGCGCAGAGAAGACAGAAGACGGCATGTGCCGCACTGATGCGCAGAAAGTTATTCCAACCCACAAGTTCCCAATTCACGCGGGGTTCTTGACGCCGAAACCGCCGGACAGCAGCTCTGCTCCGGACGAATGGTTTTTGGCGCCCCGAAAGGCATTATATTGACCAGTTTTAGCGAACTCGGCCTCTCCGAAAAGATCGTGGCCAGCGTTACCCAGCTTGGCTATACCGCTCCCACCCCTATTCAGGCAAAGGCCATTCCGCTGCTGCTTGAAGGCCGCGACCTGATCGGCCTCGCACAGACCGGCACCGGCAAGACCGCCGCTTTCGGCCTGCCGATCATCGAAATGCTGATGAAGCAAGCCGACCGCCCGGCAAACCGCACCTGCCGCACCCTCATCCTCGCCCCCACCCGCGAGCTGGTGAACCAGATCGGCGAAAACCTGCGCTCTTTCGTGAAGAAGACGCCGCTGCGCATCAACCAGGTTGTCGGTGGCGCATCGATCAACAAGCAGCAGCTCCAGCTCGAAAAGGGCACGGACATTCTGGTGGCCACCCCCGGCCGTCTGCTGGACCTCATCGCCCGCAACGCCATCTCGCTCTCCAAGGTTACCTATCTGGTGCTCGATGAAGCGGACCAGATGCTGGATCTCGGCTTCATCCACGATCTGCGCAAGATTTCCAGAATGGTTCCGGCCAAGCGCCAGACGCTTTTGTTCTCGGCCACCATGCCGAAGGCGATTGCCGATCTGTCGCACAGCTACCTGACCGATCCGGTCAAGGTCGAAGTCACGCCTCCGGGCAAGGCTGCCGACAAGGTCGAGCAATATGTGCATTTCGTTGCCGGAAAGAACGACAAGACCGATCTCCTGAAAAAGTCGCTGAACGAAAACCCGGATGGCCGCGCCATCGTTTTCCTGCGCACCAAGCATGGCGCGGAAAAGCTCTACAAGCATCTCGAACATATCGGCTTCAAGGTCGCTTCCATCCATGGCAACAAGAGCCAGGGCCAGCGGGAGCGGGCACTGAAGGGCTTCAAGGACGGTGATATCAAGGTTCTGGTTGCAACCGACGTTGCCGCCCGCGGCATCGACATTCCGGCTGTGACGCACGTCTTCAACTACGACCTGCCGGAAGTGCCTGACGCCTATGTTCACCGCATCGGTCGTACCGCCCGCGCCGGCCGTGACGGCATCGCCATCGCTTTCTGCGCACCGGACGAAACCCGCCTGCTGCACGACATCGAAAAGCTGATGAAGATCGATATTCCGGTTGCCTCGGGCGAACGCCCGTCCGTGCTTGCCAGCCCGACGCGCCCCAACAACAACCGTGGCGGCCGCAACAACAATGGCGGCCAGCAGCGCGGCCCGCGTGAAGGCGGCCGTCACAACGGCGAATCCCGCCCGTCCCGCCACCATGCGCCGCGCGATGCCGACAACGATCTGGAAGTCACCTCCGACTTCAAACGCGTGAAGCAGGCAGAAGGCGATGCAGGCCGTCCGGCCGGCCCGCGCAAGCACCGCCGCCCGGCCCGCAAGCCCGGCGGCAGCGGCGCCAACCGCCACGCCCCTCCTGGCGGCAACGGCCAGGAAAAGCGCGCTTCCGGCAACGGCAATCGCGGCCGCAACCGCTAAGTCGCTCTGAGGCGCTCGGCGCTGCCGCGCCTTTCTTCTCCCCGCCGGGGAGAAGGTGGCCCGAAGGGTCGGATGAGGGGGCAAGCTCTCCGAAATCCGGCGAGGGGCGCCCCCTCATCCCGCTGCCGCGGACTTCTCCCCCTCGGGGAGAAGAAACAAGCGGCACCCGCTCGGTCTACATGCGGTTGTCGTGCACCCAGGCGCTTTTAAATTTCACCCCGCAAGCCCAGGCTTTGCGGGGCTTTTCTTTGCCTCAACCGCCCTGCCCAACCGCCCGGCGTCGTGACGGCAAGGTCATGGCCAGCACGCCGGCGATGACGCAGACGAGCCCCACCCACATGACCGGGGTCGGCACCTCGCCGAGAAATGCCATACCGATGGCGACGCCGACCGGGACCCGCAGATACGCCTGCGACGTGGTGCCGACCGAACCGAGCGTCTGCATCAGCCGGAAATAGATCATGAAGGCGAGCGCGGTGGAAAAGACGCCGAGGCACACAAGTGCCATCAGTGAAGCCGCCGAAGGTGACAATGTCCAGGGTCGGTCAACGATCAGGCTCACGGGCAACAGCAGGACAGCACCGCAGATGAGTGAGCCGGCGGCCGGCATGATCGGATCGAGCCCTTTGAAATTTTTACTGAAAATGGCCGCGCAGGCATAGGAAAACGCCGCCGTCAGCACGGCGAGCTGGCTCCATATCGCCTCGCCCGCTCCATCAAGCGCTTCCATACCGATGATGAGGCAAACGCCCGTCATGCCGGCAATGGTGCCGAACAGCTTGCGCCCGCTGACCGCCTCGTGCCGGATGACCAGCGCGGTGAGAAGAAAGGTGAAGATCGGCGTCGTTGCATTGAGAATGACGGCAAGCCCGGCATCGATGCTCTGTTCCGCCCAGGCGATTAATGTGAAGGGCAGAACGCTGTTGATGCAGGCCTGAATGAAAAACAGCCGCCACGTCGCCAAATCCGTGGGCAGACGCAGCCCGCGCAGGCGGATCACTGCAAAAAGCAGCAGACCGGCTATCATCGTACGCGACGCGATGAAGGTGATCGGCGGTATCGTCTCCACCCCGATCTTGATGAAAGTATAGGATGCGGCCCACAGCGTGGACAGCAAGGCGAGAAACAGCAATTCACGGGCTATGGTGTTCTGAGGGGTCACGGATCGATCTTCCAACGTCGTTCAGGATGAACCGTTGCTAACCCGAAAACACGCACCAATGCTTCGGCGACGGCCGAAGTTTCTGCCACTTCAAGACACAAGGCCCCGCATGGCTTCAGCCATGCGGGGCCTCGATAAAGATCAGTGACCATCTCGGCCAATCAGGCGCGGCGCTCATCCACAGAGAAAGCGCCTGGACCGGCAACGAACAGATAGAGGAAGATGAAGCAGAACAGAACGGCGGCGTCGCCACCGTTCAGGGCCGGGAAGAAGCTCTTCGGTCCATGCGCGATGAAATAGGCAACGGCCATCTGACCGGACAGGATAAAGGCGACCGGACGCGTGAACAGGCCGATCAGCACGAGAACGCCGCCGACGAATTCCAGAAGCGCCGCCACGAGCAGCATTGTCGGCAGGGAGCCTTCCATCTGCGATGCCGGAAAACCGAACAGCTTCTGCGTTCCATGCGAAATGAAAAGTAGCGCCGTCATGATGCGCAGCGCCCCGAGCGCCTGCGGGCGATAGCGGGAGAGAGAGTCGAAAGTTGCCATGGTCATGTGTCCCCGTTGAAGTGGTGCCGCGCTCGATACAGTGCATTTACGCCTTTATGGATACACGTCTCTGACACCGGAAATCACGTTTCCGATATAGCAGAACTCCCTTAAATACAGAAAGGGAGGCATTCCACACATGGTTGATTTTCAAGCGCAAAATTGACCTTTTGCCGAAAAAATCAACTCAAGGATACAGGCATTTTCTGGCGAGCCAAAGGCGGAAAAATCCGCCTCTTCCTCATGCCTGCAAGACAACAACCTTCGAACCCACCGGCACGCGGCTGTAAAGATCGATGATGTCGTGGTTCAGCATGCGAATGCAGCCGCTCGACATGGCGTGGCCGATGGATTGCGGCTGGTTGGTGCCGTGCAGACGGAACATGGTGTCGTTGCCGCCGCGATAGAGATAGAGCGCGCGTGCGCCGAGCGGATTATTCGGGCCGCCCGCCATACCGCCGGCGAATTTCAGATTGCGCGGATCACGGCGCATCATGTTCGCAGTCGGCGTCCAGGACGGCCATTCCGCCTTGCGGCCGATATAGGCATCGCCCTTCAGTGCAAGACCCTGCCGGCCGACACCGACGCCATAACGCATGGCGCGACCATCGCCCATAACGTAATAAAGCCGCCGCGCCGGCGTATCCACGACAACCGTTCCTGCCGGGTGTCTGGTGTCGTAGCTGACTTCCTGCCGACGAAGCTCCGGCTTGACCTTGTCGAGATGCATGGCGGGAAGCGGGAATTTCTCCTCCGGCTTTGCCGCATAATTCAGCCTCTGCTGGCCAATACCGGTATTCGCGCAGCCAGCCAGAAACAACGGCAATCCGAACAGAACACCACGACGTGAAATAGACATGTAACCCCCGCCAAATCTTTGGATTAACGAGAGGTATAATTTTATGGTTAACAAACCCCTAATATGCGGTTGTAGTAATTAACGCGTCGCAACCGCTGCGGCAGGCCTGCGATTGGCGAGATAAACCCCCGTTACCGCCAGAACGGTGCCGGCAATCATGGCGGGTGTCAGCGTTTCGCCGAAAAGCAGCGCGGCTTCCACGGCGGCAAGCGGCGGCACGAGATAGATCAGCGAGGCGGCCCGCGAGACCTGCCCGCGCCGGATCAGATAAAGAAGCAACGCCACGGCGCCGATGGAGATCGCACCCACGGACCAGGCAAGCGTGGCGGCAAGGCCAAGGCTCCAGTCCACATGCCCATCCTCCAGCAGAAGCGCGAAGGGAACGGTGACCAGCAACGCACCGACATATTGCAGCGTGGCTACCGCCATGATGTTTCCGCCATGGACATATTTCTTCTGGTAGAGCGTGCCATAGGTCACCGACGTCATGCCCAGCACATTGACCGCCACGGCGTAGAGCGGCACCGACAGGCCGACAGCACCGGTGGCCATGACCTTCGGCAGCACGGCAATGGCGATGCCGGCAAAGCCGATAAGCAGGCCGGCGCGCTGCAGGGGCGAGATTTTCTCACCGATCATGAAACGGGCGGCCACCGCCGTCATCAGCGGCTGCAGACCGGCGATGATACCGCCGATCGCCGCCGGCACGCCCTGCCCGATCGCCCACCAGATCATGCCGAGATAAAGACCGTGCAGGAAGACGCCGGACAGGATCGCCCGGAAGACATCGGCACGTCGCTGAGGCCACTGGATGGAGGAAACGCGGCAGATCACCCACAGCAGCGCCCCCGCCAGCAGATAGCGCAGACAGAGAAAGGTGAGCGGTCCGGTATAATAGACCGCATATTTGGCGGTGACCCAGCCGGTCGACCAGAGAAAGACGAAGATGGCCGGAGCCAGACGGTCGAGCGACATGGGAACATCCCCTGTGCCGCACGATGCCCGTAACCGAACGCGGTGTTAGGACAGGCGGCGAATTGACACTTCTTCGACTTGACGCAAAACCCGCGCGTGATCGAGCTGAGTATTCAGCAAGGCGGTATCCGCATCCGAAAAAAAGGTCAAAGGTGTTTTGGTGATCACATCTTTCAGATTTTCTGATGCAACGTCCGACATTCTTCAATCGAAAGCGATCGACTAAAATTTATGCATTCGCCCAGGGCGTACACAGCACGGCCACCTCATTACACCCCTCGCCACCGCGCAACCAATTTGCCAATGCCGCATTTATAGGCTGAAACCCAAAAAACGCTTCTTTTTTAAAACTCTAAGGCGACAAAAAATCTTCTCGGGGAGGCCTGCATAGTTCTTGCATTGCATTTCTCGTTGTATTCAAATGGCAAAAAAGGGGACATCGAAGTTGGCATTTGACGAAATGATAAATGCGGACGACACGCCGCGAAGCCCATATGAAAACTATAACGAGTGGTACAGCCGACAGGACAGGGCGCACCTGATCCAGAAATCAAAAGACGCGGAAAACATCTTTCGAAAAACCGGTATTACTTTCGCAGTCTATGGCCATGCCGACAGTTCAGAAAAACTGATCCCCTTCGATATCATCCCGCGCATCATCTCCGGCCGCGAGTGGCGCAAACTGGCCCAGGGCATCGAACAACGCGTCCTCGCCCTCAATGCTTTCCTCGACGATATCTATCACAAACAGGAAATCATCCGCGCCGGGCGCATTCCCCGCGAAATCATCGAGAAGAACGAAGCGTTCCTGCCGGAAATGATCGGCTTCACCCCGCCCGGCGGTGTCTATACCCACATTGTCGGCACTGACATTGTCCGCACCGGCGAAGACCAGTTCTACGTTCTGGAAGACAATGCCCGCACGCCTTCCGGTGTCAGCTATATGCTGGAAAACCGCGAGACGATGATGCAGATGTTCCCGGAACTCTTCCATGAAAACCGCGTGCGGCGGGTGGAGGATTACCCCTATCTGCTGCGCCAGTCGCTCGCCTCGCTCGCCCCGCCTGGCTGCACCGGCAAGCCGCGCGTCGCGGTGCTGACCCCCGGCATCTACAATTCCGCCTATTACGAACATTCCTTCCTCGCCGACATGATGGGCGTGGAGCTGGTGGAAGGATCCGACCTGCGTGTCATGGACGGCAAGGTCAAGATGCGCACCACCCGCGGTTATGAAGCAATCGACGTTCTCTATCGTCGCGTCGACGACGACTTCCTCGATCCGCTGACCTTCCGGCCGGATTCGGCGCTCGGCGTGCCCGGCATCATGGATGTCTACCGCGCCGGCAACATCACCATCGCCAATGCCCCCGGCACCGGCATTTCCGACGACAAGGCGATCTATTCCTACATGCCCGAGATCGTCGAGTTCTATACCGGCCGCAAGCCGCTCCTGGAAAATGTGCCGACCTGGCGCTGTTCCGAGCCCGACAGCCTGAAATATGTGCTCGACAACCTCGCCGAACTGGTTGTCAAGGAAGTCCACGGTTCGGGCGGTTACGGCATGCTGGTCGGCCCCACGGCGACGAAACGCGAACGCGCACTGTTTGCCGATAAGCTGCGGGCGCGCCCCTCGAATTACATCGCGCAGCCGACGCTGTCGCTCTCCACCGTGCCTATCATGGTGAAAAACGGCATCGCGCCGCGCCATGTCGATCTGCGCCCCTACGTGCTCGTCTCGGACAAGGTGCAGATCATTCCCGGCGGCCTGACCCGCGTGGCGCTGAAAAAGGGCTCGCTGGTGGTCAATTCCAGCCAGGGCGGCGGCACCAAGGATACCTGGGTACTGGAGGATTAAGCCATGCTGGGCAGAACGGCAAACGGGCTCTACTGGATGTTCCGGTACATCGAGCGCGCTGAAAACATCGCCCGGCTGATCGATGCGGGCCTGCGCGTTTCATTGACGCGCAGCGGCAGCGGCGATGAGGACTGGGATGGCGTGCTACAAAGTGCGGGCGTGCGCGAAGCCTTTCTCGAAAAGCAAGAGAAGGTGACGACGGCGGATGCGATCGATTATCTGCTTCGGGAAAAATCGAACCCTTCCAGCGTCATGTCCTGCATAGAGGCGGGCCGCAACAACGCCCGCATGGTGCGCACGGCGCTGACGCGCGAGACATGGGAAGCCACCAATGAATTCTGGATCGAGCTGAAGAATATCCTCGGCCGTAAGCTCAACCACGCGGAACTGCCGCAGACAATCGATGTCATCAAACATCGCGCCGGTCTGGTGCGTGGCGCCTTCCACGGCTCGATGCTGCGCAACGATCTTTACAATTTCTCCCGCATTGGCACGTTCATCGAGCGGGCGGACAACACGGCCCGCATTCTCGACGTCAAATATTACGTGCTGCTGCCGGCGGTCGCCCATGTGGGGTCGTCGCTGGACAATGCGCAGTGGGAATCCATCCTGCGTTCGGTCTCGGCGCACCGTTCCTATGGCTGGGTCTACGATGCGGAATACAAGCCGGCCAATATTGCCGACTTCCTCATTCTCAATGGCCGCATGCCGCGCTCGCTGGCCTATTGTTATGAAAAGATCGCCAGCAACCTCAACCATATAGCCGAGGATTACAGCGAGAGGCACAAGGCGCATGACACGGCGGAAAGCATTCGCGACAGCCTGCGCGCGACCACCATCGCCCGGGTCATGGACGAGGGCCTGCACGAATTTCTGGAGAGGTTCGTCAACCGCAACGGCCAACTGGGACAGGAAATCACGGAAGGCTACCGCTTCTATCAATAAGCGCGTGGACGGGGACAGCTTATGCGTCTGAAAATCACCCATACGACGGAATATGTCTATGACGAGCCGATGCCCTATGCGTTGCAGCGGCTGCGCCTGACGCCGCGGACCGGCCCGGGCCAGACGGTGGAAAACTGGGATGTCTCGGTCGATGGCGCCACCGTCGAAGTGGCCTATGACGACCATTTCGGCAACCGCGTTGCGCTGGTGGAAACCGAAGGCCCGCAAAAGCGGGTGAAGGTCGTGGCAAGCGGCACGGTGAGCACGCAGGACAAGGCGGGCGTGTTCGGACACCACATCGGCAACGCACCGCTCTGGCTTTTCCTGCGAGAGACGCCGCTTACCAAACCGGGAAAGCTGGTGCGCGAACTGGTGAAGGTGAGCGCCGGCGACAGCGAGCTGGCCCGCCTGCACGACCTCATGGAAAATATTCACCGCAAGGTGGAGTATATGCCCGGCGCGACCGATATCGAAACCACGGCGGAAGCGGCGCTGGAAGCGGGCAAGGGCGTCTGCCAGGACCATGCCCATATCCTGATTTCCGCAGCCCGGCTGATGGGCCTGCCCGCGCGTTATGTTTCCGGTTATCTGATGATGGAAGAGGTGGAGGAACAGACCGCCACCCACGCCTGGGCCGAGGTTCATCTTCAGGGGCTGGGCTGGGTGGGCTTCGACGCTGCCAACAATATCTGCCCCGATGACCGTTACGTCCGCATCGCATCCGGCCTCTGCTACCGCGATTGCGCGCCTATATCCGGTATGCGCGTCGGCCCTGCCGGTGAGACCCTGAATGTGTCGGTCACCGTGCAGCAATCGCAGGGCCAGAGCCAGTCGCAAAGCTGAGACCATGGTTGCCAAGGACGACGATACAATCGGCTTTTATACGGGTAACGCCGCAGCCTATACCTCGCGCGGGCAGGCGGCAGATCGCCCGCATCTGGAAACATTCCTGGCGCGGCTTCACGAGGGTGCAAGCATTCTAGAACTGGGATGCGGCGGCGGGCAGGACAGCGAATTCATGCTGGCCGCCGGTTACGATGTCCACCCCACCGATGGAACGCCTGAAATCGCCAAAGCGGCGCAGGCCCGGCTCGGCATTCCTGTCCGGACATTGCTGTTCGAGGATATGGACGAGCGTGAGCGATATGACGGCGTCTGGGCCAATGCCTGCCTGCTGCATGTGCCCCGCCCTGCCCTGCCGGGCATTATCGGTCGCATCCACATCGCGCTGAAACGGGGCGGCGTTTTTTACGCCAGCTTCAAGGCGGGAGAAGCGGAAGGCCGCGACATGTTCGGCCGTTATTACAATTACCCTTCGAAGCCCTGGCTTGAAGACGTTTACGGCCAGTTTGGCTGGGCGACGGTGGAGATCGAGGCAAGGCAGGGCAGCGGTTACGACCAGCTCCCGACCGCATGGCTGCATGTGACGGCAACGAAACTCTGATCCGACGCGACAAGTTGGCGGTTGCGAAACGCCGTCCCACCCGGTTTAATCCCCGCATCGATTTGAAAGCATGATCCGGCTTCCACCCGCGGGAGGAAAGTCGGCCGGGAGACGGCATTGTACAGCATTTCCGACTATCGCGACTGCCAGTCGCATGGACCCATCATAGCAGAAAGGGTCTGGACGGCCTGGTGGCAGGATAGCGGCCTTCAGGTGGGCAACGTCGCCGAGCACCTGAAGGACATGACCAACCCCCATGCGCTGCCCACCGGCTTTGTCGCCCATGACGGCGGCGATTATGTCGGCTCCTCCTTCCTCATTCATTGCGACCTGGAAGAGCGTCCGCAATATCTGCCCTGGGTCGCAGCCCTGTGGGTGGAAGAAGACCGTCGGCGCTCGGGCGTGGCGCGAGCCTTGTTGCAGGCCGCGACGCAAAGGGCGGCCAAACTTGGCCACGAGACCAGCTATCTCTGCTGCCAGCGGGGACTCGAAGACTATTATGTCAACTGCGGCTGGACCGTTCTGGAACGTGGCGTCGGCAAACACGATCTGACGGTGCTGACCTACAAGACGTGACGCCGCCTGCCATTTGTCCATCATTCGCCACCGCGTCTGAACCATCGGAGGGACCATGCGACCGCCAGCAGCCATCATGGAAACCGCAATTTATGTGGACGATCTCGATGCCGCCGAAGCCTTTTACCGGGATGTCTTCGAGCTGGAGATCGTCCGCAAACTGCCCGGGCAATTTGTGTTTTTCAGATGTGGGCAGCAGATGTTGCTGGTTTTCGATCCCGAGAAGTCGCGCAAGGCTGATCCAGAAAATCCCATTCCCCGCCATGGCGCGGCAGGCGAAGGCCACTTCTGCTTTTATGCGAAAGACAAACAGGACGTGGATGCCTGGAAGACGCGTTTTGAAGCATTCGGAATCCCCATCGAACATTACCACCGCTGGCCGAATGACAGCTATTCCGTTTATATCCGCGACCCTGCGGGCAACTCCGTGGAAGTTGGCGAAGGCAAGCTATGGGGAATTGAACAGGCCTGACGACAACAGGAGACAATCGTGAAGAACATTTTTGTGGTGACGCACCCGCAATCCTTTCACCACATCGAAAACAAGGTTGGCGGCTGGTATGATACCGAACTGACGCCGCTCGGCAGAGCCGGTGCGGCAGCGGCGGCCGCCAGGCTGGCGACGCTGGTTGGCGGCGAGCCCGTGGAAATCTTCAGCTCCGACCTGCTTCGGGCCTCACAGACGGCCGAGATCATCGCCGAAGGCTTTGGTCAGCCGATCGAATTCACGCGGGACTTGCGGGAAATGAGCTACGGCGAAGCCGAGGGTATGCCGCAGCAATGGCTGGACGACCGCCAAATCCCGGCACCGCACCATAATCGTCTAGATCACCGCGGCGGCATAGCCGATGGCGAGACCCGGCGCGAATTCGCCGAAAGGGTATATCGGGCCGTAGACATGATCATCGCGCGGCCATGCGCCACGCAGATCATCGTGACCCATGGCTTCGCTCTAACATTCGTCATCGCGGCATGGATCAAGATGCCGATCGACAGCGCCGGTTATGTCAGCTTTCCGGCGCGCCCCGGAAGCATCACGCATTTGAAGGAAGACGATTACTGGCAGAACCGCGCCGTTGTCTCATTGGCGGATGTTTCGCATCTGGAGGATTTTGCCTCACGGTAACCTGACGCAGACAATATGACTTGCGTCATTCCGGCCTTGTGTGGACGAATGGAGGGAGCAATAGCTCCCCCCATCATTCGCAAAGATGGCCTGCAGATCATATCTGCCGAACGCTGATCTCTTCTTCCGCGTCAACGGCCAGCGGATTCTTCAGAGGCAGGCCGAAACCGGCGGCTTCGATTTCGAAGACGTCGCCCGCTTCCGGTTTGATGCCGTCTGCGAAGGAAAGCGTCGCGGTGCCGAACATATGCACATGAACGTCACCGGGGGCGCGGAACAGGCCGTATTTGAAGTGGTGATATTCGAGGTTCGCGAAGGTGTGGGACATGTTGTCCTCACCCGAAACGAAGGGCTTTTCGAAGATGACCTTGTCGCCGCGACGGATGCGCGAAGTGCCGCGAATATCCGACGGCGGGGCGCCGACGCGGATTTCCGGGCCGAAGCTTGCCGGACGCAGCTTGGAATGGGCGAGGTACAGATAGTTGATCCGCTCGGTAACGTGATCGGAAAACTCGTTCGACACGGCAAAACCGATGCGCACCGCTTCACCCTTGTCGGAAATCACGTAGATGCCGGCCATCTCAGGCTCTTCGCCACCATCGAGCGCGAAGGATGGAGAGGTAAGCGCCGCACCCGGTGCTGCCGCCACGTGGCCGTTGCCCTTATAGAACCACTCGGGCTGAACGCCCTTTTCGCCAGCCTTGGGCTTGCCGTTTTCCAGACCCATGCGGAACATCTTCATGGAATCCGTCAGGCTTTCTTCTGCCGCTTCCGTGGTCTTCTTGTGCATGCTGTCGCGGGTCGCGGCCGACCCCAGATGGGTAAGGCCGGTGCCGGTCAGATGCAGATGCGCCGGATCGGGATGGGTGATCGGCGGCAGGAAACGACCTTCGGCATAAGCCTTTTCAAGATCGACGGCATCGCCGAGACCATGGGCGGAAATGACGTCGGCAAGGCTCTTGCCGCCATTGGCGGCTTCCATGGCAAGCGCGTAAACCGACGCCGCACCCTTGACGGCGTGCGCCTGCCCGCCTTCTTCGCGAACCGCTACGGTGATGTTGCCGCTGGCATCTTTGATCTGTGAAATGAGCACGGGATTTCCTTCCTCCGGCGCTAGGCGCCTTTATCTCTTCTAAGCGGCGCCTTGCGCCTGCATCTTATGAAAGTGGCCGGAAACCGGCCACTTTTCGGACTGCGATAGGAGTGAGCCGATCAGCCCTTGTTCTTGTTGTAAACGTCGAAGAACACGGCGGCGAGCAGCACGAGGCCCTTGACCATCTGCTGGAAGTCGATGCCGAGGCCGACGATCGACATGCCGTTGTTCATGACACCCATGATGAAGGCGCCGATGACTGCGCCGGTGATTTTGCCAACGCCGCCGGATGCCGAAGCGCCGCCGATGAAGCAGGCCGCGATGACGTCAAGCTCGAAGCCCACGCCGGCCTTCGGCGTCGCCGAATTGAGGCGGGTCGCGATGATCATGCCGGCAAGACCCGCCAGCACGCCCATGTTGACGAAGGTGAGGAAGCTCAGGCGTTCGGTGTTGATACCCGAAAGCTTGGTCGCCTTCTCATTGCCGCCCATGGCGTAGACGCGGCGACCGATGGTGGTGCGACGTGTTACGAAGCTATAAAGCGCGATCAGAACCAGCATCACGATCAGCACGTTCGGCAGGCCGCGATAGGTGGAAAGCTGGTAGCCGAGGAACAGGATCGCGGCCGCGATCAAAAGGTTCTCGGCGATGAAGAAACCGAAAGGCTCGACATTGATGCCGTGCTTCACGTTCACCACGCGGCGACGCCATGCGAGATAGAACATGACGACCGTAATCAGTATCGTCAGGATCATCGAGGTGGTGTTGAGACCTTCAATGCCGCCGATGTCAGGCAGGAAGCCGGTGCTGATGATCTGGAAATCGGCAGGGAACGGGCCGATATTCTTGCCGCCAAGCACAAACAGCGTCAGGCCGCGAAACACCAGCATGCCCGCCAGCGTCACGATGAACGACGGAATACGGTGATAGGCGATCCAGTAACCCTGGGCAGCACCGATGATGCCGCCGATGACAAGACAAATCAGCGCCGCCAGAAACGGGTTCATACCCCATTGCACGGTCAATATGGCGGCTATCGCGCCGACAAAGGCGACGATGGAGCCGACCGAAAGGTCGATATGCCCCGCCACGATGACCAGCAGCATGCCCAGCGCCATGATGACGATGAACGAGTTCTGCAGGATGAGGTTGGTCAGGTTCACAGGGCGGAACAGGATGCCGCCGGTGTAGAACTGGAAGAAAACCATGATGGCGACGAGCGCGATCAGCATGCCGTATTCGCGGATATTGGAGCGAATATAGGACGTGACCGAGACGACGTTACTTTCTTCGTTTGTTGTGTTTGCCGAACTCATGAGTTCTTCTCCCCTGAGCGCATGATAGCGCGCATGATGCTTTCCTGGCTCGCCTCTCCCTTCGGCAATTCAGCGACGATGCGGCCTTCGTTCATGACGTAGATGCGGTCGCAATTGCCGAGCAGTTCGGGCATTTCCGATGAGATCATCAGAACGCCTTTGCCGTCGGCAGCGAGCTGGTTGATGATGGTGTAAATTTCGTATTTCGCGCCGACATCGATACCGCGGGTCGGTTCATCGAGGATCAGGACGTCGGGATCGGAGAACAGCCACTTGGAGAGCACGACCTTCTGCTGGTTGCCGCCCGAAAGATTGACCGTTTCCTGGAAAATGCCTGAAGACCGGATGCGAAGACGCGTGCGAAAATCGCTCGCCACCTTCATTTCCTTGATGTCGTCGATGATGCTTGCATTCGACACACCGGCCAGATTGGCAAGCGTGGTATTGTGCAGGATGTTGTCGTTGAGCACGAGACCGAGATGCTTGCGGTCTTCCGTCACATAGGCAAGACCGGCATCGATCGCCTTGCGCACGGTGCTGACGTCAACGGGCTTGCCGTCGATCAGCACCTCGCCGCTGATCTTGTGACCATAGGACTTGCCGAACACGCTCATGGCGAATTCGGTGCGCCCGGCACCCATCAGACCGGCTATGCCAACGACTTCTCCCTTGCGCACGGTCACGTTGATATCATGCAGAACCTGGCGGTCGCGGTGCTGCTGGTGATAGGCGTTCCAGTTCTTCACTTCGAAAATGGTCTCGCCGATCGGCACGTCGCGCGGCGGATAACGATCTTCGAGATCGCGCCCCACCATGTTGCGGATGATGACATCCTCGCTGATTTCTTCCTGGTGGCAGTCGAGTGTCTTCACCGTCATGCCGTCGCGCAGCACGGTGATCTGGTCGGCCACCTTGCGCACTTCGTTGAGCTTGTGGGTGATGATGATCGAGGTCATGCCCTGCTTGCGGAATTCCATCAACAGGTTCAGCAGCGCCTCGGAATCGCTTTCGTTGAGCGACGCCGTCGGCTCGTCGAGGATAAGCAGCTTCACGCTCTTCGACAGCGCCTTGGCGATTTCGACCAGCTGCTGCTTGCCGACGCCGATATCGGTGATCAGCGTCTCCGGCGATTCCTTCAGGCCCACCTTCTTTAAAAGTTCGCGGGTGCGGTTGAAGGTCTGCTGCCAGCTGATGACGCCATTCGTGGCGACTTCGTTGCCGAGGAAGATGTTTTCTGCAATCGACAGGAGCGGTACGAGCGCCAGCTCCTGGTGAATGATGATGATACCAATATCTTCGCTGTCGTTGATGGCGCGAAAGTTTCGCACTGCGCCTTCATAGTGGATTTCGCCCTCATAGGTACCGGCGGGGTAAACACCGGAAAGGACCTTCATCAAGGTCGACTTCCCTGCGCCGTTCTCACCGACGAGTGCGTGGATCTCACCCTCTTTAACCTTGAGATTGACGTTCTCAAGCGCTTTCACGCCCGGAAACGTCTTGGTGATGTTCCGCATTTCGAGAATGGTATTGGCCATATCGCAATCCAGCGCCCGATTAATTCAGGCGTTTTTATTTTTATGGAAAAACGGGGATGACGCCAAGCCATCCCCGCATGTGTGTCGAGCTTATTTCAGCTGATCTTCGGTGTAATAACCACCATCGACGAGAACCTGCTTGTAGTTCTCCTTGGTCACGGCCACCGGCTTCAGCAGGTAGGACGGAACAACCTTGACGCCATTTTCATAGGTCTTGGTGTCGTTTACCTCAGGCTCCTTGCCTTCCATGACAGCGTTGACCATGTTCACGGTCACCTTGGCGAGTTCGCGGGTGTCCTTGAAGATAGTGGAATACTGTTCGCCGGCAATGATCGACTTGACGGAAGGAACTTCAGCGTCCTGACCGGAAACGACCGGCAGCGGCTGGTCCTTCGTGCCATAACCAACGCCCTTCAGCGAGGAGATGATGCCGATGGAAAGACCGTCGTAAGGCGACAGGACGGCGTCAACCTTGGCGTCGGTGTAATAAGCCGAAAGCAGGTTGTCCATGCGGGCCTGGGCCGTTGCCGGGTCCCAACGCAGCGTACCGACCTTGTCCATGCCCATCTGGCCGGACTTCACGACAAGCTTGCCGCTGTCGATGTATGGCTGGAGAACCGACATCGCGCCGTCATAGAAGAAGAAGGCGTTGTTGTCGTCCGGAGAGCCGCCGAAGAGTTCGATGTTGAACGGACCCTTGCCGTCCTTCAGACCGAGCTTGTCGACGATCGAAGTCGCCTGCAGAACGCCGACCTGGAAGTTGTCGAAGGTCGCGTAGTAGCTGACGTCGCCGCTGTTGCGGATAAGGCGGTCATAAGCGATGACCTTGATACCCTGCTCGCCGGCCTGCTTGAGGACGTCCGACAGCGTCGTGCCGTCGATCGATGCGATCACGAGGACCTTGACGCCCTTGGTGACCATGTTTTCGATCTGGGAAAGCTGGTTCGGAATATCGTCATCGGCATATTGCAGATCGGTCGTGTAACCGGCTTCCTGCAGCTGCTTTACGATGTTGTTGCCGTCGTCGATCCAGCGTGCGGACGACTTGGTCGGCATGGCGATACCAACGGAACCCTTGTCCTGCGCGAAAGCCGGCGCTGCGAAAGAAGCAGCACCGATGGCACAAGCCGCCATCAGCGAAATAATGGACTTCATAAACTCTCTCCCTTGAGCCCTTCTCTGGAGCCCGCATGCTGCGGTGCACCATGAAATTCATGCCGTCAGAGGAAGAAGCCGCATCGCGCTCACTCCGATTTCGCAATTGCGAAATGGAACAGCTGCCGCTCCTCCCCGGCATTCCGCAAATTGTTCTGAATCCATATAACTGTCAAATAGAATAAATCAGTTTCCATATATCAATTATGATATATTAAATCGATACAAAAACCGATGAGGGGTATAAAACGACGAATGAACAACCTAAAAGTGTATGAGCAAGCGCAAACAACAGAGGCCCTTTTCGTCTTTGAAGACAACCCCTTGCTGCGGGCCGGATTGAAGATGAGCCACCTGCGCATGCTGGTCATGATCGAGGAACACGGACAGGTGAGCGCGGCCGCCGCGGCCATGAACATGACGCAGCCTGCAGCCTCGCGCATGCTTTCGGAAATGGAGGCGATCGTCAAATCACCCCTCTGTCAGCGGGCGTCGCGCGGCGTGGTGTTGACGAAATTCGGCGAGGCGCTGGCGCGCCGGGCGCGCACCATATTGCTGGAGCTGCGCGAGGCGAGCCGCGAACTGAACCAGATGAAATCCGGCAGCGGCGGCTCGGTCTATATCGGCGCCGTCACTGCACCGGCGATCAGCCTCGTCGTTCCCGCCATAAGGCGCGCCATGGACACCTATCCCGGCATCGAAATCAACGTGCAGGTGGAAAGCAGCAACGTGCTGGCCCGCGAACTGCTGGCGGCCCGCCACGATTTCATCATCGGCCGCATTCCCGACGATTTCGATCCCGGCCTCTTTTCCATCCATGAAATCGGCATAGAACGCGCCTGTCTGGTGGTGCGCGAAGGTCACCCGCTGCTTCAGGGCGCGCCCGTGACCTTGCAAGACCTTTCCGGCTACGACTGGGTCTTCCAGCCGCCCGGCGCGCTTTTACGCAGAACCATGGAAGATGTGTTCCTTACCCACGGCGTCGCCATGCCGCGCAACGTCATCAACACGCCATCCGTGGTGCTCACCCTTGCGCTTGTCTGCAACACGGACGCCATCGCCCCGATTGCCCAGGACATGGCCGAATTCGTTACCGGCCAGCAGGCGGATATCGGCCGAACCCGAATATTGCCGACGGATTTCGAGCTCGTTGTTAAGCCCTACAGCATCATCACCACCAAGGGCCGTGTTTTGCCGCCCAGCGCCCGCCTGCTTTACGATCTGGTTCTGGATGAAAGCCGCAAACTGACCACCACATGACGAGATGGCAAGCCCGACTCCACCTTCATCCCCTATGAAGGCCGGATCATTGAGGCCGGCGCAGGGAACAGCCGCATGCTCTTCGGACAATCCGTTTTCCAATCGGTCGTCGAAAGACTAAAACAGGAGGAGGAAGAACAAGGCGCGGAGCCTTCACCGCCCGCCGGCCACCGTATTGCCGGTTTCAGCTCGGGGTTCGTTGTCGATACCCAGATAGAAGCGCCACCGCCCGCGAACGGCAATCTCGATGCCTATCTCGCCTTCCTGGCCGACCCCGCGCCGCCGCCGGAACCGGAGCAGGAACCCGAACCGGAACCGATGCCGGCTCATCTCGAAAAGACGTCGCTTGCCGATGTTTCGGTGGAACTGGCGATCCACGACGCGGACACGGCCGCAACGCTTGCGGAGAAGCGTCGCGCCTTTGCCCGCCTCAATCATCCCGACCGGGTGAAACCGCAGTTCCGGCACAATGCGACGCTGCGCATGACGGCTGCCAATCTCCTGATCGACCAGGCGATAAGGATGCTGCGGGCGCGGGAGCATTTCCGGTAAAAGTGACGGACGGCCTTATCCCGCAAGATACCTCAAACGAAAGATAGAAGGCGCTTCAGCCCGCATCGTTCTTGTCGGCGGGCGCGCTTTCGGCGGCGTGCTCATTCGTGCCGTCCCCGCTTTTGGCGGCATCGCTAGCGGGTTTGAACTTCAGCAACAATTCATAGGCCGCATAGGCCCCGATGCCGGCAACGATGGTTCCCCAGAAAAACTCGCGATTGACGAATTCGATGACGGCCCATGCGGCGCAAAAGCCGACGATGAGCAACCGGACCCACAAGGGACGATAAAGCGGATGACTCGTATCGATATTCAGCATGGCGTTCCCGTCCCGGGCCTCTCCAGTCGATCGCATGATTGCGGTTCCACGCCCAACGGCGTGAAGATGCTTACGCGTCTTGGCGGTTTCACAGGAAAATTGCAACGCAATTCAGCCCCGCCGCCGATCAGGCTCGCGTGAAAGACCAGCGCAGCAAGATCGTCACCGGCGCCGCAGACATGGGAAGACAGGAATATCTGCAAACCAGGCCGCACCTTGCGGCTGCCTGCGCCATTGTGACCCATCGCTCTCTTCGAATGTCAGTCGCGCAGGCGTCCGAGCAGCGCCAGAAGCTGATCGCGGGCCTTCTTGCCGCCGATCCTGTCGATCAGCTTGTCCTCACGATCCCGCCAGGTGTTGGAAAGCCGGTCGAGAAGGTTGCTGCCCTCCTCCGTCATGTCGAGGAAGTGAACGCGCCTGTCCTCTTCCGATTTGCGGCGGACGAGTAGTCCCTTCTCTTCCATGCTGTCGACGATGGCGACGAAATTGGCGCGCTGTATGCCGAGCGCTTCGGCCACATCGCTCTGCTTGAGACCCGGATTGCCGCCGACGATGACGAGAACGGAAAAATCGGCCGGCCGCAATCCCTGCTCCGCCAGCACATCGGCAAAACCGTTTGCCACGGCAAGTTGCGAGTGCCGCAAATGATAGCTGATCGCAGTCGTCAGCAACCCATAGTCGATAGCCGTGATATGCGCCGCTTCCGCGCTGCCGTTTTCGGCCTTTTCCGTCCGCGGCCCGTTGCTGTGTGCCAATCGCAAAGCCATCCGATCCCCCGCCTGATTCGTTCCTTTACCTTGCCGAAATCATAACCGACAACGTCACGAAACTGTATCCCAAATAAATGTAGATGATACTAATATTGTATAATAATTTGACAGTTAATCGCCGACGACGCAAACCCAGACACCGGATCGCCACGCGGCGAGCAAAATAAGTATGACTATTTACCCGCCAATTTTGAGGGGATAAAACCGCTTCCCGAGCCGCTTTTGAAAGGCGTTGACCTCATCCGAGCACCTCTTCATGAAGGCGGCAAAACAGCGTTTCGACCCGGCAATAACATACTACTTATAAGAGAAACCCCGTTCCAACAAAAAACAATACGTCAAACGACGCATCGCCCCGCCACCGCGCAAAGGGCGGCGGCCGCCGCGAAACACGCCCCACAACGAGTTCCGCCCAAAAACAGACAACGTTTCGCAAAACTCTGATTTTTAGACATTGATGCGCAAACAAAGCTGGGGTATGAACCAACCGCTGCACGCGATTCAAGCGTGACCGCTGCACCCGTAGCTCAGCTGGATAGAGTGTTGGATTCCGATTCCAAAGGTCACAGGTTCGAATCCTGTCGGGTGCGCCATTAAAATCATGTCCAGACCGGAGACATAGGTAACAGTTTGTACCTAAGACATAGGTGACAATCTCGTGCCGAACGGATTGTCGATTGTTTGCAGCGTTCTCTGTTCCAGGTCGATATATCCTAGATCGTAATGCAT